>JAPKBN010000027.1 GCA_026421215.1 Dehalococcoidia bacterium
ACACGTTACGGCCGAAATCGGTCGTAACGTGTTTACGCGTCCCTAAGGGTCCAATCCCTCGTCCGCGTAGAGTTATACGGTCGACCCTCTGGCCTGCATCAAACTTCGGGCCATATATTTTTGTCCGCCACTCTTGCAGACTTTTCCTAATTTGGTATGCAAGTCGGACAGGTCATCCTACGACTGCGAGGACAGTTGATAACGCGCAAGTTACTCCAGCTGTCTGCATTGTCTTCGATCCTTGCCACAGCCTTAATCATTGCCGGATGTTCCGGTGGCGATGAAACGTCGCCCGAGTCGACTTCGACCCCGGTTCCAGAGCAATCCACTCCCGGCCCCACGGCAACCTTCGAACCTGTAACGGCCACTGCTGGTCCAGTCGTCGTCGCGCCGCCTCGGGCCGGCGCCTCCATGTTTAACGACCCCGACCGGGACCACACGATTTCTGGATTTATCGTGGACGCCGAGGACGGCCAGCCACTCAGGGGCATAACCGTCAGGGAAGGCGAAGACGGCGCACACGGAATTTCTGATGCGTTCGGCTTCTACCGTATCGACGGTGTTGATCCCGGTTCTCACAGTTTGAACATCAGCGGATACAACGTGGAATCATCCACGGCCGAGATCGAATCCGAGACTTGGACCCGGTTGGACCTCGCGCTCGTCGTCAGTGGCGATGCCCTCAGCAGGCGCGTGTTCGACATTGTTGGTCGTATTACCAACCGTGATTCCGGGGATCCCGTGCGAGGCGCATCAATCACCGCGACAAATGTCCAAAACGTGATCTCCACCGTTATCGCCACCTCCGATGAGTTCGGCGCATACATGATCCCCGCCCTGCCCCAGGGGCGATATCAACTGTCAGTCGACGCGGGCGGCTACCCGGTACACGCGGAGCAGCTAAATGTCGCCAGTGATATGGGATGGGAGGTTTTCCTACGAACTGTCCCTTCGTTTATCAACGGACGAGTAACTGGAACGGGGCCAAACGGGACCAGGTTGCCTGTCGGAGCAAGTGTCCGGGCGATAAATCTTGATAAAGAAGATGAGACATCTGCAAAACCTTTACGTGCCGTTGCTGTATCACGGGTCGAAATCGATGGAGCCTACGCGCTGACAAATTTGCCACCGGGCACCTATCGCATCGAGGCAAATGCACCCGGCTATATCAATACAGACTCGTTTGTAAAACTATCCGATGGTATTGAATTGAATCTAGATTTCGATCTAGTCGTGGACGGCGCATCGCTCCGCATAGCACTGACTTCATCAACGTACGACGGCATCGGCGTCAGCGACATCCTCGTCAGGGTCAGGGGCGCTGTAGGCACATCAGCAGAAAACGTTCAGGTTGATGTTGTCACCGGGCCTGATGGATCGGTTGCTGTTGGCGGCTTGCCGGCCGGCACCTATGACGTATGGACTCCTACGCCGGCCATGGTGGTCGCGAACGATCGCGCCGACCTATACCCTCTGTACAGAACACTTCAACTGGGACGTGGTGAATCACACACCCTCGACGCAGACCTCCCAGCCATATTTGGAGGTATTCATGGCTTCGTGCGTGGCGGAGATGTCGCAGGGCAGACGCGTATTGGGACATTGCAGCGAAACGCAGCCACCTTGCCGCTTACCGACGTGCATGAGTCGTTCAGCTACCTGCCCGTCCAGCTTTCAGACGCCCGGATATCGATAACTTCAGCGCGCTTCGGATCGGTAGTTTTTTCTCCTCCCTCTTCGTCGGTCATTTCGGACCGGTACGGCAATTTTGTGCTCCCCCTACCCCCGGGCACCTACTCTTTTGTAATCACAGCAGACGGTCACCTGACCACGAGTGCAGAGGTAACTATCGGTTCCGCACCGGTGGTTAACGACTTCCGTCTGGAAACGGCGACAACCGCCGTGGTCGGTCAAATCACAGGAACGATGTACCAGGATTTGACAAACCTAGTAGATGCGCCGTTTGCGGTTGCAGGGACCAGTGTGGTCCTTCAACACGAGGACAAACTGTACCCGGCATCTACGGACGAACGAGGCGTTTTCACAATCGAAAATCTCCCATTGACGGTTCTCAATGGGGTGGTCGTACCAACGGTGTACGAAATTCGATTATCGCATCCAGATTATCTGCCCCTGGTAGACACCTTGATCCTCGCGGAAGCCGAGGGAGCGTTCAGCCTGGTGCGGACGTTTCCGAGGTTGGCCGCCGGAGGTTTCCTCGATATTTCTATCGCTGTGAGGGACAAACACGGTATCAAGACTGCCGCTATCGGTACGTTGGAAAGCCTACAGAACATCCGGACTATGGACGTGTACGACGCGAGTTTCTTGGAAGGTGTCGATACCATCGAAGTGGTGAATAGGGTTTCCCTACGCGCCCGACCGGGTGAATACCGAGCTCGCATCTGCCCGGAGACCCCCGGCACGCTCGGATGCTTTGATCACTTCTGGACCAGCGTCGGTGGAACTACAGAGACACTAGACCTGTCGTTCAACTGTGTAGATACGCCGCGACCGGTGGAATGCAGCCTGGACGGTGGTATCAGCGCGAGTTCGTCTGGCTATATCCAGGCGACGGGATTCGTCTATAGCGCGTCCACCGGCGAACCTTTGACAGATGCGGACGTGACCGTCGCTATCGCTGTCCTGACCGAGTACTGCTTGAAGAGTTGCACAAGTTTCATCAAAAACTTTGAGGTAACTGCGCCGACCGGCCCAAATGGTCAGTACCAAACGGAGTTTCAGATCCCTGACGACAAAGATGGAGCCGACCTCGTAGGGTGGTTCTGGGACGATGGAGAACGTTTCTTTACCGTTGCGAGCCCCGGATATCAGACCCTAATCAATAGCGGTTCCAACGGACCGGTCCGTGCCTTCAACGGCACGCATGATTTTTATATGGAGCCAACGACACGGCTTGACATGCTCATCGTTAGCGCGTTCTCGGAAGGCAAACCCGTACCGGGTGCCGCAATAACACTCTTACCGCTTGGCACTGAGCTTGCCACCGGTTCCACCGGCATCACATCATTCAACGTCCCTCCCGGCACGACATCGACGGTGATCAACGCTCCCGGGCACTATCCATACGCTACGTCATTACTTGTTCCTGATGCTGGTGAATCAGAAGGTTCTGATGATCGTTTCACTCTCCCGATTGAGAAGATTCCAGCCGCCCTCATTGAGACCGAGTCGTTACAGATAACCCAGGCCACGGACGGACGGCCTCTGAAGGGTTACGTCCTCCGTGGGGTCTCTTCACCGACTACAGAAGCGCTCTGGGAGATACGTGTCGACAGAAACGGATCAAGACCGCTGCGTGCCGATTTCGATGATCCGATAGATTCGGTAAATCTGGTAATACATGTGACCGAATCCTGTCCGGGCATCGGAGGGTCAGACGACAACCAGGTCACATTCCATCTCCGTGGTGTGCTTCTATCTGGAAGCGCGAGCGGGGTTGGTACGTGGGGAGGAAACTTTGACACTGCCCACCTACCGTGTGGCGTGCTCAGTTGGACGATCGAAGCCCACACGTCCCGCTCCATCGCCAAGCTAGGATTTGATTGGCCCTTGTGGCCCTCAGGTCAGCGATATCCACTCTCCTTAATCACGAGCCTTGTCGGCGCGACAGCAGAGTCTCTCATCGACCCGGTTTCCAGTCCCGTAGGATCGGTCCAGGTCTTCAAGTCGGCGACTCGTTCCTTGCATGTCACCCACGAAGGGGATTACCTAGTCTATGAGATGCCGGGTATCGTGATCTCCTCAGATTTTGGTCCACCGCCGTCCGGTAGATTGTTAGACGAATTCTCTGGAGCCGGGGATCAATTTGGCTCTATCGAGGCCGCTCCATACACTGCGACGTTGGCCGGTGAGACAGGACTGCTTAGTCTTCGGCCCTCTTCAGGAGAATCAACCTCCTTCTCCATCACGGCAACAGGCCTGTACAGCTTGAACAGCGCCATGTTCCCGACGCAGACGATCACAGGCGACTGGACTGAATCGATCAGTGCAATGCTGACCGAGTCTCGCATCGGATCGCTGGAACTTGCATACGTGCCGGATCCGGTGCGGGCCGCACTAAGCCGTTTTGCATCATCCCGCATAGATGGAACGGTCAGGGAAAGCGTTATCGCAGATGCGGAATGGAGCCTTGCCTCGCCTCCTGAGCCTGGTGATTCATCTCCATTAATCGGAGAACGTAACGTTGTTCCCGGTACCAACTTCGAAATCGTTTCAATATCAGAGTTCAAATTCGCCACCTCGGTGTTAACCCATCTGAATGTCACAGGGTTGCTTGACGCCCGGTCAGTTACGACATTCGCTGAGGTCGATCGAAGTGGATTGATCAGGGAAGTGAATACGATCGCTGACGGCAATAGCAAAACTTCGCTCGGACTGTGGTCCGCCTGGAATTCAACTTTGGACTCCAACGAGTTCACATACTTTGATAAGGACGCAGGAAAAGACAGTGTCTCGAGGCCATCCGCTATTCTCCGAAAAACTGTATGGAGCACGTCTCCGACAACATCTCTGACGGCGGCCGGTAATGGGAATGTTTCGGGTACCACTTGGGACGGCGGTCTCCCACGACCATCGATCGCCGCGGATAAAAGTAGTGATGGAACGCTACTAGTCGCAACCCTGTCCGCCGGAGACGGCGAAGACTGGCCTACCGGCACGGGTATCACAATACTTCAGGCCGAAGACCCGGTTGCATGGTCTCGTCCAAAACAGTTCACGGGACAGCTGGGCGGCATGGTCACAGATACCGCCGTCACGTTCAACTCCGATGGTGAAGCGATGCTGGTGTGGTCTGCGATTCCCGAGTCCGGGAACGATCCCACCGCGTTCATACACCGCACCACGGGCGCCGAGCTGTTCTACAGCGATCTTGACCCCGTAACCGGTGTCTGGGGCCATCCAGAGCAGATCACAAGCGACGATCGTCCGGATTTCGCACCAGTGATTGCTTCCGATGGCGAAGGCCGGGTGGTGATCTCATGGATCCGGGATATGGATGGAAACGTTCTGACGACTGACGATATCGTTGTGTTCGCCTCAGACCTGATCGCCGGAAACTGGACACCGCCAATGCCGGTCATGTCGGCCCCAGGCGCTGTCTCAGAACTTTCTCTATCCGTCACTTCCAGAACCGCGGTGATTGGCATAATCACCGATTCTCCCGGTACTGGCCAATCAATCAGTCTGAGCTTCAACAGCCTTGGACGTTGGAGCCCGGTCAATGTCATCGCCGGAGGCCGTTCCGGTATTACAGAGGTCGCGGTGTTGATGGACCGGCCGGGATTGGCGACCGTAGCGTGGAACGAGTTACACGGCGATGGCGGATCACAGATCGTCGTCGTAGAAGCCACTTCTTCCGGCATCCGGGGCGAAACTATCGCCGTCGAAACGATTTCTGAGTTTGTGGACCTAGCTCTCGTCCCGGCCTTTGACTCTCGCCACCTGGTATGGATAGCCGAAGGGGGTGCATCAATGCACGGTGTTCGCCACAGGTTTGACGGTTGGAGTTCACCGACGTCGATCAAAATTACGTCCGGGTTATCGCGCCGGTTGATCGCCATTCAAGGCAATGACGCTGACACGGTGTTTACCTTCCACGAAACGATTCGGGATGGCATTCCTGGTCTGGCTTTCCTGCCCTTACAGGTGCGTTAACCGGACTCGTCCAAGTCTTCGGTTAGCGTCGCTTCCCGGTCGGACCACAACATATCTCAAAGAGCGCCTGCCGGACGCCTCAACCGAGGCCGAGAGCCCAACCCCGAGCAAAACATACTCTCCACCAATCACGTTGGAGCTTCCAAGCGGCAGCTTGTAATCAAATACCGCTTCTCCGCCCTCCTCGGCAACAGAAGCGTGTTCCGCATGGCTTCGAGGTTTAGTTCATTTCGGATATGGCACCATGCACTCAGGCTCACGCAACAGACACAGGGAAGTGGGACTGATACGTAACCCACACCGGCCAGTTCAAAGAGGACATCCGACCATTAATCGGTTAAAAATCAAACGGGTCGTTGTACCGGAAGATCCGCCAAATATGGTGACCCAGTGCCAGTCCATTCGCAGCCAGCGCGCCGGACATCAGGGACCATCGAATACCGTCGTGTGTGGGCATTCGGAGCTGACCGCCCGGTATATGCCCATATTCCTTGACGATGGCAGCGACGCCTTTATCGAATCCGTAGTCGTAACCGATCCAACCGCCGATAAATGCACCTATCGCGATTAATAGAAGAGCAACGATCCTGGTTTTCCACTCAGCTTCCAGTTTGAACCAGGCTATCGAGGTACCGAATGTAACTACCGTCGCGATCGTGTTCACAACCGTAAAGGTCTGGAAGGTCAGGCCTGCGAGCGGAGGGAAAGATACCGACCAGAATAAATAGCCGAAAAAGCCCAGCATCAGTGCCGAGAGCAGCCCCATTATGGTGCGCCCAATCGTAGTGACCAAGGCCATGTCCCATGAAGCGATCACTTCAACTGTCCCCCAACCCTTCGAACACTACATATGTGTAGGAATTGAAACCAAGTCACAGATTTATAGCTCTTCAATTCTAACTATGATTTCGTCTCAACTAGCTCGCATTTACGATGGATCCCAAGTGATGGTGTGGTTCCTCGAAGTTGGTCACGGCACTATTACTTCCTTGAAATAAATTTGCTGAGCCCAGATTGAAGAAAGTCCACTCTTGATCCCTTACTTCACTTTATCGCTTCCGCGAGCCCCTGGTGCTGGTCCGCGCTTACAGGATCACCCAGTTTGCCGTATACAACGGCCAATCTCTTGTGCGCGTCCTTCGCCACTTGAGACCCGGCCGCCCGCTCTGTAGCCGTCTCGTAAGAAGTCGCTGCAATTTCAAGCTGACCTAGATTCTCCAGAGCTACACCCCTGAACCACCACGCTCTCGGATTCGGAAACGCCTGTGTTTCCATTCCAATCGCCCGGTCGGCAAATTCGAGTCCCAGGGTGTTATATCCAACAGCCAGAAGCCCCTGAGCCGCGTCGGTCTGGATTGATGGATACGATGGACGCGCATCGGCGATACTGACATACCTATCACGCGCTACGTTGACAAGATCTCTACGACCGAGCGCGACGAGTCTTGACTCTGCCTGCCCCATCCGTGTCTGGGTGTCGAACGCCTTCCAATTACGTTCCTCGTAACGTCGAGCGGCTTCAAGCGCTTTTTCCCAACCAGAGATCGCCTGGTCACCAATTCCCGCGATCTGGGCCTCATTAGCCGCTTCCCGGAATAGATCGTTCACCTGAAGGTGGTAGTCCTGCACGTCCGGGTCAAGTTCCACTGCGCGCTGATATTTGACGAGTGCCTCGTCGGGTCTGCCCTCTTTGCGCAGTTCGACCGCGTCGCGAGCCACCGCGCTCGCCTTCAACGATTGGAAGTCCTTGTAGTACAGCACTCCTACAGCCAGTAGCGTTATCGCTAGGGCAACGACCACGAAAACCGATTGCGGGGGCGGCGAGGCATCTATACGCGGGCCCCGTTGCGAGTTGCCGGAGCCTTCAGAGTTTTCAGTGAGCTGTCTTCGGGCGATCGTGACTATCGCTATCGTTAGCGCCATGAGTGCCCAGAACGGCAACAAATCTCCCACACGCGCCACACCAACCATCTGCTCGGTACCGCGCCCGACCAGCATGGCCAGTAATCCAACTATCGTTACCGAAAACCACATGCCGTGCTTTCCGGCGCGGTTGGCAGTCCTCAGCAATCTGGCAGCCGCGTATACGATCAACAGCGCGGCTGAAATGAAGGTGGCGAAGCCAAACAGTCCCAGTTCCAAAAGGAGTTGAAGTGGGTAGTTGTGTGTATTCTGGGCGATCGTTCCGGTCGGTTCGATTTCCACGCCATGTGGGTAAGCGTAGAAAAACATCTCCGGCCCATAACCCGTGAGTGACCGAGCTGCGGTGAGTGCTCCGGATTCATCGGGCGCCGAGATCCTGGAACGGGTTAGTTCCAACGCAGATTGCCAGATGGGGCCGCGGCCACCAATCGAACCTGTCGTCGAATCGTCAAATATGGAGCCGAGGTTTACGAGGTGTGAGAGGTCTCTCGTGGTTCTGCCGTCTGATTCTGGTACGGGTGCGAGCCCGATTACCATTGCTACCAGCACTCCAGATGCTATCAGGCCCATCCCACGAACCAAAAGCCGCCGATCCAGCCACAGAAATCCGATCATCACGAACGCGACGACGCTGACCGTGTACCCGATCCAAGGGCCTCTACTGCCTGTGAACCAGAGCGCCGCCAGCTGGGCCCCCAGGGCCAGCCCACCCACGATGAGCCATCCGTATTTGCCATTGCGTTGTTCGTTTATGGTCACCGTGGTCGTGATCATCGCCGTCATCAAAAGAAATGAGCCGAGATGGATCGAGTTCCCAAGCGTTCCAATCACGCGGTCCGCGTGTTCACCCGGTCCCAACCCATCCCAGCCAAATCGCTGGGCAATTCCATAAATGGCGGCCATGGTTCCGGCCCCCGCGAGGGCAAACATCAATCGCCGCGCCTGATGCTCTGTGCGCATCCGGACCGCTATGGCGATAAATACAACGAGCAACGACAGGAACGAATACAACTCGTACCCAAGGTCCGTGGAATCTCTTCCCCAGAGACTGACGGCCGGCACAGGTGATAGCGCCGTTGATATGACAGCGCTCAGTCCAAGACCGCCAACTGATATTACTGCCCATCGTTCAGGCCGCCGTCCAACCCAACCCAAGGCGCCAGATAGGCTCGGCCATAAAGAAGATGGCCGGTACATGGCCCATTCCCATGCCCATACGGCAATGATCACCAGCGCGGCCAGGTGAAGCACGGCGTACTTTGGATCGTTGTAAAAGCTTAGTGAGTTGCGAGGACTGAAGACGAGGGGCGTCAGTACAACCCCGGCCAACCATGTTCCCTCTATTACAAGATCCGTTATTCGACGAGTTCCGGCCTCAGATCCCCGAATTCCTTGGGACCTCTGGGACCTTCGGGATCGCCGGTTTGAGCGAGCGCGATTTCTGTTCATTTGGTGAACGGATGTCCAGTGAAGGAAAAGGATGTAAAGCTGGCGTTCATTGCGCCATACGTCATTTCATAAACTCTCGGACCGCATTATAAGAAGACCTCATTCGTCTCCGGTTCAGGGAGGCTTCACGCACGTGAAATATCGGATACGAACCCTTACTCCCAACAGGTCAGGAATCCGCATTATGCTAGTGCTCACCCACCCGGTTTCGTATCTTCACCTGGGTGATATCAGGCGTTTCTACTATTGCTATACATTCCAGTCGCGCAACCACCACCATTTGCCCGCCTGAAGTGGTAGCACGGGTTCATTAACGTTCAGACCCGAAACGGATCGGCTGGGTGGCCGGTGCTCTCTGGTGTTGTGATCTCAAACGAAGGCCGCAGCGGTGACAGCTCTGGATGACCGTGAAACGGCCGCCCCTACTCGCGCTCGTCCGCCGTCTGTGACACGATGTCTACAATTATCGGGGCGGCCAGGCTCAGGGTATCTCGAGCCTCTAGGATGTCCTGTTGCGCAACTGAGACGTTCTCAAATCCAACCGCGTCCAGGCTGTTGATGACCAGTCGTCCAGCCCGCGCGAGGTCATTCAGCACCTTGGTCAGCGTTTCATGGAGTTCTTCCTCTCCTGCGGGGATCGCGAGATCGTCAGCGCGGACTGAATAACGTGCGAGCGCAGCCGATGTTTGCCGAATATCGTTAACCCAGATCATATTTTCCACGTTTGGAGAGCTGAGCAACCGGATCACCCGCCCCAGGTCGCTGCTGACCTGCAATGCAATGCCGTTTACTTCCTGCTGGTAGAAGTCTTCCGGGGATATTTCAGGAGTGGGCGTGCCTTCCGGTTCTGCTGTCGCCGTGGCAAACGCCAGCGGGTCTGCAGCGAACTGTTGCACCGGTTCGGAATCGTCCGATATAGATATCCCCAGAAAGATGATGGCGATACCAATCACGACCGAACTGATGCCTCCAACGAGCGCGTTTCCTTTGGGCCCTCTCATCACGGACCCAACGAAACCTAACCACGTCAATCCGCCAAGCGCGGCCGCCGAGCCCAGGACGATCAGCAGGTTTTCCAAATTCGCTCTTCTCTACTTTCGTGGAGGTATATCTGATCTAGCCGTGTATTCCCATTTATCACACCCGTATACGCAAGCCGAAAACTATTATGAGGTCTCCGGCCCAGCACGCGCCTATGAAACTTGATCCGATATTCAGATAAAAGTATTACATCCGATTACGCGACAAGGCTTTCTCACAGTGCCAACATCACCAGTCCACCAAAAGGCCTGCTCACCGGAACACAATTAATCGAAGAAGTTTGCGTCTTCCGGCCGAAAGTGCCACTTGAGATCCTGCCTTGCCGGCTCCACCTGCCCAATACCATCGATACCCTCGTACGTCAGTATCCTGATGCCGGGGTTCTGGCCGATGATGGCACACTTCAGGTCGGTGATCTTCATCTACGTTCTTTCTGAATCGGGACTGAATCACTGGCGTTCTGATCAACCAAATACGGCGTACACAAGTCACCACGACCGAAGGGGTTGATGCGGTCGTTATGACTTGTTCCAGAAGCTACGGGCCGGAAATGCTAATTCCGGGTCAGGAAACGGTCCCGGACAGACATCACACGGCCGTTATGCATACCGGCTTTGAGCCGTTTACACAGTAGCCAAGTTTGTTCCACCTGGTTTCAAGCGGTTGCAGGTTTCCCGAGTCGTCGGCGGCCCTAGCAATGATCGTGTAATGGCCCTCATTCATAGGCGTCCAGTCCACGTGCCACTGCTGCCAGGAATACTTAAGCGCGCTCTCGTCTAGATGAGCGTCCTGCCACGTTTCGCCGCCGTCCAGACTCACGTCTACGCGGCGTATAAGCCCATCCCCGGACCACGCCATGCCGCTGATCGCGACGGGACGGCCGATCGGGAGTGAAGTGCCGTGTTCCGGCCAGTTCACGAACGATTTGACCTCCATGCGCGATATCTGCTGATCGATACCGGCCTCGTCTTCCATCACATACCGCTCGGTCTGAAAGAAGCCCACGAAAGGTTTCTCAAGAACGCGTATTCGGGTCAGCCATTTCACCGATGCCATCCCGTACCACCGCGGCACGATCAGACGCACGGGAAATCCGTGATCCGGAGGCAACGTTTCTCCACTCATCTCGTACACAAGCATGGTGTCAGGATGTAGCGCCACCTGGAGGGGAAGGCTTCGTTGGTACGGGACTATGTCCCGGCCCGGCACCGGTTCACCGCGATCATCACCTTCAAATAGGACTTCGACAGCATCAGGACTGATGCCTGCTTGTTGCAGAAACGGTTTGAGTGGAGCGCCCGCCCAGATAGCGTTCGACATGGCGCCCTCGTCGAACGGGTTTCCGGGAATGCCGGGGCCAAGATCTGATCTGTTATTGCCGGCACACTCCAGCATCGCCGGCAAAGTTTTCTTTGGCAGCCGGAGCAGGTCTGAGTATGAGATTTCGACGGGGTTAGAGACCGCTCCGTCTATCGAGAGCGACCACGTCGTAGGGTCTATTTCCGGCACATCGTAGTGATTCCGGACGTAGAAGAGGGGGGTGGGAGTCAACCAGCTGCGCAGCGCAGCCGCGGGCGTCTCTCCGACAACGGGCTGAGTGTCTATCGGAACAAGTTCTGCGGTGCCTGGCCGGGTACAGGCGGGGTCTTCAGCGACCTTCAAAGATCCGGCGTCGGTACAAGTACAGAACGGCATTACGGTCTCCTTATTTACGGCAAAGCGATGTTTCCAGAAGTTTACCTGTTATCGCACATGTTGCCAGAGATCGCACGCAAATGTTGAATTAACAAGCTGGGAAACCGAGGGTGGGTGAACGGAGGTTGTATTTCTCCTCCTCTCACGGTTGCGAGGGGCCCTTTATCGCACGAATTCGGTCTTTCGAGAGGCCCAGGGCGCTATAGCCTAAGGGCGTATTGCCACATGCCCCTACGGTGTGATCGCAGCATCTGCCAGAGCAAAGCCCTACTTACTACAGGTCCAGGTCTAATCCCAATTCTGCAGCGGCGGTACCGAACCATTCGATCACCTCGCGGTGGTACGGGATGCCCTCGGCTTTCCGCTTGTTCGTTTCCTCGAACTCAGACAACCCGGGGTAAAATACCCGTTCTTGTTCGGGGGCTGGTTTCGTGTTCGCCAATCCCTCAAGAAAGTCGTCCATGTCGTCCTTGAACTTTTCCGTGTCCATGAACGCGTCGATCTTCCATGCCTGGAAGTAGTGCGCCGTTTTTTGTTGAATGAATCCCGGTCCCGCACCCGAAAGTTGACCCGTCATCACATCGACCACGGCAGCAAATGCGTAGCCCTTGTGCGATCCGTTCTCGCGCGTGCCGCCAAACGGCAGCATAAAGTATTCGTCCGGGATGCCGTCCGTCTCTTTGTCGATAACGGTCCCATCCGGGCCTGCCACCCAGTTCGGGATCAGTCCCGCACCAACCCGGCGCGCCAGTCGAATTTTATTGCCGGCGACCTGCGTCGTAGCGACGTCAAATAGAAACGGCGGCATCTTGCGTGCAGGGACCGCATACGCGATCGGGTTCGTACCGAATCTCGGCTCTGCGCCGAAGGTCGGTACCGCCTGCACACCGCCGCTGCCCGTCATAGCCATGCCGATCATGTCCTGCTGGGCCGCCATAGCGGCGTGGTAGCCCGCTCCAGCCAGGTGTCCGGTGTTCGTCACCGAGACAGCGCCCTGCCCGTGCTTCTCCGCCTTGTCCATCGCCAGTTGCATCGCCATAGGGCCGATATGCGCCCCCAGTCCCCTATCGCCGTCCCACGTCGCCGTCGTGCTTGACTCACGGAGGGTCTTAATATTCGGCGTTGGGTTCAATGCGCCACTGCCATACCCGGCCACATATGACCTCAGCATGTTCGATACACCGTGCGTCTCTACCCCGCGCAGATCGTTCATGATCAGCACATCGGTAGAAACCCGGGCCCCTTCCTCATCAAGACCCATCTTGAGAAAGATAGCGTTTGTCGCCGCCCTGATTTTGTCCTCGGTCACGTAAACACGGTCTTCGGTCGGAACCTTGAAGCGTTCGAGCATTGTTATCCCCGGTCCATGACTCTCAGTTGGTTCCCATTGAATTCAAGGCACGCGGCCCAGATGTTATCGCTTTACATCCCACCTGTGGCCCCCGACACTCCGTCCCTGCGACCCATGGGAGCCACGATCGCCAACGCGGTTCCCACAGCGGCGACTATGGCGACGAATATGACTACCGCATCGAAATTCCAGTGGGTGTTCAAAACCCCCGCCAGAATGGGTGCCACAGCGCCAACCAGCGACCCACCGGCAAATAGCACGGCAATGGACGTCCCTTCAGACCCGCGCTCTGTGGAATCCATCGCGGCGGCCACTATCACGGGCATGATCGAGAACAGGAATACACCAAGCACCACCATGGTGACCGTCAATCCCCATCCATCTTCTGCCACCAAGAACAATAGGACGAGACCCGTGATCGCAGCCATGGAAAAAGCGATCACCGGTCGCCGGCCAAACCGGTCAGATAGAAGACCCAGAGCCGGGGTTGAGGCTATTCCCGCAAGTGTAAGTAGCGAGACGTGTATGCCGATCGTCAGGTTGCTGTAATTCAGAACGTCTGACATGTAGAGCACAAGGAACAGTTGGATCGAATTATGCGCCGCTCCCCTGAGCGCATGCATCAACGCCATGGCCAGCACGGCCGGATTTCCTATCAAACGTGCCGTCGCCCTAGCGTACGACCGCAGCGAAACGGACTTGCCGCCGGAAGCTGCTTTGCCCTTGAATCTACTCACAATCACAAGGACCGTGAGAATCGCCGGTATGACCAGAAGAAACGCGACGGTGCGCCACTCCAGTCCGGCCCATTCGACCCCTAGGTAACTGATGCCTCCCAGCAACAATCCGATCGTCGCCGGGGCCGTGGTATTCCCAACCTGCGCCCCGGTGGAATGCGCAGCCATGGCGAATCCTCGGCGGTCAGGATATCTGATGGCAAGTTCTGAAAACGCGGGTGCGTGCCACAGCGAAGTTCCGGTTCCAAGGATCATCAACGCCAATACGGTCAACCAGTACCAGGAGGACACGCCTATCAGCAGATAGCCAACCGCTACGAAAGACATACTGATAGCCAGTAACATCGGGACACGATGTCGGTACATGTCCGTCAGGATGCCGGCGGGCACGTTGGCGAGACCCATCGACGCGTCGCGCGCCGCAAACATTCCTCCGATTGCCACATCGGACAACGCCAGAGTTGCCTTTATTTCAGGCACCAGAATCAGGATTGCACCCTGTCCGAAGTGTTTTATGCCATGCCCGGCGGAGATCCCGTACATGAGACGGGAACTCTCACTCCGCGGCGCTTCTTCGGACGGGTCATCAGATTCTTGCGTTATATCAGTTGTATCAACGGTCGCCACAATTCCTCAATTCAAGCTCGTCTGTGGAAGTCAACGTAATTGACCGGATTACTACGCGCCGTCCTTGAAATGCGGCATGATTTCGCTTGAGAACTGTTCAAGTTGGTCAAGAATTACGGCCTGCGGGGTGCCTATCACGCTGCCCGCGTTGACGTTCTCCAACCCAGGGTAAAGCTCCTGTAGCGCCATCAGCTTTTCAATGATCAGGTCCGGAGGGCCGCATAACCACTGCCCTGCCTCAACAGCCTCCTCGATAGTCGGGAGCCCGGCTGTAGGCGCGCGCTGCGGATCGCTTAAGGCAGCAATACCGTCGTCGTCCAACCCGCGTACCATCTTGAGCGGGCCGAACATTTTCATGTTCTCCTGAAAGAAATAACTCGCTTCTTCCATCGCCTTCTTCTCCGTCTCTGCGATATGGACCGATACGCCTAGGATCATGTCAGTCCCGAGTTCTGTTTCCCGACCACTACGAGCCAGCGCATCACGCCACGCCTGTACAACGGGGCTCGGCGCGCCACCTGCCGCAGCGCCTCCACCTACAAGTCCCTTGACCCCGTGCTTAACCATAAAATCCAGAGAGCGTGGAGATGCGCTCACAATCGGCTGGTAACACTCGACCGGAAGTGTCAACGGTCGTGGAACGAGCGTTATGTCCTCCAGGTCGTAGCCCCGGTACTCCACCTCTTTTGGAAGGTCGTAGTACTTGCCGTGGTGTGAAAAAGACGACTCATTGAACGCCTTAAAAATGATGTCCACTTGTTCTTCAAACAGTTCACGGTTCGCGTCATTATCGAGAAGCGGCGCACCGAAAGATTCAACCTCTCGTGTGTGATAGCCGCGACCGATTCCAAAGATCACCCGGCCGCCGGTCAACACGTCGGCCATCGCGTAGTCCTCGGCAAGCCGTATCGGGTGCCACATCGTTGTGACATTGAAGCCGCATCCAAAACGGATATTTTCGGTCCTGCCGGCCAAGTGCGTCGCCAGCATCAGGATGTTCGGGATGCACTCGTATCCTTCCCGTTGAAAGTGATGCTCAGCGAGCCAGAAAGTGTCGTAACCGGTCCGGTCCATGACCTGCGCAATAGCGTCCGCTTTATCGAACGCCCCGATCAATTTTTCGTTTGGCAATAAACGGTCGTTCACCGCAGTTCCACCGAACCCGATGTTCTCGAAATCGACGTGCCCCGCATAAAGCGTCCCGAATTTCTTGATCATGTTTTGAAGCTCTCCTCAAAGGTGCAGATTTGCAAATCAATAACCCGCAACAAGTCGGGGGCCGCTTACGCCCGGCGATATTAACCTCGTGAAGACACATCTGCGACGCCCAAAAGATCGGTTCAGGGTCCTTACCGGGTTTCGATCGTCACGGTGACGATAGACATGGGCGGCATGACGACGCGTGCAACACCATCCTCAACGGGCATCTCGCACAGTGCAGGCGTCGCCCACCCGGGCCCATCCCAGTCGTAGTACGCCTTTGGCTCAGCGTTAATGAGCAGCCATCCAGCGCCAGCGCCGGAGACCGTACGGTGGTACGGTGCGGGTCGGGCGTAATCGGGGCGTCCGGTGTGTTTTTCCTTAACGTCGGTTTCCGGAGAGATGGTTACATGTCCTCAAGCCGTTATTGTGTCGCCTTTCTTGGAATTTAACGCCCCCTTGGGCCTAGACTCGTGCCGTTCCCGGCGGAGGTCAACACCTGACCTGTTGAAGGTAACGGTTTGGAGTAAGTCAAGTTGAAGATCCTGATCACCGGAATCGGCGGAACGATAGGCAGCGTCATCGCCGATGCGCTGAGCAACCAGCACGAAGTTACGGGCATAGACATCCGGCCGTTGGAACGAGATGGGACAGTCGTTGCAGATCTCACGGATATCGACGCCATATCTCCGCTATTTCAGGGTGTCGACGCGGTCATTCATCTGGCCGCGGAACGCCGACATACGCCGGACATCGGGTGGGACCTGTTACTCCCGACAAACGTAATCGCCACCGCAAACGTATACGACGCCGCACATGCCGCCGGTGTACGCCGTTTCGTTTTCGCCAGTTCAATGCACGTCGTTGGAAACTATGAAAACGACGAGCCGTGGGCATCGATCGCCGCCGGGCGATACGAAGGCCTTGACCCGGCAACCGTGCCCCTAGTCACCGCAGACATGCCGGTGCGCCCGGACGGTCGCTACGCGGCGACGAAGGCGCTCGGAGAATCGCTCGGCCGCTACTACGCCGACTGTGAGGGCATGGAGGTTGTCTGCGTACGGTTGGGCACTATCGCCGACAGTGACGCCATCGGTGACGACCCGCGCGGCTACGTGGCGTGGTTCAGTCATGCGGATCTCGCCGGATTTTTCTCCGCCTGTGCAGAGGCCCCCGGAATCAAGTACGAGATCGTCTACGGCGCATCTGCGAACACCTGGAAGATCTACGATACGGCTTCAGGCTGGAAGGCGCTCGGTTTCACCCCATCCGACAATGCCGAGGATCACAGGTCTAAAAGCTGAGTCTCTCAGCACCGCTATTCGAGTATGACAAAGGTACGAAACGCCTCAAAGATCGATTCCTCGATCTCCTCATAACGCGCCGAAAAAGCGCCGAAAGTTGCGCCAAAACCCAGATCGTCACCATGGAAGAAAGACAGGTGCGACCATTGGACGGCCCCATCTGATTCGGAGAATCGAAGAATCCTCGCCTCCAGCCCGGAATCCGTGGTGAATATCTCATTTGACACCACATCGTAGGCATCATCCTTCTCAAGCTCGATTTCGAATCGCCTCGCGTACGTCTCAACATCGGGGGCTTTCCCGGCGAGCTCTCCAACGTATACCGTCTCAACATCCAGGTACTCCTCGATAATGAACAGTACTTCCCCACCTGATCCATTGAACCTGTCCCCAATCAGTTCCGTTCGGGTCGACTGACTCATATCACCCGGAATATCCATCGAGAACGGGTTGATCGTACTTAGGTAGGTTTGGGTCTCGGCGACTCCGTCTTTACCGATATCGGGCGGGATGTGAACCAAGATAGGCCGACCGTACTCCAGATAATGAGCCTCAACGGTCTGTGGCAACAACCGCTCCGAGATCGCCAGAAGTCCTCCGAAGTTGGACCCCGGAGCGCTCCCAGTAAGCAGAATTTTTCGGACGAGGTTGTCATCGACCCCCGCGAACACCTCTACGACTTCGGCGGCATCCACACCGGGAACCGTCCCAGTCACGTGAAATACCTGTTCTCCGTCCAGTTCCATGATCGTGACAGTCGCCGTCGATGCCTCAATCTGGCCCACCGCGTCCGCATCGATCGTTAGCCCGGGAACGGCATCACCGGTATCGCTGACCGTCCACTCCCCGCTATTCGGATCCCGGCGATATCGAGTTCCGTCCACAACCCGATTTTCGGCACTGGTAGATCCGGATATCGAACCAGTGGTGGCCGAACTGTGCGTGACTACGATGTTCCCCCCAGGTCCAGATCTGGCGGCGGAGATGTCCGTGATCAGCGACTGCTCGCCATCGTCGGTCACATCCTGAACCATCAGTTGCGCCTCGACCCGCCAGCTACCGGCTGCGTTCATTGCTGAAACAATCGTGGGTAGCACTATCTCGGGGTCGGTGGAAGGTGGTACACGAGTGGCGTCTTGTTGGGCGTAATCAAACGTCGCGGTCGCCGGGGTATCAGATTCCCCTCCACCACCACAGGCGGCTAGGATTAATACAAGGCCCGCCGCTGCAACCATTAACAGATGACTTTTCAAACGTTTGCCTTACTTATGACTTTGTGCGCCTTGGGTACCTTAAGAATCCCGGCGTAGCGTACTTCTATAGCGTGGGCGGGATTTTATTCTCGCTATCCCCCGCCATCTGGCTCGCATAGTCTGGCGCAGAGCCGCGACTATGAACATCTATACGTGAATTTTTACTCAGCGGACTGCGAAAATCCCAGATTCGCCCCGTATAAACGGCAGATTAATGTTGGTGCGATGCATCGATCTCCCGGTGTCAGTTCGACGTAGTGGGGCGTCCCCGTCAGATATCCATAAACATGGTGAACTCCGGCGGAACGAACACAGCAAAAAGTGGTTCGCGCATTTATCGCTTTGATCTTGAGCTTCATGGACACAATTACTTAACGGGCTAAGGTCTCCAGAGACACCAGTAATCGTGAAGAATGTCTGCGTCTTTGGATTTCGTTCCGGATGACAACCATGAATTGGTGCTAGGCAAAAGATTCAAATTGGCCGACGATGACGGCCAGACCCGCATGGTAATCGGACGATCAGGGGAGGCTCTCCACACGTAATTCTCTTGGACGTTACCGGACCGGTAAGCTGCGCGTATCTAGCTAGTGCCCAACGGAACGCCGTCCGTTGCGGTCTTCAATGCCAACGGTCGACGTTCCTGGATAGCTGCCTGAGCATACCGGTGCGAATTCGGAATTAATTCACCGGTACGAGATCGATCTCCGGGACCTCACCGATGATACCGCGCTCCGCAGCCATCCCAAACAACTTTTCGAGCGCGCGTCGCCCTTCGTCGCCCATGTCCACGGTGTCCTGATTGACGTACATACGTACAAACTTTCGGGCGTCTTCCTTTTCGATGCCACGCCCGTACTGCAGCGCGTAGTCCAGCGCGTCATCCTCGTTGGCACGCGCGTACACAATCGCATCGTGCAAAGCTTTCGCCACCGCTAGTTGCTCGTCCCCACCCATCCGGCGATGCACGCAGTCCAGACCGAGCGGGATTGGCAGGTTTGTCGCAGAAAACCATTCTTCGCCGAGGTCCATCACCTTGTGATATCCCTGCTGTTCGTAAAGGATCTGGCCTTCGTGCAACAAGATCCCGGCATCGACCGATCCATCGTCTACCGCAGCCCCGACCGCATCGAAGTCCAAAAAGACCGGTGTGAATGGAATGTCCACGAAGATCTGGAGCAGAAGGTACGAAGTCGTGAACTCACCGGGCACGCCAATTTTCTTTCCTTCAAGATCGGTGTATGACATTTCTGATCTAGACACGATCACCGGACCGTAATTCCGGCCAATTGATGATCCGCACGCCATAATCCGATATTTGTCGGAGATCTGCGGATACTGAGCAGCGGAGATAGCGGTTACGTCCAGATCGCCCGTCATGGCGCGGTTATTCAGCGATTCGATGTCTTCCATAACGTGCTGAATTTCGCGGCCGGGAATCGTGATGTGCTCGTGGGCGAGCGCGTAAAACATGAACGCGTCGTCTGCGTCCGGGCTGTGGCCGATAGAAAGGGGCCTTCGGTCTGTCATTAGAATGTGGTCCTCTATGTTATTTGTGTGGTGGACACACGCAGGGCAACGTCTGCCTACGTGTGAGGTGCTGTGTATTGAATAAGGTAGCCCAAGGCTGTTAGCCGGAAACCATGGTTAACGGCGCCTTGCTCGACTCGTCCGACTGGTGATCCTCAAATACATCAAGGACGTCGTACTCAGTGGTACGTTGAGCGGGCACAAATCCGGCGTCAAAGATCACGTTCTTGATCTCGTTCACCGTGGTCCGATTGTAGAACCCGGCGGCCTGCATCACGTTCTCGTCAAAAAGGGTGCCGCCGAAGTCGTCCGCCCCGAAGTGCAACGCAACCTGGCCGGTCTTACGACCCTCCGAAAACCAGGACGCCTGAATGTGCTTGACGTTGTCCAAGAAAATCCGGGACAAGGCTATCGCCCGCAGATACTCATTCGGGCCGGACTCCTGCTTCACCTTCTGCGCGAGCCCGGTATTGTCCCGCTTGTAGCTCCACGGGATGAAGGCTGTGAACCCGGGCTGACCCGCGGCATCCGCCTTGTCCTGCACATCTCGGATGTGCCCGAGGCTCTCCACGATCTCTTCTGGCGTTTCTATGTGGCCGTACATCATCGTGGCGGTCGTTCGCAGGCCGATTCCGTGCGCCTCCTCGTGGACGCGTGTCCAGTCATCCACGGTGCCCTTTGGCTTGAAGCGGCTGATCTCGGCCTTCACACGGTTGGAGAGAATTTCGGAACCACCACCGGGCAGGGAACGGTACCCCGCTTCCTTGAGCGACTCCAGGACCTCCCGGATGGATTTTCCGGACACCTGAACCATCTTCATGATCTCGGGTGCCGAGAAGAAGTGAGGCGTGACCTCCGGATATAGCCGGGCGGTTTCGCTCACCATCTCGACGTAATACTCAAGCGGCAGCGCGCTGTTCAACCCGCCTTGCATCAGCACCGTAGTAACACCCTTGGAAGTAGCGGCTCCGATCTGGTCCATCATCTGCGCCACGGTGTACGTGTAAGCATCCTTGTGATTCGGGTCCGCCCGATAGAATGCGCAAAAGGTGCAGTAGGCGTCGCAGACGTTCGTATAGTTCAGGTTGGTGTCCACGACGAAGGTAACCCTGCGTTCGGGGTTGTGGCGATAGCGCCACTGTTGCGCCATCGGCGCTAGGTCAAGCAGATCGGCGTCATTCAGGAGGAAGAGAGCCTCTTCTTGATCAATTCGCTCACCAGTGTTCACCTTCCGGCGGATTGTCGATAGCACTTTGTTCCTCAATTTCCGTTTGAGTTCGTAATCGTAGGAGCTGGTCGCCACTCGGGCAGGCGCTCGTAATAGGTTCGAAAGAGTTCCAGAGACTCACGTTCCCGTTCGCCCATGCGGTAAGTGAACTGTTCCAGGTATGACACCGCCTCTTCAGGCAGCATGTTTGCCGCCGGCCAGCCCTCAGAGGTGAGCCCCTCTACATCCGCCAATGCGCTATCAAGGCTTTCGCCGATGGCGCTTTGAAGAGCGGCGAGAGCCGCGGGGTCAGTGTCTAAACGTGCCAGCCAGTGGGCGTAAACAAAGGGAAGGCCTGTCATTTCGTTCCACACCTCGCCAAGGTCGTGCACGAACGGGAATTCGTCTATCCCGCTGCGATTGCACAGCGCCTCGTCGCCGATCAAAAGGATGGCGTCGTGCGGCTCGTCCCGTGTCACGAGCGAGTCCGGCTCGACTCCCCAGTACTCTTTGAACAGGACGCGCATAAGCTGAACCGTGGTCGCCGTTTGCTCGGTTACGGCAATCTTTGCCCCCTCCATCTCACCGGGCATCCGGGAGCTGAACAAGAGGATGCTGACCGACATCTGTTTCGTCGCCACGCAAAAGTCCCCGACCGGCGTCAGCGCTCCGTCCATCCGAAACCACTCGGCCACCGGAAGTGGACCGGCGTCGAGATCCCCCCGTTCTAAAGCAAGCGCCATCTCACGGGGTACGTACTCAACTAGATCAGCACTGTCGTCCGGCATGCGTTTGTAGAAAACAGCCGAGTTCAGGTACGGCATGAGGCCGACTCGAAGTTTTGGAGCCATCAGGAGTACACCTTTAGCTCGTTGTAAAGGGCGTCACGTTCCACGGGCACTCGGCCGGTCGTCTTGATCAACCTGGCCATTCGCTCACGTGCAAGTCCGGCCGGGGAATCGGCCTGCGCCGCATGAGCGATGCGTTCTTTACCTATCGTTCCGTCCATGTCGTCTGCGCCGAAGTGCAACCCGAGCGCCGCAGTCGCCTCACCAAGCATCACCCAGTACGACTTGATGTGGGCGACGTTATCCAGCATCAGGCGGGCGACGGCGATCATTTTGAGATCGTCCATCGGCGGCGCATGTCGCGGCACCAGCAAGGTGCTGCCGACTTGGTATTCGAGCGGGATGAACGCGAGGAAGCCGTTCGTATCGTCCTGTATCTCACGCAACCTGACAAGGTGGTCGATCCGCTCTTCCATCGTCTCAATATGGCCGTACAGAATGGTGGCGTTGGACTTGATGCCCATCGCGTGGGCCGTGCGATGGATCTGCGCCCACCGATCCGCGTTCGCCTTCCCCGGCAGTAGCTCCCGATGTATCCGCTCCGAGAAAACTTCAGCGCCGCCACCCGGCATCGATCTCAAACCGGCTTCTTTCAGGCGAGCCAGGGACTCTTCAGGCTCGATCTTCCAGCGCCTGTCGAAGTAATCGATCTCGGACGCCGTAAAGCCCTTGATGTTCACGTTCGGGTACGCGGCGTGGATGTCTTTCACAAGCTGTTCGTAATGTTCAAACGGCCAGTCTGGATGGTGCCCACCAACTATGTGCACCTCTCCCATTTCAGGATCAATCGAATCCAGAATTTCCTGCGTGCTGAGCTCGTACGCATCCGGGTCTCCCGGCTTTTTTGCGAAGTCGCAAAAGGAGCAGCTCAGGACACAAATATTTGTCGGATTAATGTGGCGATTAAGGACGAAATAGACCTTGTCCCCTGACACGAGCCGTTTCTTGTAGTCGCCCATCTTCCCGAGCGCCGGAAAATCGGCGCTCTGGAGCATGATGACCCCTTCATCAAAACTCAGCCGTTCACCCGCCTCGACCTTCTCCCAGATCGGCGCGAGCGCCGGGTCTATGAACTGGATGCCGTTCGCTTCCAGTGTCTGTAACGTCAACTGAACCTACTCTCATTTTTCTGGATGTTGTGTTTCAACTGAAGTACTCGCCCCACCTGCGCTCCACCTTCTGAATCACATCGGGGTCCATCACGAGTGGTCTTGGGTAGGAGGACTTGAGAGAAGCGTCGATCCCCATCACTCCTGAATATGCTGGGATAGGACCTCGAAGCTCTGCGCCGGTGAAGACGATGTCCTGTGCCGGGTCGAACCGGGTGAAGATGCCCCACAGGAGCGATGTATCGTCGTCGATATCTATGTCGGGCGAGACAACGGCGATCATCTTGACTTTCAAAAGCAGAGGCGACGTAACCAGCGCCTCAAGGGCGCGGCGTGGTTCGTTCTCGACCTGGACCACAAGCAGCGTCTGCTCGACGAACCTGGAACGCATCACCCCAGGCGCGATCGCCGACAGATCGCCCGGCAATGGGATCGCTGTGTCAGGGGGTGCGCCGCGCCCGGTTGCGTCAATGATGAGTTTTCCGCCGCCAGTTGGCGCGTTTGCCCCACCTGTGAAATCCAACGTATCGACCGGAGCACGAGCAATCACCTGAATGTCCTGTTGGACGTCGAAATTACGCCTGATGGCCTGCACCACACGGGCGAAGCTACGGACATTTACATCAGCGTCGACTAGGACGATCACCTTGGTTAGTGCAAGTTGACCAGTGCCAAGCAACCCGAGTGCCGTCTTCAACGGCTCTCGCTCGTAACGGGTCTCCACGGATACGACCAGCAGGTTGTGGAAACCGGCCTCGAAGTAAGCCCACAGGTCCGTCAGTTCTGGGTGGATCAGTCGAGCCAGCGGTTTTAGGACTTCCTGCGTCGCATCACCGATGAACTTATCTTCCTGTGGCGGTTTCCCCACAACGGTCGCCGGATAAACAGGATTACGTCGCCGCGTGATCGTCTTCACCTGAAAGATCGGGAACTCAGCCGCCTCAGAGTAGTGGCCGAAGTGATCCCCAAACGGACCTTCCGTACGACGCACGTTAGGCGGAACAACGCCCTCAAGTATGAATTCCGCCTGCGCAGGCACCTGCATATCCAGAGTTGCGGCCTTCGTCATAGGCGTCCTTGCATTGCGCAGGAATCCGGCAAACGCGGCCTCGTCAAAGCCTTCAGGAAGCGCTGCAACCGTGGCGAGCCACAACGCCGGATCGCCTCCAATCGCGACCGCCATTTCCATCGGTGCGCCCCGTCTTTCCGCCTGCCAGTGATGGACGCCGCCACCGCGCTGGATCTGTATGTGCATGCCAGTGGTCTGGCCGTCATACACCTGCATCCGGTACATGCCTATGTTGCGGATGCCCGTCTCCTGGTCGACGGTGTGCACCAGAGGCAGTGTGACAAACCGACCGCCATCTTCTGGCCAGCACTTGAGAATCGGCAGACTTCCAAGATCGGGGTTGGACTCCACGACCTGTTGAGCTAATGCTCTTTGGGATTTACCCGGCCGGAAGTTCATAAAGCGCTTCGCCATCTTGCGGTTGCGCCAGATCGCCTTGAAAGACGGCGGATTCATATCCTGCATGAAGTGGAGCAGCCGCTCGCCCAGTTCCTCCGGTTCTCCACCAATCGCCATCTGAATACGTCGACGCGACGCAAGGACGTTGATTACGACCGGGTATATCGACCCTTCAACGTTCTCAAACAACAGGGCCGGGCCGCCTTCGAGCACGGACCGCGTGGCGATCTCGGTGATCTCAAGTTCTGGACTTACAGGTACGTTGATGCGTTGAAGCTCGCCATGTTGTTCCAGGTAGCTCAGGAAAGTCTGGAGGTCGGTAAAAGCCATCTCAGTCCCCGGTTCCCTGCCAGCGTCGTAGGAGAGTCGAGTCCACTCCCAAACCGTCCAACACCCGCCCGGCGATCATGTCGACCAGGTCGTCCACACTCTCCGGCAAGTGGTAGAAGCCGGGCATGGCGGGCATCACTATCGCCCCGGCTTCCGTCACGGCCGTCATATTGCGAAGGTGTATGAGGCTAAGGGGCGTTTCGCGCGGGACCAGGATCAGGTGCCTCCGCTCTTTAAGGGCGGCATCTGCCGCCCGTTCAAGCAGGTTTGACGAAATGCCGGTCGCTATACGAGCAAGTGTTCCCATCGAGCACGGCACAACCACCATTCCTTCACACTCATACGATCCACTTGCGATGGTAGCAGCGACATTCCGTTGGCCGAACAACTCTATGGAGCCAGACCCTGCACCAAGGTCCAGATTGTCCGTCAAAATGCGCGTATCTTCGGCCGGGTCACCCGTCAGCGCGATGCCCAGTTCAATCTCGAAAACACGCCGGCCTGCGTCCGTGACAACGATCTTCGCGTCGTGCCCGGCTTCGACCAGTCCCTCGATCACCCGACGGGTGTACGGTGCGCCACTACCGCCCGAAATCCCGACAACATAGTTCGCCATCAGTTCACCAACGTTCCGGCTATAACGAACCCAACGAAGACCACAGCGATGACGCCGTTCATGGTGAAGAACGCCGCTCCCAATCGCGAAAGATCGGTCGGAGATATCAGCCGTTGTTCGTATGTCAGAAGCAGCGCGGCTGCCCCGGCACCGACGTAATAAAGCGCATGGACTTCCAGTAGTGTGCCGGCGATAACCAGCGCTATCACGGTCATCATGTGGAATGAACGAGATATCCAAAGTGCGGCCCGAATGCCGAACCGGGACGGTATGGAGTTGAGGCCCTGAGCACGGTCGATATCTATGTCTGCCGTGGCGTAAATGATGTCAAACCCGGCGACCCAGAACATGGCTCCGATCCCCAGCCAGGTGACGCCCCAGTTGAGATCGCCGGTCAGAGCGACCCATGTACCGGTCGGGATCATGATGTAGACGGCACCGAGGGCGAGGTGAGCGAGCCATGTAAAGCGCTTGGTGTACGGGTAGAACATGAGAACGGCGACCACAACCGGGCTCAAATACCAGGCGAGTCGGTCGAGTTGTGACACAGCCAGCAGGAACGCCGCCAGCGCAACGCCCATATAGACCCATACCTGTCGCGAACTAATCAATCCCGCCGGGATTGCGCGGCTCGCAGTGCGAGGGTTACGCCCGTCTATCTGCGCATCGATGACCCGATTCGCGCCCATGCCCAAAGTCCGCGCCCCGACCATGGCGACGACCAGCCAAACGAGCGGATTCCAGTCCGGAAGTCCGTCGGCAACAAGAAAAGCGGTTGCGACGGCAAAAGGCAGCGCAAACACCGAGTGTTCGAACTTGATCGTCTCGGAGAACAGTAGGATCCGGCTCCATGCAGATGTCGAAGCCTGCGGTGTCGCGTTAGCCATCATTGCCCTCTGTTTCCGTAACCAAACTGGAGTCGGGCCGCTCAAGTCCCCCAACCAGGATTGTCCTAAGTACTGGAAGCGCCTCTGTCGGACTCGGCGAGCCGCGGTATACCCAGTTCACGACAATCTCGTTCACCGCGCCCAGCCAGGCGCGGGCCACGACATCTGTATTGGTCGGAGATATCTCCCCCGCAACGACCGCCCTGTCGAGTCCGTCCTTGATCACTGCGGCGAACTGTCCGAACACCTCCACCCGTTTTTTCTCGAATGCCGAGCCCATAGAGTAGCCCTGCACGAGAAGCACTTTGGCTATACGACGACGTCGCCCGAGTCGGGTCAACACCTCGGTAAGCGCCGCTTCAACGCCGACGAGCGGGGAAGCGCATTTCGCCGCCGCACCTTCCGCCCTGATGGTCAATCGATTGGCAAGCCGATCGATAACCGAAAAGAACAGGTCTTCTTTGCTCGGGAAATGGAAATAAAAGCCACCCTTCGACAGCGAAGTCCGGCCAGCGATGTCATCAACCAACGTCTCGTGGTATCCGTGTTCGCCGAATGCGTCTTCGGCGGCCTCAAGAATGCGGTCACGGGTTGTTTCGTTCTGTACGGCCATCGACGCTCGTAAGGGAAGTTGGACGGTTGCTACCGACCGACCGGTCGGTCGGTTCATCCAAAGTTTAGCCCGCGGCTCATATGCGGTCAACGAATAGTCGGCATCTACTGATTCTAGGGAGGAGCAAGATAGTTCCCTCTTCCGATGGTGGATATACACCAACCCCCATCGCCCGACGGTTCATGTCCGGAGTTGAATCTCGCCTGCGCGATCCGGGGTGCAGAGGAATCACAAGCCTGATGTTTATAAAACGAACTCAGCGTGGAGGAACCCTGGTCCAACGCCGGATACGTGCCTGACCCGGCAAAAAACCGCTACGTCAAGGACATCCAGGAGACGCCCTACCGTCGTCCGAAGCCTCGCTCAAGATCGGACTGGCTCATGTGGATCATGGTCGGTCTGCCATGCGGGCAGGTGTGTGGTTGGTCTGCCTTCTCAAGGCTTCTCAAAAGCGCCCTACCCTCATCATCCGTCAGTTGCATCCCTGCACGCACGGAAGAATGACAGGCCAGGGTGGCTATCAATCGATCACGCCAGACATCATTCCGCCCTCCTGAGGCCACTTCGTCCAGTAGACCCCGGAAAGCGTCGCCCGCCGTCGATGTGCGGTCTGCCAGCATGCGTGGTATCCCCCGAATCAACGCCGTTCCCGGTCCGAACGATTCGACAACAAACCCCAACCCGGCGATCAGGTCACCTTGATCGGCCAGAAGTTCTTCCTGTCGTGGATCGAGCGCCACCGGCTCTGGTTCAAGCATCTGCTGTGCGTCCGGGGCGCCCGTATTGAGTGCCCTGGTGATCTCTTCAAATCGAATCCGCTCATGCGACGCGTGCTGATCGATCAGGTACACGCCATCTGGCCCCTCGGCGATCAAATACGTCTCCTGCGCCTGACCAATCAACCTTAGAACCGGCAGGGTCTCCCGCTGCGTCTGCCCGGGGTCACCCCCGGGTAGAAGTACAGGCATTTCTGTCGAGCCCGACTCGGCACCAGAATCCGTCCCGGTGCCAAACCCGCCGGGCGAAACCGCTTCATTGCGTGAAGGCCAAAGTGGATTCTGTTCAAGATCAGTCCTCGGCGCATTCACTATCGACCTTCCCACAGAGCCAGTGCCGCCCACACCGGCAAACGTATGAGACGGGGCGGTCGGACGAAACGATGGCACCGGTGCATTGGAGATGAGTACAGACCGAACCGCCCGCTGAACCTCTCCAAAAACGAGATCCTCGCGCAAGAACCTGACTTCCGTTTTCGCCGGGTGCACGTTCACATCCACGTCGTTCAGCGGCACTCGTACCAGCACGACTGCGATCGGAAATCTGCGCGCTCCAAGAAAGCCGTGATACGCCTGCTCGATGGCATACGTGATGCGTTTGCTCTGTATCCATCGCCCGTTGATACCCAGGGTAATGAACCGCCGATTCCCACGACTGATAGAGGGAGCCCCAGTCAAACCTCCGACGGCGAAAGTTGCAGGTCCTCCATCGGGAAAAAGCTCCCTCTCCGGTAGTTCCAGCATAGCCTCAGCTACACGCCCGCCGTACGTACCGGCGACCGCCCCACGTAAATCACCTCCGCCTGGGGTAACCAGGCGTTGGCGTCCATCTGCGCCCAACCGGAACGCTACATCGGACCGCACCAGCGCATAAGAGGTCACAAGTGACTGGATACGCCCGAGTTCTGCACCCGGAGATCGTAGAAATTTCCGGCGGGCCGGTACGTTCGAGAAAAGTCCTCGAACGGTAACCGATGTTCCTGCAGGAACCCCCGTCTTGCCGAACTCCTCGCGTTCCCCGAACTCCAGTAACAGTCTTTCGCCCGCATCCTCGTCAGCCGGCCTACTTGATGCCTCAACCCGTGATACAGACGCGATGCTGGGCAACGCCTCACCGCGGAACCCCAGTGTGGCAATGCCGAACAGATCGGAAGTCTCATCAACCTTGCTCGTGGCAAATCGCTCGAACGCCAGTTCAAGTTCGCCTGGCGCGATACCTGCCCCGTCGTCGACCACTCGGATCAGCTCGGATCCGCCGCCGTCGATCTCTATATCTATGCGTGTCGCGCCAGCATCCAGAGCATTTTCGACCAACTCCTTCACCACAGAAGCCGGGCGCTCAATCACCTCACCCGCAGCGATGCGGGCCGCGGTGGCATCGTCCAGCAGGCGAATCGCCAATTAACCAGCTCCGTTACGCGGACTTACGAATCGGACGAACGAAGAACTCCCCGAGTTGGCGTAATCCAGCAGCGCGTTTGCCACATTGAGTAACTCTTTGTCATCGTCGTCCGCAAAAAAGTAAGGCCGGACCACCACTCCCCCGAACTCGTGGACGATTTCCTCGTGATCGTCCACCACAAGATCCGGTGACACCGGCAGGTCGGCCCGTTCCACCGCAGCCCGATAGTCAGCGGTCGGTTTCTCGAAATAATCGGTGACCATCGGGTCGATCCGATGCCGCGTCATTTCATACTTTCGGATGCCCACGCCGGACCATATATACATAGCGTGTCCGGCTTCGGTTACACGACTGAACAGCGTGTCTGCATGCGGTCGGAGCGCTCCGTTGGCAGAAATTAATGTGTAGTCAACGTCGATAAAAAAGTTCAAAGGAAGAAATCAACTCCGGTACTTGATCTTACGT
>JAPKBN010000070.1 GCA_026421215.1 Dehalococcoidia bacterium
GACACGGTCGGCGACCCATTCAAAGACACTTCTGGCCCGGCTATCAACATCCTGTTGAAGCTGATGGCTGTGGTCTCGGTGATCTTCGGCCCTCTGTTCATCTAGGGATTCATAGGAAACATGAAAGAGGGGCGGTGCAAAAAGCGCCGCCCCTCTTCGCGTTAATGACTGCTACATTCCAACTAATATCGTTCCTTTATGTAGTTCTGCTTGTGGTGCAAGGGCGCGCCGCCGCGGCGTGATCTAGTACCCTCCTTCGGGTTTGAAGCGTCCCTACAGCGTTGAGGGATTGACTGAAACGTGGTTCTCCTAAAGCTGGCTCAATCGTACGCTGATGTCGGAGAGTGGTTCTGGCATGTACGAACTCGGTCCTTTGAAGCCCCGCGAATTTCTCGCCAACACCTCGCTAATATCTCGGAGGAACCGATTGAGACCGATAGTTGACGTTGCGTCCGATCTTGGAATTTCCGCTAGCGATATCGAGCCATATGGGCGCGATAAAGCGAAGATCCCGTTGGACTCATTTCCCTCCAACGCTTCCGGTGGCAAGCTAATCGTTGTCACGGCGATTACGCCGACACCCGCTGGCGAAGGCAAGTCCACGACCGCCGTTGGGCTGGTTCAGGGATTGGCGAAGATCGGAAAGCGAGCCGCTCTGACAATTCGGCAACCCTCGCTGGGCCCGGTATTTGGAGCCAAGGGCGGTGGCACCGGGGGCGGTAAGGCGACGGTCCAGCCGGCGGAGGAGATCAACCTCCATCTCACGGGCGATTTCCACGCCATGATGTCCGCCCACAACCTTCTCGCCGCAATGACCGACAACGTGGTGTACCGGCATCAAATCGATGGGTTTGAGGCTGAAGGCATTACCTGGCGTCGTGTAACCGATGCCGAGGACCGTGCCCTTCGCAACGCAGCGGTGGGCCTGAACGGCGATGGCCCGATGCGGCAGACCGGTTATGACATTAGTGCCGCATCAGAGATCATGGCAATTCTGGCGCTCGCCAACGGATACGAAGATCTGCGTAACCGGCTGGGGGACATCGTCGTTGGATGGACTCGCGACCGAACTCCCGTAACGGCAGATCAAATCGGAGGAGTCGGCTCGATGATGGCCCTCCTGAGAGACGCCCTGAAGCCCAACCTCTGCCAGACCCTTGAGGGTCAACCGGCGATCGTCCATATGGGACCGTTCGGAAACATCGCTCACGGCTGCAGTTCCATCCTTGCGGATCAACTTGCTATTGCGACCGCTGATTACGTGGTCACCGAGGCGGGGTTTGGTGCCGACCTCGGGTTCGAGAAGTTCATGGACATCAAGGTCAGGCAGGGCGGTCCGAAGCCCGATGCGGCGGTGGTTGTATGCACGGTGCGAGGACTGAAGTATCACGGTGGGGTCGATCTCAAAGAGCTGACAACGCCGAACGCTGATGCCGTCAAGATCGGGACGGATAACCTTCGGAACGCCCTTCGAATCACGAGCCTATTCGGGTTAAACGCTGTGGTGGCGATAAACCGATTTCCTGAAGACACGCCGGAGGAGTTGAAGGCGATCAAGACTGCCGCGCTGGACGCCGGCGCAAAGGGCGTTGCCGAGGCGAACGGGTTCGCTGAGGGTGGCGACGGTATGAAGGAGTTGGCGGAAATGGTGGTCGCCGTGGCTGACGCTGGGTCCGATATTTCTCTGATCTACGACGACGAGGTTTCGACCATCGACAAGGTTGAGTTGATGGCGGACCGTCTTTATGGCGCTGATCGTGTTGTGTGGGGCCGAATGACGCGCACGACGGCGCGCCGGTTCGAGGCGAATGGCTGGAAGTTTCCTATCTGTATGGCCAAGACCCACCTTTCGGTTTCGGCAAATGCGCGCCTGCGCAACGTCCCCACCGGCCACGTTCTTCCGATACAGGAACTGCGCATTTCTGCAGGCGCTCGACAGATCGTAACGCTTGCAGGTGACATAATGACTCTACCGGGACTTCCCTCGAAGCCTAATGCGCTGGATATCGATCTGGACGACGATGGCCAGATTTTTGGGGTGTTGGGAACCTGAGTAGGGCCGAACGGGTTCCACTCACGTTAATCCCGCATGGACAGATTCCAGACCATGACCTCTATTGCTACCGAGGCCCCGATCGACGTTAACGGGGTAATTGTTCCAAACCGTCCCGGTGGGCGGGTGCTGGCGGTGCTGCGCGACGCAGGCGCAAGTGTGCCGACGCTGTGTTTCGACGATCGACTTGAACCGCAGGGCACTTGTCGAATGTGCCTGGTCGAGGTCGAGGTGAACGGCCGTAAAGAGACGGTCGCCTCCTGCACGGCGTTTTCAGAACCCGGCATGAGCGTCCAGACGCACACGGACGAGATCGTTGAGTACCGCAAGACCTTACTCGAAATGCTCCTGTCTGAGATCGAAGATCCGTCCAAGATTGGGCAGACGGAAGCCCTTGGCGATTACGAGTTCCAGGCGGCGGTACGCGAGTACGACGCTCAGCCCGACGCGTTCAATCCATTGGATCGACGCAAGAAGGTCGCCGACCCTAACCCGTTTATTAAGCGGGATTACGACCTGTGCATCGCCTGTTTTCGATGCACGAATATCTGTAATGACTGGGAACAAGCGTCTGCCATAACGGTTACAGGGCGAGGGCAGGACTCGACCATTTTCAGCAAGTTCAACAACCTGCTGATGGAGAGCCCCTGCACCTTCTGCGGCCAGTGCGTAAACACTTGTCCCACAGGCGCACTCACGAATCGGAAACTGGCGGACGCCGTTATGCCGACGCCGATGGCGTGGAACGGCGACTTGGCGGAAGAGATGTTACAGAGCGTCCCGGGACCCTCGGGCGACTTCGTACCGCTCGGGCCGGGCACCGCAGTAGATCGCACATCCACCATCTGTCCATATTGCGGTGTCGGTTGTGGCATCAACCTGATCACGCAGGCCGGAGACCTGATCGGGTCCGAGCCCGACTTTTCAGCCCCGAGCCAGGGATCACTTTGTGTCAAAGGCCAGTTTGGATCATGGGACTTCATCAACAGTGATGAGCGCCTGACGACGCCACTTATCAAGAACGCCCAGGGTGCGTTCGAACCTGCAAGCTGGGACAGTGCGCTCACGCTGATTACGGACAAGCTCAAGCACTACAAGGACGTGGACGGCCCTGACTCGATGGTGTTCTGGAGTTCCGCCCGAACCACCTCTGAATCGAACTACCTCGCTCAGAAATTTGCCCGGGTGGCGCTTGGGACCAACAACATAGACAACTGTTCACGTACCTGACACTCCCCGACGGTCGCCGGTCTGGCGGTCATGGTTGGCAAAGGTGCGATGAGCAACTCAATCGAGGAGATCGCCGGGGCGGACATGCTCCTCGTGATCGGGTCCAACACCACTGAAGCGCACCCCGTTATATCGCTCCGTATGAAAAAAGCCGTGCGGCGAGGGGCGAACCTGGTAGTCATAGACCCGCGGAAGATTGAGCTGACCCGTTGGGCTAAAAGGCACGTGCAGCTGAGGATAGGCACCGACATCCCGATCTTGAACGCCATGGCCCACGTGATCATCAAAGAGAATCTCTACGACGTCGAGTATGTTGCACACCGCACGGAAGGCTTTGAGGCGCTTTCGAAGCACCTGGAGATGTACACGCCGGAGTTTGTAGAGGGAATCTCGGGCGTCCCGGCGGAGCAGATCGTTGCAACCGCTCGTGAATATGCGGCGGCATCGCCAAAGGCCTCAATCTGCTACACGCTCGGCATCACAGAGCACTCATGCGGTACGCACAACGTCCAGGCAGTCGCCAACCTGGCGTTGCTGTGCGGAAACTTTGGTAGGGAAAACGCAGGCGTGAACCCGCTGCGCGGCCAGAACAACGTGCAGGGTGTGTCAGACATGGGCGCACTGCCGACCGACCTGCCGGGATACCAGAAGCTAGAGAAGCCGGAAGTCCGGGAGAAATTCGAGAAGGCGTGGGGCACACCACTACCAAAGCGCCGAGGCATCACCAAGATCACGGCCATGGACCAGATGATCAAGGGCGAGGTGAAAGCCGTGTTCATCATGGGCGAGAACACAGTTGTATCGGATCCCTGTTCTGGCCACAGCAGACGCGCTCTTGATGCGGCCGAATTTGTGGTGGTCCAGGACATATTCATGAACGACACAGCTCGATTGGCGGACGTTGTCCTGCCGGCGGCGGCCTTTGCAGAAGTCGAAGGCACATTCGCAAACTCTGAGCGAAGGGTACAGCGGGTTCGGAAAGCGGTCGATCCACCGGGTGAGGCGAGGGCCGATTGGCGAATTCTGCTGGATCTGTTCGATTACATGGGAGTTCCCCAGGATCTTGACTCGGCCTCTGAAGTGTGGGACGAGGTAGCGGCGCTGGCTCCTATCCTGAGTGGTATTTCATATGATCGGCTCGATCAGGAGGGCGGGCTTCAGTGGCCTTGCCCAACGCCAGATCATCCCGGCACGGTGTTCCTACACCAGGATGAGATGGACTCCGGCCTGCCGGGCCAGTTCGCTCCAGTCGATCACATCCCGCCGGTCGAGGAGCCGGACGATGATTACCCATTGTTCCTGACGACGGGCCGCCGACGTTCCACATATCACACGGGTACGCAGACCGGCAGAGCGATAGGGTTCGAGGAACTTGTGCCTCACGAGTTAGCAGAGCTCAACCCGGTGGACGCGTTAGCGCTAGGTATCGAGGACGGCGAGGTCGTGCGCGTATCGTCACGCCGCGGTTCCCTGGAGGTCCACGCCAAGGTGACGGATCGCTCGCCAAAGGGCGCCATATTCATGGCGTTCGCCCATCCAGAGACGGCGCCAACAAACGTGCTGACGATCGACGCATACGACTTCATCACCGAAACACCGGAGTTCAAGGCTTGTGCCGTCAAGGTGGAAAAGTTGAGCCGAAGCGAATCAACGGGAACGGCTGCGGCCGATTAACCTCTGCTCACCGCTCGAACTTATGCTCGTCGTCTTGGGGGGACAACGCCCGCCCGGATCTATCGGTTTCAGTCACATGGGAATCCACTGCTAGCGTTGCCCATGATTAACTTTTGGCTAATTCAACCTTTACGGAACGCATCTGTCGGGGCATGACGGCGTTCGATTCCCAGGTCTGGATAACGCCGAGGTTCGTCGTGATCACCGGTTTCACTTGGATCCGGATCAAGATGGGCCCATCCTCCGCCATGATGCGCGGCATCTCGGTCGCCATCTCTTCCGTATCTTCGAACGAGTAAGCGGCCTTATATCCGCTCCCCATCGCGATGGCGGGCCAGTCTATTACTCCGGCACCTGCGATGGGCTGGCCGCCTGTGATGGCGTAAACGCCGTTGTCATACACCACGTGGACAAAGTTCTTAGGTGACTTGTTGCCGACGGTGACTAGGCTGCCCATGTTCATGATCAAACTGCCATCGCCGTCCAGTGCAATGACCTTCCGGTCTGGAGCGCCGAGCGCGATGCCAAGCGCGATGGACGATACCTTGCCCATTGAATTATTCGTCGGTATGTCCAATTCGGGCCGGTCTGAGGCCTCTTTCCAGAACTTTGACTGCGTCATGGCTGTTACTACAACTGCTTCACCGCGTTCTCGCTGAATTGCGGTTGCGACATCCTGGTACTCGATCATTGGTCTCTCCTCAGATTCGGAACGGCGATGCCGGGGACGATACCCCGGAAACGTCATTCGGTCCATGTATAGATATCTAAGCGCTCTCGATGCGGTTGTACGCCTTGAGGGTTCGTAAGTTGATCAGTGTCAAATACCCGGCCCACTGGCGTTTGGCGACCTCCCACGCATGCGTGTATTGCTCGCCCCAAGTCCAGAACGGTGTCCAACTCCCGTCACTTGATTGTGATTCGATCAAGTGGTCGAGATATTTATCGGTCGTAGGCCTCAGGCTGCCCGTCAGTAGAGAATCAAGGTTTGGGGCCAACCTAGTGGGTGGTGCGTGATAAGACTTCCATTCCGATGGGTCTGTTGCGACTACGGCTCGAGCGGCTGCCGTGAGCTGATCTGATAACCCCGCTGCAATGTGATCGGGGAGACGCGCCTGCATACGCAGGTAACAGAGCAAGACGTGCATCTCGATCTCGGCCGGTTGTTCTGCGAGATTTTCAAGGGCGAGGGCCGTTGTACTATCGAGAAATGCCCGTGGAACCAGCGTTGAGTATTCGTGGAAGTACCCGATTATTTCGGCAGACGGATTGCCCCAACCAGCGGGATCGAACGGCCCGTCCAGCTTCGGACTGTAGTTCCACCACGGGGCATGCGGAGCATCCTCAACTTCCCACGAAACCTTACTCCATCCGGCGCGCTTGGTATCGTAATCATCGATCAGGTAAGCGACCGCACCGGTAACCAGCGGATGGTCTTGTGATAAGCCCAACGCGCTGATGTGTTGCAGGGCCACGGTGGTCGATAAAGGGGACGAGTCAGGCATCCAGATGTCCGGTTCGATTCCGTGTCCGAAGCCGCCGTCATCATTCTGAAACTTGGCAAGGGCATCGATAATCGCTTGTTTTGGGCCGTCTTCCACCTCATGTTGGAACATGGCGCGTTCAAGCGGACGAGCGAGCAACTTCATGAAGTTGCTCGCTTTACGGAACGCGTCTGATGTGAGGGTCAAGG
>JAPKBN010000071.1 GCA_026421215.1 Dehalococcoidia bacterium
TTGGGGTCCGGTTGGTCAACTTTACGTTGCTATGCCAGTGACAAGAACCCGGGGGTGGATGATGCTCGGTGCTTCGGGCGGCGCATAGGAAGTGGCCGATCCTGAACCGGGTTCAGGCCGACGGTATTGGTGGGCGGGGTACTATTTATCGCCTACGGTCTTTTTCACCTGCGTTGGATTGACGGATGGAAAGATGTGGAATGCCCTCGGGCGAGAGTATTTTCATACGTCCCTAAGCGCCGTCTTGGCAAAACAGTTAATCCGCCGCCGGTACTCCGCCGGCTTCTAGCGAGTCTAGGACCCGTTCTTCTGCAAGCCCGCAGAACACGCTCAGCAAGCTGTCTACTGCGATGCCCCAGCTCAGCTCCAAGGCACGCTCTCGGGCGGCGCGTCCCATCAAAGTCCTAAGGTGATCGTTGATCGTCAGTATTTCTATCCGCTGAATAAACGCCGCCGGACACCTTGACGGGATCAGGTAACCGGTTTCACCCTCCCGCACAATAGACGGGAGGCCGCCCACACGGGATGCTACAACCGGCGTTCCGCAGGCCATGGCCTCAAGTGCCGCCAGCCCGAAACTTTCGTAATAAGACGGGAACACGCAGACATCTGCCGCCGAGTAGTATTCGGGCAGCTGTTCCTGTTTTACGGACGGCAAGAACTTCACACGATCGGTGATGCCCAGTCGATCAACCACCTGTCCGAGGCGCTGTCGTTCCGGGTCGATTTCATCTCCTCCGATCACGAGAAGCGTGACATCGTCTTCCTCCTCCATACCGGCGACGGCCTGGATCAGAATCTCGATGCCCTTAAGACGCTCGACGCGCCCGACATACATCAGGATCTTGCCGTCCTCGGGAAGGCCAAGTACTCGACGAGAGTTCAGCCTGTCATGGGGCCGGAACATCTTCGTGTCGACACCGGGCGGAATTATCAGGATCCGATCTTTATCCGCACTGTACAGCTCGGCAAGAAGATCGCGTTCGTGTGCGCTCCATGCAATAATCCGATCCGAATTTCGGGCGATCTGCCGTTCCCCGCCGGATCGTTCGGGAATCTCCATCTCACCCGGGCGCGCACGGCGCTTCACTTCGGCCAGCGTGTGGAAACTTGTGACATGTGGGAGTGCCCATTTGGTCGCCAGTTTTTCTCCGACAAGTCCAGACAGCCAGTAGTGGCTGACGATCACGTCGTATTCGCCGCCTTCTTCACGAACGAAATCGACGACGCGATCTGTGAACTCTGGAAGGAGATCATAAACAGCGTTTTTCTCCGGTCTGACCGCACCGGCTTTCAGATGTATCACCCGAGCTCCCGGCGCAAGATCGATGATCTGTGGATCTGACGGATCATGGGACCGCGTGAACACGTCCACTCGGACTCCGCGTGACGCCAGTTCCGTGACGGTTGCAAGCACATAAACGTTCATGCCGCCGGCGTCTTTCTCTCCGGCGCGTACGATCGGGCAACCGTGCACCGTCAGGACGGCAACACGGAGCTCCGGGCGGCCCTGAAATTCTGAGAATCCGGGGCCCGTCGAAAACCTCGAGCCGTTAGGCACGGGTGACGACAAGGTTGTATAGGGAACGGTCATGGGCTCCAAGGTGGTACTTGTAGGACTCATCGCCCCTAAGGAAATCGAAGTACCTGACTCCGTTTTCGATGGCGAGTTTGATCGTCATGGCGTGATTAAGTAGCCCGACGCTTAGTGCTCGATATTCCGGGTCATATCCACTGTTGTAGACGAGTTGGCTATCGCCGTGGACAAAGCAGATCGAGGTGGCGGCGCGTACGCCATCGACCTCAAGGAAGTAGAGACGAGAGATTCCAACCTTGGCCATATTTGTCACAACGGCCCGGAAAAACTCTTCCCTGTAGTCTGTCATGAACTCGGCCTTGTCCGGGGTGCTCATGCGGTGCAGGCGGACAAAGTCATCTAGGTTGGCGGTGATGTCTTCAGGCGTGTAGTACTCGACATGATTGATCTCGGCAGACCGTTCTAGCCGTCGCAGTTTCCTCCGCAATTCGTGTCGGTCCTTCTTGTTCAGCCCGGACACGTAATCATCCCAGGTGTCTGTTAGCTCGAGACCTGGAGAAACGTCCTCAAACGTCTCTTGCACTTGCCAGCCTGCTGCGAGGGCGGCGGCCGGCACGGCCTTGTAAGCCACAGACCACTCGGGGATGGAGGTAAGCCTGACAGAGTTTAAAGATTCGACCGCTGAGAGGTGTTCAAACACTGTGTCGTAGAAAGCCGCATCTTCGATACCGGAATGAAGGAAGTGGTGGTAGTCGACGAGGTCGGACTCTCCGAGAAAGGACACTTCGTTGCCGCGGCGCATAAATGGGGCAAGGCCCTTCACATCTCCGTCCTGTATCACGGTCAGAAGCTTTAGATCAGCGTCGTCGCCAAACATCTGCCACCACGTCTGTTGCCAGGCGGGGGTTGCGAACGGTGACAGATCCGAAGATTCACCGAGAAGTCGTTCCCAGTCCTCCCCAATACTATCGAAAGTCTCTATACGAACCTCTAGATCACTCACAGGTGCGTGTCCTTTGCGTCGATTCGGGAACGCCTACCACAACATAGGGGCGAGACTCGGAGATGATGGGCCGACAGGGCTGGTCCGACTGATTCGACTCTGACGTGTCCGTATGTCTGTATCCGTGATTCAAAGGGATGATTTTGGGTCGCTTCTGAGGACAGCCTCGAACTGTGCGAAATCCGGCTCGACGTACTCGAGCTCGACTGAAGCCCGCTGTTCCGCCGTCGACGGATCCTTCAATCCGTTGCCAGTTAAAATACAGACAACGGTGCGACCGGCTAAAGATACTCCTAATTCAGGCATACGGAGCACCCCCGCCACCGATGCAGCTGAGGCGGGTTCGCAGAAAATCCCTTCCTGACGGGCCAGTCTCAGATAGGCATCCATGATCTGATCATCGGTTACCGCCTCAATCATGCCGTCAGATTCGTCCCTTGCCTCTTCTGCGTAACGCCAGCTGGCCGGGTTACCGATCTTGATCGCTGAGGCGATGGTCCTAGGTTTGAGTACGGGAGCGCCGTCCACGATGGGTGCAGCGCCTGCCGCTTGGAAGCCCATCATGCGCGGTACGCGTCCGTCGGTTTTGTCTTTGTACTCGTTGAACCCGCGCCAGTAGGCAGTGATATTCCCGGCATTGCCGACGGGGATGCAAAGGAAATCTGGCGCGTCACCTATCTCGTCGACGATCTCGAAAGCGCCTGTCTTTTGGCCCTCGATTCGGAACGGGTTAACCGAGTTTACGAGCGCAAGCTCAAGCTGCTCAGAGGCCTCCCGGACAAGTCTCAGCGCATCGTCAAAGTTACCGTTTACCGCCAGAATCCTGGCGCCGTACGCCATCGCCTGCGCAAGTTTGCCTATGGCGATCTCGCCCGCTGGCACGACCACGACTGTGCTTAGACCGTAGCGTGCACCGTATGCGGCGGCCGAGGCACTGGTGTTGCCAGTTGAGGCGCAGATGATGTGCTGAGCCCCGCCTTCAATCGCCTTGGCGACGGCGAAACACATCCCACGGTCCTTGAAGGAGCCGGTGGGGTTGGAACCTTCAAGTTTGAAATACAGGGCTTCGCACCCAAGTTCCGGGCCGATAACCCGTGAACGAACAAGAGGTGTGCTTCCTTCTTTCAGGGTCACAATTGGCGTACTGGACGTCATCGGCAGATAACTGCCGTACCGCTCCATTACGCCGCCAAGCATTCCCAAGCAGAGGCTCCGTGCAATACCCATCTGCCTGCTGCCCGCTTGTGCGCGATGCTCAGCATGAGAGGGTCCAGAATTCCAGAATGGTTGAGGTTATCGGGCAGGCGATTACCTGGCCGAGGGATAAGACTCCACACGAATCACGTTTGCGACGGTGCCTACATCCCCTAAAGCATCGATACGCTCGACCGCTCGTTGCATATTAGCTTCTCGCGCCGGGTGCGTCATTATCACGAGATCGGCATTCCCACGGTCCGGATCGGAATCCATCTGCAATACAGATGCGATGCTGATGTCCATATCCCCTAGAGCGCCCGCGATTTGGGCAAGTACCCCGGGACGGTCACGAACCGTGAGCCGTATGTAGTATTTGCACTCGTGTGTCGCCATCTCGACGAGGGGTAGATCGGGATTGATCGGCCGCGCCTGCGGCACATGTCCGCCACCCCGGAAGACTGAAAGGGTGCGCAGCACGTCACCCATCACTGCGCTGGCCGTTGGTTCTGCGCCGGCGCCGCGCCCCTGGAGCCAGAGCGGCCCGACAAGGTCGCCCTCGGCCTCGACGACGTTCAGAACGCCCTCTACCTTGGCCATTGGAACGTCTGACGGCACTAGTGCCGGGTGAACTCGCACCAGCAATCCGCCGTCTTCACGCCGCGCCGCTGCGAGCAGTTTGATGGTGTATCCCAGTTCTTTCGCGTAACGGAAGTCCTGAGACGCAGTTCGCCTGATGCCCTCGCGGAAGATATTCTCGATAGGCACATCGACGCCGAACGCCAGCCTCGCGAGGATCGAAATCTTGTACATGGCGTCGAACGCATCAACGTCAGCAGTGGGGTCTGCTTCCGCGAAACCAAGGCGCTGTGCATCTGCGAGGGCATCGTCGAAAGACACTCCCCCGGATGCCATCTGCGTCAAGATGTAATTGGTCGTGCCGTTTATGATCGCCCGCAATCCTAGGATCTGATTGGCGGCGAGATCGTTAAGCAGCGGGTTGATGATGGGGATGCCGCCACCGACGCTGGCCTCGTACTGGAGGGAGACGTTGTTTGCGGTGGCTAAGTTTCGAAGTTTTTCTCCGTGTTTGGAGATGACCTCTTTGTTCGCGGTGACCACGTGCTTGCCGGCAGACAGGGCGACAGAGATGTACTCCATAGCCGGCTCTTCACCGCCCATGAGCTCTACAACGATGTCCACATCGGGCGATCCAAGGACCGTATCCGGGTCGGATGACAACATGCCTGCCGGGAGTTCAACGTCGCGTTGACGCGTCGTGTCTCGCACTACAGCTCCGCACAGGCGAAGACCCTGTCGTTGACCTTCAGCGGAGAGTATCGCGGACGCTACTGCTGATCCGACGACTCCCACACCGAGCAACCCAATACCACCCCGTGCATTGTTGGGCGACAGGTTTGACGCGTTCATGGTTACTAGTTGCCTCTGCTCAGGAGATCGCCAATGTCCACAGGCCCTGTCCCTGGAAGAGGTGTTGCGGTGCCTTCGACCGTGATGTTCGTATTGAGAACCTGAGTGCCGATCCACTCAAAGATATCGCTGTCGAACCGCAGTTTGTACTCTTCAATCAAGACACGCTGGTCTTCCAGCCAGACGGCAAGTGAGTGGTCGGTAATCGTGTCCAAGTCTTCCTGGTCCAGCTCACGGGCGTCAGAGACCTCATCGATGTAGTAGTAACGGTATACGGCGCTTTCACCATCCCATTGCGATTCACTGAGGGTGTTCGGCAGGAGATTCTTCTGGCCGTTTTCGTTCAGGCCGAATATCAAATCTTCGACATCCCGATCAGGTAATACGAACTGCGGCACCCACCCGAGGTCGCCTTGCGTCCGGGCTACAGCCAGTTCCTGGGACAGATCTATAGCGACCTGCGCGATCGAATCGCCAGTGGCAAGCCGTTTTCGGGAGCGTTCAATACCCGGGTCGGTGTCGAGTTTGAACTCAAGGGCGTACAGGTGGACCTGTGGCTGGAGGAGCGGGACATCGCGTTGAAGTTCTCGCCGCGCCTTTTCACGGAAGAGGCCTTTTTTGATGATTTCGCTGTAAGCGTCTTCGCTTAGTTGGATCCTGTTGAGCAACTGGCGGAAGGCTTCTGAGATGTCTGATTCGACATTGGATTCAGCGGCCATCGAGGAAGTAAGACCTGGGAAACCGATCGTTTCCCGTATAGCGCTCTGGATTTCTTCTTCCGTGACCGTGATGCTAAGAAGGGGAGCTTTTTGGTAAGCGATTTCGTTCTCAGAGATCGTCTCAAGTGCCGTCAGGAGCTGATCGGTAATTCGGAACTCTTCGCCGGCCTCCAACGCCAACCGCTGGTGGAAACGCACGAAATCAACAACGTCGCCGCGGGTGTAATAAGCGTCGTTGACCTGAACCGCGACCTCACGAGGTGGCAGCACAAAATTATTGATGTACGCGTATATAGGCAACGCTAGGATGGCAATGAATAATACGAATCCGCCGATGAAGAAGGGGCGATTTCGGCGGCTCTGAGCCTGTTTTTGCGTGACCAGTTCCCGGCGGTTCAACAGGCGTCCAGCCGGTCTTGTAACCGGTGTGCCTACAGGAAGGATTTCCTGCGCGTCACCATCCGGAGCGTTGATTTCCGGATCGACAGTTCCGTCACTAGGCATGGGATGTTGGTCTCCGCTGCAGACGCCTGCGGTGGACGTCGCAGACATCAAAACCAGCCAGGGCAATAGCCCGGCCGGTGCGTCCTGTTGCCTTAGTCCTTCTCTTCTTCGTCCGCAGACTCATCGTCGTCCGACTCGGCTTCGTCATCGTCCGCAGACTCATCGTCGTCCGACTCGGCTTCGTCA
>JAPKBN010000072.1 GCA_026421215.1 Dehalococcoidia bacterium
GCTGGGAAGTTAAAAAGTTCCGGAAATGAAAGTGGGGCCACCGGGCTGGGAGATAAATCCCTGCCGGGTGGCCCCACTCATGGAGGCAATCTGCCTACTTGGGCGCCTTAAAGCAGACTGCCCCCGCTGGTACTATCAGACATTAAATCGACCACCTCCTTCTTTTATTCAAGTAATGCAGGTCGCCCGTGTGTGCGAGCTACTGCGCAGAACTCTTGCTCCGCTGGGCTGAGTATACCGCAGGCCAGCCGTAACGCTACTCAGGTGAGTGCCAGCCGATTTTCGGCTATACCCGTGAGGCTCAATCACCGGAAGAATCAGCGCTTTTCCATTACGCGGCAAACGCAGATTTATCGACCGATATTTCGACAAATGGCCCCCCCCGGCCGATGGCAGAGGCAAATCCGATCTGACCTCAGAATTTATCGCCTCTGGCTGTTGTCGCCGAATTCTGATGGCCAGACACTCAGTCCATTGGACAACAATTCTCAGCCTGTGAAGTGTCGGTCCAGTTAAATTCCCAGTTTGGGGAATACCTCCGGGTTTACGACGACTGTCGGCCGCTCTCCACGTAGTGCCCGGGCAGCTTCTTCTCCGGCTCGACGACAGATGGTGGCCCAACCGATTTCCGACGAACCCGCGATGTGTGGCGTAACTATGACGTCTTCTCTGTGCAAAAGTGGATTGTCCGGGTCGGGGGGCTCTTTCTCAAACACGTCAAGCGCGGCTCCCGCGATCTTGTTGCTGTTCAGAGCATCCAGTAGTGCCGTTTCGTCTACGACCGGGCCCCGGGAGGTATTAATGAGGTAGGAATCTGGCTTCATGAGCGCAAGCGTAGTGGCGTTCACGATATGGTGCGTTTGCGGATTAAGTGGCGTATGGAGGGAGATGTAGTCGGACTCGGAAAAGATCGTGTTCACGTCATCCACGAACTCGATGTCGTACTCGATGGCCAGCCACGGACCAACGTATGGGTCGTACACCAGCACATTCATCCCAAGCGCCCTCCCCTTCCGCGCCGTGGCACGCCCTATGTTGCCCATGCCGATGACGCCGAGCGTCTCGCCGTAGATACGACGGGCCACAGATCGAGAGTCGTTGCCAATCCACCGGCCCTCGGTCATCGCCCTGTCTTGACGTTTTAGATCACGTGCACAGGCAAGAATCAGGGCCAGCGCGTGGTTGGAAACCTCTTCGCTGGTCGCCCCCGCGATGTTCGTCACCATGACTCCATTGTCGCTGGCGGCCTGAAGGTCAACCGTGTCGTAGCCGTGGCCGTATCGCACCATGAGCTTGCAATTAGGCATCTGTTCAAACATCTCACGCGGGATGTCGGAGTGGTAGTTCAAAACTACCGTCGCTTCTTTTATCGCCTCAAACACCTCTCCCGGCGAAGCCACCGAGGCAGAAATCAATTCGCAATCAATCCCCTCGAGTGCGGCACGTTCCTCAACCGTGGGAGCGTCGTACGGTGCTATGACAACTACCTGTGGGAGATCTGGCATTGGTGGACTCCTACTGCTCAACTTGATTTCGGCGAAACGCATGATAGCGGGGACGGTCCGGGACATGTCCAATCACAACGACCGATATCATTGTTTCCGTGATTTCAAACACCGACGACTCTAATGGATCCCACAGCTCGAACGGCGAACGCGCCCTTCGTTCCGATATCAGGCTGCTCGGCGCTGTGCTCGGGCGTGTCTTGCGCTCACAGTTTGGCGACGAGCTGTACGAACTAGAGGAGAGCGTAAGAACGAGGACACGGTCACTCAGGGAACGTCCAGATCCAGCCCTGCGGGCCCAGCTTTTCGACGAGCTAAATCGAACCCAACTCTGGTCGGCAGTCCGGTTGGTTCGAGCGTTCACAATCTACTTCCACCTGGCTAACACGGCCGAACAGCTCCATCGCGTCGACACTATGGGTGAGGGTCAGGGTGATGATGACCCGCTTGGTGATGCTTTCGATCGTATCCGCGCCAGCGGCATGAGCCTCGACGAAATCACCAGCTTTGCACGGCGACTCGACGTACATCCTGTCTTCACGGCGCACCCTACAGAGGCCGCACGACGGTCGATTTTGGACAAGTTACGGTCGATCCACGAGTTGCTGGATGAGCGTTCACGTCCAGGCACGCCGGGACGTCAACTAGCCCGTATCGAGCGTCGTATCACAGAACTTGTGGAGGGGATCGTTCAGACAGACGAACTACACCAGGAGCGGCCAGAACCGATCGATGAAGCCCGCAACGTGATCTACTACTTAGAGGAGTTGTTCAACGACGTCGTCCCGGACGTAATCGAATCCCTGGAAGAGGGATTCGCATCCGTCGGAGTCGAGTTGAACCCCGGTGACGGGATGACGCTACTTCGGTTTGGCTCGTGGGTTGGTGGCGACCGGGACGGTAACCCCAATGTCACGGCGCAGACGACTTCCGATGTGCTGAGGCTACAGAACGTGCGTGCGTTACGCCTGTTCAGGGACGGCATTCGAGGGTTGGCCACCGAGCTAAGTCAGTCTACCCACATCGTAGAGGTCACCGATGATCTGACATCCTCCCTTGAACGCGATCGCAAAGTCATGCCGTCCGTGCACGAGCAATTCAATCGATTGAACGCCGACGAACCGTACCGGATGAAGTGCGCATATATGTACGAGCGCGTAACGAACGCACTTGCAGTGGCACAGACTGACAATCCACCTCCCGGACCGGTATATGCAAGCGGGGCTGACCTGGTAACCGACCTGACACTCATGGCAGAGTCGATGAGTGCCAACAAGGGAGGTGCTGTGGCTGCAGGTCGACTGGGTCGGTTGATACGCAGTGCCACTGTATTCGGATTGACACTCGCGGCACTGGACGTACGGCAGGATTCCTCTGTAACAAACGCCGCGGTAGGTGAACTTATAGACCTGGTAAAAACCCGAGGTGCAGGGAAGGAGTTTGCCAAACTATCCCGAGAAGACCGAGTCAAACGGATGACCGAGGAGATCGAAGGCAACCGGACGCTCCAGACTCCGACAGCGAATTACACAGCCGAAACTACCGAAGTCCTAGACGTGTTCGGCGTGGTCCGGGGAGCGCAGGACCGGTACGGAGGCGAGGCCGCCGATACGTGGATCGTTTCGATGACGAACGAGGTTGATGACCTGCTCGCTCCGATCGTCTTGGCGCGTGAGGCAGGATTGATCGACCTCCAATCTGACCTCGCACGTATCGACGTGGTGCCTTTATTCGAAACCATCGGGGCCCTACGGGCGTCTGCCGATGTGATGGATCGTTACTGGTCAATACCGTCCGTGCGACGATTGGTTGAGCTACGCGGCGGTGTCGCTGAGGTGATGGTCGGGTACTCGGACTCGAACAAGGATGGTGGCATCGCCACGTCCCAGTGGGAACTTTACCGGGCGCAGCGTGCCCTTCGGGAGGTGGCCGAGCGGCACGGTTTGGCCGTGAGGTTGTTCCACGGGCGAGGCGGCAGCACCGGACGCGGCGGCGGACCGACTCGCGATGCAATTCTGTCGCAACCGGCTAGGACCGTAGACGGCCGCATCAAGACCACCGAACAAGGCGAAGTGATCGCCGATAACTACGGCACACCTGAGCTGGCGCGTCGGCATCTGGAGATGATGACGGCGGCGGTAGCTGAAGCATCCTTGCTACACACCGAGCCTCGTCATGATGAAGCGACGCTTGCCCGGTGGTTCGACGCCATGGCACAGATTTCAGACACGGCGTTCCAGAAGTACCGGTCGCTCGTGGAGAGCGACGGACTGGTCGAATACTTCCTGGCTGCGACGCCGGTGGAAGAGTTGGCCGAAATGAATATCGGATCCCGTCCCGCGCGTCGTAGCGGTTCGATCGACGGCATCAGCAACCTGAGGGCAATCCCATGGGTGTTTGGCTGGACGCAATCACGCCAGATAGTGCCGGGATGGTACGGCGTGGGTTCGGCGCTCGTGGAAGCACGCTCAGGCGGTATGGCAGACCTGATCGACGAGATGTTCCAGGAGTGGAGCTTCTTCAGAGCGTTCGTGTCGACCGTAGAAATGACGCTAGCCAAGACCGATATGGACATAGCTTCGTTGTATGTTTCAGAGCTTGTCTCACCCGAATATCACGGGATTTATGATGACATTCGAACCGAGCACGGCCGGGCGTTCGAAAGTGTCCTGGATGTGACGCACCAAGATAATCTTCTGGATGCGCACCCGGTTTTACAGCGAACGCTAGCGGTGCGGGAGGCGTACATCGCGCCACTCAGTTATCTTCAAGTGTCGCTGCTGGCACGTAGGCGTCGTGAGGCAGCTGAAGAGCGTGACCCGCTATTGCGTCGTGCGTTGCTGCTAAGCATCAACGGAATTGCTGCAGGGTTGAAGAACACAGGCTAGTCGGAACGGAATTCCGCATGCCTATCCTCTTCAAGCTAACAGGAGATGTGTTCTAGCTATTTACCGCTACCTGATTGGAGCGGGTTTATGTGCCAGTTGCGGCCCTTCATACGGGTCCGCATATGACGCTGATGAATAGGCCAGGGCTGCACGCCGCAACGTTCCGCCCAGTTGTCGTAATCGCGCGACATTTGTTTAAGGCGCTCTGGCTCACTGGCCGACAAATCATTCAATTCCGTACGATCAGCCCGGATGTTGTACAACTCCCACCTGCCTGGTGCGTTTTCTGGTGCCCAGCGAGGGAACTCGCTAACAAGTTTCCAGTCGCCTTCCCGCATTCCTCGATTGCCCTCGTGCTCCCAGAACATGGGCGTCTCACGTTGCCAGTCACGGCCATTGAGTAGGTCGAGAAAACTCTCTCCCTCCAGAGGTGTGATGTCGTTATCAGGTCGATGTGATGGGTAAGTTGCGCCAGCAGCAGCGATACAGGTCGCCGGGATGTCGGTGATATGGAGGGGTTGATGAATGTTTTTTGCGCTCTTGATGTTTGAAGGCCATCTAACGATGAAAGGTGTCGAGATCCCACCTTCATGGATCCAGTTTTTGTAGAACCGGAAAGGAGCGTTGCTGGCGTTCGCCCACGGAAGGTCGTAGCTCATAAATGTCTCGGGGCCACCGGGTCGCATGCCAGTGATGTTCCCGACCCTGATTCGCTCACCCGATGCCGTCGTGCCGTGAAACAGTGATGAATTTGGTTCATCGGTGTCCTCGGCGAGGAAAACTTCGCAAGCGCCGTTGTCGGAGAGAAACATTACGATGGTGTCATCGTCCACGGCATTTGATGTCAGTGCATCTAACACCCGTCCAATCCCGCGATCCATCTGTTCGATCTGCGCGGCATACACAGCCATTCGAAGATCCTCCCACTCCTTCTCCCGCTCGTCCTCCCATGAATGTGCGTCCTCGTCCCGGGGTGAGATTGGCCATGTTTTGTCAAGAATGCCGCGTGAATTCAGCTCCTCATGTCTTGCAGTCCGTACCTCATCCCAACCACCCATATACCTGCCCTGATATTTTGTGATGTCCTCTTCAAGGGCATGTAACGGCCAGTGCGGCGCTGTGTAGGCAATGTAGAGGAAGAATGGATTGTCACTTCCTGATCCTTCGTCGACCATACGAACAGCCTCATCGGATATCGCGTCCGTGTAGTGGAAGTCGTCGGTCTCTACTTCGATGAATGTATCTCCCCGCATAAGAGTCGCAGGGTCGTAATAATTGCCGGAACCAGTGAGCGTGCCGAAAAACTTATCAAACCCGCGCTGAGTGGGAGTCGGATGCGATTCATCGCCCGCCGTCCAAGCATCGGGACTTCTAAGGCCATAGCCACCGCCTACATGCCACTTGCCAGACATGTAGGTGTTGTATCCAGAATCCTTCAGGACCTCGGCCACTGTGACGCTGGTTTGGTTCAGATATCCACGGTATGACGGCGTTCCAAGGTCGTCCGTCATGTATCCGATGCCAGCTTGATGTGGGTACAAACCGGTCAGTAGACTCGCCCGTGACGGGCAACATTTGGCGTTGTTGTACATCTGGCTGAACGAGAAGCCCTGATCCGCCATCGCGTCCAAGTTTGGAGTACGAATCTCGGCGCCATACGCCCCAATATCGGAAAAGCCCATATCGTCCGCCATGATGAGCACGATATTTGGTCTTTTCGATTCGGTCATTTGATGCTCCGGGAATGCTGCGGGGTCAGGGTCGGTCACCATCTACTCCCTGGTACGGGAATTCCGTAGTGCCAGCCTTAGTGACGCAGCAGAGGCTAACGGACCGATTCCGCACCTAGATCTAGAATTGACTCTGCGACAGTCGTCATCATGGCCCAGGCTGGCTCATGGGTAAGCGTATCTTCCGGTATTTCCATGTAGGTATCGAGGAGGACGTAGTCTGCACCAAGATCTTGAATAGCTCCCAGATCGTCCTGTACCTGTGTGTGAGAGCCTATTCCAGGCTTCCTGCCCGCTTCCGGAAGGTCTTCTGGGGTTATATGAAGTTTCACTCGTGGCGAAAACGCAG
>JAPKBN010000073.1 GCA_026421215.1 Dehalococcoidia bacterium
GGAATGGGCGCCGGATCGGTGTCCGCCCGTGTGGGCCCTTCTTTCATGAATCACACATACCCGGCCATGCGTTCTCTCACACAGGCACTCGATACGGCCGGATTTTCCGGCATGTGGACGCCGGTCGCCGGTCGAAACATCCGGCTGATGGAATCCTGGCAGATGTTCGTAAGCGTTGACGCCCCTTCAGCCATCAGCGTTCCAGGCCAGCCGAAAAGGCCGGACACGCTCCTGGAGGTTGTCTCCGCCGACCACATCCCGACGGATTGGTTTCGAACACGTGTAGCTCCGAGGTCTTCCACAACGGGCCTGACGACCGTCTACTACAGCTCATCCACAAGGCCCACCAACGGGAATGAATCCCTCTTTGACCGGGTGAGGCGCTCGAATCTCACCAAAGAATGGCGTGACGGTATACGCCGACACTTTGAGACGGCCAACAGTGCGAAAGCCGTAACCGCAAGCTAGCGATTCGGGTCACACCGGTTCATATTTCCAGCGCCGTTGACTTAGAGGAGGCCACGCCATGACCACGATCAGACTTGTCCGATCAGACACCCTACCCGAAAATATCAACTACAAAGATGATGGCTGCGAAGTTTCATATTCGTGCCTGGTTTGTCCTCTCCCGATCTGCAAATTCGACGACCCGGGCTGGCTGCAACGCGAAAGTCGGCAGAGTCGTGACGAAGCCATGCTCATCGCCCGGAGATTCGAGAGTCTCTCGGTTTCCCAGATCGCGGAGCGGTTTGAGGTCAGCACCCGGACAGTGCACCGTGTTCTGAAACAGGAACGTGAAGGAACGAGACAGTTACCTGATTCAGAGCTACGACCGATGCTCTCAGTCTTGACCCTCCGGACACAATCAGCGTTCAAGTCTCCTCAACCACTCCCACGTATCTGGCCGCCGGTGGCGGACACTGAATACGACCCGGTTCTCGTCAAAACCGCGTAGTCAGCCCGGAGTCTAGCCGCCTGACAAAGTCTCAGTGTTACCCAGGTGTCTCGAACACCCGCTCTTCTTTGCCGGCGCCGACTCGCACCCGGTCACCGGTTGCCTGGTAGACAACGCGTTCTGCGATGTTTGTCGCTCTGTCAGCGATGCGCTCAACGTTGTGAGCGGCCCAAAGAAGATAAGTGCCACGCTCTACGTTGGCCGGATCGGCCTTCATCAGTGCCAGGAGATCGACGCGAACCTTTCGGTACAGGTCGTCCACCTCATCGTCATCGGGTCCGATCGCAAGGGCTTCTTCTCTTGCCGCGATTTCGTTCCTCGTCAGAAATGCGTCAAGACTCTGCTTGAGCATATGAACGGCCCGCTCACCCATCGCAGGAATGTCGACCAACTCCTTCAGCGGTGGCTCCGGGCCCATCATCAGGCTGATCTTAGCAATGCCTTCGGCGTAGTCTCCCATCCGTTCCAGTTCGCCCGCTATGTGGAGCGCGCTGATAATCCGTCGAAGATCACTCGCCACCGGCGCTTCCCGGCGGATCAGATCCATACAGGCGTCCTCGACGAGATGGCGCTTGTCGTCAATCAAATCATCGTCTTGGATGACCTTCTCGGAAAGTACAAGATCGCGGTTTTTGATCGCGTTCAGTGCATTGAAAATCGAACTTTCAACAAGGGCACCAAGCAACACAAGCTCTGCTTCGAGCTGCTGAAGATCATGGTCAAATTCTTCTCTTGCCATGGCATGCCTCGGAAATCCACGTTCGGGCGGGTCGCTCAAACAACCATCATTCAGGTCAAAAGACCAACGGGCGAGCGGCGGAGTAACGAGGATGAAGTTGGGAAGTATAGCAGCGGACGGGCTGGAGTCCTCACGCAAGGCTATGCCGAATTTGCTCTAGATGAGGTGGGTCAGACGTTTGAAATATGAATTAACACGGCAATGCGCACCCCTTGTTACGAATTCTGTCGCTTACAACGGCCCACGGTCGTAGAATTAACACCTGCATTCCAGGCCAAGTGATCGTAAATACGCGTCACCATAACGACCCACGTTACGCGACGACGAACGATTTCCGTACTTTTCAAAAATTCCGCCGAACGCACAAGACAACTCCAGCACCACTCAGAACCTCGTCGCTCTTCTATGAGCGACCAGAGTTTCCGTCAGGCATGAAGGACTTCCTAGACCGTGACACTCGCCTCCCAGAACTCCGACCCAGAAACCACGGCCGCTCCGTACGGACTCGCCAACCCAGACGTTTCAATTGATGATCTGGCATCCGATTCACCCACGGACACCTTGCTCACGTCCATCCTCGACGTGAGTGAGGACGACCTTAATTACCAGGTGTCACAGATGGGCCAGCCACCGTTCCGCGCACGGCAACTGTGGCGATCGCTCTATTACGAAGGCGCACAGTCTTTCGACGAGATGACGACACTCGCAAAACCATTCAGGGCGGCCCTGGAAGGGCGCTACAGAATATCCCCGATTGTGCCAGAGGTTGAGTTACGATCTGCGGACGGATCCACGGACAAAATACTGTTCAAACTCCAGGACGGAGAGTTGATAGAAACCGTCCTCATGCGTTATGGCCTCGACGGTCACCGTAGAGCACGCCGCACTGTTTGCATCTCAACACAGGCGGGATGCGCTCTGGGCTGCACCTTCTGCGCCACCGGTCAGCAGGGGTTCAGGCGTCAACTCTCCCCAGGAGAGATCGTGGCCCAGGTCCTGCACATGCGCCGCATCATCCGGTCCGAAAACGCCGAGTTAATCGCCGCCGGTTCCGCCAAGAAGGACGAGGTGCCCGAGATCACCAACGTCGTATTCATGGGCATGGGCGAGCCGCTCGCAAACTACAACAACACCCTGAGCTCGATCGCCGTGATGAACCACGCCCAGGGCATGAACATCGGAGCACGGCACCTCACGGTTTCCACCGTAGGCCTGGTCCCGGAAATCCGGAAACTTGCCCGCGAGCCGTACCAGTTGAACCTCGCCGTTTCGTTGCACGCCCCGGACGACGAGTCCAGGTCGCGCACAATGCCGGTGAACAAGCGCTACCCGATCGCCCGGTTGATGCACGCGTGTCGCGACTACGTGGAAACAACGAACCGCCGCATCTTCTTCGAGTACGTCTTGCTTGACCACGAGAACGACACGCCGGAACACGCCAAGAAACTGGCCGAACTGCTGAATGGCCTGATGTGTCACGTGAACCTCATCCCGGTCAACCCGACCGAGAAGGGGCCGTACTCGCGGCCGAACGACAAACGTAGCGCCCTGTTCCGAGAGGTCCTCACCAAGGCCGGCATCCCGAACACCGTGCGCCAGGAAAAGGGCATTGACATCAATGCCGGATGCGGGCAGTTAAGGGCACGTGCGCTTGACGACGCGGTGGAAGCAGCGGAGTAACTCGTGGCCAGACTGTCCTAGAGTAACGCCGGGGGGAGACGGTCTCGAAGCCGATAATCGGTCGGCTTCATTCGTACGCAGCCATCGCCCAAAGAGCGTCGTTCCTGCCTATACTTGCGCTCCTACATACCCCTAGGAACTGCCCAAAGCTCTACCTGGACCAACATGAACAACTCGCCCACCATCATCTATACATGGACCGACGAGGCGCCGGCACTGGCCACACACGCCTTCTTGCCGGTTATCCGGGCATTTGCGGGAGCCGCCGGGGTGGAGGTCGAAACCCGCGACATCTCCCTCGCCGCAAGGATCCTCGCTCAGTTCCCCGATGTGCTTGTGGACGGGCAACCGATTCCCGATGATCTGACCGAGCTGGGTAGCATGACGGAAGAGCCGGAAGCGAACATAATCAAGCTTCCGAACATCAGCGCCTCTGTTCCGCAAATGAAGGCTTGCATCGCGGAATTGCAGGCACGTGGGTACGACCTCCCGGACTACCCCGAGGCCCCGGGCAATGACGAGGAAGCTCAGACAAAGGCACGCTTCAATGTCGCAATGGGAAGCGCCGTGAACCCCGTTTTGCGGGAAGGCAACTCAGACCGACGCGCGCCGAAAGCTGTGAAGGACTTCGCCAAAGCGAACCCGCCACGCATGCGTGCATGGTCCAGAGACTCCCGGACTCATGTATCGACGATGGCCGCCAACGATTTCCAACACAATGAGAAGTCGGTAACTATCCCGGCGGACACGACCGTAAACATCGAGCACGTAGCGAGCGATGGCACGGTGACAGTACTGAAAGAGTCTCTCCCACTCCTGACAGACGAGGTGCTTGACGCCACCTTCATGAGCAAGAGCGCCCTCGTCGATTTCTTTCGTGAACAGGTAAAAGACGCCAAAGACAAGGACGTTCTCTTCTCGCTTCACCTGAAGGCCACGATGATGAAGGTGTCAGACCCGATCATTTTCGGGCACGGCGTAAAGGCGTTCTACCAGAAGGCATTTACGAACCACGCAGCCACATTTAAGTCTCTCGGTGTGGACGCAAACAACGGGCTGGGAGATCTTCTTTCCAAGATCGCGGACCTCCCAGAAGACCAGCGCAATTTGATCGAAGCCGATATCCAGGCCGCATACGATGAAGGTCCGGGCATCGCTATGGTGGACTCGAACCGAGGCATCACAAATCTGCACGTTCCCAGCGACGTGATCGTCGACGCCTCCATTCCCCCGATGATCCGTGACTCTGGAGGGATGTGGAACGCGGCCGGTGAACTTCAGGACACCAAAGCGATCATTCCCGACTCAAGCTATGCGGGGATCTACGACACGATCATCAAGGACGTCCAGAAGCACGGCCAACTGGACCCGACGACAATGGGCAGTGTTCCAAACGTCGGACTGATGGCGCAGAAGGCTGAAGAGTACGGCTCGCACGACAAGACTTTTGAGGCCGCGTCCTCAGGGGTCATCCGCGTTATAGACGCTGAAGGCAACACGCTCATCGAGCACTCGGTGGAAGCTGGCGACATCTGGCGTGCATGCCAGACCAAAGACGTTTCGGTTCGTAACTGGGTCGAGCTGGCCGTGAGACGAGCCCGGGCCACCGGCGCCCCTGCCATCTTCTGGTTGAACAGTAATCGCGCCCACGACGCACAACTGATCAGCAAGGTGAACGTTTACCTCGATGGCCAGGACACCGACGGGCTCGATATCCAGATTTTTTCTCCGGTGGAAGCGATGCAGTTTTCGCTGGACCGCATCCGCAGGGGTGAGGACACCATCTCCGTAACCGGCAACGTCCTCCGTGACTACTTGACGGACCTGTTCCCGATCCTCGAACTTGGCACCAGCGCACGCATGCTGTCGATCGTTCCCCTGCTCAACGGCGGAGGACTTTTTGAGACCGGCGCCGGCGGGTCTGCTCCTAAGCACGTCCAACAGTTCGAACAAGAGGGGCACCTGCGCTGGGACTCCATCGGCGAGTACATGGCGCTTGCGGCCTCACTCCAGCATCTCGCTGATCAGTTCAACAACACGGGTGCCCGTGTGCTCGCGGACGCTCTGGATACGGCTACCTCTGACTACCTGACCAACGCACGGCTACCCTCAAGAGTCGTGCACGAGATCGACAGTCGTGGCAGCAATTTCTATCTGGCGATGTACTGGGCGCAGGCGCTCAAAGCGCAAGACGCTGATGCTGATCTGTCCAGCCGGTTCGAGTCTGTCGGTGCAGCTCTGAGCGAGAACGAAGAGTTGATCCTCTCCGAAATCGAAGAAACGCAGGGGCCAAAACAGGATCTCGGGGGCTACTACATGTTGGATACCGGACTCGCTGCCGCGGCGATGCGCCCCAGCAAGACCTTCAACGGGATCATTGACGGGATCTAGTCCGACTTTAAACACAGGTATCAGGCGCGAAGTGGGCCCCGTGAAAACGGGGTCCACTTCGCGTCCTTTGACGGCCTAGATCGGCATCACCTCAGAACGCTTCGTGTGTGCACGGCCCATCTCCGCCGTTGCTTCAAGGGATCCGGCGATCATGACGCCTTCGTCGATGCGCGCCGCAACGGTCTCGGGCGGCCCTCCATCAAGAAACTTGATGCCGTTTGCAAAACAAGCGTCTCGGATTCGCGACCGTGCGGCTTCCAACTCCGGGGGTCGAGGCGGCTGTTGGGCCGAGTGGTATCCGTGCGACAACGCCATATCACCCGGTCCCCACTCAGCGAACGAGATACCCGGAACCTTGAGCGTGGATTCGACGGTGTTCAAGGCCCGTTTGTTCTCGATTTTGAGACCCAGGATTAGCTCCCCGTTCGGATTTAGCGGCCACGGCTCTGCCTTCTCCAGGTACTCCTCGTTGGAGATGCCCCAGATCGGTGCCGCCGACGCCTGCCCACCATTACCGCGCTCACCGTGGTCCAGCCCGGCCCCGACGCCGAGCGGATGGAACGGGTATCGGCAAGCCTCAATAAAGGCCTTGACGGACGCCGGATTCTCGGCCTGGCAGAGAAGGATGCCGTGTACGCCCCTGGCAAGGATTTGCCGGAACTGCCACGCGTTGTACCTGATCGATTCGACC
>JAPKBN010000028.1 GCA_026421215.1 Dehalococcoidia bacterium
GGTCAAGGGCATGACGATGTCGACACGGTGGTAACTTCTCCGAGTGGAAGAAGTTGCAGGATGAGGGAGAAGAAACTGACGTTAACCGGATCTGCAATCCGCGTCAGTGCATTCCGGCAGTTGCTTTCCTAAACGCTGACGTACTCTGCGCCTATGAGTACCGCTACGGGCTTTGAAGTCTCTTCCGCCTTTTTGAAGGCGAGTGAGATCCTGTCCAACTCGTCGTCCGTCTCAATGATCCAGTACGGCGTACCCCAGGTGTGGAGGAACGGCTCCAAGAATTGTGCTGCGCTATCGGGGGTGTCGCCGTGTCGTGTGTAGCCCCGGTATCCAATGAACATGACGAGCGGCAAGTCGATGCCGATACCAAGGCCACGGAGCGCATCTCCAGATTCGAATAGCCCCGAGTTCTGGATCATAATGGCTGGCTTCTGGTTGGCGATCCACAACCCGGCGGCGATGGCAATCGCCTCGCCTTCACGGGCGATCGGAACGACCTCCATGCCGCTTTCGGTCATGTTGTCGTACATGAAGTTGGTCTCGCTGTCCGGCAAAGTCACCATGTGCGTGACGCCCTGTGCTGCGATGTGCTCGACCATGGAGCGAGCGGTTAGACCCTCGGTCGTCCCCTCTGTTGTCATCTGGGATCCCTCCTGATTTGGCTCGATAAGTCCAAATGTTCAAACGGGGAACAAGCCTAATGGCAGATTCATATCCGAGCAACTGGCCCGAATACAGACGACCCGTGATGGGCTAATCGTCCGCCGCCATGGGGTCATTGTCTGCGACCTGCGTTGGAGGTTTTCCTGGTGATGGTGTGAACAGGATCAACGCCGCTGCGAGTATGGCGAATGCAGTGAGCATGGGAAACACTGCCCGATAGTCACCGGTGATGTCGTATATCAGGCCTGCGCCAAGCGCTCCCGCCGCCTGTCCTCCGCCCACCCACGGCTCCACGAAACCTCGTACCGCCCCGAGTGAACGCCTGCCAAAATAATCGGCTACTATCACCGATGGGATGACGAGAAGGCCGCCCAGCCCGAAACCGAATAGCGTCGCCACGATGAAGGCCATCGCCGTGTTGTTCACGGTCAGGAACATCAACGCAACTACGCCCATGAAAAGTGCGACAGCCGCATAGGCGAATTTGACCGGGATTTTTTCGGCGACCACGCCCCAGAAAATTGCGCCGATCGCTGACCCGGCCGCCAAGGATGTCAGCGCCGCCGCCGCGACGGTAGGACTGATGCCCTGGTCGCGTAAAAACGCCGCCTGATGGATGTTGACGCTGGCATGGACGAAGAACAGCAACCCGCCCGTCAAACCGATGGCCCACAACGTAGGGGTTCGCATCGCCACACGCAGTGTCCAGCCTTCGATCTCGACGGCGCCAGCCGGACCGTCTTCCTGTGCCCCTTCTCCCGATGGGCTCTCGAGTTCTCCAGCGTCCCCGTCGCCGTCCGGAAACATACCGACGTCTTCTGGTTTGGAAACCATGAGGAACCAGAGGGGAGCCAGTGCGATGGCCCATACGGCGATGCCCAGCCAGAACCACGCTTCTCGCCATCCGACGGTGTTGATCAGTATCTGGGCAAAGAATGGCATCAACCCCATGCCAACGGAGTGTGACGACGCGAGGATTCCGTTGGCTCGACCGCGACGACGGATAAACCACTGAGAGACCACGGTCCCGGTCCCGATCTGGATAGGAGCCGCAAATATCACTCGCCCGATACCGAACAAGATGTAGAAGCTGATGGGCGTGATCCACCATCCGATCGCCATCGTCGTAAACCCGAGGATGAGGGCCGCGCCAAGCAGTACTGCGCGTGGACCGTACCGGTCGATCAAATATCCCGATATCGGGGCTGCGAACATCGCTGCAATGCCGCCCGCGCTCGCAGATCCAGCCAGAAGAGTCCTGCTCCAGCCGAGATCCTCGGCCATCGGGAACATAAAGACTCCGAGGGTCAGCGCTGCCGCGGCGTTACGGACGAACACCGCAGATCCGGCGGAGAAGAGGATCGCCCAACCATAAAAAAACGGCGTATGTCGAGCTATGCGATGTCGGAAGTTAGGAGAGTTCAAGGGCCCCTGATGTTCTGGAGAATGCTGCGGTCAGCGGCGCACGATGTTACAACGTCATTGCACCGAAAGGACGTCGTACTCGCATTCAGTGCATCGACTTGATTTTTATATGACCTCTAAACAAGGCCTGACCCAGGCCCCTGAGATTCCCGACTCATCAGAACCGCACCCGGCGAATAAGAGGAACCGCAAGCATGGCCATCATCTACGAGAAGCGTGACCAGATCGCTTACATCACTATAAGCAACCCGGACAAGGCGAACATCCTGGACAAGGCCAGTTCGGACGCCCTCTCGGATGCATGGAAAGAGGTCTGGGAGGATCGTGATGTCCGAGCAACGGTCCTAACGGGTGAAGGCGATAAGTACTTTTGTGCAGGCCACAACCTGGCTCCACGGCCAGATGTCACGGATGAGGAACGTGAACGACTGCGTATGCAGCGAACTTACTGGCCCCTATCGGGAACCGTCAACGGCGCTACAACGGGCGTCGATGGACGAATGGGTGACCACTATCCGCAGATCTGGAAGCCGGTGGTCGCCGCCGTAAACGGGTGGGCCGCAGGCGCTGGTTTCTACCTCGTGCTCGGGTCGACCGATATTCGAATTGCCTGTGCCGAGCACGCCAGATTCAAGTTCGCGTTGCTGTCACAGGGCTGGGTAGGCAACGGCCCTGGCGCGACGCTTCTCACCCGACAGGTGAACTACGCGGATGCGATGCGAATTTTGTTGATGGACGAGCCGTTCGGCGCAGAAGAGGCGCTCCGGATCGGCCTTATAAACGAGGTAGTGCCACACGAGAACCTGATGGATAGGGCGGATGAAATGGCACACCGCCTGGCGTCGATGCCGCCTGTGGCGGTGCGGATGATGAAGGAGTTCGTAATCCGATTCCGGGAGACTCCCGTGGACACGGCGTGGCAGGTTCAGACGCTGATGAATACGTTGCTCATCCAGACGACGCTGGACGGGGAAGAGGGCCGAAATGCTTTCAACGAGAAACGGCCAGCGAACTTTACGGGCGCCCTCCGAAAAAAGGGAGAAGCATTCTCGGACCCGACACTGGAAGAGGCGGAACGACTCGAAGAACTATACAAATCCGGGGAGTATTAGTAGCCCCAGTGGGGCGGTTGTCTGTGAGTATTGGTGGACGGGGCCAGCGCCCACGAGATCACGATCAAGGGGCGTAAGGCAATACGCCCGTCAGGTTCGAATTGTGCGCCAACATCAGCCCAATTCAAGTTTGTAGAGGAGACGCTCGCCCCTCCGCCGGTTTGTTTGTTTCCGCATAAGAAGAACGTGGACAGCGCCTCATCAACACCTGGTCGCTGTTCCGAACCTTCGAGATCGTCTCGAGACGATATTGCGCGGGAATGGAATTTCGTTATTAGCGGCAAATAGTGACACCACCATTGGATGGAGCCATCGTCGCACCGGCGCTGTCCAACAATTCCTGGACGACCCTCTATGTCAACGCGCCCGTCCGCCGCAAATCAGCGATCTCGACATTAGTCATACCCAGCACGTCAGATAACACGGCGTCAGTATCGGCACCCAGCTCCGAAGCCGGTGTCTGAACGGGGCGTTCTCCGACTGCCCATTGCCACGGCAATCCGGGCAGCCCGCGGTTCGATCCGTCCATGTCCGTAGAAGTCGCATAAAAACCACGTTCCCACAGATGCGCGTTCCTGAACAGCTCGGTGGAATCTGGCGATGGTGCTGCCGAGACACCGGCGCTCTGGAGTGTGAGAGTTGCTTCCCTTGCTGTCCGTGTTGAGGTCCAGGCGGTGATTACCTCGTCAATCTGTGCAGCATCCCACATTCGAGTCTTTAGACTGTCAGACCTTCGGATAATCAATTCCGGAATGATGGTGCACAACGCTTCCCATTCGCCTCGTGACCCGGTGCTGATCGCGACCCACTGATCGTCGCCATTGCAGGGATAGACACCGTGCGGAGAGATTTCCGGGTCATCATTGCCTATCTGCCCTGATGACGTCCGGCCTGCCTGGTGATCGATCAAGGGTCCGGGCATGGTCGACAACAACGATTCCACCATCGAGAAGTCGATATGCGCTCCCTGACGGTTGAGGGCCCGTTGCCGAAGTGCTGCTCCGATAGCGAACGCCATCTTCAAACCGCATAACGGATCGGCCCAGGCCCAACCGACCCGGGGAGGCGTGTCGGGGTGTCCGTTGAGTGAGGCAAAACCGGTGTAGCACTGAATCAGTGTTCCGTAGGCGACGCGGCCCGCATCCGGCCCGGTACGCCCTAAACCAGATGCCGATAACAGAACGATGTCGGGCCGTATCTCGCTGAGAGATTCATATCCAAGCCCGAGTCGATCCAACACTCCGGTAGCGAAGTTCTCCACCACCACATCGCATTCGGCGACCAGCCGGTGTGCTATTTCAAGCGCTTCAGGTTGTTTCAGGTTCAAAGTGATCGCACGCTTGGATTTGCCCAAGATTCCGTGCAATGCGGACGCACGTCCGGGATCTGCCCGCCCACTTGTTTCGACCTTGATGACATCCGCCCCGAGGGCCGCAAGATAACGGGTGCAGGTCGGCCCGGCGATCACCCAACTCAGATCCAACACCCGGACACCTGACAGCACTCCGGTGCGAGGGATTTTCCTGGGTGGTCGGGCGGAAGCCGAAGCAGATTCTCGACTCACTGATCGGCGCACCGTGTAAGGAACACCAGGTCGACGCAGCAAGCCAGCGGTAGGGTGTTCGAATTCGGTGAAGAACCCACGGTGCAAGAGTTGTGGAGATTCGAGAAGATCGCCCGGCGTAGCCAGTGGAAACGATGGCACGTGCGCGTCCTGTGCCGTTTCGTAGATCCACTGTTTGGGGTGCCTGGCGCTCCACTCGGTGATCAGCGGGTGAAGTTCGTTCCAGTTACTGGCACGATCGGCCTTTGTGGCGAATCTCGCCTCTGCGCCCCAGTTCGGGTCCCCCATAACACCCAGCCACGCCCGCCACTGCCGATCTTCACGGGGGGAGATCGCAACGAAACCGTCGGATGCTGGGATGATGCTGACGGTCGAACCATTTCCGTCTCCATCGCGACGGCGCGGCTGAGACGGTTCTCCATATGCCGGCGCTGCCAGTTCACGGACGGCCATGCACGCCAATGCTTCCTGCGTTGATACATCGATCAACTCACCGCCATCGGAACGCTCTCCGGCGATGGCAAGCATCGCTGCGCACGCCGCGGTGGTACCTGCCACGAACGCCGACTGATCTCCGGCAGCTCGCACGGGAGGTTCGGCCTTCGGGTCTTCGACCTGTCCTATGAGAAGCCGTCCCACGCCCGAGGCATGGAATGAAACAAGATCGCCGCCGGTGAATTCAGCATCTGGACCTGTCAGGCCAAATGGGGTGATTGATACGATCAATACACCCGAGTTGTCCGACCGTATTTTATCGATCACACCCTGCGTCACTGATGCTCCAGAGGGTGTTCCGTCCACGACTACAAGGTCAGCGGTATTGAGAAATCTATCGAACTCGGCAGGATTTCCGGTGCGTTGCTTACCGTCGTTAACTGCAAGCCAGACGTTGCCGTCTTCAGTTTCAGCAGATAGCCGGGTCACCTGTGCCCCTGCTTCGACAAATGACTGACCGCACACCGCTCCTGCCAGGCCGAGACCTAGTTCAACAACCCGCAATCCGGCAAGGAAATCCAACGATGCCGCTTCCTTCGATTGTTCAGTGCTCATGTTGATTCCGAAGTGGTGTGAATTCGATTTGTACTTGCCAGAGGCCCGGGGATGCTACAACGTAGCTGGTCCCCATCGCGATGGTGACCAGCGTAAATACGAGTGTATTGAACCAGACACTGTCTCCCGCTGGTAAAGTCGCGGCACGAAATAACGGGCGGCATGTGATACGGCCGCCTATGACCGAAGATAGACAGTTGGAAAGTGGATAGCGAATGGCGAACGGTAACGGTCCTTTCGATGCCCGGACGACTCTTCAAACCCCGTCCGGTGAAGTCATTTACTACCGACTGTCGGCCCTTAAAGAACAGGGTCTAGTTGATGTAGACAAACTTCCGTTCAGCATCCGCATTCTGCTGGAAAACGCGTTGCGACAATCGGACGGCGGAGTGGCGGACCGTTCAGACGTCGAGACGGTCGCGTCCTGGACGTCATCTTCTACCCCCACCAAAGAAATCCCCTATCTTCCGGGACGAGTCGTCCTCCAAGACTTCACGGGAATTCCGACGGTCGTTGACCTGGCGTCAATGCGTGACACAGTTGCCGAGTCAGGTGGTGACCCGTCGGTCGTGAACCCGATCATCCGGACCGATCTCGTGATCGACCACTCGGTTCAGGTTGACTACTTCGCAAACGAAGGCGCTCTCGCGATGAACATAGAGCGAGAATTTGAGCGAAACCGGGAGCGTTACCTGTTGCTCCGGTGGGCACAACGGGCGTTCGACAACTTCCGGGTCGTACCCCCGGGAACGGGCATCGTCCACCAGGTGAACCTCGAATATCTGTCGCCATCGGTTCTGACCCAGGAGGGCCAACACGGACGTGTTGCCTACCCCGACACCTGCATCGGTACAGACTCCCACACGACGATGGTCGATGGCCTAGGTGTGCTCGCATGGGGTGTGGGAGGCATCGAGGCAGAGGCTGTGATGCTTGGGCAGCCGTACTACATGCTGGTGCCGGAGGTCGTCGGAGTCAGGTTGACCGGCTCGCTTCCGGAAGGCACTACAGCCACCGACCTTGTGCTGACCGTGACCGAGATGCTTCGAGCGCACGGCGTCGTCGAGAAACTGGTCGAGTTCTTCGGGCCCGGCCTGGCGAGTCTGCCGGTAGCTGACCGCGCAACGATATCTAACATGTCGCCTGAGTACGGAGCAACCGCCGGTTTCTTCCCGGTGGACGAACAGACACTTCGGTACCTGCGTCTGACAAACCGTGGCGAGGCGGCAGACCTCGCAAATGCCTATTACCGTGCGCAAGGTTTGTTCTACACACCCGACACGCCGGACCCCGAATACACATCGACGGTTGAACTTGATCTCAGAACTATCGAGCCCAGCTTGGCGGGGCCGCGACGGCCGCAGGACCGCGTCACTTTGAGTGGCGTGGAAGAAAACTTCTTTGATGCGTTCCCGGAGGGTGAACGTCCGGGAGAAACTGGATTGGCTGCTCCATTCAGGAACGGTGTTTCGATCGATATGGATGGCCAGCAGGTGGAGCTAGGTGACGCCGCAGTGGCCATTGCCGCCATCACCAGCTGCACGAACACCTCGAACCCGTATGTGATGGTCGGCGCAGGACTTCTGGCCCGAAAAGCACTGGCGAAGGGGCTACGGAGCAAGCCCTGGGTCAAGACCAGTTTGGCTCCGGGCTCCAAAGTGGTGACCGGATACCTGGATTCCCTGGACCTGACCAAAGACCTGAATGGGCTTGGTTTTCACACCGTCGGTTACGGCTGCACGTCGTGCATCGGCAACTCCGGTCCGCTCCCGGCACCTGTAGCACAGGCGATCGATGACAACGACCTCACCGTGGCCGGTGTTCTGAGCGGCAATCGTAACTTTGAAGGCCGTATCCATCCGCAATTGAAAGCCAACTACCTTGCATCCCCGATGCTGGTCGTGGGCTATGCACTTGCCGGACGAGTCGATGTGGACCTCGTTAGAGACCCACTTGGAACCGATGAAGACGGTAATGAGGTGTATCTGAAAGACATCTGGCCGTCCCAATCGGAGATCGCAGACGCAGTGGACAGCGGAGTGACGGCGGAGGAGTTCGCTGCAGGGTTCTCCGGCGTGTTCGAGGGCTCGGACGAATGGAAGGCACTTCCGGTACCTGAAGGCGTCCGGTTTGCCTGGGACCCGGGATCTTCGTACGCACAGCGCGTGCCGTTCTTTGACGGCATGCCTGCCGATGCTCAACCCGTTGAGAACATCGCTGGAGCGCGTGTTCTTTTGAGGCTTGGCGATAGTGTGACGACAGACCACATATCGCCGGCAGGGGCTATCCCTCCAACTGCTCCGTCCGGACAGCTACTGCTTGGCGATGACATTCCGCGAAGGGAATTCAACACTTACGGCGCGCGTCGAGGCAATCACAACGTACTTGTGCGCGGCACATTTGGAAATATCCGATTACGGAACCAGATGACGCCTGGACGTGAAGGCGACTGGGCCCTTCATTTGCCGGATGCCGAAGAGATGCGGGTGTTTGAGGCCGCTACAAAATACGCGGAAGAGGGCGTGCCGTTGATCGTTCTTGGCGGTAAAGAGTACGGAACGGGCAGCTCCCGAGACTGGGCAGCGAAAGGCCCATCTCTGCTGGGCGTGCGCGCCGTTATCGTCGAGAGCTACGAACGAATCCATCGCAGTAACCTGATTGGGATGGGGGTACTGCCGATCACGTTTATGCCAGGCGAGGGTGCTGATTCGTTGGGCCTGACCGGACGTGAGACGTTTGCAATCAGCGGACTGGACGGTGAGTTCGAGCCACGTCAGACGGTGCATGTCAGCGCTACTACCGATGACGGAAAGGTCACGCAATTTGACGCCATACTCCGCATCGACACGGGTATTGAGTGGGACTACTACCGCCACGGTGGCGTTCTCCACTACGTCCTGAGGCGAATGGCGGGCGAGGCGGGGTAAGAGTTGCGCACGATCACAACTTTGTGGCGTATGGGAATATGCCCCCCCTGTCGTGCTAACGCGGTTGGCTCTTACCGGAGGCGCTAGGCCACGCGTGATTACCTGCCTAGCGCGGCCCCAACGCCGCTTGCAATGCAGACTCTAATCCCGGGTGAATGAATTGATACCCAGACTCCAGTATCCGAATCGGGTGAACATCCTGATCTGTGAGAATCAGTTCACGGCCCATTTCGCCAAACACCAACTTTGCTATTGGTCCAGGCATCCAGCCAAGTGCGGGGCGCCCTACGGCCGCTGAGAGGGCTCGGCCGAACTCCCGGTTGGTCACTGAATTGGGTGACGTAACGTTTATCGGACCGGAAAGTTCGGGCGTGTCCAGCGAATGCAGGATCGCTCCGACAACGTCGTCGATAGCGACCCAACTGATGTGCTGATTGCCGTTGCCGACCCGGCCACCCAGACCAATTCGTGCCATAGGAAGCTGGCGGGTTATCAGCGCATCGTTGCGATCAACAATTACACCGAATCTGGTGTTCACGACCCTGATGCCAGCTTCCGAGGCCGGGGCGCATGCGGCCTCCCACTGGACCGCCACGTCAGCAAGAAACCCATCCCCCGGCTCTGATTCCTCGTTGACTTGCTCCCCGGGGCGACTTCCGTAATACCCGACTGCGGAGGCGCATATCAATACGCTCGGTGGTTGGTCTAACCGGGCCAGACAGTTTGTCAGAAGTCGTGTCCCGTCGACTCGACTGGCACGTATGCGCTCTTTTTTTGCATCACCCCATCGCCAGCTGGCGATGGGTTCGCCGGCAAGATGGATTATTGCATCGTGCCCCTCAAGGATGTCTTGGTCTACATGCCCCGAAACTGGATCCCACCTGGCTTCACCGTCGGTTCGGGCCGCAACACGACGTACGAGACGCGTCACATGGTCACCCCGCGCCCGGAGGGCAAACGACACGGCGCTTCCCACCAACCCCGTTGCGCCACTCATTGCGACCCGTAATGCCACGCTGTACTCCTGATGAAAGTCATGTTCGACACCATATATGGGTTGCGTTGACGCGATTGTGTCTAAATACGTTAGATTCCAGTTGCATAATTGCGAACCGGCTTAACAAATCTGACCAAAAGATTATTCCGAGAGGTCAACAGGATCCGATGACCGAACAAACAATCCTAGTCGAACGCGACGGACCGGTTGCAACGATTGTTCTAAATCGTACGAGCAAGATGAACGCCATTTCGCTGGAGATGTGGGAAAAGATATCGGTGGAAATCGATGAACTCCAGTGCGATGAAAACGTCCGAGTGGTCGTGTTCCGAGGTGAAGGAGGGAGGGCATTCTCTGCGGGCGCGGACATCGGTGATTTCGAGAAGAGCAGGCATGACTCACGATCTGCGATCGTATATGCAGAAGTGTTTGAAGGCGCGCTTGAGAAGATTGCATCCCTGACCGTGCCCACGATCTCTATGATCGAGGGAGTGTGCGTAGGCGGCGGGCTAGAGCTTGCGACCTGCACGGATATTCGGATAGCGGCCAAAGGAGCTCGTTTCGGAGTCCCGGTGGCACGTATCGGAGTGGTTGCTGGTTTCAAGGAGATGCGGAGACTCGCAGCGATCGTTGGCCCGGCAAACGCCGCGTATGTCGTCTTGAGCGGGGAGATCCTGGATCACGATGCGGCGCTGTCGATGGGGCTGCTGACGCGTGTGGTTGAGAAAGAAGAATTGAATGACGATGTGTACGGGCTTGCCAAGCGAATGGCATCGCTGTCCCCTGTGTCCCATGCTGCGCACAAAGAGATCCTCGAAACCTTGCTCGCTAACCCCTCTCTGTCCGGTGTGGACGTAAACGCTCCGAACGGACCGCAGTTCCGATCGTTTGACTCTGAAGATTTTAGAATCGGCACAGATGCCTTCCTAAATAAGACCAACCCTGAGTTCACGGGCCGATAGACCCTGATGAACACCAGGGGAACTTCGCGACTACGTATCGGCATTTACGCCGATGACCTCACCGGCGCCCTGGATGCCGCGGCACCATTCGCCGCCGTCGGAATGTCTACATACGTTTCGGTATTTGGCATAGTTCCCGACGACGACGCTCGAACCCACCGGGTCCTGTCGTTGAATGTGGGCACACGACATGCGGATCGCTTTCCTGTGTTCGATAAGGCGGCAAGGGCCGTCCAGGAGTTGAGAGCGACGGGGTTCAGGCTGCTGGTCAACAAGATCGATTCCACGCTGAGGGGCCATGCCGGGATGGAAGCGCGGGCCGGGTTGTCCCCGGAGCCGTCAGATCCGCGCGACATCGGTAAGACGGGATCATGGTCCGGGCCACGACTGGCGTTGATAGCGCCGTCATTCCCCGCCATGGGTCGGATCGTCAGCGGCGGACAGGTGCTTGTGAATGGCATTCCGCTGCCCGAGACCGAAGTAGGGCGTGACCCGCTAACCCCGGTGAACTCAAGCGATATTGCGGAACTTGTCGAGCTAAACACGGGGATCCGACCCACCTTCCTCTCGCTGTATGACGTTCGTGCTGATGGCCGCCTGCATCACAGAATTGCCGAACTGTCAGATCGCCCCCCGGTATTAGCGGTCTGCGACGCTGAGAGCGATGAAGATATGAAATTGATTGCCGCCGCATTTGTTGACGCGGGTGGCGAGGTAATCCTGTCTGGCTCTGCTGGTGTTACGAACGCGTTGGCCGAAATATTGTCCGATGAGTCACAGGGTCGGCCCGAGCCTGCCAGCAATACAGGAGGCAGAACCGCACCGTCGCTCATCGTATCCGGCAGCCAGCGAAGTCTGACTGGATATCAACTGAAGTTAGCGTCGGACAATCGGTCTGTTGAATGGCTTCAGATCGATCCAGTTGCGCTGTTGGATGAGGATCTGTCACGAGAAACCCGGGACAACGCTGTCAGCACACTGGTGAGCGCAATGGAAGACGGGAAACATGCAGCCGTGTCGTTGTGCCAGGTGGACGTGACTGGTGATTTAGACGTCCCGACCAAGCTGGTAAGAGAACTCGGCGCCATCTGCTACAGGGTTGCACGGCGTACACGCCCCGGTGCCGTTGTAATAATCGGTGGAGACACAGCGCAGGCGGCGCTCAGGGCCGTGGGCGCCGCTGGTATCGTGATGCACGGCCAGCCCTTCCCCGGTATCCCGGCCGGCACCGTGGACGGGGGATTGCTTGACGGTGTCCGTGTCGTTACAAAAGCTGGAGCGTTCGGGGACCAGGAAATACTGGTCGATATAATCGACTACCTCACCTGTAGACGCCCGGAAGACGAGTCAACAAACGTTCAAAAATGATCGCAGTAGAAAGATTTGTCACAGAGTGAACAAGCCTATCCTGGCCATCACGCTCGGAGACCCGGGTGGAGTTGGGCCAGAAGTCACGGTGAAGGCGTTTCCGCATGAGGCAGGGTTGGACCGATCAATCCCGCTCGTCGTAGGCGACGCGAGGATTGTGGCGGACGCTGTGGCGAGGTGGGTACCCGGATGGAGTGTTGCCGCAATAGAGGGACCTGAAGAAGCAGCCGCGGTCAGCAATGAAACCATTCCGGTGATAGATCTGCGGAACTGCGATCCTTCACTGGTCAGGATCGGTGAAGTAGACCCCTACAGCGGCAACGCCGCGTACGAATACGTCGCTCACGCGGCAAAGCTGGCGATGGATCGACGCATATCCGCAATTGTGACGGCGCCCTTGAACAAGGAGTCCATGCGACTTGCCGGCCACATGTACGACGGCCACACGGGACTTCTGGGAGAACTAACGGGCGCGAAGAAGTACTTTATGGTGCTTGGGTCCGATGTGCTTAGGGTTATCCACGTCAGCACCCACGTAACACTTGAAGAAGCCGTAAAGCGAGTCAAGACTGATCGTATTGTGGACACTATTCGCGCCGGTCACGAACACCTGAAGCAAATGGGGTTTGAGAACCCTCGAATCGCCGTGGCTGGCCTGAACCCGCATGCCGGTGATGGCGGTCAGTTCGGTTTAGAAGAGGCGCAGGAGGTCGCGCCGGCCGTTGAGCAGGCGCGTGCAGTAGGGATCGATGCCACAGGCCCGATATCACCTGATGCCGTGTTCAGGATGGCCGTCGATGGCCATTATGACATCGTCGTCGTGCTGTACCACGATCAGGGCCACATACCAGTGAAGCTGGTGGCATTTGAAGAGGGTGTCAACGTAACGGTCGGGTTGCCGATAATCAGGACGTCCGTCGACCACGGGACAGGATTCGACATAGCGGGGCAGGGCGTCGCGAGCGAGGTCAACATGATCTCGGCGTTGGACTACGCCTACAAGATGGCAACTGGAGACCGCGGCACAGGTAGCACACGGCCTCTGGTCTAATAACTACGCTAGTGCTCCCCGTGCTGCTTCCATCTTGACCTTCAGGAATAGCTCGAAAGGGATAAGCAGCAGGATGCCGCCCACAATCGAACTGGCCATCGGCAATCGATGGGATGAGGACAGCATCGCGGGAAACGACCGAAAGTAACTATTTATTCCTGTCATCGCGCATGGCGCATGGATGGACGAAAACAACGTTTGATCGACAGTCCGCCTACCTCGTTTGACATAGGGATATTCCCGATCATGAGAAGGCCCTCAGGTTAGATTTCGCCATCTCGCTACTGGTCACGAATTCCAGCAATGCGGAATTACCGTCTTCGGTTGCCTTCCTGGCACGGTCTAACGCGGGTCCAACGTCTTTCGGGTCGTCCACGCGCTCACTCCATCCTCCCATAGCACGCGCCATATCGGCATAACGTCCGTAGAGTGCACGCGACCCGAATCGGTCGTTGGAGAGTTCCATGTGTGGGACTTCAACCGCCATGTCGTCGTTATTCAGAACCACGGTGCAAATCGGGATGTTGGAGCGCACCGCGGTTTCGAAGTCAAGGCCGGTCATACCGAATGCCGCATCTCCCATGAAATTGACGCAGAATTTCTCAGGCTTCGCTAGCTTCGCTCCCATGATCAGACCGAGACCGGTGCCGAGTCCGTGTGACTTGCCCCAGCCCAGGTAACTTCGGGGGCCGTCAGACCGGTAGAAGGGCATGATCTGCATACGTGGACTGCCGGAGTCGTGGGTGACGATGGCGTCGGACGGATCGACCCTGCTCATGAACTCGCCAAGGACCCTGTACGGGGTGATAGGGGACTCGCTTGATGTGAGTTTTGACTCCCACTCTCCGTACCAGGCTGACCGGAGTGCGGAGATGCGATCGGCCGTGTCCGGCGTTTCGCGCTGCCGAGTCGAAACCAACTCTTTGCAGGCGTCGATCATCTGGCGCAGCACGATCCGGGCGTCGCCGAGCAACGGGTGATCTGCGATGTAGTCCTTGTGGAGGTCTATCGGATCGTTCGTCGCGTGGATCATGATCTTGCCGGATGGATATGGCGTCACCATACCTTGGATGGTGAAACTTGTTCCGATGCCAAACAGGACATCAGATTCCCGCATGTAGTCCAGCCCAGCGCCATTCATAACCTCCGAAACCGAACCCACGGACAGTGGGTGCATCTCGGAGAAGGCGCTCTTCCCGGCCATCGTGGTGCTGACGGCGACCTGGAGGAGCTCAGCGAGTTCGGTCAACTCATCACTGGCTTCCGCGTACATAACACCCTGCCCGGCAAGGATGAGGGGCCGTTTGGCGTCAAGCAGTGCCTTCGCCGCCTCCATCACGTCATCCTCGTCCGCACCAGAAATGGCTGTCTTGACCGGCACGTAGTTGTCGACCACGGACCCATCCACCTCCATCTCAGCGATGTCCGCCGGTATCTCCAGCATGGCTGGTCCGGGCTTGCCCAAGCGCATCGCAGAGAAGGCCCGTCGAAGGGAGGCCCCCACCCGTTCCGGCGAGTTGATGCGCTCTATGTGTTTCGTCACCGAGTCATAGCTCTTCAGGGAGCTGTACATCGGGGTGACGCTTTCACGCGCCGACGGGTGCCCCAGCGGTAGGAACAGCATCGGCACGGAGTCTGAGAACGCTGTTGCGACGCCTGGGTATGCGTTCTCCGCCCCGGGGCCATACTGCATGGCGAACACCGACGCTTTGCGGCCGTTCGTGACGCGCGCAAAGCCGTCTGCGATGTGCACACCGACGCGTTCCTGGCGACAGATAACGGGGCGTACACCTGTCGCCGCTATCGCCTCGATGACCGAGGTCGTCGGGAAGGCGCTTAGGAATTCGATGCCCTCTTTTTTCAGGATAAGGGCCATTGCGTCGATTGTGCGCAAGATGTGTCTCCTACCGCCGGTTTACCGGATTTCATTTCGTGCTCTAACCATGAATCATGGTTAATCCTCGTCGTGCACCGCCTGAAGCAGGGCGGCAATGTAACCGTAGCAGAAGGCGAAGGCCACACCGCTTCCGTTCGGGCCGGAGATGTCAGGCACGTGGTCCGGCATAAGCATGTACTTGTATCCGACCTCTTTGTAGGCCCGGATGGCCTTGAGCATGTCCACATCGCCCTCGTCCGGAAACACCTCAACAAAATCTCCTACCCGACCCCTTATGTTTCGGAAGTGGACGTTGAAGATTTTCTCCCTGGACCCGAAGTAACGGATCACGTCGTAGATCTCCTCACCTGGGCTGTCTAGCATCTCTGATACGGTGCCCTGGCAGAAGTTCAGTCCGTGGTACTCGTTCTCGTGCAAAGAGACGAATTTTTTGAGACCCTCGACCGTCCCGAGTACGCGGTTGACTCCCATGAAACCATCGGGCGTGCTCGGGTCGTGCGGGTGGCAGGCGAGGCGAACCTTGTTCTGGGCGGCGACAGGGACCACACGCTCGAGAAAGTAGTCGATCCGTTCCCAGAACTCGTCCGCCGATACTTCTCCTGCGATGGTGTAAGCCTGATCCGGGTCGGCCTCTGCGTATCGCCACGTTGAGTTGGACGAGCCGCCCCGTCCTTCGGTCCGCTCCGTCCGCGGGATACCGATAAGGTTCATGTTGTATTTGACGGCGGGAATCCCGGCCTCGGCTACCATCTGAATTATGTTCTGGATCGATTCGATCTGACGATCCCGATCAGGGTTTTGTGCCAGCATTATTGACTGGCTCTGGTTCTCTTCAACCGGCCGAGAACTGAGCGGCAGTTGAACCATGTCAAGTGACAGGCCAAAGGACTCCACCTTCTCCCGGTGATCCTTCAGATACTGGAGAGTCCAGTCGTGCGGGTTGGCGGGCGGGTCTGCGCATACATTCTTCAGACCGAGCTGTGTCCATACCTCGAAGTCCGTGTCGTCGCGTGCGCCGACCTGTGTTCCTACGTGCATTCTTATTCCTATCGTTACCTGGATCGATTGATGGCCGTTAACCGCGTGCGGTGACGACTTTATCTAGCATCACCGGGGGCAGCGGGAAGATCCAGCCACGGTTGCGGATGATCGCCCCAGCAAGGGCGGGAGCGATGGCGACGATGATCTCTGCTTCAAGTGAGAATCGCCCGGTAAAACCTCCTATGGCCGTCCGGGCGTGAACGCCGGCATATCCTCCAGGGTCGTCCCCGTCGACGGCAAACTCGCTGAGCGCGCCACCGAAGACCGATTGCCATCGGCCCGAGAAACCGTTGACAACGGCAGGACCTGAACCAAACTCCACGTCGGTCGATACAACCATGCCAAGTGCCTTGACTGTGTAAAGAACGTCGTTCAGGTCGCCACCTTCGCCGCCGCAGGAGATCGCCCAGTGCAATCTTCTAAGATGGCCGTTGGCAATCTCGGTACCGGCGTCCTGTCCGTGCTTTACACGATTACCGCCGTCGTTCATTGGGTAGCTGCCGGCGACCATTCCGGAGAGGTAGACCAACCCGCTCTCGTGAAATACGGCGCTGGGAATGTTGGCCCCGGCCAGCGATACGACCGTGTTCTCAAATGTTCCAAGGTCGACTCCCAGCTCTGAAATACGGTCATACACATCAAAGGCACGTCGTAGTTCGTCCGGGAGGATGCCCTCGTCGTAGTACTTGCCCAAAGTGTTCTCCTGGAACCTGGATATTGCGTTTCGGGATGACTGAGTCGACCGAAACGACCCGAAGCATAAACCGGAACGCGAAAAAACGAGTCGAAATTAGTCGAGGCGACGCGTTATCGGGCCAATGACCGCGTCTGCGTGCAAGGGGCCGTATCTGCGACTGTCGATGATGCCGGGTGCCGCCCGGTTATCACCCAGGACGATGTATTCGTGATCACGCGTACCCCAGGTATGAAGCCAGTTCGACGGCATACAGTCGGCGATGTGCGGTTCGTTCACGGCCTCGCCATCAATGCATAATTCGCCATCACGAATCTCAACCAATTCTCCGGGTAACCCGACGATCCTCTTGATGTCTTCCCCGGTCACGCCGGGAGGGCGCGGGGGGCCGGGAGGGCGGACCACGACAACGTCAAAACGGCGCGGTTTGACGTTCAGGTATCCGCGTGGTTTGAGCATGGCGCGGGCGCCTTCTGAGAAGGTCGGTTCCATGCTGATATCGGTCACCGTAATCACCACCCCCAACGCACGCTCGGTGAGGGTGCGCCAGAATCGATTCAACAATCGCACAGGTGCGTCCTTCGATCGTCCTTGATCCGTGATTGATGTGTGATAGATTTACCCCGCATTTTCGAGCCACGACCATTCATTAGACCTTCGCCATCGCTTCTTTATTGACGCAAAGGTGATGGTGAGTCCGGGAGGCACAATTATGTCCTTACTAACGAATTTGACCGATCGCATCGCCCCGAGAGCCACTGTAAACGCCCACTGTGACGTTCCCTGCGGCATCTACGATCCGCACGACGCACTTCAGGCTGCGCAGACCTGCATACGCATGACCGAGTTGTTGCTCGAAGGCGAAGGCGACAACAGCCTGGCCGCCCAGAACACCCGGGTACGGCAGGTCCTGGCGAAAGAGGAGCACGCGAAGAAGGCTAAGGACGACATCCTCGTCATCTGGACCGACTACTTCAAGCCCCCGCACCTCGAGAAGTACCCGGACCTCCACGAGAAGGTGTGGAAGGCCTGCCAGCTTGGTTCGGCTGTGAAAATCGGTGTCAACATGGATACCGCAGTTGCCTTCAAGGCAGCGCTTCAGGAGATCGGCGATATCTTCTGGGAGACCAAGGCTTAAATCCCACAGAGGTGATCATTTGAAAGGCCCGGTCGTCACGACCGGGCCTTTCTGTTCGTTCCCTTTACCAATGAGTCACAGGGCGGGTGTCGGCCGATGCCAAATGTGTGTCATGAAGATCCACACCGTCGCGCTACAAATCGGCGGTCTGTAGGGGGAACCGAACATATCTGTACCGTCGGCAACGAAGGTGTCGGCGCATGACAGGGTGTGGATCTCGAGTTTGATCAACTTGTCTCGCATTATTGGCAAAGTTGATCGCGTATACGTTTACGAAGGAAATTCATTTTTTCCAGCGGGAATGTACCATAACGCCTCACTAACCTTTATGGAGTAAATGTCGTTTGGCCAAAATTGATTCGCATCTCCACGTCTGGACACTCGACGACGAGCGATACCCGATGCTTCCCGGACGTGTCCCCAATGTACCCGGCGATGTAGAAAGACTGCTTTTCTCCATGGATGAAGCAGAGATAGACGGGGCACTGGTAGTCCAACCGATCTTTCACGGTTTCGATCACGGGTATGTGAATGAAGCAATCAAGGCACACCCCGACAGATTCAAGGGAATGGCGCTAATTAACCCGCAACGGATGGATGCCGTTGACCAGTTGGATCGCCTCGTAACCGACAAGGGGTATAGCGGTGTTCGGTTTAATCCGGCTATGTGGGTCCTGGGTGTTGTCGAACACCTGGATCTAACTCCTGAGGAAAGAAGTAAACACTTCGAGACATGTGCCGATTGCCAGCTTCAGCACATGAACAACGACGCTGGCAAAGCGATCTACGAGAAGGCCGGAGAACTGGGTGTTCCTGTGGGATTCATGGTCTCTCCAAAATATTTCGAACAGATCGATGATCTGCTGAGTGAATTCCCTGAAACACCCGCCATCATCGACCACTTCGGTGGTTGTAAGGTGGCGGATGGAGCACCCGGATCAAATCCGGGCTTCGATGCGTTGATGACCCTGGCGGAGCATCCACAACTACGGGTTAAGGTTTCGGGCTTCGTAGGCCCGAGCGACGGTGCGATGCCACATGAGGACACCTGGCCAATGGTGAAGGCGTTGCTGGGCGCGTACGGTGCCGAGCGGCTTATGTGGGGGACGGACTTTCCGTGGATTCAAAGTCACGGTGGGTATGTAGAAGGGACCCGGATCATCGGACAGATCCCAGACGTCTCGGTCGAGGATCGAGCCTGGCTGATGGGTGGGACGGCAACATCGCTATTTGGCGACTGGAATTAGACCGGTCGGGTCAAAAGGCCCGAATGCAGGATCAAAGTTAACGATCTGAGTTACGGGAGCGGCGATATGACGACGGCTGAACGATCGACCCTGGCATTGGCACCCCTGACGGCCGCGGCGATGGCGCAGGCTGCGAAAGCTCTGGTGGCGGAAATCGGCAGCGATAACCGTTTCCAATTCGAGTTCGGTAACGAACAGCAATTTGAATGGGATTATCGGCCCCACGTACGGGCAGGCGTTCCACTCATGGATATGAGCGCGGCCGGCCGCAAGGCAGCCATGAGGTTGATCGAGGTAAGCGTTGGCTCCCGGGGCAACGAAAAGGCTAATTCGATCATGACCCTAGAGCACACCCTTGCCGACCACGAAGCATTGGACGGCAACGGGGTCGCGGGACGGCCTCGTGACCCGCGGCGTTACTACTTCGTTATATACGGCGACCCGGGCGGTAATTCACCCTGGGGATGGCAGGTGGACGGTCACCACGTATCGCTCAACTACACGATTGTCGACAAGGAGTACGTCGCCGTAACGCCGACTTTCTTCGGTGCAAATCCGGCCCGTTCCCTTCATGGTGGTAACGCTGGATTCCGCGCTTTGACGGAAGAGGAAGATGTGGCTCGGGACCTCCTTCATACGTTGACGGATGAGCAGCGAAAGATTGCGTTGCCGGACGCCGTTGCGCCCTCCGACATCATCACCGATAGCGCTGCAAGAGTGACGCCAGGCGACCCGATCGGAATCGCACTTTCGGCCCTGGGCGACCCGCAGCGCGACAAACTGATAGACCTGATCCACGTTTATGTGGACCGGATGACTGACGAGATCGCGACCAACCAGTGGATGCGTATCGAGGGCGACGGACTGGAAACCGTCACGTTTGCCTGGAAGGGCGGACAGAGTGTGGGAGACCCCCACTACTACACTGTTCAGGGACCGCGTTTCTTGATCGAGTACGACAATACCCAGAACGACGCCAACCACATTCACTCAGTGTGGCGTGACTACATCAGCGACTGGGGCGACGACTTGATTGGACGGCACTACTCGGACGTGGGTTCAAATCACGGCCACGATCACTAAAAGATTTCGCCCTAAATCGTCTGATTAATAAAAACAGGGCCACATCGCTTAACCGCGTGGCCCTGTTTTTATTTACTCCGGGTGGTGTATCGCCGGTGCGCTGATTGGTTAAATGACCAGAGACGCTATCCCGAGGGCGCAGAAACCAACTCCTGTGCCGGTTCGCGCAGTCAAACGCTCTTTAAAGAGAGCGACAGCAAGCAGGATGGCGAATATCGGCGCCGTGCTCTCAAGCATTGCGACGATTCCAGCATGTGCGTACTTGATGCCCACTGTGTAACCCACAAGGGCCAATCCACCGAACGTCGCACTGGCGGCGAGAAGTTTGGCGTTTGTTGTGTCCAGAGCCATGATCTCAGGTCGATGACCCCGCGCCGCCCACACGATGTATGCGAGGGCGGGGAAAAGATATCCAATAGTCGAACCAGCTATCGGGTCGACGTTGTCGAGGGCCAGGTCAAATCCTATCAACCCCGCTGCCCACATTAAACCTGCAAGAAGGACCGTAGGTGTTGCCGCGAGTGTGGAGCCGGGAACGGCCGTTGTGGGCCCGTCGTGTGCGCCGCCTCGGGTCATGTAGACGCCAAAGATGATCGCCATTGCGCCGGCGACTGTCACCTGTGTGATGGGGTCGCCAATAAAGAGCCATCCGGCCAGCAACGTGAACAGCACGAACAGTCCGCTCGCGACCGTGAACGCCTTACCCGGGTCTAGGTGCGTGAAACTGCGGACCAGGAAAATATCGCCAAGAACGACAAATGTTCCGGATAGGCCCAAGAGTAAGACCTGCTGCGGTGCAATAGGCGTGAGCTCGCCCAAACGGCCGAACGCGATGAGTAGTACCAGTCCGACCAATACGGCGACCCACGCGTGCATGGCGACGATAGTGCCGGGACGTATCGACCCGATCATCGGTTTTGCCAGCACAGTTGCAAGCGCCCACATAAAAGCGCTGCCCAGCACTAAAGTCTCGCCCAACGGCGTTGCCCCCCGTGTGTTAATGCCCGTTCTAGGTCGAGATCGCGTGAGGGCGTTAAACGCCCTCACGCGTCATGCCTTGTGGTTGAAACCTCAGACATGATCCGACCGGGTCGGAGCGCCCCCCAGCGCTGTCGACCCGGGCCCCTCAGGAAAATGTACTGTCATTAAATATGCGCCAAATAGCCGATAAAACGCCAAGTAGAAGCGCGACGTGTTAAGCGCTTTTTCGCGAAGGTTGTCACGATTGAACCCCCGATTAGAGCCGTGGATCAACCACCGGTACCGTGTAGGTGGCAATGCCCGATGTGAAATCGGCGCTAATTTAAAATCCCGAGCGCGTGAATATGACCTGATAACGGGATACGAGTTACAGGCTCTGGAACCCTGCTATCTGCGTGCCTTGTCAGGTTGGTGTTTCAGGAATACACGGCGTGGTCTGTTGTGTGGGCGTTGATGTAGTCCCAGTCCAACGGAACGCCAAGGCCCGGGCCCTCGGGCACTGACACCTTGCCGTGCTCGTCGATCGCGGTCAGGTTGTCGACGTACCCGTCTTGGTAGATCGGGGGTTTCATTCCGGGGTGCTTCGGGTGAAGCAATCCCATCTCGTAGAAGTTCGAATTTCGCATAGCCGCCATTGTTTGCCTGCGGTCGGGCCCGGCTACGTGGACCTCAAGGTCCAAACCGAGGCTCTCTGTGGCATGGGCTAATTTCATAAGGCCGGTGATACCGCCGTCGTAATCCGGGTCGCCGCGCACGAAGTCGGTGCCGCCGGCCAGGACGAAGTCCACGTGCTGCTCTAATCCTCGGATGTGTTCCGTCTGGAGTATTGGGGTGTTGATTATCTCCCGAAGTTTCTTGTGGGCGAACGCTGAGACACCACTGTCCCGGAACGGGTCCTCATACCAATAGTAGCCCCACTCGTCGCAAACCTTGCCCACTTTCACGGCATCGCCAAAAGTCTCGTAAGTACACACCGGGTCAAGCATCAGGTCCATCTTCCCGGCCATGCGTTTTCCCACGGCGGCCACCATTTCGATCTGCTTGTTCAGTGGCTGGCCCATCCACGGGTGAATCTTGAACGCCGGGTACCCTAGTTCAAAGCACTGCTCTGCGAAATCGGCCATCGCTTCTGCGCTGGAGAGTCCTTCTGGATCGAAATCGGAGATGTAGGTACTTGCGTAGCACGGGAACTCTTTTCGATAGGTGCCAAGTAACTGATGAACTGGCACATCCAGCAACTTCCCTGCGATGTCCCACAGGGCGATGTCGATCTGCGACCGGCCCATGCTGGCTTCCTGTCGTAACGCTTGCTTAGCATCGTTGTAGAACAACTCCCGGTCGAGTGCGTTCTTGCCGATCAGCAACCTGGCGAGCCCGGGAATCGCCGCGTATTCCACCGCATTACCGCCGAAGTACTCGCCCGTGATCCCAGCGTCGGTGTTGATGCGAAGCACATGCGCTTTGCGCTGGATCGAAGAACCCTTCTCATAGATCGGGATTCCGATTATCGGCTCGGTCGTGACGTCTTTTATTTCAAATTCGATCTCGTTGACTTCGACGCTTGTAACGATCGGTGCTTTTGCCATCTCTGTTCGCCTCCAGGTAGGTCGCAGTATTGCCGCCAGGGGATTGGGGGAGCGGGCGGCGCTAGGTTACTCTTACCGAGTCCACTCCGCTGAGATTCAGCAGAACTGGCGATCAATCGGCCCGGGGATGGCGCATCAAGCGCTCTCCGGGCCGTTTATGCGTCCTGATCAAATCTGACCCTACGGAGCTAAGACATGATTTCCTCGATCGAACACCATGACGTCGTTGTAATTGGCGGCGGCGTGGCAGGACTCGGCGCCGCTTCGCTTCTCGCGGGATGGCGCCCTCGCCTTGTCGGTCCGGTTCCCGATTCGCTATCGCATCCGTCTCTGGCGCCGTTCGTGGAGGCAGCCCGAGACGACCTGATGGGCATGGACATGTCCGGTATGGCGGGGATTCCGGTCAGTCCGTACGACACCTTCCGGCTGCTTCATCACCCGCAACGGGACTATAAAGGACTGGACGCTTACCCGATGCGCTGGGAGAAGCGGGCGCCGTTGGACTGGGCGCTATTCACGGATGGACCGCCAGGTGGATTGTGGAACGATGTCCCGCGTAATCAGCTGACGCTTTCTCCGGCCCACTGGATGGAGTTATCGGCGTACCCGATAGCGCAGTTCTACAAAGACTATGTCCTGGACCGTAATCCTAACGATCTGGTCATAAAGCAAGACCTCGTGGCGTATTACCACGCATTACCGAAAAAACTTGATCTGACATCCGGAATCCGGGAAGGCTGGACCATCACGTCGCTGATGTCCCGCGATGCCGATAGTGGCCCGGGTTTTGAACTGAAGGCCACCCGGAGCAGCGACGGCGAGACCCGTACGATCACGGCTGATTTCGTTATATACGCGGTCGGGCCTCGGACACTGAAACGCCGGTTGGACGTGCCGGGTGAGTTCAACCAACCCTACGTCTCTCGGCATTACGACCACTGGGACGACTTTCCGGGGCAGCGTGTCATGGTGGTAGGCGGTGGTCGATCCGCCGATTGGGCGGCGACGGAGCTGAATGACACCGGACGTGACGTTATTTACGTTATGCGACAGCCACAGGAACGGCACCTGAGGCTGATCGAGAACAGCCAGTACCTACCTTACTACGTCCGCATTAAGGCAATTCTCGGCGGGGAAGTCCGCACTATCGATACACGATACGAGACCCAGGTCACCTCGTTTGGGGATGACGGACATGTATGCATCAATTCCTCGGCGGGCGAAGAAACCGTCCACGTAGACCACGTGGTTGTGGAGATAGGCGCTCAGCCCAATTACGGATTACTTGAACCCTGGGGAGAGCTAAGCCTGTTCGAAGGTCGTGACGCCTACCGTCTACAGGTGCCGCAGCTGAAAGTACATCCTCACAACTTTGAGTCGATCGATATCCCGGGCGTATATCCAGCTGGATACCTCGCCGAGAACCTGGGAATATCGGTGCTTGGAATGCACGCGACATGCTTTCCGATAGTCGCCGATATCGAACGAAAAATCGCCGACAGAGCGCGGGCCTAGTCTCCGGCTACCACTGCCGATCCGTCGGACTCAGTTGAGACGTCGTTCATCGCACGATCCCAGTCCGGGATAAGAATGCGCTTCGTCGTCTCGAGCACCAGAATCGACGCCGCGCCCAGCAGGCTGAAGATCGCCGAGAGCACGATCGCCGTCGTGTATGAACCGGTCAGATCGTAGGTAACCCCGGCCATGGCCGCTCCTAGTGCCATGCCGAGGCCGGCGCCGGCCAGCTGCCACGCAAAGGTTACGTTCTGTGGCGCCTGACCAAAGTACTGGCGGTTGATAACAGAAAACACGGAACCTTCGCCGCCGTATCCGATGCCGAATGCGAATGCGAACACGTAGAAGGCGAGGACGGTGTCGGCGTTTAGCAGCAACAGGACCGTGACGCCCTGGAGCAGGTACGACACGAACATCACGCCCTTGCTTCCGATGCGGTCGCCCAGTATGGGCGTGCCGAATCGTGTTATCAGGCTCACGGCGGACATAGTGCTGAGCACGCCTGCGGCGGTGTTCATTGAAAGGCCCTGGGACGTACCGTAAGGCACGATCATCACCAGGATGACGGCGTGCCCGACACAACCGAGGAAGTGGATATTGATCAGATTCCAGAACGCGTTCGTGTGCCTGATGTGGCCCTGGAACTCTTTGGCCTTGCCGACGAATTTCTTTCCGGACGTGACCTGAGGAAGGTCTCCCAGCCTCCATCCGTACGGTTTTGACCCTTGTTCATCCGGCGAGTTACGAAACAAGAAGATCAGGCCCAGCATGATCGCTGTGCCGGCTATGCCTGTTATTTGGAACGTCCCTTTCCATTCAACCGAGACGATCAAGTACGCCATCAACTGGACCATGATCGCCGGGCCGAGTCCCCAGGAGATCATGACGAGCCCGGATCCGAGCCCGAGATGGCGGCGGAACCACATTGCGACGGCCGGCATCACCGGGATCAGGAATAATGACTGTGCGATGCCAAGGGCCAGTCCGTACCAGAGGTAAAGGTGCCACAGCTGGGTCATCATCGATGTACCCATCATTCCTATGAAGAACAGTACCGTCCCAGCAAGCATCGCCTTGCGGGCGCCGAATCGGATTCCAAGGTAACCGGCCACCGGGGAGAAGACGGCAGTCACAACGGTGCTGGCTGAGTAGGCAAGTGAAACCGTGCCAGGAGTCCAACCGAACCCATCAACTAGGGGGTCGATGAACACTCCGAACGCCATACGGATGGAGCTTCCAACCATTTGTGCGACGGCGGCGACGATGACTATTACCCAAGCGTAGTGTCGCCAGGTGTGCTTGAAGTACGTTACCGGTGATAGTTGATTGTCAGTGTTGGACTGTCCGGAACCGATCCCAGGAGCGCCGTTTTCCGTACTCAGTTCAGGTCTCCCTTTAATCTGACTTCCCCCATGTTTACGGGAGATCAGATATCTATTTAGTGGAATGGACAGAGAAAGAGAAACGAGCTCTCAATCCCTGTGGTTTCACCGTCCGCGAGTGCTGCCGCATGTCCGTCCGGCGTGAAACCGGAATTTTCTATCGATCGCAAGGACCGAGCATCGACCTTAGCCGATACCGCCCATGCGCCGAAGTAGATGGCCAACACTACCGTCAACAGTACTGACGAAAGCAACATCAACAGGCCGCGTTGAAATCGCATACCGGTTCGCTGTGTTGGATGCATCATTGAATTCGTCGGTTATCGAAAGATCTTGGAATACTTCTGAACAGCAGGACGAAGTCTAACCCTCGCCCGGCGTGAATCACAGCCGACCTCATGGGTGATGACGTCGATAGTGATATCGGTGATCTGCAAGGCGATGTTCCTTTTGTTACGCGTTGCCGGATGTCGGAATGGATCGGGCGAGATGTCTAGTAAGGCCCGGCGCAGCCCGCTGGACGGCAACGGATGCTAACCTGCAGTCGCATTCAAGGGGCTGGATATGCCAAATACAAGAGACAAAGACGACAGGCAACACAACGAAAATTGCAGAGATAGAGATACGGGTGGATCCGTTGCGGGTAGTGCCAGTGATGTAGGGCGCGGCCTGTCGGAAACCGTGACAGATATGGCTGGTCTGGGCACAGGCCTACTAGGCGGACTCGCAGGCGCGCTAGGCGGTCTGGTTGGCGGCCTGGCGGGTGAGAGGGCGTCGACGCGCCGTACTAAAATCCATCCGTGGGAACTTCAACCAGAAACTGAAGACGATCACTCTCCTGATGAAGCTCTGAACAAACCCGACGAGTACGACGAAGACAACGACCGGATTCACTAGCTGGCGTTTGACCCTATTGGCGACGCCCGGAACATCTAATGTCATCTAACTCTGGGAACAACCCCGAAATGCCTCCGATGGCCATAGCTGCCCTGGAGCGCTTTGGCGACCGTCTCGACGATCAGCAGCGCGAAATGCTTATCAAGACGGCGGTCCAATTCGAGGAAGCCGCCGAAGATCTGCGGAAGTGGGAACTTACCAACGGCGACGAGCCTGATACATCATTCAAGGTGATCGAAGGACAGGACTCCTGATGGCGGTAAACCCACTTCTCGGCCTATCGATCAGCGAACTTGGGGCCAAACTCCGTTCAGGTGAAACCTCTCCAACGGCACTTGCACGGGCGGCGATCGAAGCCCTGGACTCCGCAGGACGTGAGTTAAACGCCGTCGTAACGGTGATGGAAGATCGAGCGATGGGGGCGGCAGAGCGAGCAGAAGCCGAGCTGACCTCGGGGCACGATCGAGGCCCGCTGCACGGAATTCCATGGGGGGCAAAGGATCTCCTGGCGGCGGTGGGTGCGCCGACGACATGGGGCGCAACGCCGTTTATAGATCAGGTTTTCGATTTCGATGCCACGGTGGTCAGGAAGCTGGAGCAGGCCGGGGCCGTACTTGTGGCAAAGTTGGCGATGGTGGAGCTCGCAGGTGGCATGGGATACGAAGAACTGGACGCCGCATGGACCGGCCCGGGGCGTAACCCCTGGGATCACGATTCATGGGCTGGTGGTTCATCTTCGGGTTCAGGTGCCGCCGTGGCGGCTCGATTGTTGCCGTTTGCCATAGGATCCGAGACGTTTGGCTCCATAGTCACACCAGCTTCCTACTGCGGGGTTTCCGGCCTGCGTCCCACGTACGGCCGAGTAAGCCGCTTCGGGGCGATGGCGCTCTCGTGGACACTGGACAAGCTCGGCCCACTGGCCCGTAGCGCAGAGGACTGCGGACTCGTGCTGGACGCCATCGCAGGTCCAGATGAGAACGATCTCACATCTGTAACTCGGACCTTCCATCATCCGGCGCCGGACGGCAGACGTGACGGTTTCCGGTTCGCGATCCCCGCCGATTGGAAAGAGGGTACCGAGCCGGGGATCGTGGACAACATAGAGTCGTCTCTGGAGACGCTTCGGGAGATCGGGACCGTAGAAGAAATAACGCTGCCGGACATACCTTCAGGACAGGCGGCTCGGATCATCATCGCCGCCGAGGGCGCGTCGGCATTTGAAGATATCATCGAGGATGGCCGCGTCATGCAACTGCGTGCGCCGAGCTGCCGGGTGAAGCCGCACGTGCATTCAATGATCCCGGCCCGCGACTATCTCCGTGCGATGCGTGTACGAAGATTCGTATCCCAGGCATACGACCGCATTACCGCCGAGTACGACGCCATAGTCGGCCCAACCACAGGCAACGTATCGCCGCTGCTGACGCGAACGCTCGACAGGTCGTCACGCCCAACAACATCGGCGCCAATAGGAGCGCCGGGCAACCTTGCGGGGCTACCTGCAATTGCTGTCCCAAACGGTCTGGGCGACAGAGGCATGCCTACCTCTTTGCAGTTCACAGGGCGGGCATGGACGGAGTCACGGCTACTGTCCATCGCCTCGGAGTACCAGTTGCGGACGGAGCATCACATGGCTGCACCGTCCGCGTAATGACATTTACTGCCGGCCTAACCTCAAAGCACGACCGGCTCTTGCATGCGTGTGGACGCCGTCCCGCACTACCGGCACACCATTTACAACTACGTGTGGCATGCCCACGGGCTGCGTCTTAGGGTCTTCGTACGTCGCTGTGTCGATCACCGTCGAAGGGTCAAATACCACCAGGTCGGCGAATGCGCTTTCTTTGACAACACCCCGGCCTGCCAGTTGGAACTTGTCTGCGGGCATCCCTGACATCTTGT
>JAPKBN010000029.1 GCA_026421215.1 Dehalococcoidia bacterium
CCTGAATGGCATCAACGACGTTGTCCGGATTCAGGCCACCGGCCAGCAACACACCTTCCAGTGACGCCACGGAGGCGGCTTTGGACCACTCGAATGTCTTACCGGTCCCGCCCGGACTATTTGGGTCGTAAGCGTCCAGTAGCACCATCCGGCCGGCTTCCAGATGTGCCCTTACCTCCGCCGCAAGATCCTCGGGGGATGTTTCAGGACGCACGGGTATCTGTCTTAAGATCGGCAAATCCATCTGAGCGTAGTACGCGTCATCCTCGTCGCCGTTCAACTGCACCATGTCGAGTCCAGCCATTCGTGCGACCCGATTGACGAACTCGACCGATTGATTGCGGAACAAACCAACGACGCGTGGCCCTGGCATCGAATCTTCAGACAGGGAATTTCGGAAGCGGGCGATTATTGTTGCACCGGTTGTTGGGTCAAGCTGCCTGCGAACACCTTCGACGAAAACGAACCCGACCAGATCCGCGCCGGACAAGGCGGCTGCCTGCGCGTTCTGGGCGTCTCGCAGCCCGCAGATCTTGACGTGTGGTGATGGCATAAGGGGGTTTATCTGGCCAGCCTGGCCACAAGTTCTGACACGTTACCACCGGCCCGCATTAGCGATTCACCGATCAATACGGCATGCGCTCCGGATGCCTCCATTCGGCGGACGTCCTCCATACCCTTCATGCCCGACTCGGCAACAAGTATCTTATCTTTAGGAACCTGCGGGGCGAGCGACTCAAACAGAGCGATATCGGTTTTTAAAGTTTTCAGATCACGGTTGTTGATCCCGATGATCTGTGGATTTTCCACAAGTGCAGTATCGAGTTCGTCCTCGCTGAAAACCTCAACGAGCACTCCCAACCCGAGGCCGAGTGCGAGGGCAAGTAGCTCCGAGTACTGGTCGGGCTCTAGGATGGCGATAATGAGAAGGACGGCGTCTGCACCGTTTGCTGCGGCCTCATAGACTTGGTAGTCAGAGAAGACAAAGTCCTTCTGCATCACCGGCACCCTATCCGGGCCGGCCACCGCCTTCACCATACGCAAGTCGTCTAGCGTCCCAGAAAAGTGGCTTGCTTCGGTCAGCACCGAGATCGCTGAAGCACCGCCATAGACGAACGTCTTCGCCATCTTTGACGGATCAAGTTCTGGTGCAAGTGACCCGGCGGATGCTGAAGACCGCTTCATCTCCGTGATTACCGAAACACCGGGCCCCGAGAGAGCCGCATAGAAGTCCGAGCGTGATCTGGCAGATTCCGCAGCATTTCGTACAGCGGGCAGTGAAATTTCACGCTGAGCCTCAAGAAGCGCCTCTCGTTTATTGGCCACGATTTCGTCTAGCACCGTGCCGGTGTTCTTGCCGTGCGAGATCATCTTGCGGCCAGCTTCTGAGACAGCGAAGCCAGCGACTCCAGCTTTTCGAGAGCCCTTCCGCTGTCGATGGACTCGGCCGCAAGACCGGCGGCCTGTTCAAGAGTTTGCGCCTGTCCAACGGCCATTAATGCAGCAGCCGCGTTCATCACCACGACGGTGCGTGCTGCCGCCTCAACGCCGGAAGAACTCTTGCCTTCCAGCACCCCGCAGATCAGCCCGATGCTTTCCTCCACCGTGTTTGCGGTCAGGTAGCTGCGTTTGTGCTCGGCAAGTCCGAAGTCATTTGCACTCACCGATCGCTCGGAGACCGGTCCGCTCCCTACCACGTACACGTGAGATGAACCCTCGGGGCTGATTTCATCCATGCCGTCTTCCGAGTAAACGACGAAAGCACCGGACGTTCCGAGTATGTGCAATGCATGTGCCACTTTTCCGGCGGCCGCAGGGTCGCCCATGCCGATCACCTGATGATCCGCGCCCGCCGGGTTGGTTAACGGGCCAAGCAGGTTGAAAATGGTCCTGATGCCGATCTGTGGCCGCAGCGGTCCGGCGAACTTCATGGCCGGGTGGAACGCCTGGGCGAACATGAAGCCGATACCGACCTGTTCAAGGCAGGTCAGAACGTGATCCGGTCCGAGATCAATTTTGACCCCTAGAGCTTCAAGCGCATCTGCGCTGCCGGACGACGAAGACATCGCTCGATTTCCGTGCTTGGCAACGATCGCCCCAGCGCCGGCGGCTACGAACGCGGCCGCCGTAGAGATGTTGAAGGTCTTCTGGCCGTCGCCGCCTGTGCCACAGGTGTCCACGGTCGGCCCGTCAAATGTGACATGCAACGACACGTCACGCATGGAGCGTGCCATCCCAGCAATCTCTTCCGCCGTCTCGCCCTTCATGCGTAGTCCGGTTACGAATGCTCCGAACTGGGCCTCGCTGGCCTCGCTGGCCATGATCTGCTGCATCACATCCGCGGCTGAATCGACCGTGAGATTCCGGCCCTCAACAACCTCAATTATTGCTTCTTTGATGTCCATGAGTTCGCCTCAAACACCCACCGGCGCGGACTCAACGGGCGCTGACTTGTTTAGGAAGTTCTGGAGGAGGGCTTTGCCTACCTCCGTCAGGATAGATTCAGGGTGAAACTGTACGCCCTCTACGGGCAACTCACGATGGCGGATGCCCTGGATGATGCCACCTGGGCTGTGTGCCGTCACCTCAAGCACGTCCGGAATCGAGTTCGGATTAATGGCAAGAGAGTGATATCGGACGGCCTCGAATGGATCAGGCAGCCCGGAGAACACGCCTTTGCCGTCGTTTGAAATCATCGAGGTCTTGCCGTGCATGATTTCGCCCGCGTGCTCAACACTTGCGCCGTACGCCTCGCCGATGCACTGATGACCGAGGCACACGCCCAGGACGGGGACGTGCTGCCCGAAGTGCCTGATGGCCTCGATGGACACGCCCGCGTTCATCGGCGTTGACGGTCCTGGGGACACCACGACGCGTTCAGGAGCCATCGCTATCAACTCGTCGATTCCGGCCGTATCGTTTCGGACCACTTCGACCTCCGCCCCCAGTTCACACAGGTATTGGTACAGGTTGTATGTAAAGCTGTCGTAATTATCGATTAATAGCAGCATTTTGTTATCTCTGGAGTTCTCCGAAAAGTTCAGGCTTGGGCACCTGGATATCTCGGATCGCCCGGGATGCGTTCCGGGTTGGGATTGATAAGCGCGCTTTCGGCTTTCGGTGGCTCCGGCGCGTCTGGCGCATTGATTGAGACTCTTACAGATGGGTCGCGTCCGGTCGTCCTGATGGAGTACTTCGTGCCAGCAGGCACGAACACGATGTCGCCGGGACGGGCGTTCATCACTCCCTCATCGCCGATACGCCAGGAAATCTGACCGAACAACACGATCCAGAACTCGTCGTTGTCAGGGTTAATAAGATCGAAAACCGACTCGCCGGGCTGGTTGTAAATAACCCGAACCCGATTCCGGTCGTTCACGATCACGTCTTCACTCCAGGGCGTCTCTTCATGGGCCGCCAACAAATCGGACAGGCTTGTCCGCTGCTGATTTAGGAGTGAACTGTTGTCATTTGTCATCATGAGTATCCGATCGTGTCACGACTAAGGCGTGCTGATCCTGGGAAGGTGGTTGGTAAGCGGCAGATAAACACTCCTGTGGGGCTTCAGTCTTCGCCTATGTTTTCTTCTGCATGATCGATGGCCCGCATCATCGCCGCCATTTTATTGATCGTCTCCTGGTATTCGCCCTCCGGCGTCGAGTCGGCCACGATGCCGCCACCAGCCTGGACGTGTGCAACGCCGTCCTTGAACACCATCGTCCTCAACGAGATCGCTGTATCCATGTTGCCGTTGTAACTGAAGTAACCTGCTGCGCCTGCGTATCCGCCGCGCCGGTCGGGCTCCAGCTCTGCGATCAACTCCATCGCACGGACCTTTGGCGCTCCGGACACGGTGCCGGCCGGGAAGCCGGCGCGGAATGCGTCGTAAGCGTCTAGATCATCCCGCAGCGTGCCGGTTACGTGCGATACGAGGTGCATTACGTGCGAGTAGCGTTCCACATCCATCATTTGGCTGACCTTCACTGTCCCGGGCTTGCACACCCGGCCGACATCGTTTCGGCCAAGATCGAGAAGCATCACGTGTTCCGCTCGCTCTTTTTCGTCTGATCGAAGCTCTTCTTCCAACGCAAGATCCTCCGCCGGGGTTGCTCCCCGTCGTCGCGTTCCGGCGATCGGATGCAACGCCATCTCGTCATCGATGACCTGGACCAGCATCTCCGGCGATGCTCCGACCAGTTGAAAACCGTCCAGGTTGATGTAGAACATGTACGGAGACGGGTTAACTGTCCTTAATGAGCGGTACAGGTCAAATGGCCGGACATCCGTACGGCGCGACATTCGGTGGGACAGAACCACCTGAATCACTTCGCCGTCGAAGATGTTCTTCTTGCCGACCTCGATCATGTGGTCGTAGTTGTCGCGGCTCATGTTGGATTCGGCTTCGTAGCCGAAATCGCCGCCGTTGGCCGTAACAGGTTCTCCCGGTTTGCCAGCGTCACCGTAATCGGCGCCGCCCTCAGAGGAACGCATCCCGGGTTGAGGAGCTGAGATTCGCCGATACGCGTGACGGGGAAGTGGTCCCTGCAATCGGTTGACCAGTGTTTCCACTTTGTTGGTTGCATCCCGGTATGACGATTCTACGTCTCCGTCCACGAAGGCGTGTGCGACCACCGAGATCTTGTGCTGTACATGGTCAAAAATGAGCAGTCCATCGGCCAGCATGAAGACCGACTCCGGCACATCGACGCCGCCGCCCGATGCCTGTGGCACACGTGGCTCGAAGTACTTAATGGCGTCGTAGGAGACGTAGCCGACAGCCCCTCCAGAGAAACGTGGCAGCCCCGACTCTTCTGCGTAATGGATCTTTGCGAGACGCGCCTTCAACAGGTTAAGCGGATCCACCTCACCACCGGGCTGACCCGGGCCGGTACTTAGAACTTCAAGCGGCTCGGCTCCGATGAAACTGTAGCGGGCCAGGTTCTCGCCGCCCTCGACGGACTCAAGCAGGAAGGAGTATGGACCGCGGGCGACCTTCAGGTAGGCCGAGACTGGAGTCTCCAGGTCGGCGCTAATCTCCCTGTATACGGGGATCGTGTTGCTAGTCGCTGCGAGCGATTTGAACTGTTCAAGAGTTGGGGTGTACATAGGATTCTCCGAGGTTATCCGAAACGCGAAACGTTCTCGGACGGTGGTGAATAACGAAGCCGATCAGCTTCGCCAGACCCATCTATCCGCTCTGAACAGCGCTGATGCTCGGGCAAGTGCCATACCCGGCTGCTCATTCAAAAAACCAGGCGACGCCAAAATATAAATAGTCATTTCCAGCTGTCCGTGTAACTGCTGATTTTCATGGCGTCTCGAACGGATTTCATGGTTTCCGCCGCCGTTACCCGTGCCCGTCGTGTGCCCTCCATAAGCGCCTCCTCGACCTCATTCATGTGGGCCTCGTAGTAGGCACGCTTTTCACGGATTGGATCCAGGAAGTTGTTCATGGCGATGACAAGCGATTTTTTAACGTCGACGTCGCCTACATTCCCGGCTCGGTAGCGATCTTTGAAATCATCGACCTCGGCCGTGTCCGGGTTAAAGGCGTCGTGGTATTCGAAAACTGGATTGCCCTCGACGTGGCCCGGGTCTGTCGCGCGCAATCGGGTCGGATCGGTGAACATGCTCATGACCTTCTTGCGCACCGTCTCGGGATCGTCCCCGAGCAGGATGGTGTTGCCACGGCTCTTGCTCATTTTGGGCGAACCGTCGGTGCCGGAAAGTCGTGGAATGCGCCCTATCAGAGTGCCTGGCTCCGAGAAAACAGGGGCGAACAGACGGTTGAACTTGCGTGCGATCTCGCGGGTCATTTCGATGTGCGGCGCCTGATCTTCGCCAACGGGCACCAAATCAGCGCGTGGCAGCAAGATGTCTGCGACCTGGCTCATCGGGTAGTTGAAGAAACCGACGTTTAACTGATCCGCCCGTAACTGCTCCGTCTCCGCCTTGAGAGTTGGGTTTCGCTGCAGCATCCCGAGCGGCGTAATGAAGCTGAGCAACATCGTCAACTCTGCGTGCTCTGGCACGTAACTCTGGATGACAAATGTGCTCTCTTCAGGGTCAAGCCCGACCGAGAGCCAGTCGATAGCTACCTGCAACACGGAATCACGAATCAACTGAATATCGTCTATGTGATCGCCCAGCGCCTGATAGTCCGCGATAAGAAAATAAGCGTCGTACTCGTGCTGTAGCCGGACCCAGTTTTCCAGTGCACCAACGTAATGACCGATGTGAAGTTGGCCCGTCGGCCGGATGCCGGTCAGGATTCGTTTTCGTCCAGTGTTGTCAGCCATATCTGCCTCAAGCCCTCAAAATCACTCAAAGATCTTCGGGCAAAAAAATACCTCGCTCCCGGAAGGGGCGAGGTTGAAATAGCCACGCGGTGCCACCCTTGTTACCAGGGCAGGAAACTAATGTTCCTCACTCCGGCATCTCAAATCAGGCGCCGATCCCGGTTCCCACTAACTGGAGAACGGTCCGAGGCCCTGGGCTCTGATAACGGTGCCCACTCCGGCAAAAACTAATCGGGTGGCGACTGCCATCCCTTTCACCCTGCGGCTCCAAGGTCCATTCGGTAAAGTTCGTGGATACCGGACTCACACCAACTCCGGCTCGCTCGTTCCCGTAACTCGACCTACTAGTCCATGTCACAGCCATTACGAAATCTGATTAACCACGAGTATATGTAGATGCTTCTCGTCGCGTCAAACTTGTGCGAGGGGTTAGTACCGGGACAAGAAATCCGCACAGCCAACCGTGGCGTTATGGATTCACAGGGCGGAATGATCCACAATCGACACTCTATTTTAAGAATTAGTCACTATAACAAGGAGCGGAATCCATATGAATCGGGCCGTGCGTGCGGGGATGTTTCTCGTGATCTCAGCGTTGTTTGTGTTGGCAGTTGCGTGCGGTAGCGACGACACACCGCCTGACGCAGAGTTCGCTCCACGCATAGAGGTTTTCGCGCCGATCGACGTGGCCGAGGTCATAGTTACGGATGATGGCGAGTCCGACTATCTGCTCAGGATTGTGTCGGGGCTGCCAAATGGCTGTGCGAAGTACGACAACACGCATGTGAACGTCGGAACTGGCGTCATCACTGTGAGCGTCATGAACACAATCCCTGAAGATGTTCGCGTGGCCTGCACTGAGATATATGGATCACATGATCGGGCGGTTGAACTACGGGGACTTGAAACCGCGACCGATTACGAAATTATCGTCAACAGCGCTATCAATCTCACGTTTACCACGGAGGCGGAACCCACAGAGGGGACGCGTTCTGTTCAGGCTCGGATCTTAGATTTCAGGCTTGAGCTGACGAATAGCAATCCATTGAGCTATGACTTCATCATGAACTCTGGCCTAGAGTCATCATGCATCACCCGTGGTGATGCAAATCAATCACGCTCGGGCGGTCGACTGTTCGGGGACTTGATTCGGATCAACCTCACCAATTTTGAAGATATCGATTCCACAGTGGAGTGCACCGGTGAGTTCACGCCGTACGAGACACGTGTGACGCTTCCTGGCAACTTTGTGATCGATGGCGAATACGAGATATTGCTCAACTTTGGCAATGTGTACGAATTCATGGGTGGCTCGACTGTGTTGCGAATCAAGCCGCCTACCAGCTGATCCCTCCTGGCTGGTAATCCGCATCCTCCTCAAACGGGTAAAGAGGACGGCGTCGATGCTTGAAGTTGAACGTCGAAAGGTCGGCGCTTGAGACACCCGCCGTGTCTGCCAAGATGATCTCCCGAGCGATCGGCTCGTACGCGGCCCTCGGGGAGACTACTCCTTTGGCGATCACGATCCGATAGCGCTCGGGGATGATGCCGATCGAATACATCTGTTCCCTTGTCATGTTGCCGACACCTCGCTCTGTGTGCAGCAGGAGCGTGTTCCCTTCACCGAGGCCTCCCGTGGGAGCGAGGTCTAGTGCCACGGTCGGGCCGTAGTTGAAAAACCTGAACCCGCCGTGGATAGGCGTTGGCTCTTCAAAACGCCCGTCTGTGATCGCCCGAACATGGCCACTAACCTCGATAGGTATGCCGTGAAGATCATCTGTTTTGCCGCCAACCTTGAGCGTCACGTCAGCGCCTGGACCGGCGGCGATGCACGCCTGCACGGATTCCGGGTCGAACAGGCTCATCAGGAGTTCGGAAGCATGCTGTCGCTGTGCCTCCGCCAGTAGATGGGTGGAATCAGCAGAACCGCCGCCGCCGACGTTGTCGCCCATATCCATGATTACGCTCGGCCCTCCATCTGATGGCGCGTTTATCGCCGCGGCCAGCGCTTTGGAAGGCGTAGGAGTGTCGTTGCCGAATAGCGCTCGCCGCTCCCAAGCGCGTTCCGCAAGCCACTGTGCTGCGTCACGGGCCGCATTAACATCGCCGTCCGCGACCACCACGAAAGACACCCCCATCTCGATCACGTCTGCGTACGGATAGCCCTGTCCACAACTTGCCGAGATAATCCCTGGCCGCTCAATCACGGCTCGTACATCATCCATCACGGATTTCATTGGCTCGAGTTCGGTGGCCTGTTTGGAGATGTTGATCACCATAGGCAATTGCTCAATCCACTGAACGGGGTTCACATCGCCGCGAATCGTTTGGACCAGGATCTCGGAGGCCTCAACGGCGCGCGCCTTCGGGTCCAGATGTGGGTTGGTTCGGTATACGACCGTAGCGTCCACGTTCGCCACCATGGCGCGAGTGATGTTGGAATGTAAGTCAAGGCACATTACGATCGGCGTGTTGGTGCCCACGACCTCCCGGACCCGGGAAGCGATCTCACCATCCATATCGGGAAATTCTTCGGAAACGGCCGCCCCGTGCTGGCCGAGAAGGATGCCATCAAATGGCCCTGCGGCCCGAAGCATATCGATCATCTCTCCGACGATTCGATCAAACGCGTCCTTCGTGACAGTACCTGTTGGTCCGGTGAACGCGTGTAACAGGGGTACTAGATCAAATTCGTAACGACCCGCACCTTCAAAGAAACCTGAGATCGTGGAGTTGGCGGTGGCGTGTTGCGCCGTAATCTCGTCTTCCCGAAGCAGTTCAAATTTTTGGAAAGCCTCGTAAGTCGTTGGCACCGTTTGAAAAGTGTTCGTCTCATGCATCATCCCGAGGCAGGCGATCCGCAAATTGAGGTCTCCCTAGCTTGGTTGCTGGACGATTCCAGTTATTTTAACTAACGGCGATCGGCACTCATTCACGATAGCCGAGTAATTATCGGGGAACTTTAGCAGGGCGGCGTGCGTTGCACGCCGCCCTGCGACGCCATAGGCTGGACTGCTGTTAATAAGTCATCTCGCCATTCCCATTTCGCCTATTCAAGTGTCAAAACCCAGCAAACCGGACAAGCATGTAATCGTGATCGGCGCCGCCGGTGGCATGGGCCTCTGGACCGCTCGCTACTGGTTCGCAGAGCTGGACGATGTAGCGCGCGTCACGCTCTGCGACGTGGAGCCTCTGTCGGACAAAGTGCGAGACGCCGTTTCGAACGCTCCCGCTTCTATCGAGTACGTGCGAGCTGAGTACGATACATCCGGCCTGTCGCTGGTAGATTGGGAAACGATCGATTCAGCGAGTAACGCTCCTGTCGGCTGCCCGGAGCTGTCAAAAGTGGACCTCGTTGTGCTCGCCGTACCTTTGTCTGCGATCGGTGTAGTTATGGGCGGGTTGAACGGCCACCTGGCAACGGACGCCTGGCTTATCGATATGTCTTCTGTCAAAACGGCCCCGCTAGCACATATGGTGAAGCTGGCAGGCCCCGGAGTTGCCGTTGTCGGGACACACCCGCTCTTCGGCATCACCGGAGACTCGATTACGGACAAAACCGTAGCGCTGGTGCCAACGCAGACCGATGATGGCTCGCTGATCAGATGGCTCGATGGAGGACTTCAGCGGCTCGGCGCGACCACGATGAATGTCACGGCGGAGAGGCATGACCGCTACATGCTCATCGCTCAGACAATGACCCACTTCGCACTGATGGCGTTCGGGGATGCCGTCACGAGTTCACTTCAGGGTGATGAGTCTTTAGAAGAGCTGCGGCAGTTTGGGACGCCGCCGTATCTGGCAATGGGTGCTGTTACAGGTCGACTCCTGACCCAGAACCATCGCTTGTACGCTTCGATCCAACATACTCAAGGCGCGAAAAATATTCGTGAGGTGTTTGTGGAATCGGCGCAGAAACTTGCGGATTCGTTCGCCGAAGGTTCACTGGACGATATCGAAGTGGAACTAGACGGCCTGGCAGTTAGGTACGGGGCCGCCGAGTTATCCATATCCACCCGACTGTCAGAGGAGATGTTCCGGGCAGGTTGGGTCGACCCGGAAGATGATCTGGAACGCAGCGATTCTTGAACCCGGTACGCTTATCCATCCTGAACGAACGCGAATCAGACGCGAGCATTGCATAATTACTCGTCGCTCCCATCTGCGCCTGAGCTAACGGCGTTATATGCGAGCCGTCTGGAGACATGATCAAGTTGGCTGAATCAGTAAATAATTTGAACGGCGATAGCGCTGAGCGATCAGGCGAGGACCGTATTGCGGCGGTCAGAGACGCCGGTCTGGTCGCGCTATCGGCATCCGAGACAGCCGATGCATTGCAAGAGTGGCGTAACCAGTACATCGGCCGAAGCGGAGAGGTCACGCTCCTACTCAGAGGCGTCGGATCGCTCCCTGCGGAGCAGAGGGCTGGGTTTGGACAGGCGGCGAACCGGCTGAAGAACGAGCTAGAGGCCGCGTACGGCCAGCGAGAGGCCGCGATAAGCGTCTTAACCGGACCCATCGGTGCTATCGACGTGTCATTGCCCGGCCGTAGTCCTGCAGGGGGGCGGTTGCACCCGATAACGCAGACCATCAGGGAGATCACGGCGGCGTTTGGCGCAATGGGCTTCCAGACCTTTGAGGGGCCAGAAGTCGAGTTTGAGGGTTACAACTTTGACGCAATGAACATCCCGTCCGATCATCCGGCGCGTGAGATGTTCGATACCTTCTGGCTTGATCGGGTCGATGAGGACGGCAACAAAAGTATCCTTCTTCGCACCCACACTTCCCCGATGCAGGCCCGCATCATGGAGACCCATGAACCGCCGATTCGGGTCGTCGTGCCCGGGCGTTGCTATCGCTACGAGGCGACCGATGCCAGCCACGAGTGGCACTTCAACCAGGTTGAAGTGATGGCTGTCGATGAGTGCATCACGTTCGCTGATTTGAAGGGCACTCTGTACGAGTTCGCACGGCGGGTGTTTGGGCCGGAGCGCAAGGTGCGCTTCCGATGCGATTTTTTCCCATTCGTGGAACCCGGAGTCGACATGTCGGTCGACTGTTTCAACTGTGATGGCGATCCGGCTTGCCGCATCTGTCGCGGCAGCGGATGGTTGGAGATTCTCGGTGCGGGAATGGTCCACCCGGAGGTGCTACGTCGCTCTGGTTACGATCCGAATAAATACACGGGATTCGCGGCCGGGATGGGTGTTGAGCGTGTGGCCATGCTTAAGCACGGAATCGACGATATCCGCCACTTCTACACCAACGACATGCGTTTCCTGAGCCAGTTTTAATGAAAGTTCCAATCTCCTGGCTTGAAGAGTACGTTCCGGTCACCTTGCCGCTTGAGGATCTTGCCCATCGCCTGACGATGGCGGGAACCGAGGTTGTATCTGTCGATACAACACTGTCGTTTGACGGCGTGGTAGTTGGGCTGGCGAAAAAGGTTGGCCCTCACCCGAACGCCGACCGCCTGAAACTCGTGCAGGTGGACGCCGGCGACGAAACGCTGGAGGTCGTGTGCGGCGCGCCAAACGTTGCGACGGGCCAGAAGATTGCGTTTGCACGGATCGGTTCGGTCCTGACAGATGCGCACACCGGAGAAGAGCGGAAGCTCAAGCGCTCCAAGATCCGCGGTGTTACGTCCAACGGGATGGTCTGTTCCGAGCGCGAACTTGGTATGAGCGACGAGCACGAAGGCATTCTGGTGCTACCGGAAGGCGCGCCTATCGGGATGTCGCTGGGCGAGTATCTCGGCGAGACGCTTTTCGACCTTGAGTTGACGCCAAACCGTCCCGACTGCCTCGCCGTAATGGGTGTCGCCCGGGAAGTGGCGGCTCTGACGGGCGAGACGGCTACCCCCCCATCGATCGAATATCCAGAGCATGGGGCTGATATCGCAACACTGGCGAAGGTCGAGATCGAAGACATGGACCTGTGCCGACGATACACGGCGACATTGATCCAGGGCGTCAAGATTGGTCCCTCACCGGACTGGCTGGCGGACCGCCTGAGAGCGATAGGTGAACGTCCCATCAACAACGTGGTTGATGTGACCAACTACGTAATGTTTGAGCTGGGGCAGCCGCTTCATTCGTTCGACTTTGACTCGCTCAGCGAGGGCCGAATCGTCGTTCGGCGCGCCCGCCCCGGCGAGACACTGCTCACGCTGGACGGTGAGACGCGAGAACTGACCGACGACAACCTGATGATCGCGGACGCCGGAAAGCCGATCGGCCTCGGAGGGATCATCGGCGGCACGGAGTCCGGGATTACTGGCAGTACGACATCTGTACTCCTTGAAGCGGCCAACTTCGACGGGTCTAACAATCGGCGCTCGGCCAGCAAGTTTGGTATTCGTACAGAAGCTACGCTTCGATTCGAAAAGAACCTTCGGCCCGAACTTGCCGAGTACGGCGTCCGCCGTGCGACAAAACTGATCCTAGAGGTTGCGGGTGGGACCGTGGCGTCCGGAATAATCGACGAGTGGCCCGACAAGGTGGGCGCAGTCCAGGTGGTCGAACTGTCGGCCAACGCGATCGAGCGCCTGCTCGGGGTCAGCTATGAGTCGGAGGTCGTTATTTCTACCTTCGAGAGGCTCGGTATGGAGGTCGTTTCCAATAACGGTGTTTACTCCGTTACACCTCCGTACTGGCGCCCGGACATAGCTATCCCGGAAGATTTGATCGAGGAACTCGCTCGTGTAATCGGGTACGAGAAGATCCCGACCACGGGGATCACCGGGAGCGTCCCCGTGTGGGAGCCGAACCCGGATCGGGTTTTGCGAGAAGCGATGAAAAATATTCTGTCCCGCTTCGGTATGCAGGAAACGATCTCCTACTCACTCACCACGCCGGAGGCTGAGGCACATGCCCGCCCGCCCGGGCACGGGCTACAGCCGTTGGAGGTGATGAACCCCCTTTCTGCGGAGCATGCCACATTGCGCACCACGCTTCGGCACAGCATCCTGACCGTGCTCTCCCGAAACGCCCGTATTTGGCGTGGACCGCTTTGGATGTTCGAGTCCGGACGGGTCTATCTTGACCGCGGTGAGGGCATCGGCCTTCCCGACGAGCTCGAAAAATTTGTCGGAGTAGTGGCGGGGCCACGATCTGACCTTGAGTGGACGTCTGGAGAGCCGGAATCATCTGACTTCTACGACGCGAAGGGGATTGTGGAGTCGCTTCTTAGCGAGTTCGGCGTGACAGCTTGTTTCGTGCCTGTGGAACAGGCCACTTTTGAATCTGGGCGATGCGCACAGATAGTGATCCCGTCTGCTGGGCGCGCCGTGATCGGCGTCCTTGGAGAAGTCGCTTCGGACGTTCTTTCCACGTTCGATATCGATACCGCTCCCGTGGCGATGTTTGAACTGGATGTCGAGGCCATTGCGAGACTGCGGGAACTGCAATCACTTGGACAACAGGACTACGTGCCGTTTGGCCGATTCCCTGACTCGGCCAGGGACCTGGCGCTGGTGATCGACGATAACGCCCCGGCGGCAGATGTCCTGGCGCTCGCGGAACGCAACCGGCTGGTCGTCAGCGCGACGGTATTTGACGTATACCAGGGAGACGCCATCCCCTCCGGGAAGAAGTCCCTCGCCGTTCGGGTGGTGTATCAGGCGCCGGACCGCACTCTCACAGCGGATGAACTCATCAAAGCCGAGAACTCGATACTCCGGGCCCTTGAACACAATTTCGGTGCCGAGCTGAGAGCTCGATAAGCCGATCCAGACGGACGCAAATAAGCTGTAATTCTCATGGATAAAGAACACGTTCACGACCGGCCTCACCGCCACCACTACGACGCCGAGATGCTGGACGTCGAAGAGGCGCTTGAGCGAATTATGACCTTCTTCGTACCGCTCCCTGCGGTGAACGTTCCCTTACTGGACGCCCTCGGGCAGGTGCTCGCTGTGCCGTTGGTGGCGCCGATCAATATCCCCCCGCTCGATAACTCTGCGATGGATGGGTACGCGCTTCGTGCGGCGGACATATTGCAAACCGGAGGCAAGTCGATGGCAGATCTACGGGTGATCGGACACATCCCCGCCGGGACTGTTTCCGATCAGACCGTCGAACCCGGGACGGCGTTACGAATAATGACAGGTGCCCCCATTCCGGGTGGAGCGGACACCGTGGTCGCTTTTGAAGACACTGATGAAGTTGAACGTCGCGAAGCCGGCGGCTCAATGGAAAAGGTAGGGGTCCGACTTGCTGCGGAGATCGGAGAGAACATTCGCCCTGCGGGCGAAGACGTCCAGCAGGGAAGTGTCGTTCTCGAATCGGGCACGGTCCTACGCCCCTCAGAGCTCGGCGTAGTGGCGTCTCTCGGCATGGAGACAGTTCCCGTCATCCGTCGTCCTGTCGTCGCTGTGCTGGCCACTGGGGACGAACTCCTCGAGCCGGGGGAGGCGCACCAGCCCGGTAAAATCTACAATTCCAACAACTACTCAGTGGCCGCATCCGTCAGCGCCCTCGGGGGCGTGCCACGGGTAATAGGCGTGGCACGTGATACAGAGGCCTCTGTGGAGGAGGCGCTGGCGCTAGCGCTGGACGCCGATATGGTCATCACGACCGCGGGGGTGTCCAAGGGCGACTATGATTTCGTGAAGGACGTGCTCGCAAAGCGTGGAGAGATTGCGTTGTGGTCGGTACGCATGCGTCCGGCCAAGCCGCTTGCTTTCGGCGCACTGGACGCTCCAGGTGGTCGACGCGTGCCGCACCTTGGGCTCCCCGGCAACCCGGTAAGCGCGCTGGTCGCATTCGAGCAGTTTGCGCGCCCTGCTATACAGAAAATGATGGGGAAAGAGCTGACGCCGCGGCCCACTGTGCAGGCAATTCTCGATGATCCCGTAAACAACTACGATGGTCGCCGGGTGTACGCTCGTGTTGTTGTGTATCGTGAAAACGGCCAGTATCGAGCCCGATTGACCGGAAATCAGAGTTCCGGAGTTCTGACCTCCATGGCACGAGCAAACGGCCTCGCCATATGCCCGGACGACCGATCACGACTTGAAGCGGGTGAGACGGCCACCGTCCAAATGCTGGACTGGCCGGAAGACGTGTTCTAGCCTGAACACTTGAATTTTTATATTTGGCCGTGAGTTGCGACGATCAACGACGACCATAAACGGAGCATCAACCTCAAATTATCTCGGAGCACCACTATGAGCGATGAACAAACTGCCGAGGCAGTGATCCACCGGTACGCTATCGACGTGAAAGCGTTTGATGCGTCCGGTAAGTCGTTCGGGTTTACCGTGCGAAACAGACGATGCTGGCAGTGCCAGCAGGATCTTGATGAGATGGAAGTCGTTATTGGCGACGCTAAAGAGCACATGAAGGAGATCTCCTCATGCTGCTCAGCAAAGCCGGACTATCTTCTTCCGGGAACCCCGTTGACCGAGGCCGTGTTCCGCCTTCTGCTCGCCAACGGCAACAAGCCGATGACCTCTGAAGAGATTCGGAAGGGCCTGGGAACGGCATGGTCCAGCGTTCTTTACATGAAGGACCTGTCGGACGAACTGCTCATCAAGCTGGTCGAGAGCGAAAACGCGTACAGTATCGCCCCGATTCGCGTTAAGAAATAACGCCTAAACGCTCTAAACCAGATATCGATTCCCACTGGATCAGACAAACGCGTGATTTCAGCGCCTGACCGCTCGACAGTTACAGACTCAACTGTCGCCTCTGGGGGGCCGTTTTCAAGCTGGCTTAATAGCTTATTGAGCGCGTCCTGATGGCCAGATGCGAGCCCCTTAATCGGTCCGTTGGCCAGGTTACGTACGTGACCGTCTAATCCAAGTCGCGTCGCCTCGGTGTGGACACAGGCTCGGAAGCCAACGCCCTGGACAGATCCTGAAACGCGCGCCGAAAACATCGGGTCCGTCATCTTCGGGGCTGAACATATTCCCGGGCTAAGAGAACGCAGTCCGGATCAATCCGGAAGGATTTACTCGTTGTCTTCGATAGGCCGCCTGCGCCGTTCGACGCGTGTGGGCTCGGGAGGAGGCAAGGGGGCGGAACTTAAGGTCACAGATTCTTTGCGACCTCCAGTTTTTTTCTTCTTGGTTTCTCGTTTGCTCTTATCGCGTGATTTCGCCATGCGTCGGCCTTTCAATCAGAAAAGAGGCCGCGTTCTAATATCTTTTGAAGATGTACACGGCGCAGTGTGGACGGAGGGCTGAGTTTACCAGACCCGTGCTGCTCGCTTTCCAGTGGAAACCATAACGGTTAAGGCTCGGCTCGAACCTTGGGCTTGTAGCGTGATTTCTTGGATTCTGATTCGTACCACTTGAAAAACAGTATCGTCGCTGCGCCCAGGAGGATGAAGCCGCCAGGCACCCACATGATTAACCCACCGATATTTTGGTCCTCCTGTGCTTCTAGGCCCCAGTGCAATGGAGTGGTCTCGTAGTGTGAGTAAGCAACGGTGCCGACGAGCGTGAGCAACGCACCAAGCGCGGCGCTTGGCGTGAAAGCGAGCATCAGGTAAAGCAGGCGTTGCGGGTAAGACAGGGGTGTTCGCATCGGTGCCGGACCGACCACGGGCCACCAGAACATCACACCGACGGTCAAAAACATCAGGTGTTCAAAATAATGTAACGGTTCGTTGTGTATCGCCGCTTCGTAGATCGTCGGCAAGTGCCAGATGTACATCGTCAGGATGTACACGATGATCGCTACTTTGGGGAATGTCAGCTTCCGCATGAGCCAGCCGGTCTTGCCACGCCGTGATACGGACTCGGCAACTGTATGACGAACACCTACCGGAAGCGACCATAAATAAGCGGCTACAGGGCTCGCGGCCAGTAACAGAGGGGCGGCCACAAGGGTCAGCATCAGGTGCTGCATCATGTGGAGGAAGAACAGGTCCTCCGCAAGTGCGTCCGGTGGGCCAACAAGCGAGAAGGTCAGGGCGACGAACCCCAGTAAAGTCATCGTGATCCGCCATCCGGATATAGGGGCGGCGTCGGCTCCCGCGGCGCGTGAGTTCAGTCGATAGAGTCCGAACAAATATGCGCCGAGTGCAAACGCAAGCACCACGGTGACGGGGGACAACAACATCCACTCGCCCCAGAACGCGTAAAACGAGTCGAGCGGCTCACGGCTCTCAGAGCTGATGTGGAGTAGGGGCACGGACAAGACATTCCTGAATTTCGAGGCCGAAGTTCACATGAATATAAGGACGAACGATCTGATCAATCGTGATCCTGTTTGTTCGTGCGAGTGATTACCTGGGGATGCAGGGTTTACGGAGCGACCATCGGGGCCGGAGTTAACTGGCCCTGCACGCTGAGCATTATTACGAACACGAGGATCGCGATGAGGAACCCGGCTGTAAAGACCAGTGTTAACAGGCTTTTATCAAACCTCAAGTGCATGAAGAACGCGACCACGATGATGAACTTGAGAAGCGCCAGGAGCAGCATGATGGTCACGAAGAAGGCGCCAAAGAAAGCGTCGATCGTGAAGAAATACACTTCGATGAGTGTTAGCAGAGCTAGCCACACACCAATGACGGTGTAGAAAAACGGTGTGGCGACCTTGCCGCCGTATGTCATGCGACCTATCCAGCGCCAGACCGGTGGGCCTGCGTCTCCGAAGGGTCCCTCATTCGGGGGATCCAGAAAGGACGAGTCCACTTTAGGCAGAAGGAAGTAGCTGCCACCGTCTTGATAAAACAGCTTGCGCCATGCTCTTGAGATCGGGTTTGTCATAACTAGTGTTTGCTACCCCCCGATGATCGTCGCGGCGTGTTCGATCGTCTCAAGACCTTCACCGTCACTGAAACCGATCAGGTAAATTACGGTGAAGATGATGATCCACACGATGTCAACAAAGTGCCAGTAGAGCCCGGCCATTTCGAGGTCTTCGACCGAGCGGCTTGTCAATGCTCCCTTGAAATGGGCGAAAGCCGTGCCAAGGAGCCACAGGACGCCAATGAGGACGTGCAGACCGTGGAATCCAGTGAGGATGAAGAACGTGGTACCAAAGAGGTTGGATCGGATCGTCAGGCCTTCGTTTACGAAGGTTGCGAACTCGAACACTTGGAAGCCCAGGAAGATTGCGCCGAGTACGGCGACCGCAAGAATCCAGAACCGGGTTAGCCCCAGTTGGTCTTTTTGTGCGTAGTTAAGGGCGAGCACCATCGCCAGACTGCTCATCAGCAAGACGAACGTACTGACCGAGGTTATAGGAATGTCCAGAACCTCGTTCGGGTAGGGCCCGACGATGCTCTCATTCCTGTAAACCAGGTAAGTGGCGATGAATGATCCGAAGAACAGGCAGTCAGACGCCAAGAACACCCACATGAGCAACTTACGATTGCTTATGCCGGTATTCGTGTCAGCGATGTGACCGTGCTGTTCTTGTACTGTGGCGGCTTGCGCCAATTTCGCGTCCCTTAATCCTTATGTACGTTTAATTGGTTACGGCTGAACGGGCGTCTGCTAGTGCCCGCCTTCTGCCGTAACCGGCTCGAATATCCAACCCAAGAGACCCCACATACCGACCACAATACCTACAACGCTCAACCATGGGAGCTGGAGGTCTGTGCTTGGAATATCGGCCCGTATATCCATAAAGCCAACAATCCCGATTGACATTCCGATCGCCACCACAAACGGGTAATAGGACATGCTCGGCAGATGGATGCTTCCGCCTCCGTGAGTGTCTTCCTCGACCGGTGCAGCGGATTCAGTCTGTTCTCCGCGTTCATCGTGGAGAAGTTCCGGGTGCTTGGTGTACCAGAAGTCGTCAACCGATTTCACCTGCGGTATGCGGGCGAAGTTATAGGCCGGCGGCGGGGAGGGGATGGACCACTCAAGGGTCCGGCCGTCCCAGGGATCGTCCTCGGCTTTTTGTTTGCTGGACATAGTCCGAATGACGTTAATGATAAATATCAACACACCGACGGCAATGAGCATCGCACCAACAGTTGCGATCGCGTTGCTCGTCTCCCAGCCCATACCTTCGGCGTAGGTGGAGATCCGTCGGGGCATGCCGTTCAATCCAAGCCAGTGCATCGGACCAAATGTCAGATTGAACCCGATAAGCATGGTCCAGAAATGCCATTTACCGATCGTCTCGCCGAGCCGTTTCCCTGTCATTTTTGGCCACCAGTAGTAGCCACCAGCAAACAGACCCAAGATCGAACCGCCAAATAGGACGTAATGGAAGTGGGCGACGATGTAGTAAGTGTCTTGCTGTTGTGCGTCTGTCGGCGGTGATGCATGCGTCACGCCACTCAGCCCGCCGATGACGAACATGGCGATGAAGCCAAGCGAAAACAGCATCGACGTGTTGAGATGAAGCTTACCGCCCCAGACCGTGCCCATCCAGTTAAAGATTTTTACCCCTGTAGGCACCGCAATCAGCATTGTCGAGATAGTGAATGCTGAGTTTGCGGCCGGACCAAGGCCCACCGTGAACATATGGTGGCTCCATACGAACCAGCCCATGAATCCGATCACGGCACCCGCCAGCACGATCGCCGGATACCCGAATAACGGTTTTTTGGAGAAGACGGGCAACGTCTCAGACACGATGCCCATCGCCGGCAGGATCAGGATGTACACCTCAGGGTGGCCGAACAGCCAGAAAAGGTGCTGCCACAAGACCGGATCGCCACCGGCCACCGGGTTGAAGAAGTTTGTGCCCAGGACCCTGTCGAGGCCAAGCTGGATCAGGGCGACCGCGATGACAGGCATTGCAAGCGCCATCAATACGTTGGTCACAAGAGCCATCCAAACAAATACGGGCATCTTCATCAGGCCCATACCGGGCGCCCGCATGTTCAGGATGGTGACCACAAAGTTGAAGGAAGCGGCTAGCGAGGCGACGCCAAGGATTGTGAGACCCAGGGCCCAGAACGTCACTCCATCACCGGGGCTGTATGTGTTTCCGGTGAGGTTCGCATAGCCAAACCAGCCGGCATCTGGTGCGCCGCCCAAAACGAAGCTTAAGTTCAGGAAGATTGACCCGAAGAGGAATGCCCAGTAGCTAAAACCGTTCAGCCGTGGGAATGCAACGTCACGAGCGCCGATCATCAACGGAATCATCCAGTTGAAAAATGCAGCGGACATCGGCATCACGACCATGAACACCATGGTCGTGCCGTGCATCGTGAAGAGCTGGTTGTAGATCTCAGGAGAGACGAGGTCATTCTCGGCGGTATTTAACTGACCCCGAATAATGAGAGCTTCGATACCACCGATCAGGAAGTACAAAAATGCTGTCACGCCATACAACGTGCCGATGCGCTTGTGGTCAACCGTGCCTATCCAGCTCCACAAACCTGTGTAGCTGGTCGGGCGACTGATCAACGTTGGAAAGGCGATCGTGGTCAACTATGGCCTCCGGTGTATGGGGCTCGGGCGACCCTGCAAAAAAACAGGTCGTCGTGCGCCTGCCGCACCACCAATTTCCTAGAGTGACTTCAGGTAAGCGATAAGGTCGTTGAGTTCATCGCTCGAAAGCGTGGACCCAAATATCTGTGGCATCACAGAGTCGGGAAAATCTTTCACTACTACTGCGCTGGGGTCGGTGATTGATTGATGTATTTCTGCATCACTGCTTCGTGAAGAAAGGTCGGCAAGTCCAGGACCTACCAGAGCATCTGATCCCGTCGAGTGACAGCCGGAGCATCCGCTACTACCAGTAAATACTGTTTCACCGCGCTCCTCTGCTGTGCCTCCGGTAGCTCCTCCACTGGCAGGCTCCATGACAGCATCTGCGGCTACTGGCTTCAATTCAAGCAGATATGCCGACAGCTGACGAACGTCATCCGAGGATAATGAGTTATTTCGATACGGAGCAGCCAGATCCTTCATCCGGTTGCCTTCCTTGACATCATCAGGGTCGGCAATCCACTTGATGAGGTTCTCTGAGTTCAGTTCGATCAGGCCGGCTCCGAGAGTTGCGCGGGTTGCGAAATGTGTCAGGTTCGGAGCCGGAATGACGGCGGATTCCTCGATGTTTCCGATGAATGCTGTTCGCAGACCGGCGAGCCTGGTGCGTTCATTTCGTGCAGCCGGTGCCTGCCATGTATTCGTAGCATGACAACTGCTGCAGTTTGCTGCAAATAGCGTTTGGCCGGCCATTGCATCATCGCTGACCAGTTCAACCGGCGGCCGACGCATTGAGTCAAGCCAGTTTTGGAACTCTTCAGGCTCTTCCGCTTTTACTCGGAATCTCATTTTCGCGTGTGCTTCGCCGCAGAACTCTGCGCACTGGCCAAAGAAGAAGCCGGCTTCATCGGCCTTCATCGCCAGTTGACGTACATCTCCGGGAATAATGTCGAGCTTACCAGCGAGTTTCGGCACCCAGAAGCTGTGGATAACGTCGTCTGAGTGCATCGTGAAGTTGACCCACTGCCCTACGGGGATGTGAATCTCGTTTGATGTGACTACGTCTTCGCCCGGATAGTCAATTTCCCACCACCACTGGTGCGCACGGACGTTGATTTCTAGAACGGGCCCCTCGTCTGAGGGCGGTCCGTTGTGATCGTAGATGGTCTTTATCGTCGGGATGGCGATGGCAATAAGGATGAACACCGGGATGATGGTCCAGATGATCTCAAGCTTGTTATTGCCATGGATTTGTGCGGGCAGGGAATCATCTGATGATTCCCGACGGCGGAACTTCAAGATGGAGTAGATCAGCGCGCCTTCTACAAGCACGAAGACCACCACAGCGATCCAGAAGATGAATATGAAGAGACTCGCCTGTGTGTCGGCGATCGGGCCACTGGTACCGAACGTGGACTGGGCGTCCTCTTTATTGCACGCGACCAAGAGGGCCGGGACAATTGGGATCAGTAATAGAAACCGGGAGCGCAACGGGCGCAGCAGACGACGCAAGTTCATTGCGGAGATATGGGTCCTTCATCGGAGCATTGAACGGAACCGGCTAAGGGAAGGTTTGGCAGCTACCGGAAAGCCATTCGTGCTTTTTTGAACAATCGGCGAAAGGATAGCAGGTGCAATATAGCGCCGCAACAGATAAATCACCAACCAACCACGGAAAATACGGTGAGTGCGGTAATAAAATCAATGACGGTGGCTCAGCCACCCATAAATCCGCCCGTGAGTAGTTGTTCAGAAGCCGGGATATTCAATGCCATCAAGCGACCTACCAGTACTTGTCATAGCTACCCGGAACCCCGGAAAGGCACGTGAATTCCAGCAATTACTGCAAGATTTACCGTTCCGGATCTTGTCGCTTGAAGATGTTGGCGTGGATATCGAGGTCGAAGAGACAGGGGACACTTTCGCTGAAAATGCCAGCCTTAAGGCTAAGCAGTACCACGCGGCGTCTGGAGAATTGACGCTGGCCGATGATTCTGGGATCGAGGTAGATGCTCTGGACGGTGCGCCAGGCGTTTATTCCGCTCGATACCTCCGGCCCGGCCAGACGGATGAGGAAGGGAGGAATCACCTGTTAGCGCAAATGGTGGGCGTTCCGGGCTGGAAACGCCAGGCGCGTTATATTGCGGTTATAGCAATCGTCGGCGATCGGACCAGGACCCGGCCGCAGCTATTTGAGGGTTCGTGCAAAGGCGCGATAGCGCACGGCCCCATAGGTGATGGCGGTTTTGGGTACGATCCCATTTTCTGGTTGGGTGCTGAACGCAAAACGATGGCAGAGCTATCAGCGCAGGAAAAAGATGCGGTCAGTCATCGTGGTAGAGCTGTGCGTAAAGCGGCGGAGTACCTTCAGTCCATCGCGTGAAATACATGCCGATTCGGTGGCGTTACCAGTAATTAGCGCGACCGATGTCCGGGTTGCCCGAAATCTCGACCACCCGTCGTACAATTGGAAGTCATGACTTTCGATAGACCAGACGGCCCGACCGATGTCTTTGGCCGTCATCTGCGCGATCTGCGGATTTCGGTCACCGACAGGTGCAATTTCCGCTGCCCCTACTGCATGCCTTCTGAGGTGTACGGCGAGCGTTATGAGTTCTTGCCAAAACCCGAAATCTTGACGTTCGAAGAGATCGTCAGGCTCGCCAGCCTGTTTAGCAGGCTGGGCGTCCGCAAACTTCGGTTGACCGGCGGCGAGCCGCTGCTCAGGGCTGATCTCCCGAAACTCATAGAGAATCTTATTTTGCTGGACGGTATCGAGGATATCGCCCTGACGACAAATGGATATCTACTTGGAGATCAGGCACAAGCGCTCAAGGACGCGGGCCTCTCTAGGGTCACGGTGAGCTTCGACAGCACGGTCGAAGATGTTTACAAGACGATGAACGGTCGGGACTTCGGAACCGAGCGCGTTCTTGCGGGCATTGCCGCTGCTGAAGGTGTTGGCCTGGATCCGATTAAGATCAATGCCGTTGTTCAGAAGGGCGTCAATGATCACACAATTGTCGATCTCGCTCGCCATTTCAAAGGGACCGGACAGATCGTCAGGTTCATTGAATTTATGGACGTTGGCACGGTCAATTCTTGGGACGCTGACTCGGTCGTAACTGCAGGTGAAATCGCCAGCGCCATCAACGCGGAGTTTCCAATCACGCGAGCAGCTCCCGGCTACCCGGGCGAGGTTGCGACCCGCTGGACCTACGATGACGGATCGGGTGAGATCGGGATCATTTCGTCGGTCTCAGAGCCGTTCTGTGGTGACTGTACCCGGGCTAGGCTCAGCACAGAAGGACTGCTCGTGACGTGCCTTTTCGCGGCTGGCGGAAAAGACCTCAAAAGCCCGATGCGCTCTGGAGCCAGTGACGCTGAACTGTTGGAGTTGATGACGGGAATCTGGTCGTCCAGGAAAGACCGGTACTCGGAACTTAGGGCATTTCAGGCCGGACGAGACCCCTCCGATACGGTCGATGCCGATTCGGGGGCACGGACTACGGGGGCCCCCATCCCTGACGGGATCAAGAATCTCCGCCGGAAGAAGAGCAAGATTGAGATGTACCAGATAGGCGGCTAGTGCCGATTATCTGTTTGTAGCGTTTTCCGCCCAATCGGCGGCCGACACCGAATACACGATCACGTCCTCGGTAGCCGACGCCCCGCGGTCTACCCGGAGAATCTGAAACCCAAGCCTTTCGGCCAGCGCCCGCGCCCGCATGTTTCCGGCGCCGGCGTGGATCGTGACGCCCGCCAGTTCAAAATGCGCGATGGCTGCGTCTACGGCGGCGCGGCAGGCACGGATCATCAGGCCGCGCCCTTCCCACTCCCCGCCTATCCAGTAACGAACATCTGCCGTTGCGCCATTGTCTTCCGATTTGGATGGCTCGACGTTCAGAGCCCCTACCAAGACCCCGGAGTTGTACACAAAAAGCGGAGAACCAAGATCCTCGTCATGATGCGTCGACGATCTGATCAGCTCGGTGGCGTCTTCCCGGGTCCGGACGCGGGTCGACCAGGCTGACCACCATTCGAGTCGATCTCTGTTGGAATCCAACAAGGCGTAGAGGTCTTCCGCGTCGGTGGCGCGCGGTCGACGCAGCATCATCTGGTTATCGATCAGTATTGGTGGCGCTCCGAACGTCAGCGGACGGCCTGAAGGATCAACGAACCCCATCGCCTGCGCGCCCCGCCACTCAGAAGCCAGCATGGAGTACACGGCCATGTCCACAAATCCGTCCGGGAATTTGACGGCCTGCCTCTCGACGCCCTCGTGAACGAATCCGAGACGCTCTGGGACCGCACGGCTGCGCGTGTTTTCAACTGCCGACCGAATGACGATGCGGTTCATTCCCTGAACTCTTAAAAGCTCGTCCACAATCGCAGCACACGAACGTGTGGTGATACCGCGACCCTGCTGGCCCTCTGCCAGCCAGTACCCGACTTCAGCTACGGCGTTTTGCTCCTGAATATGTGCACCGATAACGCCGACCACATTCTCGGAGATGATGATCAGCAGCGGCTTTTCACCTCCGGTATCGGCGATTCGCTCCTGGAGCCACTTGCGCTCCTGTTCAACCGTCTTAACCGCCAGCAACCCGGGCAGCCACTCTCTTAAATGTGCGCGGTTGGAGTTGACCAACTCAAATAACCGCTCGGCGTCCAACAATGTCGGAGTCCTGAGCGTTATCTCGCTATCAACTCGAATTTCTGTCATGAATAAGGCGTTTCATGTGTAAAAAAAGACTTGGCCGCCGGCCAATTTGATCCCAAGCCAGCCATCCAGTATATGTAGGATTACGAAATTTCGACCGGGACACGATAAACTTTCAGTCTGCGAATTCATGTTTAAGCGTCAGAAATACACTTCCCATGGCTATTGGGCATGCGTGTTTCGCCAACGGACACAAGCACATTGAGTTATCGACTTTTCACAGATGGATCTTGCCTCGGGAATCCTGGACCGGGTGGTTGGGGCGCCGTGCTACGCCTGGATGGGGAAGACGATATTGATCTTTCAGGTGGTGACCCAGACACCACAAATAACCGGATGGAGATGACCGCCGTTGTGCGGGGCCTGGACCAGACACCGCCCGGATCAGACGTTCTAATCACGAGCGATAGCTCTTACGTCATCAACACGATGACGAAAGGTTGGAAACGCAAGGTAAACCAGGATCTGTGGGCTGAATTGGATCGGACCGTCGGCGAACGCCGTGTGACTTGGCAGTGGGTCAAGGGCCACAACGGACACACGGAGAACGAACGCGCGGACCGATTGGCCGTCGGCGCGGCGGAGGCGATCAGGGATGGCCTACCGGCTCCGATTCAGGCATCGATGGTGATTCCAGAATCTGAAAGTTCAGAGGCGGTTCCTGAAGTTCCCAGCGAAACAGCTCACGGTCCGAGCGGCGCCGCGGACAACGATGACGAGCTCCGGCTCACACACCTCGATGATACCGGCGCCGCGCGTATGGTGGATGTGAGCGACAAGGTTGAAACCGAACGCGTGGCAATTGCTGGCGGCTCGATCACCATGCAGCCCAAGACGCTGGAGTTAATCAGATCTGGCGGATTTGAGAAGGGTGATGTCCTTGCAGTTGCCCGAGTTGCGGGGGTTATGGCGGCTAAAAGCACGTCGCAGCTGATACCGCTATGCCACCCCCTCCCACTAACGCAGGTGATCGTTGAGTTTGACGACTCCGTATCAACCGATCGTATCGACATCAAGGCGACCACGAAAACGACGTATAAAACGGGGGTCGAGATGGAAGCACTGACCGCTGTGAGCGTGGCGGCTTTGACCATCTATGACATGTGTAAAGCGGTCGATCGCGGGATGCGAATCGGTGACGTACACCTGCTGAGTAAGTCAGGCGGCAAAAGCGGTGACTACAAAGCCAGTTAAGCTCCAAGAAACGGTCCAAGCAAGCCGGGACCCGGGGGCAAGGCGATACCAAATGGGCTTCATGTCAATCGGCGACGGAATGAGATCTGCACAACCGTCCGAGACAAGATAAGGCGCCAGGTGAGTCTGGCCTAGCGTTGACGTGTATTCCGAAGCGGGGATACCATCGAATACTGGCCTGTTGGCCAAGGGCCCAAATTCAGAAATGGCAACGTAGCTCAGTCGGTTAGAGCGGGCGCTTCATAAGCGTCAGGTCGCTGGTTCAAGTCCAGCCGTTGCCACCAATTCTCGGCATTCGGTCTCGGCGCGGTGAACTCCCGATGCCCAATACGGAGACCGAAATCTCGGGCGATTAGCTCAGCTGGTTAGAGCGCCTGCCTCACACGCAGGAGGTCGCAGGTTCGAGTCCTGCATCGCCCACCACTCCTAAGCCAAACGTGACGAATGTTTGACCAATTGGCCTGTGGATACGGCATGTACACCATGTTGTATACCAACTGAGATTGAAAACCGAGCCAAAACCTTCTGAACAGACTTCAATATTTGCAATCAGGGGTAGCGAGTTCAATCGTTAGTTAGCTGCCTTCTTCTCATTAGATTTGAGAGTGCTACAACCAGAACGACTCCAAGAATTCCGATCACCCAGCGTCCCTTTACACCGGATGAATCTGAAGGAGGCTCCGGAGGTTCTGTCCCGCCCTCATCTTCAAGTACGGGTGTCGGTGTACCAGACACAGGTGTAGCGGTCGGAGGCACAGGCGTTGCGGTAGGTGGTATGGGTGCAGCGGTCGAAGGCTCGGAGTGGGGAGGAACCGGTGTTGCGGTAGGTGGTATGGCTGTTGCAGTAGGTGGAGGCACCGGCGTTGCGGTAGGTGGTATGGGTGT
>JAPKBN010000030.1 GCA_026421215.1 Dehalococcoidia bacterium
AGATCTTCGCCGTCTGGGGCAAGTTTGTGCAGTGAGTTGCCCCAGGATGCGACGATCCACATGTTCGTCCCGTCGCTGACCATAGCAGCTGGGGAAGTGTAGCCGCCGCCAACAGGGAACTCGCCTATCTCGTGTCCGTTGAGCGTCAATTTTGTGACAGAGCTGACGGAGTTGTTGCCGACCCACATGAACTCGCCATCAAACGCTATCGGCCGGGGAGTCATCCCGACCGGGTACGTGGCAATGATCTGACCATCGCTGTCCAGCTTTGAAACGGTGTTCTCGCCGACCATGGTGACCCATACATTTTCGCCGTCAAAAGCCAGATCTCCGGGCGTCCTGATGCCGCCAAATGTCTCGATCAAGTAGCCATCGATTGTTATCGGTGGAGGAAGTGGGACTGGCGTTTCGGTCGGACGCGGCACTCGCGTCGGAATTGAAGGTGTGGCGGTGGCCGGAATGGGGGTGTCCGGCGGAGGTCTGGGGGCGACATCTCCGCTGCCGCATGCGGCAGCGCCGAACGCAAAAATCGCTGCGCCGCCAGCCAGAGCAATCCGCCAGTTCGGGCGCGTAATCGATCTGAACAAATGACCGTCGCTGTGTCGTGCGGGCGCGTCGGTGGGTGGCATGGCGCGAGTTAAACGGAGTGCCGTTGACCGGTCAACCGGCCCAACTTGCCTAGTTGCCCGGTTCGAGCTCCACAAGACGCTTCCGTACCTTATCCGCGATTACGTGGAACTCGTCCGCGACTGCGTCGGATGTGAACACCGTCGGCTTCGTCTCGGAATGCTGATAGTCGGCTCGCATCGCGACACGACCTAGGAACGGCAGTTCCATCTCTTCAGCCAGCTGCTCTCCGGCACCAGAGCCAAAGATATCGCCAGACATGTTCTCGACAACCCCAAGGATGTCCAGGTTGAGCTTTCGGACCATGTTAATCGATCGCTTAGCGTCCAGCGCTGCGAGCTCTTGTGGCGTGGATACAACCACAAAGCCGTCAAGGTTCAGCGTCTGCATAACCGTCAGTGGTGCGTCAGACGTCCCGGGCGGCAGGTCGACAACCATGTAGTCCAGCTCACCCCAGTCCGTGTTTGTCAGGAACTGATTGATGGCGTTGTGGATCATCGGTCCACGCCAGATCGTCGCCTCTTCCTCGTTCTCCTGGAACATCGCCATCGACATCACCCGCACGCCAAAACGTGACGGCGGCGTCATTACGGTGCCGTCCTCGGAAGTCGGGCCTTCGCTAATGCGCATCACACGAGTCACATTCGGGCAGTCGATATCGCAATCAAAGAGCCCGACCCGAGCGCCCTCCTGGGCGAGCATTACGGCGAGGTTCACGGCGATAGTGGTTTTGCCGACGCCGCCTTTGCCGGAGTAAACGCCTATGCGTTTGCCAATCTTCTGCAATCGATCATTTACGAGTCTCTTCTGCTCCCAGTTACGCTTCATACCCTCTACACGGGCGCGCTCTTCCGGGGTCAGCTCTCGTTGTGGTGGCTGTTGGGTCATGTGAGTTCAGACGAGTCCTGCAAATAAGCGGTGACGCGACGAGGGCGGTCCTGATCAGGACCGCCCCCGTCAATTCATATCGGTGACCAGGGAGCGCCTTGCTAGTCCAGCCCGAGAAGACGCTTGCCATCCTCTGTGATCAATTCCGGCGACCACGGCGGGTCCCAGACGAGCTCGACTTCGACATCCTCGACGCCCGGAAGCTCTGCAACCCGCCACTCTGCCTGCTGGGCAATGTACGGACCCATGCCACATCCCTGCGCGGTCAGCGTCATTTCGATGGCGACCTCGCCGTCTGATACTTCGATATCGTAGACAAGTCCCAAGTCAACGATATTGACAGGAATCTCCGGGTCGTAGACCTCTTTGAGGGCTTCGATCACTTCGTCTTTGGTGAGCTCTTGCTCGGTGGTCATGTTGTTGTCCTAAAGCTTTGGCAGCCGTACGGGTGGGGATCGTGCTGAACGATGCCGTCAGTTTAGCAAGCACACGGGCTTCCAGCAATTATAGCGGCGCTGTTCGCGCTTATTCAGAGTCCTTGTTGGTCCGCGGGCCTAATTTGTGACCGCTCTTCCATGAGACCGACGGGATTTCCCTCCGTGCAGTTGATAAATATCATCCACAGCTCGTGCGTTTCGTCTTCGTAGACCATGTGTCGTTCGAACACCAGATCAACGTTCTTCACCTTCAGGTCGGAGTACGCATCATCTACAGACTCAACCTTGTAATAAATTGACGAGCCGTCCGTTTGAGAATTCTTGACCGGTTTCCGGTTCGCCGATGAACAGGCGAACTCCGCCATGGCCGAAGAACGCCATCCCACCGCCTAGCTCCAGGAACAGGAACTTGAAACCCAGGGCATCCCGGTAAAACTCGACAGCGCGATCGGCATCCTGCGCCGGAATCAAGACCTGGCCGATATGACCTTAATGAACGGACGTGGCCGTACACATGCTTTCCGCCAATCAGCGAAGTATCCGGTGTGCATGTGGGGTGATCGTTTTTAATCCGCTGTTGCCACGGCAGCCGACGTAGGTTGTATTTCCGGGGCAAGCTGCCGATACCGGGGGATTCCGATCAAAACGGCCGAGGTCAAGCCGACCGCCATGGCCCCCCACAGCGCAATGTCGTAAGAACCCTGGCTGTCATAGATCTTTCCGGCAATCCATACGCCTGTTGCGGCACCAAGTGGCATGACTCCAAAAATGGAGCCATACACGGTGCCCAGACGTTTCAGCCCGAACTGGTCTGCGCTCACAGAACCCGTCAGCGAGATAACGGTCGTCCAAGACGCCCCGATGATCATCACGCCGATCGTTGCCCCCCACAAAGAGCCTGCCAGCAGCAGGATTCCGTAGCCGATGCCCCTGAAGCTGTACGCCACGGCGAGTACATAACGGGTGTTGTAACGATCACCGAGGTTGCCGAAAGTCAGCGCCCCGATTACCCCGGTCACGCCAACTGTGGCGAGCGCACCCGCCGCTAGTACAGTGCCTGCGCCAAGTTCCTCGGTATAAGCAACAAAGTGGGCATTCACGAAGCCCATTGTGTAGCCTCAGGTGAAAAATCCGAACGATAACGCCCAGAAAATTGGCGTCTTTATCGCTTGCTTCAACGTCATGCCGTCATCTGGCATCCACGCGCAGACAACCCCATTGTTTGACTTCTGGGTTCCCCGGGTGGACTGGGCCAAATCGCGGTCGTCAACTTCCGGAACGAATTTCGATTTCAGCAGCCGGTACGAGACCGGTATGATCACTATCACCAGGATGGCGGCGAGTACGATGTACGCCGATCGCCAACCGCCTAGTGTTAGTACCACGGCGGACAGGGGGACGAGCGTTGTTTCGCCGACAGCCGAACCGCTACCTGCAAGAGAAAGCGCAAGACTTCGTCGTTTTGTGAAAACGGAACTGATCAACTTCGTCATCGTGGCCGGCGATGAGAGCGTGAACCCGGAGCCCATCAATAGAAATAGGGCGTAGAGCTGCCATATCTGCTGGATCTGCGACAGACCAAAAAGCGCTACACCGGCCATTCCCATGCCAAGCAACGCCATTTTGACCGGGTCATAACGGTCGGCAAGGTATCCCGCCACGGGGCGTAAACCCGCTGTCGCTAAACCTGCGATCGCTAATGCTCCAGACAGAGAGCCACGGGACCACCCGAACTCCTCGGTCATCGGGTTCAGGAACACGCCGAAAGAGAATCGACTGCCGGCGGCGCCGAATAACACGAACGCTGCGCCGATGACGATAAGCCATCCCGAATAATGACCCCGCAGTCGGCCGATCAACATGAAGGATGGATCGCGGAAGAGGTGAAAGAACTGGGCGATCCATGATTAAACGTCATTGGGCCGAATGATACAGGCCGGAAGGGCTGGATGGGGAGAGGTTGTTCAATTATTAATACGCCGTAGGGGCGACTGAATATTCGGCCACGTTAGTCTTTCGAGCGCCCAAATCGCTTTCGAGCCCAGAATGACAAAGATTCGTTCTCGCCGCACAACGGACAAACCACCCATTAGTCCGCGCTAGATGTTGTCCCGACCTCTGCGTCCACCATCACCTTGCGCAGATCAACGATCTGGTCCCGCAACAGCGCCGCCTTCTCGAACTCTAGGTCCCTCGCCGCCGTTCGCATCTGCGTTTCTAGGTCACGAACGAGTCGCGCCAAATCGTCCTTTGGCAAACTCTCAGCGGCCACGTACGGTGCCTTCGTCTCCGCGACCTCACGGATGCGTTCCGTCATGTCCCGGACTTCCTTGATGATTGACGCTGGCTCGATACCGTTTGCCTTGTTGTGTGCGTCCTGCACAACACGTCGACGCTCTGTCTCATCGATCGCCGTACGCATCGAATCCGTCATCTTGTCGGCGTACATGATCACGTGGCCCAGCTCGTGGCGAGCCGCACGGCCAACAGTCTGCACGAGCGACGTGTTCGAACGGAGATAGCCCTCTTTGTCGGCGTCCAGGATGGCGACGAGCGAGACTTCCGGCAGGTCAAGTCCCTCTCGCAGAAGGTTGATTCCCACGACCACGTCGTACACGCCGAGCCGGAGGTCGCGAAGGATCGCGGTGCGCTCAAACGTGTTGATGTCTGAGTGCAGATACTGGGTTCTGACACCCATCTCCAGCAGGTACTGAGAAAGTTCTTCCGCCATTCGCTTCGTCAAAGTCGTCACGAGAACCCGCTGATGCTGACCGACCCGCTCCTTGATGTTGTAGATCAGGTCGTCGATCTGTCCGTCGGTCGGTTTCACCTCGATTGTGGGGTCGAGCAGACCGGTCGGCCGGATCAGCTGTTCGACACGCTTCTCTTCATGCTGAGCCTCGTACGGCCCGGGCGTCGCAGACACGTACACGATCTGGTTGACGCGTTCCTCGAACTCGTCAAACGACAGGGGCCGATTGTCGATCGCAGACGGCAGCCTGAAGCCGTAATCAACAAGCACTGATTTGCGTGCGAGGTCGCCGTTGAACATGCCGCGAATCTGCGGCAGTGTCATGTGCGACTCGTCGATGAAGATTAGGAAATCTTTCGGGAAGTAGTCCAGCAGAGTCCACGGGGCAGACCCGGCAGCACGCCGCCCCAGAGGCCTTGAGTAGTTCTCAACGCCCGGGCAGGATCCCGTCTCCCGCAGCATCTCAAGGTCGTAACGCGTGCGTTGTTCTAGCCGCTGCGCCTCCAACAACTTGCCACTGTCGTTCAGCTCCTTGAGCCGCTCACCGAGTTCTTCTTCGATATCGTCCAGAGCGTCCAACAGTCGTTGTTCGGAAGTTACAAAGTGTTTGGCCGGGTAGATGTCGATCTCCTCACGCTCGCCGAGGATCTCGCCGGTCAACGGGTCCAGCACCGTGATGCGCTCGATCTCGTCGCCCCAGAACTGCACACGCACAGCCAGTTGGTCGTACGCCGGCATGACTTCGAGGGTGTCACCGCGCACCCGGAACCGACCACGACTGGTGTCTATGTCGTTGCGGTCGTAGTGCATATCCACGAGGCGGCGCACGATCTTATTGCGCCCGGTCGATTCGCCCTTCTTCATGTTCAGGACGAAACTCTGGTATTCCTCTGGAGAGCCCAGGCCGTATATGCACGATACAGAGGCCACTATCAACGAGTCACGACGTGTGAGGAGCGCCCGTGTGGCGGCGTGCCTGAGACGGTCGATCTCCTCGTTTATGTCCGATTCTTTCTCGATGTAGGTGTCGGATCGGGGGATGTAGGCTTCGGGCTGATAGTAGTCGTAATATGAGACGAAGTACTGGACCGAATTTTCCGGGAAGAACTCCTGGAACTCGGAAGCGAGCTGCGCCGCCAGGGTCTTGTTGTGCGCAATCACAAGGGCTGGGCGCTGCTGACGCTCGACGATCTGTGCCATCGTGAAGGTCTTGCCGCTGCCGGTCACACCCAGGAGGGTCTGGTGTCTCTTCCCATCATCAAGGCCCTTCGAGAGCGCGTCGATAGCCTTCGGCTGGTCGCCGGTGGGTTTGAAGTCGGAAACAATCTTGAAATCAGGCATAAATGTTGGGGTGTGCCCGCGTTTCGCCCCGGGCGTATTGCAATACGCCCCTGCATCAAACGGGACGTCACTATGATTCTATGCGAGTGGCGGCGATAAGGAGCGAACGGCGTCACTGCAAACGTAGGGGCAGGACTGGCTCCGCCTAACACTGGTCCTTGGAGAACCTCAGGATGCTGCTGCCCGTACCACCCACACCATCTCTCCGCTGTCCTCGGTTAGCGGGCCGCCGTCGAAATCGCCAAACACCTGATCGGCCACGATTCCGACCTCCTCCAACATGACGTGGACCTCGGACGGGTACAGATAGCGAAGGTCCACTTCAAGGTCCACTGTTCGCATTACTTCTCCGGTGTCGCTCAACTCTTCAACCGTCTGGATGCTGTGGATCGTTTGACCGACTGGATCGGGTCGATTTGCCGCGCTCAGCAGGCATCGTAATCCGGTCTCTGGATGGATTGTCTCGCCCATCGAGAACGGCTCCTCGGACACGTCCGCGATCAGATCGGAATCCGGGACGAACAGGTTGAATGCAAGCGCTCCTCCCGGCGCCAGGTGCGCAGCGGCGCGGCGCAGCGATTCCAGCTGCTCTTCCGGCGTCAGCGCGAGGTACAGAGTGCGGGCGGGGATGATGACGAGTGGGAAACGGCGATCCAGTGCAAGCGTCCGCATATCGCCCTGAACGAATTCAACCGCGCCGTGATGGTTTTTTGTTGTGGCCGCACGTTCACGCGCCTTCGTAAGCATGGCTGTTGAAAAGTCCACGCCGACCACATCGATACCAGCCGCGGCGATAGGGAGGCTCACGCGCCCGGTGCCGCAACCGATCTCGAGCACCGGCCCCCCCGAAGCTTGCGCCAGCCCGACGTAAAACTCGACGTCTTCGACTCCAACGGTAGAGTAGAAGATGTCATACCAATCGGCCCAGGCGTCGTAATCCATTGTTGGCCTGACGGGGCCTAGTCGGCCTCGGCGTATTCCGCCAGCGCCTCGTCCGGGAAGTCAGCGTTAGAGAATACCTTCTGGACATCATCGAGCTCTTCCAACGTGTCCAGGAGCCGGAGCGTCTGCTTGGCTTTGGCATCGTCCAGTTCGACGAGAGTGGCAGGCACCATCGCGAGATCTGCGGACACCACTTCAACACCATCCATCGCCTCAAGGGCCATCTTCAGCGGCTCAAAGTCGGTGAACGACGCCTTGAACTCGATCGAATTTCCTTCGATATCAAAATCCTCTGCACCCATGTCTACCGCTTCAAGTGCTACCTCTTCAGGGTCGCTGGCAGAAGTCTCTACTAGGATCACTCCGGAGTTGGAGAATCCCCAGGACACCGCACCTGCGGCTGCCAAGTTCCCACCTGCACGGGAGAACATCTGGCGGACGTCGGACGCGGTCCGGTTTTTGTTGTCGGTTAGGGTCTGGACCATGATCGCCGTACCGCCGGGTCCGTACCCCTCATACGTGATCTCTTCCAGCTCAATGCCGTCGTCACCTGTACCGGAACCTTTTGCGATGGCCCTGTCGATATTGTCGTTCGGCATGTTCGCGGCTTTACCGGTTTGTATGGCAAGGCGCAGCCGGAAATTGGTCTCGGGGTCAGCGCCGCCACGTGCCGCCACGATTATCTCGCGAGCGATCTTCGTGAATAGCTGACCCCGACGCGCATCGGTCGCAGCCTTCTTGTGCTTGATGGTGCTCCACTTAGAGTGGCCGGACATGGTGCTCCTCCCGGTTCCGAAACGACATCGGTTTGCGGGCTTGATTGATCAAAGGGCCGAGGGCGGAAAATTCTCTAATTAATAATTGATCTTAGCAAGCCGCCAGAAAACCGGTCAATCGGATTACGCTCCTACGTCGTGTTCAGTGCCGTTCCTACCGCAAACCCTCGGGAAGGTTCACCGTCACGACGCCGTTATTGACGTCAACCTCCAGCACCACATCCGCTATCGCCGGGATGAGAATCTGGTTTTTGGATTCGATCTCGCCGGGTTTGCCGACAACGTACACGTCATTCGCGCCGGTGACGATGATCTCCAGCACCACGCCAAGCTCTTCGCCCTCGGTCGTGCGCACCTTCGTACCGACAATTTCGTAGTGGTAGAAAGCACCTTCTGGTGCTTCCGGGAGATCGTCGTGCTCCACCTCGATAATCGTGCCGCGCAAAGCGTCTGCGGCGCGAGTGTTACGAATTACATCGAGCTGAAGGACCGTTGCGGTGCCAGCTTTGTGGCTCTCTACAACCGTGGCCCGGCGCCCGCCAACAATGTAAACAACATCGCCGGGGGAGAACCGTATCTCGCCGTCTGCAAACTGGGTGACGGCGATAGAACCGTCGGTTCCCCATGACCGGCGTACAGAAGCGACGCCTACGCGGCTGGGCGTAGACGGATCGATGGTTTTGGGGATCCTGATATTAGCAAGAGGGCGCGAGTTTTGAGTGGAGCGGCGTGACACTTGTACACCCTGCGGGCGCTGGCCCCTCGGGCTGCGATCACTATTACGTCGACGGGGCGACATTTCGCCGATTCCCGACTAATCGATCTGTAGGACGATGCGCTGGTCTGACTTTACGCCAGAAACTCGCAACAGGGAGCGAATGGCCTGTGCCACTCGGCCGTCACGGCCGATGACCTTGCCCTTGTCCTCGTCGTCGACGATGAGCGTGATGAAAACGCGGTTGCCGCGCACCTCTTCCGTTACCTCCACGGCGTCGGGATTACGGACAAGGGCGCGGGCGATGTACTCAACCATCTCTTTCATGAGATCAGGCGGTCTCTTTCACTTTATCCATGATGCCAAGCTTCTTCAGCATGGCCCCGACGGACTCGGTGGGCTGTGCGCCCTGGCGCAGCCATTTGAGGGCCAGCTGTTCGTCGATCTTGATCTCGGACGGATCGGTCATAGGGTCGTATGTACCAATCTGCTCGATGAAGGCTCCATTGCGGGCGGTGCGCTGGTCAGCGACTACTACACGGTAAAACGGGTGGCCCTTTGCGCCGATGCGGCGCAGCCGGATGCGAACCATAGAAGGAAGATATCTCCAGTTACGTTTGCCAGTGACATTCGAAGGACGCCCGGACGCGGCAAAAATACCGTCGTTCAGGTTGTTAACCAATCAAGTGTAGGTACGACGGGTAAGGAGTGTCAACGAGAAGGCGCTGTTGAGCGAGGATGTTCACGCGTCGGTGTGATCAATTCCCACGGCGGGTGAGACGCTTCGTTCATATTTGTTAACGACCCCGATCCCGGCCCGATCTCTGGTGTCGACAGACTGCAGTTCCCAAGTAAATGGCGAATCTCGCCATTAAACGGACCGCTTGTGAAGTGGTCAAGAATCATATTGGTCGTACCACCGTTTGGGGAAAAGGAATGCTCTTATGTGTCTTCGCTTCGTACACCGCTGCCGTTCCATGATCATGTTGGAGTTACGAAACGATCCCTGCCTTTTTACGTTGGACGGCCGGACACAATAGATCCGCGAGGAGCAGAAAACGGAGAAACCACTCTCAGGTGAGGTCAGGTTCGCACGCAAGACGTGTAGTCATACGCAACCAGTCAGTTGTGCGCCAACGTGATCTCGGCGTGAACGACCCCGGCACTCGGGATAGGTCAGGTTAGTTTCGGGAATTACTTCAAGCACTAAAACGGCTTTTTCCTGATCATGATGGAAACCATTCCACACCGAGATCGTGCCACATTTCGGGTTTTGCTCTTTGGATCAGTGAGTGAGCTTCTGCCGAACTGCATACCCGTGATCTCCCAACAGAGACCGGGCTTGAATGAATTCCCAGAAGATCAGGGCAGCTCAGAGAACGTCAAACAGTGAGTCCAGCGTGTTCCGCCAGCCCAAGCATCAGGTTCATATTCTGGATCGCCGCGCCTGACGCACCCTTGCCCAGATTGTCTATTTGGATAATCAGCAAGACATGTCCCAGGATGTTCGGGACCACCGAGATGTCCAACCCATCGTTGTCGTTCCGGGCCTGGGGATCGAACGCCGGGTCTGAGTAGGCGAGTGCGTCGTCTATAGAGACAACGTTTACCAGCAGTTCATCGGCGTAGCGTTCGCTGAGAATCTGCCATATCGTCTCGGACGAAGCGTCCTTCTGGATTACCGACTTGTGAAGGGGAATTTCAATCCGCATCCCCTTCAGGAAAGGGCCGACAGCCGGTATGAACTGGGGCTCGTATGTAAGTCCCGAGTATTTCTTCATCTCTGGAACATGCTTGTGTTCTGTGTTGAGCGCGTACGGCGATTCAAAAGGAAGACCAGCTAGATCAGGCTGTCCACCTTCCCATTTTGCGATCAGATTCTTGCCGCCTCCGGAGTATCCGGACAGGGCATGGATCGTGATTGGAGAGTCCTTTGACAGGATGCCCGCCTCGGTCAACGGCCGGACACAAAGAATAACCCCGGTCGGGTAACAACCCGGATTCGACACCGTGTCTGATTCACGTACCGCGTCACGCTGTCCCGGAGCCATCTCCGGCAGCCCGTAAACCCAGCCTTCAACGACACGGTGCGCCGTTGAAGGATCAATGATCTTCGTATCACTATCGGCAGCCCATCCAGCAGCTTCTACCGCCGCATCGTCTGGCAAGCAGAGGATCGCGAGGTCGGAATTCACTAGCGCCTCGCGTCGTTCATCAACATTTCGACGGAGATCTTTGTCCACCACGACCACATCGATATCGTCGCGCGGCTCAAGCCGTTCACGGATCCTGAGACCCGTGGTGCCGTACGAACCGTCTATAAATACCTTTGAGATTGCCATCGTGCCCTGTCGCCCGCGTGCGGGACCCATATCCAGATCCAGAGGGCTAATTGTGCCATGTGAGGGGCCGTGTAGTGAAGCTGAGTATTGTGGTGAGATCGCCGATTTTCCTTCGGCCAGCCTTATACTCGAAGCAATCGTGACACGTGAACTGAGAACCTTTCGACCATGAAGATTGTCATCAAACTGTTCGCCGGACTCCGTGATAGAGCGGGGACCGGAGATCTGTTCATCGAGCTGCCATCCGGCGCGACAGTGAAGGACGCCATCGACACGGCCCAGCACAACGCCCCGAAGGAATGGACAGCACCGACCAGCCTCATGGCGGCGATCAATAATGAGTACGTGGGATTCAACGCCGTACTCTCCGACGGTGACGAACTGGCCCTGATACCACCTGTGAGCGGAGGGTAGTTGAGATTCCCCTCTCCCAGCGGGAGAGGAGCAAGGTTGAATTGGCACATATCGCTCGCTCCCGCTGATAACAAAGTAAAATTCGCATCCCATCATGATAATCATCACAGAACAGCCACTCGATCCGAATGTCCTCACAGGTGCCGTCCGTGATGACACAGATGGCGCCGTAATCACGTTTGAGGGGATCACACGCAACCACAATGATGGGCGAGGCGTCGAGTATTTGGAGTACGAGGCGTACAGGCCGATGGCCGACGAGAAGCTTCAGGAGTTGATGGACGAGATCAAGGATCGATGGGAGATCGACAAGGTCGCAGTGGCGCACCGCATCGGGCGCGTAGATATTGGCGAGTTGAGCCTGGTAATTGCCGTATCCGCGGCGCACCGACGCCCCGCTTTTGAAGCGACTCTACACTTTGTTGACCGCCTCAAAGAGGTCGTTCCGATCTGGAAGAAAGAGTACTTCGAGGGCGGAGAAGTCTGGATAGGCGACCCAGGATCAGAGCGAACAACGGCCTGAAGAGGAAAACGCCTCAGGGGCGGGCAGCCGGTCCGCCCGGCGCCCATCGTTTGAGAACCTCATGGAAATTTAGAGCAACCACTGTGCTGTCAAGTTGAAGACCGCACGCGAGGCATCTTCCGAGTTGTCATAAATTGGACGACGGATCTCAAACTTTGAGCCTATTCGAGACTAACGTCTAAACTGGGCGCACTCCTGTGACCAACCGGGACTTGAGCGCAGTATTTCCATAAATGCACCGGGATGGACACAGACTCGGGCGATTCTTAGCCTCGGACTCAAAATGACGGGACACTCCTGACTTGGTACCCAGATACGTGATGTGTTCGTGTGCTATTGCCGCACATTTGCTGTTTCATGGATTCCCATCTGCGTGTCAATCATGGGGCCTGCAGCAGATGGTAGGAGGAAATGTAGGCCCTTCAAACTCCGTACCTAACACGCTCTTCAACCACCCCCCAAATAATTGCGCGCCCAACTAGGCGTCGGTATAGTTCTATCTAGGGCTTAACTACCGCGGAGGGGTCGCATAGAGGCCTAGTGCGCCGGTTTGCTAAACCGGTAAGGGGTGTCAAGCCCCTTCGAGGGTTCGAATCCCTCTCCCTCCGCCACGTATTTCACATCAATTCACGGCCCGCCCTTTATGACCACTTATCACATCTGGACAGTCGGCTGTCAGATGAACAAGGCTGACTCTGAACGACTCGCGAGTGGGTTCGAACAACTTGGCCTGTCCGAGTGCGACGACCCCCGCGGGGCTGACATAGTCGTGCTCAACACATGCGTCGTGCGCCAGAGTTCTGAAGACCGGGCGACCGGGCTGCTAGGTGATCTCAAAAAAGCCAAAGATATCTACCCGGAACGCCGTATAGCGGTCATGGGCTGCATGGTCGGTCCCAAAAGCGATGAACTCAACCGTCGATTCCCTCAGGTTGATGCATGGGCGCGCCCGCAACAGTTCCGGCCCATCCTTGAGATGGCAGGCGAGGCGATAGGCATAGACCCCGACGGCTGTATTCAAGAACTCCTGCCGGCCGATCCCAAAGTCTCAACCTTTATCCCGATCATTCACGGCTGTGACAAGTTTTGCAGCTTCTGCATAATCCCTTACCGACGTGGCCGAGAAGTCAGTCGTTCGGTGGAAGAACTTGTCCACGAGACGGAGATGCTCGTGAGCCGAGGCGTCCGAGAGGTCACGCTGCTCGGACAGAACGTAGATTCGTATGGGCACGACCTCGATCCGGCTCATGATCTGGCGGACCTGATGTATGCCATCAACGAAGTGAACGGATTGGATCGTATCCGGTTCTTGACATCCCACCCGAGTGACATGTCGGAGAAGATCATCCGCGCTGTCGGGGAGCTTCCCAAGGTGTGCGAGAACATCAATCTGCCGTTCCAGGCGGGCGATGACGTGATATTGGAACGAATGCGTCGTGGATACACACGAGATGAGTACCTCCGGAAGATAGATGAGGTCCGGACAATCATCCCGGATGTCGCCATGGTCACGGACGTGATCGTGGGTTTCTCTGGAGAAACAGAGGAACAGTTTGCAAATACTCTCGATATCCTCACGCAGGTGCGGTTCGATAAGGTTCATTCAGCCGCATACTCTGTCAGGCCAGGTACTATTGCGGCGCGTCAGCATCCCGACACCGTCTCGATCGAGGAAAAGAAGCGTCGCCTGGTTGAGTTGAACGAGCTACAGGAAACCATCTGTACCGAGATCAACGCCGGCCTCGCAGACCGGGAATTCGATGTCCTCATCGACGGGCATTCAAGGGGGAGGTTCACGGGACGCACAAGAACGGATAAACTTGTCCACCTAGAAAACTCTGAGACGCTCGAGACTCGTATAGGCGGATTCGCTAGCGTGCGAATTACCGAGACCACTCCCTGGTCGTTACAGGGAAAGGTTACGGCGGCTGAAATGCTGGCTGCGGGAGATCGACTGAGGGTATATCCAGCATGACCACCGGCTCACGACAGATTGTAATTCCGATTACCGAACTGGAGCAGTCAGCCTTCTGCAAAACAGACGGCAACCTGCGAACCCTGACCCTGGAGGAAGAATTCCAGGCAGGCGTCAGATGGCAGAAGGTGCCGATCAGGTACCTCAAAATGACGCCAGAAGAAGTCAACGATGGCATCGTCAACGCACGTGAAGTGCTGGGCGATCAGGTCATCCTCTTGGGCCATCACTATCAGCGCGAAGACGTTTTCAAGTACGCAGACTTCTCCGGAGACTCGTACAAGCTCTCTCGCCTGGCATCCGAGCAAAAAGACGCCGAGTACATCATTTTCTGTGGCGTCCATTTCATGGCAGAGACCGCAGACGTACTGAGTGGTCCACAACAGACGGTAATTCTTCCGAACATGGCTGCCGGTTGCTCGATGGCTGATATGGCGCAGACCGAAGACGTTGAGGATGCGTGGGAAGACCTGACGTCCATCCTCGGTGGCGAAGACGAGATTGTCCCGATCACCTACATGAACTCGACGGCGGACATCAAGGCGCTGTGCGGCCGCAATGGCGGTATCGTCTGCACCTCAAGCAACGCCGGTCTGACGTTTGACTGGTCGTTTGAGCGCAGCAAGCGCGTCCTCTTCCTCCCAGACCAGCATCTTGGCCGCAATACGGCGCTCAAGATGGGTATCCCGGAAGACGAGATTATTGTCTGGAATCCGTATGCGCCTATGGGTGGCCACTCTCCAGAAGTGATTCGGCGAGCCCGGGTGATCCTCTGGCAGGGTCATTGCTCGGTCCACACGAGGTTTACGTCACAGCAGATCCAGGAATCCCGCGACAAGTACCCGGACGTGAACGTCATCGTTCACCCGGAGTGCACACGAGAAGCCGTGGACGCCGCCGATTACGTCGGTTCGACCGAGTACATCGTCAAGATGATCTCGGAGGCGCCTGCCGGATCCGTTTGGGGGGTCGGGACAGAGATCAACTTGGTCAATCGGCTCGCTAAGGAAAACCCTGACAAAACGGTGTTCTGCCTGGATCCGATCGTGTGCCCCTGTGCCACGATGTACCGGATCCACCCGGCTTACCTCCTCTGGGTTCTGGACGGCCTGATGGCCGGTCTTGTGATCAACCGGATCAAGGTGGACGGACAGACGGCGATCGACGCCCGGGTGGCACTCCAGCGAATGCTGGACGTGGCCGGCTAGAAGTCGCTCCGTGAATAGTTCTGGGGACCTTACCGGGAGCTTCCCGTACGCCGCGATTGACGACGTGATCGACCGCGCCCTGCGTGAAGACCTGAGCCTTGGGGACGCCACGACCGACGCCTTGATCCCGTCGAAGCTTCTCGGTGCTGCGAACCTCGTGGCGCGCTCTCCGGGCATGCTGGCGGGCGTACAGGTCGCATGCGAGGTATTTCGTCGTGTGGCCATGAGCATCGAAGCAGAGCCACTTGTGGAGGACGGTTTGCGGCTTGAGCCGGGTCAGGTGATAGCCCGGATCTCTGGTTCGATGGCCGGGATTCTGAAGGCAGAACGCACCGCGCTCAATCTTCTTCAGCGCATGAGCGGTATCGCAACCATGACGGCCGAGCTTGTGGACGCCGTAAAAGGGACTAACGCCCGGATCATCGATACACGCAAAACAGCCCCGGGTCTGCGCGCTCTGGACAAGTACTCGGTCATAGCAGGCGGTGGCACGAATCATCGTTTCAATCTTGGCGATCTTGTGCTCATTAAGGACAACCACCTTGAGACGCTAGCCGCAGAGGGCCTTGGCATTGCAGACGTGGTTCGGCGCGCACGGCAGAACGCCCGCCATAACCTCCGGATAGAGGTCGAGGTCGAGACGGTCGATCAGGCCGGCGAGGCACTTGAGGGCGGTGCGGACATCATCCTGCTCGACAATATGTCGCCGTACGAGATGAGCAGGGCGGTGACTTTGGTGGCGGGCCGAGCGCTCACCGAGGCATCGGGCGATATCAACATGGCAACCGTACGAGCCGCCGCGGAATCGGGTGTCGATCTGATCTCTGTAGGCGCGCTAACCCACTCCGTAAAAGCGCTAAACATCGCCCTAGACTATGAGATCCGATAGCGGACCTTTAGGCGCTCCGAGTCGTAAATCATGATGGATGAAGCGCCGACGTCGTTGACGGATGTTGCGCCACTTTCATCGGTGACGCCGGCGGCCTTTGCGGCGATATTCGGTCGTTCCGCTAACAGTACGAGGGTCGTACACCTTCTGGTCACCTGACGATCGCTCTCTTGTGTCGACGGAGCCACTATAGAACCCCGGCGAGGGCCAAAGCGACCCCATAGCCACCGACCGATCGGAGGGCTGGGTAGTCAGTGCCGATGGGAGCACTCCGGCCAGGTTGCTGGGATAAGGCGGTCTGGCGTTCTGGTCGCAGTCAGCGAAGGCGAATTTAGACACGCCTTTGGTATCCCCGAGCACAGTGTCTCGACGCAGCAGTTGCAGGGTTCGATCGGCATCGATCGCAGGAGGTAGTCAGACGGGCGCTACGCGTTTCCGACAGGACGGGTTTGTAGGGAATAACCGGGTGGAGCAACAAGCTCGGCCTAGAGCGGAAATGAACGATCGGGGACACGTTGTGATCAGGCGGTTTCCTTCCTCTCCAAGCCGGGAGAGAAAGGAGGTGAGGTGAGAACCTTGCAAACTGGTTTGACGCTAGCGGGTTATCCTGCGATCACGGTGTAATTGTCACAACGTGAGTGAGTTAGCGCCGCCCCCACGGGGTTGTCCGCTATTCCTTACCCCCGTGCCGCCTCCATGCGCGCCAGCGCTGACCCGTAGATAGCGTCCGGACGCAGGATCATGGCGACCCGCTTATCATCATCCATGAGCTTGTCGTACTCGTCCCAGTTAGCGCTACGCCTACGAGTGGTTGCGCTAAAGATGTTTTGGCGGGCCCGCCGCAACTCCTCCGGATCGGTGTTCCCCGAGTGTTGCATCTCCATAGTGCCCTCAAACACGAGGAACCCGGACCACCAGTCCTCGTGAGAGACCAGGACCGAACTGCGAGGGTCTTTGAGAAGATTCTTAAACTTGATCCGGGTCTCCGTGATCGAGATACCAACGCCGCCATCACGCGGATAAACCGTGACGATGCTGAGCTGCGGCATTCCGTTGCCACGGAATGTTGTCATCACGCCCTGTGGGTTGTCGTGGATGAACTGTTCGATATGTGGCTCTAGTTGCATCTTGCATGTACTCCCGATCTTGTGCTGAATCTAAGTAACGGTCTAACCCCGTCTTGGCGTCTTCCGGTCGGCCGTGTCCAGGATGAATGTCGCCGGCCCATCGTTTGCCAACTCCACCAGCATTTTTGCACCGAATACGCCCGTTTCAACCCGCAAGCCAGTCTCTTTGAACGCGTCAACCACATGGTTAAAAAGCGGCTCAGAAATCGCTCCCGGAGCGGCCTCTGTGAAGCCCGGTCTCCGGCCCTTTCGAGTCGATGCGTACAGCGTGAACTGGCTGACGAGCAGAATGTCGGCATTAACGTCTAACGCCGATCGTTCGAATTCGATATCGTCGTCATCGCCGTGAAAGATCCGCAGATTGGTGATCTTGTCCCGGAGGTAGGTCACCTCCTCCGGCCCATCATCGTGTGTAATCCCTATCAAAATAGCCAGTCCCACACAGGCGCTTCCGGTCACAGCCCCATCCACGATCACGGACGCACGGCTGACGCGTTGGACAACAGCTCGCAAAAAGGCCCCCTCTGCGCTGGATTAACGGTGAGACATCATGTTAGCGCGAAATCAAATGAGCTAATTAATTTCCTCGAAAATCCCGAAGGGAACTTGCTCCGCCTGTCCAGTAATTTGGCAGCCCGCGAAAACCGGGGTAAACGCTTCTCCACTTCCGGTTGGGAGAGGGAGTTGTCGCTTGGAAAGCGTCAAAGTCCGAGCGCGTTATTGCAACAATCTGGTCCTTCGAGGACCTCGGTGTGCTGACGCTGGAGGGCGTATTGTCATACGCCCCTACTGTCGTGGTCGTGACACGGACGGAGAAAGGCCAGCCCTCACGACGCTGTTGTAGGCCCTCTAGGTAGAGGAAGAAGGGGCCTTCGAGGTGCTCTTGGAGTCGCTGGACGACGACTTGCTCTTCGGTTCCGACTTGTCCGACTTGGAACTCTTCGAGCCAGAGTCTGACTTCTTTTCAGACTTGGATTCCGACTTCTTCTCGGTGTTGGACTCAGATTTGGAATCAGACTTCGACCCGTTTTCGGAAGAGTCCGAACCCGAACCAACGTCTGAAGCGCCGTTCGACGCCCGGTTGTCGGTCACGTAAAAACCGCTGCCTTTGAAGTGCACGGCGATGGGCGACAGCAGCCGCTTGGCCTCTACATTGCAAACCGGGCACAGGATTATGGAATCATCGGTGTAACTCTTGGACACCTCAAATGTGTCGTTCTCACAGGCGTCGTCAGCGCACCGATAGTCGTACCTGGGCAATGGGGCCTCCGGGGGTCGCTAATCCCATTGATCGCAGGTCAAGGGGATCGCGAAAAGCGAGCGCCGATCTGGCACTCGCATTCATAAACAGTCATTCAAAATTTAGCATCGCGGTCAAATCGTGTCAAACGTAGCGTCACTTGGTCCAATGGATAATTAAGTTGTCGGCGCGCGGTTCAACTGGTCGTTGGTGGGGTGTTCTGTGTCGCGTCCTGGAACCCGCACATCCATCGTTCCGACACATCAGATAGCGACAGGTCAACGAGATCACCGACGACGATCCGGTCGCCGCCGGTCGTCCCCAGCCGCAACAAAGGTGCGCCTGCGTTTACGGCGGTCCGTTCCAACTCGCCTGTTCGATCGGCAGCGACCGTCACGATGATGCGTGACTGTGCCTCTCCGAAGAGCGCTGCGTCCCACCGACCGCCCAGAGCGACGTCAACCACAACCCCTCGTTCTCCAAGAATCGCCGCCTCTGCCAGCGCGACCGCAACGCCACCTTCGGACACGTCGTGAGCTGACCGTACAACCCCGGCGACGATTCCGTCGCGACACGCTTGCTGCGTCTTCACTTCCAGATCGAGATCAAGCGAAGGCTGCCCCTCAACCTTGCCGAGGATCACATCTAGGTACTCGCTTCCGGCGAGTGTTGAGGCATCACCTTTAAGTGACGCTGAGCCAATGAGATAAACAATATCGCCGTCTCCAGCAAACCCGGCCGACGCATGCTTCCGGACATCGTCCAAGAGGCCTAAGGCGCCGATCACGGGCGTCGGGTAGATCGCACCACCGGGCGCTTCGTTGTACAGGCTCACGTTGCCGCTGATAACCGGGATGTCGAACGCCTCACACGCCTTCTTGATCCCAGCAACCGCCTGCATAAGCTGGTACTGGCCGTCTAAAGTCTCCGGACTCCCGAAGTTGAGGCAGTCGGTAATCGCAACGGGAAGACCGCCGGTTGCTGAAACGTTCCTGCAAGCCTCTGCGACCGCTATCTGGCCGCCTATGTATGGGTCCAGGTAACAGAGGCGACCGTTGCCGTCCGTGGATAGAGATATACCGCGCTTGCTGCCCTTCAGTCGCATCACCGCGGCGTCTCCACCAGGACCCACGACCGTGTTCGTCTGCACCTGGTGATCGTACTGCCTGAACACCGGCAGTTTGGAGGCAATATTCGGAGTCGACAGCATCTTCAAAAGCAGGTCCGATGGCGAGTCGTTCGGGATTGGGATGGCGTCAAGATCGGCCGCTTGCAAGTTCACTATCCAGGCCGGCTTTGGTGGGTCGAACTCGTATTCAGGCGGGTCCGTGAGCACTTTGATCTGAGTCTCGGACAGCACCTCGTCGCCGTCCAGAATCACAACCGAATCACCGTCCACGAATTCGCCGATCCGGGTGGCGTCTAGGTCCCACTTACGGAACACACTTTCGACCTCGTGCTCACGCCCCGGTTTTACAGCAAGCAGCATGCGCTCCTGCGATTCAGACAGCATCACCTCGTACGGCGTCATACCCTCTTCGCGCCGGGGAACCACAGACACGTCAAGACGCAGCCCCATGTCGCTGCGTTCGGCCATCTCGATAGCGCCGCTCGTAATTCCAGCCGCGCCACAGTCCTGCAGCCCGACCACGCTATCGAGTTGGATCACCTCCATGCAGGCCTCTATCAGGACCTTCTCAAGAAACGGATTGCCGACCTGTACAGCGGACCGAAGTTCGGTCTGCTCTTCAAAAGTACGGGACGCTAAGCCGGAAGCGCCGTGAATTCCGTCACGGCCCGTATCGGAGCCGACTAGTAGTAGCAAATCTCCGGGTTCTTCGGCCCGGGCGGACATGATCAATCCGTCCTCGACCAGCCCAACGCACATGGCGTTCACAAGCGGATTGCCGTCGTAACATGAGGCGAACACGACCTCGCCACCAATATTCGGTATGCCAAGGCAGTTCCCGTAAAAAGAAATTCCGCCTACAACGCCGTCCAGCAGGTAACGGTTACGGGCACTGTCCGGCTTGCCAAAACGCAACGAGTTCAGGAGCGCAATCGGGCGAGCGCCCATCGCAAAGATGTCCCGCACGATCCCGCCGACGCCGGTCGCCGCACCTTCACGTGGCTCGATAGCCGACGGGTGATTGTGGGATTCGATCTTCATCGCGATCGCCATCCCGTCCCCGATGTCCAGAACACCGGCATTCTCTGTGCCGAGTGTGGTGAGCAATCGGTCGCTGTCCCCAGGCAGTGTCCGGAGAAGCGGTTTCGAGTGCTTGTACCCGCAATGCTCGCTCCATAGCGATCCAAACAGCCCAAGTTCGAGCGGATTTGGGTCGCGCCCGAGACGATCAACAATCGCTTCGTATTCGGCTCTGGAAAGGGCTACTTCGTCGAGTTCAGACTGGCTAATCGGCACGAGTAATGGAAGTTCTCGCCTGAATCGGGCGAAACCGCCCAGCGTTATGTAACGACATCGACCCTCACCGGCAAATTTGGAAATCTTGACCCGGGATGAGTCACAATATGTTTAGTCTAGCCGCCTTGGGGACCGTCGCACAGGCGCCAGCTTTCAAATCTCGCATTCAATCCAATCGAGCCTCGGGTTCGCGTGGGGGAATAGAATTGGTTTGCCAGCCTCGGGGCGATATCGGCGACTTGCCGAGAGTCTGCGGGGTTTGTTTATAGCAGCGTCGGTCAACTTTCCCCAATGTTCAAACGCGTTCTCGTCCCGATGAACGGTTCCGAGAGCACGGAGCGAATTCTGCCCCATCTCGTCCAGCTGACGAATTGGTGCGACTCCGAGCTGACCTTGCTGCACGTCCTACGTCCAACACGATCACGCTCCACGGGCCACCTGCAGATCGAGTACCCGAACATGCTTACGGACCGTGCCCAGGGTCTGGCACGAGCGTATTTTGCAGAAGTGGTGGAGCAGTTCGATAACATCGGCGTAATGGCGCACTCCACGACTGCCGCAGGGGAGCTTGTCGATACCATCGTGTCACGTGCCTCGGCCGGTGGATTTGACCTGATGGCACTTGCCGTCGGTGAACGCCATCCGGCGCTCCGTCACGTGACGGAAAGCGCTAGTGAAAAAATCCGAGTCCGGTCCCCGATCCCGATGCTAATACTGAATGGGCACCGGGCCAGGAAGATCAAGGATGGCGATGTCCCGCTCACACGACTGCTTGTGGCATTGAACGGGACACGCGTATCGGAGTTCGCGCTTCCTTACGTCCGCCGCGTCGCCCGCTTGGGCAACCTGCCGATCACACTCATTCGCGTGGTGCCAGAGATAGCCGGGTTCAACCACGCGGCGGAGCTGAGCAGCGTAGCCCCGAGATTCGTTCGGGGAGCTGTGGAGTTGGCCGAAGAGTATCTCGAAGACCACGCGGCTCTGCTGACGGAGGAAGGGTTTGACGTAAGCACTCGGGTAGAGGTGGGGACCGCGGCACACACATTGACAGCCGTCCAGGAGTCGGCACCGGAGCATCTGCTGGTCATGGCTTCTGTTGTTCGCAGGGGCTGGCTCCGTGCCATGCTCGGGTGCACGGCGGACGAAGTGATACGCATGTCCGGCCGGCCTCTACTGTTAATCCCGGCCGGAAGGCGACCAGGCCCGTCCGATTCCGGGTCCTATGACGGGCCGTCCGGCGGATCAAATGACCCTACAAATTCCTAAGGCAGTGGGCCAGCAACTCGGCCCTCTTCGGCAACTCTGAGACGACCAGGTACTCGCCGTCTGCGTGTGGGTGTTCGCCCACTGCTCCCATGCCGTCTACGGTCGGAATCCCAAGCGCCGCGGTCAAATTTGCGTCGCTACCACCGCCGGTCGACGATTCGCTGAGCTCAAGTCCTAGTTCTGCACCAATCGACTGGACGCGGCTGAAAAGCTCGGCCACTGGACCTTCGCGCTCCATCGGAGGGCGGTGTAGCGCCCCGGTCATCTCCAGAGAGGTCTCCGGGTTTATCGGATTTATGTTGTGCAGAGCGTTCGTGACGCGGTGACCTTCGTCCGCCGACGTGACTCTGACATCGATGACGGCGTTCGCTTCGGCCGGAATGGTGTTGCGGGCCGATCCGCCATCTATGAGGCCGACATTGATGGTCGTGCCGAGGTCCCAGTCCTTAAGCGCCTGTATGTGAAGGATCTGATGTGCCATCTCCTCGATGGCCGAGATGCCATCTTCCGGGAAAGCGCCGGCGTGCGATGCTCGGCCCTCGATGCGCAGCCGGAATTCGCCGAGTCCCTTACGAGCCGTCTTGAGTGCGATACCCATTCCCGGCTCCATGACGATGGTGTAAGCCGATTTACCAGCCTCGGTCTCAACGAGCGACCGCGAGCTTGGGCTACCGACCTCTTCGTCCGAGTTGATCAGCACCGTGAGCGCTCGTTCTGGCCAGTTGCATGTGTCTCTGAGCATATCGAGCGCCGTTATTGTGGCGGAGATACCGGCCTTCATGTCCAGCACGCCTGGGCCGTAAATGTTTCCGTTCTCTTCCCGGTAAGGCATGTCGACCAAAGTCCCGATGGGCCACACGGTGTCGATGTGCCCGATCACAAGGCCCGGTTTGCCTTCTCCCGGCCAGCGTGCGACCAGATGGTCCCCGAACTCTGATTGCGTATCGATCTCTACCGTCGCCCCGAGAGTCTCAAATCGGTCTCGAACAATCTCTATCAAATGATCGTTTGCGGCTTTGTCTGAAGTAGGGGACTCGATCAGAGTCATCTGTCGCAACAGCTCAAACATGTTGGCAGACTGTTCAGAAGTAAGGCGCAAGGGCTCAGGCACACGATTCCCTTATTGATTGAAAGAAACGAATAGGCGCATCGAGAAGGTATGTGCGAGGGGAACAGGGGTGGATCGCAATCAACTCCTGGGCCCAAACGCGCTCATGTAACGATCGGGTAACCGATCGCGTTGCCCCATTCCCGCCAGGAACCGTCGTAAACCCGGACATTTTCGTAGCCGAGAAGCTGGAGAACCAGAAATCCGTGCGACGCACGGATGCCACCCTGTCAGTAGGTGACGACCTTTTTCTCAGGAGTCACCCCGTTTGCCTCAAGCATCTCTCGCAACTCGTCGGCCGGCTTGATAACTGGTACGTCTCCCTCGGTGATGAAGTTCTTCCACTCTAGATGGACGGAATTGCCAATCCGGCCACCACGGGCTGTGCCACGCTTGTTGGTTCCGTTCCACTCTTCATCTGTCCGGACGTCGAGCAGAATGGCATTACTTTCGGTGGTGCAGGCAAGGACATCATCCTTGTCCGAAAACACGTCGTCCTGCGGTCGAGAGGTGAAACTCGCGGACCGTGGACCCGGTATTTCTCTGGACAGGGGCCTGTCTTCGGCCAACCATTTCGGGAACCCGCCGTCGAGAATTTTGACGTCTTCATGACCGTAGTACTTGAGCGCCCAAAACAATCGGGCAGCTACATGGTTGGCGTCAGAGTCGTACGCAACGACCGTCGTGTCGTCGCCTATGCCGAGAGACTCCATGGTTGCCGCAAAGGTCCGGGCGTCCTGGATGTACGGCGTGCCCGACAGTTCTTTGTAGTAGTGGTCTTGGTAAACGACGGCGCCGGGAATGTGAACTCGGGCGTAGTTGTCCGGCAGGTCCTGGTCAACAACGACGATGTTCGGGTCGTCGAGGCGCTCGGCGAGCCAGTCGGTCGTGACGAGGAGATCCGGGTTTGTGTAACCGCGCTCTTGCGGCGATTTGATGTTGAGGGCCAAATACCTTCTCCAGTCTGGAAATATGTGGGCCTGATCAAGTGGAGTTCGGGGAATTGTTGGTAATTTACGGCTTCATCACCGGCTCATCGCACACCTGCGACTGGGAGCCCAGATATTAGCATGGACTGACCCGATGAATGCCTCGGGCGAGCTTTGTGACTTTCGTCACGCTGTGCTAGAGTTTTTTAGCTGTAGCTATAACACGGAGCCAACTTGAATTTCCTTGTAGCCGGGCTGAATTACCGGACCGCCCCGACAGAGCTCTTGGAGAGAGTTTCGGTCAATGACCGGAACCTTCCTGACCTCTTACTCCAACTGCAAAAGCAGCTTGGAGAAACAGTGGTCCTTTCGACCTGTAACCGCACCGAGATCTACACCACCGGTGAAGACCTTGACAGCGCCCGCGCTCGACTCATAGCGTCGCTGGGTGGCATGGCGGATCTCAACGAGGACGAGGTCTCTGCGGTCGCTTATGTGTACGAAGGTGATGTCGCCGTTCGACACGCTATTCGGGTGACCTGCGGACTTGATTCCATGGTCATCGGCGAGCACCAGATCGCCGGGCAGGTACAGACCGCGCTGCGATTGGCTGGCGAGGCAGGCTCGGTCGATACGCCTCTTTCCAGGCTGTTCCATTACGCACTTCGCAGCAGCAGGCGAATCCGTGAGGCTACCGGAATTGGCCGCAGCCGATTAACTGTCAGCTCTATTGGCGTTCAACTTGTGGAGCGGGCCATCGGATCGCTGAAAGATCGTCATGTCCTGCTGGTTGGAGCGGGTGAGACCGGCAAACTTGCAGCGCGCACGCTTGGGCGCATGGGCGCCGGCCAGCTGACGGTCGCCGGACGCAACGCAGAGCGAACCGAACGCGTCGCAGAAGAGCTTGGCGGCGATTGGGTGCTCAGGGACAACCTGGGTTCGGCCATCGCAAACGCAGACGTAGTGATCTCCGCAACCGCGGCCAGCGAACCCATCATCACCATAGAAATGGTTCAGGCTGCGCTGGAAAACTCGGACACCAAGTCCCACTCGCTGGTGATGCTCGACCTTGCCATGCCACGTGATATCGAGGCCACGGTTGGTACACTGCCAAACGTTACTCTCTACGGCCTTCCGGACCTGCAGGCGATCGCCGACGAGCACCGCGCCGAGCGGGCAGGCGCCGCAGCGGAAGCCGAGATAATTGTCAACAGAGACGTCCCACGCTTCAACGAGTCACTCACGGCCCTTGCCACGGAACCGGTGATCAGGGCTCTTGGCGCACACGCCGAAGAGATCAGGCTGCGGGAGCTACAAAACGGGTTTGACCGTCTGAAGGGCCTGACCGAAGAGCAGCGCTCGATAATCGAGTCGATGACAAAATCAGTCGTCTCAAAAATCCTTGCGGACCCGATCTCGTTCCTCAGGACTCGTGACGATGATGAAGCGGCGAGTGCGATCTCCCGACTGTTTGGACTCCGTGATGAAGATGCTTAGGTAGAGTCTGAAGTAAACGAGGGCAACACCAGATAACCGGTCCCGTTAGAGTCGCTGCTCGGGTAGAATTCTCGCCTGTCCGTAACGAATAGCAAAACCCTTCTAGCCTGACCGACAGGTGATCACACTTGGATACCACCCGCTCGCAAGAGTTGTTTGACCGCGCCCGTGAACTTATCCCTGGGGGCGTCAATAGCCCTGCAAGATCCTGGACATCCGTAGGCGGGACACCTCTCTTTTTCAATCGAGCGGAAGGTTCACGCGTTTGGGACGAAGACGGCAATGAGCTGATTGATTACGTTTGCTCCTGGGGCCCGATGATCTTGGGGCACGCCCATCCCGCAGTTCTAAAGGCTGTGCAGTCCGCCGCGATCAATGGCACGAGTTTCGGTGCTCCCACCGCAGCAGAGGTCCGCATGGCGGAACTTGTGGTGTCCGCGGTGCCGTCGATCGAGATGGTGCGATTCGTTTCGTCTGGGACCGAGGCCACGATGTCCGCCCTCCGACTGGCTCGGGCGTACACAGGCCGCAACAAGATCATAAAATTGATTGGTGGTTACCACGGACACGACGATGCACTGCTTGTGTCCGCCGGGTCCGCTGCCGCGGGACACGGGATCGCGGACAGTGCAGGCGTCCACCCGGATTACGCCCGTGACACGCTGGTGGCCCCATACAACGACCTTGCAACCGTTGAGAAACTGTTCGCCGACAACCCAGGTCAGATCGCGGGACTGATCGTAGAACCGATCGCCGGCAATATGGGCGTTGTAAGGCCCGTTGAGGGTTTCCTTGAGGGACTCCGAAGTACCACCGAGAAAGACGGTGCGCTTCTTCTCTTCGACGAAGTGATCTCCGGTTTCCGCGTCGCCCTCGGCGGAGCGCAGTCAATCCTCGGTGTAACCCCAGACATAACCTGCCTGGGGAAGATCGTCGGCGGGGGACTGCCGGTCGGCGCATACGGCGCAAGCACGGAGATCATGAACACCGTAGCCCCGCTGGGACCGATGTACCAGGCCGGCACGCTTTCCGGAAACCCGGTGGCGATGGCGGCCGGTATCACCATGCTTGAAGAACTTGCCAAGCCCGGCGTCTACGAGGAACTCGACCGCAAGGGCGCGGCGCTAGCTAAAGGCCTCTCCGAGGCGTTCGCAGAAGCCGAGGTCCCTGCGGTGGTTAATCGCGTCGGCTCCCTTCTGACCGTGTTCTTTACTGGCGACCCCGTGACTGACATGGACTCAGCATCAGCAACCGATCGAGATCGTTTCGCAAAGTTCTTCCACGCCATCTTGGAAGAAGGCGTATATCCGCCACCGTCTCAGTTCGAGGCATGGTTCGTGTCCATGGCGCACACAGATCAGGACATTGCGGACACGATAGCAGCTGCGAAACGAGCGCTAGCCCGAATCTAACCCCATGCTGAGGGGTGTGCCCGTCGCCAAGCGGCAAGTCGCGGGCGGGTACGTCGCGTACGTAATGGTGCTTTTCCGGTTCTTTCAGAGACTCAGGACACTACGCCGGGCGGGGCAAGCGTCGTTCCTTCGGTGTTATTGCAGACAACCCTTTGCCCGCCCAGAACCGCCGCTAGTCTCCGGCCACGATCGTCGAATTGGCACGTTCGGGCGATGATTCACCCGGCTTCCGGGCCGCCATGCCGATTACTGAGACCAGCGCAATGGCTGACGCGACAAACGCCAATATGAACACACCATCTATGCCCGACACGTTTGTCCGGTCGGTTCCAATCAGTCCTGCGAGGATTGCGGAACCAACGATGCTGCCAAAATAACGGCTCGTGGAGTACACACCGGAAGCGGCGGCAGTTCGGTC
>JAPKBN010000031.1 GCA_026421215.1 Dehalococcoidia bacterium
CACGGCCGGATCTTCCGCAAGACATATCTCGGGCAAATGGACGACTTGACGCCGACCCTCCACTCGATTCACGAGGACTTCATGGCTGCCTTCCGAAGAGCCCAGAGGACCATCACATGACGCAGGTAACTATCATCGGACTCGGCTTGATCGGCAGTTCGATCGGCATGGCCATTCGTTCCGCCCGCAAGAACGTAAAGGTGATCGGGTTTGATCACAACTCCGCCGTCCAGAGCCGTGCAAAGAAGATCGGCGCTATCGACGATGATGAGTGGCGTCTGGACAAGGCCGTAAAGGATGCGGACCTAGTTGTACTGGCGGTCCCGGTCATGGAAATCCCGGTACTTATGGACAACATGGTAGGTTGGCTCAAACCCGGCACCGCCGTCACAGACACGGCCAGCACAAAATCACGCGTAATGGAATGGGCAAACGAGAAAATGCCGGATTCCATCGGGTTCGTTGGCGGCCACCCACTTGCCGGTGGTGGCCTCGCCGGACAGGACTCCGCACATCCGGACATGTTTGTGGATGCCTCCTATCCCCTTATGCCCGCCATTCGTGCGCCCGAAAAATGCGTGCAAACAGTCGTCGAGTTTGTTGAGCTACTGGGCGCAAAACCACGATTCGTGGACGTTTCCGAGCACGACAGCTACATTGCGGCCGTATCGAACGGCCCCCTGCTGATGTCCTCCGCTCTGGTATTAACTGCGGCCAAAAGCCCAGCCTGGAGGGAGATCAGCAAATTTGCATCGGCCGAGTTCTCTGATCTTTCAAGGCTCGCCGGAATGGACCCGGAAACAACACACGGGATCTGCGAAACCAACCCCGAGATGATGCTGCACTGGCTCGACATTTACCTTGAGGAGTTGAAAGGGTTACGCAACGCCCTCGCATCAGTCGGTGATAACAACAACGATGGAGCCCTGAAGCCCTTGTTGACGCAAGCATACGAGCATCGTCTCCGTTGGACTGCTGGCGTCGGACCTGACACCGAAATGCCCGGGGACGATGTCGCAACCATGACCGAATCTCTTGGCCTGATGTTCCTCGGCGGCGGAATAATGGGACGGCTCCGCGGCAAACGGGGCGACAAAAAAGACGAAACCAACAGCCGGAATTGACAAAACGGCCCGAAGTCGCCTGATTTAGTCAACATTGTGGGGTTAATCTGGAGCCATGATAAGAGAGGTTTCCAGACCACAACGCCTTCGCGGCGCTATCGAGATACCCGGTGATAAATCTATCTCTCACCGCGCTGTGATGTTTAACGCCCTGGCGAACGGATCGGCGACGGTCACGAATTTGTCCGGCGGGGCCGACTGTACGTCTACCATCAGCATTTTTCGTGCGATGGGCGTCGATATCGAACGTTCCCCGGGCGCAGATGGTCGCGGCGATACGGTCCGAATTATCGGCGTCGGCATGCACGGGCTGGTCGAGCCTAAAGAGATACTGGACGCAGGCAACAGCGGCACGACCACACGCCTCATGTCGGGCCTGCTCGCGGGACGCCCGATCATGACTGTCATCACGGGCGATGATTCGTTACGGTCAAGGCCAATGGGACGGGTCATCAACCCGCTGCGTACCATGGGCGCCGAGATCTCGGCCCGGAACGACGGTGAACTCGCCCCGATCGTGTTCCATGGTGGGAATCTCCACGGCATCGAGTACGAAATGCCGGTCGCCAGCGCTCAACTGAAATCATGTCTGCTTCTGGCTGGCTTAAGGGCCACCGGAAATACGGTCATCAAGCAGCCGGACGTGTCCCGTGACCACACAGAGCGAATGCTTAAAGGGATGGGCGCAAACATCGAGGTCAACGGGTTGACCGTCACCACCTCCGCATCAGAACTCACAGCGGCAGACGTTGAGGTGCCCGGGGATGTCTCGTCTGCTGCATTCTGGATCGTCGCCGCAGCCGCCCACCCGGACGCTGATATCACGCTGTCCAATGTCGGAGTCAACCCAACACGGACCGGGATATTTGAAGTGCTTCGGGCCATGGGCGTGGATATCGAGTTGATAAATCAGCGGGATGTAGCAGGCGAGCCGGTGGCCGATCTCAGGGTGCGTTCTTCCCGGTTGAAGGGTGTCGATATCGATGGAGATATCGTCCCGTTGATGATCGACGAGATCCCTGTGATTGCCGTTGCCGCTGCGATGGCCGAGGGCACAACACGCATTACCGACGCAGCAGAACTGCGGGTTAAGGAGTCGGACCGCATTTCGGCGACAGTCGCATGGCTCAAATCAGCCGGTGTGAAACATGAGGAGGCGGAAGAAGGTCTTACGATCCACGGTGCTGGTCGCATTCAGAGCGCGGTCGCTGACAGCTTTGATGATCATCGGATTGCGATGTCGCTCGCCATCGCCGGGCTCGTTAGCGATGGGACAATCGGAATCGAAAGAGCCGAATCAGTCAATATTTCATACCCGACTTTCTGGCGTGACCTGGACACACTCTCTGGAGTCGTTGCGTGACGGATTCCACCGACACTTCAAACACGCCAACCTTTCCTGAAAAAATACAGGGCAAACAACAACCTATGATCGTCGTCCTGTCGGGCCCGTCTGGCGTCGGCAAAGACGCCATTCTTGAACGTATGGCCGAGATGAAATACCCGTACCACTTCGTCATCACAGCGACTACCCGTAAGCCGCGCTTGGGTGAGGTGGACGGCGTGAATCACTATTTTGTTGATCGAGAGCGCTTCCATAAGTTGATCGATTCCAACGAACTCCTGGAACATGCCGAGGTCTACGGCAACATGTACGGCGTCCCCAAGCAGCAGGTGAAAGAAGCTTTGACGGCTGGCCGGCACGTGATGATCCGGGTTGATGTTCAAGGTGCCGCACGCATCCGCCAGTTGGTGAAAGACGCACTCCTGATATTCATCATGCCACCGGACCTTCAGAGCCTTCAGGCACGACTGGAGGACCGGGGCTCAGACGCCCCCGAAGCGATTATGGAACGTCGCGCAAAGGCCATCAATGAGATAAATGATGCGGAATGGTTTGACGTCAGCGTCGTCAATCACGACGACCAACTTGACGAGGCGGTCCGGCAAGTGATCAACGTCATAGACACCGAGTCTGAACGTGATCCGCCAAGGAGTTTCGATCTCTGAAAGACTTATAGTCTGATGACGATCAAGCATTCCCTATGGTCCAATCACACTCAGGTACATCTGAGTAATAACGGAGTCCAAAATGCCGAAAGAGATTGGTCTGTTTGAGGCCATAGACACCCAGCGAGCACTTCGCTACATGAAGCCGGACCCCGTCCCATCCGAGATGCTTGACCGCATTCTTCTAGCGGCTTCAAAAGCGCCCAGCGGCGGAAACAATCAGCCCTGGGAATTTGTCATCATCCAGGATCAGGACGTCAAGGATCAGATCGCCGTTTACTACAAGCGCGCATGGGACGAGAGTTATGGCTTATCAAAGGACCCCGGTCGTCTCGGGGCGCGCTCTTACAGCTCTGCCGAACACCTCGCCAACCATATAGCGGAAGCGCCGCTATGGATCATCATCTGCGTGCGTCACAACGGCTCTCCGGAGACGATGGGCCGTGGAGCCTCGGTCTTCCCGGCGGTACAGAACATGCTCCTAGCCGCTCGCGGTCTCGGTCTCGCAAGCGTTCTTACAACATTCCACACCAGATTCGAAGCAGAGGTACGAGAAATTCTCGATTTACCGGAGAACGTACAGACGGTCGCCCTGCTACCTTTCGGGTTCCCCGAAGATGGGCACCACTACGGACCAACACGCCGAGCCCCGGTAGACGAAGTCATGCACTTCGACCGCTGGTAGGATCCACATAAGCGTTTATTTATCCCTCTTGGACTGTTCCCATACCACAGGGAATGGCAGTCCCATAAGGTACGGGTACCTAGCCCGCCGGGGCTCACCCGCCTCGGTATTCGATTTTTTGTAGTCTGTCGGTCTGGCTCTGGACGTATTCCGACCGCGTCATTGACGGTTTGTTTGAGTCGATAATCCGGCGGGCTTCGGCGGCGTTATCTGACAGCAGATCGACAACGGTCAATGCCATCGCAATCGCCGAATCAACTACGGCCCGTCGGTAGTCGGCGATGACGTAGTCGATGCCATGACCGGTACCTTCCGCTGCTGCCACATACGGGTGCAGGGCGGGCATTATCTGTGACAGGTCTCCCATGTCCGTAGACCCACCCGCGTTCACGGTATCGGCCTGCGTCGTAAGGGCATCTTCTCCGAACTCGGTGACCACGTTATCCGTGAACACCCTGGCAAAATCTTTGTTGTTATCCAACGGCAGATATCCAGGGATCGAGACGATCTCCAGGCTTGCACCCATGGCAAGCGCACCGGCACGGTAGCAGTCCTCGACTCGGGCAGCGATCCTGTCCACCGCCGTCATCGTCCGGCCTCGTACGCGTCCTTCATATACGACCTCGGCCGGAACAGCGTTCGTTGCTACGCCGCCTCGCGTGATGATCCCGTGCACACGGGTTTGGTTTTCGGTCTCGAAGGTTTCTCGCTGCGTATTGATGGCAGATAGAGCCAACATCGCCGCCTGCAGTGCGTTCACGCCCTGGTGAGGTGCACCGCCGGCATGGGCCGCTTTGCCCAGGAATCTGACGTAGTGGACCACGTGAGCGTTACTGGTCCCGCCGACAATGAAACGGCGCTGGGCCTTGCTCGAACTGGTGTGCACCATCATCGCCATGTCAATGTCGTCGAACGCGCCCAGCCGGATCATCTCCTGCTTGCCCGATAGCAGCCCTAGTCGACCAGCCTCCCGCAAGCCCCAGCGCATCTCTACATCGATGAACTCTTCGGCCGGGGTCGCGATAAAAGCGGCCCGTCCAGAGAGAGTGGAGGCAACTTCAGGGACGCCGAGGCCGATGGCGGCGCCAATAAGCGCGCCCAGCTGGGAATGGTGACCGCAGGCGTGCGCCGCCCCGGTAGTCATATCCGCACCGGGATGGCCCGGCGCTTTCACGGCGTCAAGTTCCCCAATCACGGCCACTGTCGGACCTTGACCGTTAAATGTTCTGAGGCCCTTCATGCCGGTTATGGCTATCCCTGTCTCGGGTTTCACGCCGGCCTTCACCAGCGCCTTGGCGACAACCTTCGCCGTGCGTTCTTCCGTAAACCCGGGCTCCGGATGTTCATATATAACGCGCGCCAGGCGAATGATCTCATCGGCTGCGCCTTCGATAGCCCGGCGGACGGCCGCTTTGACTTCGATCCTGTTTGGTTCTCTTACCGTGCTCATTCCGTGTACGACCGTTCGCTCAGGAATGCCCGCTGAAGGATCAAATATTCGTCCTTCGTCATCGCCGGTTTGTGCTCCGATATCACCCGCATGCCTTCAGATGCTCCGTTCGACAGAAGATCGACCACCGTCATGGCCATCGCCTTGCCAGCATCGAGGACCGCAAGGTTGTAGTCGTCCACGACCATGTCCTCAGCGTGGTTTGACCGCCCAATGGCGCCGCCGACATACGGATGTATGCCCGGCATCAACTGGGTGAGGTCACCCATGTCTGTTGAGCCCCCTCGTCGCCCGAATTCATGGACCCGATCGCTTCCGACCAGTGCCTCGGCGTTAGCACGGTGAAGCGCCGTCAGATTTTCGTCCGGCGCGAGCGGTAGATAACCAGGAAGCGTCGTAATTTCCACCGTCGCTCCAACTGCAAGTGCGCCAGCACGCAGCGCACGGTCCACTTTCTCATTGGCGCTTCTGATCGCATTAATGCTTGACCCACGCACAAATGTCTCCATCCGCACATCGTCCGGCACGGCGTTCACCACCGAACCGCCCCTCGTGATGATCGGGTGGATTCGTACCATGTCCTCGTCCCTGTAGGTCTCGCGCTGCGCATGAATCCCGGCGATCGCCATATGCGCCGCATTCAGGGCGTTAATGCCGAGATGCGGCGCGCCACCAGCATGCGATTTCACGCCGACATATTTGATGAACTTGGCCACTAGTCCGGTGTTGGTCCCGCCGACGCCAAAGCCCTCATGCGGGTTTTCCGTGGTGACGTGGGTCATCATGCAGATGTCTACATCGTCCAGTTCGCCAAGCCGGACAAACTCGGGCTTGCCACCCAGGAATTCAATTCGACCCGCCATACGCTGTTCGTTGCGCCATTCGATCTCTACGTACTCTTCCGCGGGAACGACCATCAAAGTCACGTTACCGGAGAGCGATTCGAGCACTCCCGGAGCTTGCAGTCCTATCGCCGTCGCCAGCATGTTTCCGAGCTGGCAGTGATGGGCACAGGCATGCGCTGCCGTGGTTTCAGGATCGGCATTCGGATGCCCGGGCACCGGCAGAGCGTCAAGCTCCGCAAGGATGGCGATGTTGGGGCCGGGAGACCCTCCCTGCAGGGTGGCCGTCATTCCGGTGACTGCGATGTCCTCCCGCACGTCAAGCCCGAGTGATCTGATCGCGGCGGCGGTTGCGGCCGATGTCTTGATCTCCTTGTATCCAGTCTCGGGGTGACCCAGTACGGTTGTCGCAAGATCGATAGCCGGCTGTCCGTGCGACGAAATGTGGCTCGAGACGACATTTTTCAGGTCTGTTGCGCTTCTAATAGTGGCCAACAGTTACTCCGTTTGGGGCTTGGGCAAGCCGGGAAAAGCAGAAGTGTACCAAGAGACGCGAAAACTTCAGTGATATTCGGTTCTGGCAGGGTTCGGGATAAGAGCTAATCGAAGCGAGCGTGACACATTTCGCTATTAAATAACCGAGCCTACGGTCGCCCCTTATAATTTTGGGCATGAAAATTGTGATCGCCCCTCAGGGGTTCAAAGGTTCGCTTACCGCCCTTCAGATTGCTCGCGCTATCGCAAAGGGCATAAATACTGTGATGCCTGACGCCGAGACGGTACTCGTTCCGGCGGCTGACGGCGGCGATGGAACGCTGCAGGCGCTCGTCGATAGCTCCAACGGAACCATCGAGACCGCAACGGTGTCCGATCCGCTGGGACGTCCCATCGAGGCTGCCTGGGGCGCCATGGGCGATGGCGAGACCGCCGTTATCGAGATGGCGGGTGCCTCCGGGCTGGCGCTGCTTGCGCTGGACGAGCTGGAACCGCTGAATACAACCACATACGGCACAGGCGAGCTATTCACGGCGGCGCTGGACGCCGGGTATCGTCGCTTCATCGTTGGAATTGGCGGGAGCGCAACGAACGATTGTGGCGCAGGTCTGGCGCAGGCACTCGGGATCAGCCTTCGCGATGCCGACAACAACGAGCTTGCCAGAGGTGGCGCGGCGCTTGCCGGTATCGACCACGTCAATATGTCGAAATTCGATGACCGGTTGCGGGGAGTGGAAGTCACCGTGGCCTGTGACGTCAACAACCCGCTCTGCGGCGACGACGGCGCATCAGCGGTTTTCGGCCCCCAGAAGGGTGCGACTCCGGAGAACGTCAAGCAGCTCGACGCCGCCCTGTCCCGGTTCGCCGATGTGGTGGAGAACGATCTTGGCATCAGTGTTAGGACGAGGCCTGGTGCAGGCGCGGCCGGTGGGCTGGGCGCAGGGTTGATGGCCTTCCTGGATGCACGCCTCGCCGCCGGAGTAGACATCGTCCTTGACGCCGTGGGGTTGGACGCAACGCTGGATGGCGCCGACCTCGTCATTACAGGCGAAGGCCAGATCGACCACTCAACAATCTTCAATAAGACACCCGTCGGCGTGGCGGCGCGTGCGAAGACGCGTGGAATTCCGGTGATCGCGATCGCCGGCGGCCTGGGTGAGGGTTATCGCGAGACGCATGAGAAAGGGCTCGACGCAGCGTTCACGCTCGTCAGCGGTCCGATGTCGCTGGACGATGCCATGGCAGACACGGCCAACCTGCTTGTAGGTGTGACAGAAGAGATAATGCGCACGATAGAGGTCGGTCAGAGTTTGAAAGTCTGATCTGCGTCCGCCCGCTCCGGGTGCGATGCCGACGCACAGTGATGAGGACCTAGCCGGCATTACCACGAGCAACGGTACCGTAAGGGCGTGTTGTACTTGCCGTCTATTTTTGCATGCACCGGAGGCCTGTAGTTGCGGATCGTCGTTCTAAGGAGATCATGCGCCTCGGACTCAGGATCAAAATCCCTGCTGACGGGTTTCCGATATCGTCCCGCCATACGTACGGGCGCATAGTCCTTCGTCCCGAAGATGTGATCGCTCACATTTGTTTCGACGCCGTCAAACCAAATTGTTATGCGACCGTATCATCGAGCGTGATCGTCTTCGCACCCGCGCCGACCATTGCCTCGATCGCCCGTTCACCGTCCCCCAAATGCACATCCACTGCGCCTATCGCGTCACTCACCAGATACGTCTCAAAGCCAATACGGCAGGCGTCCAGCACGGTGTTGAGCACGCAATAGTCGGTCGCTAAACCTCCAACAAACACTCGGGTTACACCAGCGGCCTTGAGCCGTTCTTCAAGGTTTGAGTCCAGAAATCCTGAGTAGGCGTCCACGGAGAGATCGTTGCCCTTTTTGATGATTTCGTGATCGAACGGCAGATTCAATTCTGGATGGAACTCCGCGCCTTGGCTGCCCTGGACACAATGCGGCGGCCACGGCCCACCGGATTCTTGGAACGACGAGTGCCCGGCCGGGTGCCAGTCTTGCGTTGCGTAGACACGAGCGCCCTGCTGATTAAACGCCAACGCCACACGCGTCATCGTGCGTGCCACCTCATCACCCGTGGCCACGGCGAGTGGGCCTCCGGGGCAGAAATCGTTTTGTACGTCGACTATGACCAGGGCATCTTGAGCAGTCAGATTCACTTTGCTACCCCACAATCACCAGATGCACCTCAAACGGACCATGTATTCCATCGACTATCTTCGCTGCAATGTCACCGGTGCGGCTGGGACCAGATATCAGGTTCATGGAACCTTCGATTGCACCATCGTTAAAGTCAGCACGTTCCAAAGTGAACAACTCGTCGAGAGACGGCAGCACATCGCCCCAGTTGAGTATTGCGATGTGCCGTCCGGGAGCGAGCGACACCAGTCTTGAAAGTCCCTTTCGCGGGTGCAACACAACGGTGCCAGTTTCGGCAATGGCGTAGTCCACACCGGTGATGCCGACATCGGCGTCAAACGCCGCCTGTTTGAGGGTGGGAATATCGTCTCCGGCTCCGCCAACCGTAGCAACTCTGGGCGTGATGCCCTTCGATGACAATGCCGCGTCAACCGGGATAGATGCAAATACGTCCTGATCTGATCGCAACACGTTCGTCGCACCTGTCTCTGAGCAGATCTCCGCAACCACGTCCGCCGCGTCTTCAGGCGATGCGACACGCCGAACTTTCCACCCCGCCATTGCCGCCGACTCCGTTATCGCGTCCAGCAACGCATCTCCCGACTCGCTCATCTCGCGACGCACGTCGTCAGCCAAACGCCTGACATCTTCTACCGCAAGCCCGATGTGGGTGGCGTCGTCCAGTTCCGGTGCTCCAGGAAATCGACCTAGCGCGCCGCGAACACGCTCAAGAAATGTGTCCCGTCCGGTGATGGCCATTACTCCCCACCTCCCGACCGACGTTTCTTGAAGCGATCTCTAAACGGTGAAGACGCCGGAAGCGGCATATCTCTACTGCGAGTCCAGCCCGAGAGCGGCGGGGGAAGCCGCCGGAACATCCCTTTCCTCGCAAACGGCCTTCCCAGCAAATTCGCCATTTTGCCGCCAGTATGGAATCTGCTCGACTTCATATTCGCGAACCGCCAGGCCTTCCAACCCAACCGTTCAAACCGTCCAATGTTGCGGTCTTCCGATGGACCTTCTACGACCTGTTGGCGAAGATGAAGAAGCATGTTCGGGATGTCGATCCTTACCGGGCACACCTCCCGGCACGCACCACATAAGGAAGAGGCAAACGGCAGATCCTTGCCCTGTTTCAGTCCAGACATCACGGGAGATACCACGGCGCCAATCGGCCCCGGGTAGACCCAACCGTAGCTGTGGCCGCCAACCTTCCGATACACCGGACAGGCGTTCAAACATGCGCCACAACGGAGGCAGTACAGCGCCTCACGCAACTTCGGATCAGCCAGCAGTTTCATTCTGCCGTTGTCCACGATCACGAGGTGGAACTCTTCCGGGCCGTCCTCCTCTTTGTCTCGTCTCGGGCCGTTGATCATCGTGACGTAACTGCTGATTCGTTGGCCTGTCGCCGACCTGATCAAAATGCGGAGCATCATCCCAAGATCTTGCATGGACGGAACGATTTTCTCCATGCCCATCACAGCGACGTGAACACGAGGCATAGAAGTGCACATCCGCCCGTTGCCCTCGTTGGTAACGAGAACGATGCTGCCGCTTTCAGCTACGGCAAAGTTGACGCCGGTGACCGACATGTCGGCCCGCAGGAACGTCTCCCGCAGCATCCCTCGTGCCGTCGTGGTCAGCTCTTCAGGGGTCTGCCCGGGATCGGTGCCGGTCTTTTCCGAAAACATCTCGGCGACCTGATCCTGGGACTTGTGAATCGCCGGGGCGATGATGTGATACGGCGCTTCACCCGCAAGCTGGATGATGTACTCGCCGAGATCAGTCTCGACGGCCTCGATGCCGACAGCCTCCATCTCATGGGCAAGGCTCATCTCCTCAGACACCATGGATTTACTCTTGATGACGGTCTTCACGTCTCGGGCACTCGCCAGGTTCAAGATGTATTCGGTCGCCGCAGCGGAGTCCTCGGCGAAGAAGACATTCCCGCCGTTTGCATCGATTTTATCCGTCAACATTTCCAGGTAGTAGTCCAGATTGGCGATCGTGTGCTCTTTGATCGCACGGCCCCGATCGCGCTGCTCGTCCCACCCTTCGGTGGCGGTGCCGGCTAATTGCCGATTGGTGTGAAACCCGGTGTACACGGCCTCCATCGACATCTGAATGACGGGGTCGGCAAGAGTCTCTTTAGCACCTTTCTTGAAGCGGTCGGTCGTTGGTAGCATCAGTCCCGCCCCTCGGTAGCGTGATTGGTCGGACGTGTGGCCTCATCCAAAATTTCGGCGATGTGGCGAACCTGTTGATCTGAGCCACGGCGTCTAAGGCCTCCCGCCATGTGCATGATGCATCCGGTATCCCCAGCCACGATCATCGATGCTCCCGTGGCGGCAACGTTGTCCAACTTTTCGTCGAGCATGGCCGTCGAGACATCAGAAAACTTCACAGCGAACGTGCCGCCGAATCCGCAACACACCTCGGGTCGATACATCGGTAACATCTCAAGGCCCTTGATTTGCCCTAGTAACTCCTGAGGCTGGTGGTCCACACCTAGCTCACGTTCGAGGTGGCAGCACTTGTGATAGGTCGCAGTCTCGTCTAGTTGCGCGCCCATTTCTGCAACAAGGTCGTCTTGACCAAGGACGTCTACCAGAAATTCCGTGAACTCGTAGATCCGCTCGCCTACGCGCCGCACACGCTCCATCTCCGCCGGGTCGTCCTCAAACATCTCACCGTAGAAATTCCTGACCATCGCACCGCAGGAGCCTGATGGCACGATGATCGGACCTTCAGTTGCGTCGAACACGTCCAGGAAGTGTCGAGCTACGTCGCCTGCCTCGTCACGGAACCCTGAGTTGAATGCAGGCTGTCCGCAGCAGGTTTGGCCTTCCGGAAAATCGACCTGGATGTGGAGACGTTCAAGGACGTTCACCACGCTTTCTCCGACCTCGGGCCGAAACTGGTCGACGAGGCAGGTCACAAACAGCTGAACGCGTTCGGGTCTAGGTGTTTTGGTGGGCTGTACCGTCATCGGGGCCAAACCTAGCAGAACCAGCGCACAGCGGGAAGTGTGGTCGTGGCATAAAAATGCAATCGAAGCTTGCGCCAGTCCGTCGAGAGTTCAGCGTGCTGCGTATTTCCTAGAATTCACTCCGTTTACCCCCCTCGTGATAATCTGGCCAGACTGTTAACCAAAACAGCTAACCCTGAATACTGGATCCTATATCGCGTGCCAGAAAACCAGTACGACATCATCGTTGTCGGCGCAGGCATCATCGGTCTGTCCACCACTCTGACCCTTTTGGAACGACACCCCGACCTTAAGATCGCACTGCTGGAGAAGGGCGACGACATCGCCCAGCAGCAGACTGGCCACAACAGCGGCGTCATCCACTCCGGCATCTACTACAGGCCCGGGTCATTCAAAGCGCAATTCTGCGTCGAAGGTCGGGCCTCTATGGTGAAGTTTTGCCAGGAGAACGAGATCCCATACCGCGAGATCGGCAAGGTGATCGTCGCTTCAGATGATGTACAGGTCGAGCGACTGAAGATCTTAGAAGAGCGCGGTAAGGCTAACGATGTCGAAGGGCTCCGGTTGGTCGATCAAGACGAGCTGGCGGAACTTGAGCCGCACGTCAAAGGTATCGCTGCGCTGTTCGCTCCCAAGACCGGCATCGTCAACTACCAGGATGTGTCCCGGGTCTACGCAGAGAAGGTACAGAACGCCGGCGCTGAGATCCACCTGAATTCCAAAGTGGAGAGCTTTGAGCGCCACGACGGGCTGATCTATATCGAGACCGAGAGCGGCGAATTCAGTGCGAAAAACATCATCAATTGCGCCGGACTGCACTCGGACCGGGTCGCCCGTATGATGGGCGTAGACCCCGGTTTGCACATCATCCCGTTCCGGGGAGAGTACTACACCATCAAGAAGGAACGGGAGCATCTGGTCAAGCACCTGATCTACCCGGTGCCGGACCCCGCATTTCCATTCCTGGGTGTCCACTTCACCCACAATATGAAGGGCTACGTGGAGGCCGGGCCGAACGCCGTTCTGGCAATGCGACGTGAGGGATACCGGAAGCGCGACTTCTCGATCGGTGATAGCTGGGAGACTTTCACCTTCGGCGGGTTTTGGAAGATGACGGCCCGCGATTGGAAGACCGGATTTTACGAGATGAATCGATCACTCAGGAAGAGCGTATTCGTAAAAGACCTCCAGAAGATGATCCCCGAGATACAAAAGTCAGACCTTGGTACTGGTGGGTCAGGCGTTCGGGCACAGGCCGTCGACAATCAGGGCAATCTGCTAGACGATTTCCGGATCGCCCAGACCGAAAACGCCGTCCACGTACTGAACGCGCCGTCACCCGGCGCCACGTCGTCGCTGGTGATCGGAAACAGAGTCGCCGACATGGTGGAAGAGACCTTCGCGCTGAGCTAGGTTCCGGTACTTCCTCTAACCGCGTCCCATCCATGCCCCAGCGGCTAACGGGCTGTCCGGTTCGGCCTCGTGCAACCGCCGTACGAGTTGCATCGATGCGATGAATGCATCGACCTGGCGGGCCAGATATTTCGTTGTCACACCGCCTCGAAGGTCGATCACGTGCTTCAGCCACATCGAGCCGTAAGGGCCGAGATCCGTGTCGTTGTCGACTAGAGCGACGCCAGTAACAAGATTCCAGTTCAACCTGTCTGCGAACCTGTGGGCCAAGTTGAGCGCGCCTGCGCCGCCAATAGGCCGTCTCGGGTAGTAGAAGAGCAGATCGACAAGTGAAATATCGCCGCCGGGGACGTAGATGCGAGGTTCCGGGTCTGGCATGACCTGGATCTTTCGGTCGTCGTCCAACAAAACCTGAAAGCGGTTTGTAATATCCAGGTTCAAAGCAACCACTCGCCATGACACCGGCGGCGGCGCTGCTTCCAGAGCGTAGCGGACGGACGAGAGCGCATCTTTTCCGGGCAGGATCAGATCTTTAGCCAGGACTCTAACCTTCTCATTGGCTACATGCGGTGATTGTGAGATGAGGATACGCGATGTGGACCACGGTGGTGGAGCGGGCGACGATATCGATGTCACCGCACGACGCGCCCCACTTCCAGACCTGATCCCGCGCAGGGAGGAGGCTCAGATTTACAAATCCTAATGTAAGAGGGTGTCGCGGGTTGGTTAAGTCCGGCGAATACAGAAGATTATCGGAACAACTCAGAACCACTTATTAGCCCCGAAACAACGGCGCCCTAGCGGGCGTTGGCGTGCTTCTTCTGGCCTTGCTCACGACCGCGTTGAAGCTGGGAAAGGGTCGCCTTGCGGATTCGCACGGTGCGCGGGGTCACTTCAAGGCACTCATCGGACATGATGAACTCGAGCGCCTCTTCAAGCGTCAGCGTCTTGTGCATCGCGAGATGCTCCGTGGCGTCTGCCGATGCCGCACGCATGTTGGTCTGCTTCTTTGGCTTGGTCGGGTTCACATCCATGTCCTGAGACCGCGGGTTTTCACCGACGATCATGCCTTCATACACATGCGTACCCGGCGCAACAAAAAGTTGGCCCCGATCCTGCAGGCTCTGCAATGCGTAACCGGTGGTCTGACCGGTCCGGTCCGCAACGAGGCTTCCGGTGCGGCGCGTGCGAAGCTCGCCGTGCCAGGGTTCGTAACCTTCGAAAACGTGGTTCGAAATTCCGGCGCCGCGCGTTTCGATCAGGAACTCGTTGTGGAACCCAATCAGGCCTCGCGCTGGTACGACATACTCCATCCGCACCCGGCCCTGGCCATGATTGACCATCTCAAGCATGCGGGCCTTGCGGGCTGCCATCAGCTTGGAAACAGCGCCCATGTATTCATCTGAAACGTCGATAGATAATCGCTCCATCGGCTCGTGCAATTTGCCGTCGATCGTCTTCGTCACGACTTCCGGTTTCCCGACGGTTAGCTCAAATCCTTCACGCCGCATCATCTCGATAAGAATCGCGAGCTGGAGTTCTCCCCTGCCTTGCACGATCCACGTGTCGGGACGGTCGGACGCCAGAACCCTAATCGAAACGTTTCCGATGATCTCCTGAGTCAGTCGATTCTCCAAAAGTCGTGCCGTGAGCTTGTCGCCGTCACGGCCAGAAAGAGGAGAAGTGTTGATCCCGATAGTCATCGACAGGCTAGGCTCATCCACGTTGATCACCGGAAGCGGACGCGGGTCTTCATAATCAGCCAAGGTCTCGCCAATGGTCACTTCTGGTAGGCCGGCGATGGCGATGATTTCCCCCGGGCCAGCCTCCTCGGCATCCACACGTTCAAGTGCTTCCGTTACGTAAAGTTCGGTGATTTTGACCCGCTCGATACTGCCATTGATCCGACAGTGTGCGACCTGCTGTCCGCGCTTAATCGTGCCCTGTCGGACCCGGCAGAGAGCCAATCGTCCGACATACAGAGAAGCATCAAGGTTGGTCACCAACGCCTGCAGAGGATGGTCGTCTTCGTACGTCGGCGCCGGGATATAGGACATGATCGTCTCGAACATCGGGTCCAAATTCGCGCCGGGCATCTCGGTGTCGGTTGTCGAAGTGCCCGTTCGGGCGTTCGTGTAGACGATCGGGAAGTCGATCTGGTCATCGTCTGCGTCAAGGTCAAGAAATAGTTCGTAAACCTCGTCTACAACCTCCTTGATACGCGCATCTGCCCTGTCGATCTTGTTGATCACAAGAATCACCGGTAGCCGCGCTTCGAGCGACTTCCTGAGAACGAATCGGGTCTGCGGCAGCGGGCCTTCGCTGGCGTCAACGAGCAGGAGGACGCCGTCCACCATCGTCAAACCTCGTTCGACCTCGCCGCCAAAGTCTGCGTGACCGGGTGTGTCGATGATGTTGATCTTTGTATCGCCCCACCAAACGGCCGTGTTTTTGGCCAAGATGGTGATGCCTTTTTCACGTTCCAGTTCGTTGGAGTCCATCACCCGATCCACGAGTTCTGCGTGGGCAGTGAACGCGCCGGATTGCTGGAGCATGGCATCAACCAGCGTCGTCTTACCGTGGTCGACATGGGCGATGATCGCGACATTACGGCGATTTGATCGAGTCTGAGTGGACATTTTGCCTCTATAAGCGCGTCCGGTACTGGATGCGATTCCCGTAACGCGAGAAGGTCCGGAACCAGCGGTCGAATCCGCGCTCCGGACCGTGTGTTGCTTGTTCAGGTCAGGCGCTCGACAGTGCGTGCAGAGTGGCCCGACGAATTTCGTCGCGTTAAGCCTACCACTGGAGGGGCAGCGTAAACATCAAAGAAATACCGTCATCTATGATCATTTTGGTCCATTACAGAAGCGGCTTTCCAGGACATAACCGGGCGTTTAGATAGCGCGCGACCATGTGCACCGTTTATTTCAGTCTTGGGCCTTCTTCCACTCTTCGTACTCAGCCCGTGCATCGTCCCGGAGCGGGTAGTACTTCCGGAGATCACCACCTTCAAGTAGGCGCAATCGGGTGAATTCTTCCCACTCGACGTGTGTCGAAGCGTTTTCCAATAGCTGCTGGGCGAGCGCTATTGGCACGTTGACCGCTCCGTCATCGTCTGCGATCACGATGTCGCCCGGAATCACAAGCGTTCCGCCGCACGCTATAGGCTCATTGACGGCGAACGGCATGATGTTCGTCTGGGTGTGGTGGTTCGGGGAAACACCGCGCAACCACATCCCGATGTCGAGCTTGGACGCTTCTTCCACGTCACGGATTACGCCGTCGATCACAATTCCCGCGCCGCCACGTCCCTGAAAGTAGGTCAGCATCATCGAGCCAAAGACGCCGCTGGACATGTCCCCGCGTGCGTCCACGACCACCACGTCGCCAGGCTGCGTGTGATAAAGCGCATGCCTGTGCAGCTGTTTTTCCGGGTCCTTGTACTCCTCTTGCGGGTACAAGTCCTCACGCATGGGCATGTACTGCAACGTGATCGCCGGGCCACAGATCGCCTTACCGGTGGTGTATGGGAGTGGTCCGAGTATCTGCGGGTCACTAACACCGAGTCGGCTCAACTCTCCGGTCGCGGTCGCGCTTCCAATTTTGGATAGTCCTTCGACCAGCGCCTTTGAAGGTCGTTCGATATCGTGCGTCTGGACCATGATTCTCCTTTAGGATTTCTGGGAAGATTTTATGGACTCAATTAATATCATCCTAAACTGGATTTAGGATCCGATTGTTGGTCGCCCATGGAATGTCATACAAACAGTCAGGCAGCGTTCAATCCCGTGGCGATCACCGTTACCAAAGGTTGGTCGGATCGTCACGGTGTGCGGCTGTGTTCCAAGAGATTGTTACCTAAAATGGCTTGCACTGATGTCCTCACTCCATTCCTAATCAATGACAAGAAATCGGGCTAACGATGCAGACCAACAGGCGATCGACGACCTCCCCGGCCGATCCACGGCTCATTCCACTCTGGACGCCGGAACAGATCTCCGATCGTGTTGCCTCCATCGCCGGAAAGATCGATCACGATTACGCATCGAACCCTCCGGTTTTGGTTGGTGCGCTCAAAGGCTCGTTCATATTCCTAGCAGATCTCGTACGCCAGATGAAGTCGCCCGCCGAGATCGAGTTCATTCGGCTGTCCAGTTATAACGCCGGCACCGAAAGCTCTGGGCATGTTCGAGTCGCCTGGGGGCCAGGTGTTGAAGAAATCAAGGATCGCCCAGTCATAGTTGTCGAGGACATTGTCGATACAGGACTGACCACAAGCGCCGCGCTAAGTCATCTGCGACGCAAGCGCCCCGCGTCCTTGCGCGTTTGTACCCTGCTTGACCGTCCGGAGCGTCGCAGAACGAAACTCACGGCGGATTACGTCGGCTTCACCTTCTCCGGGCACTTTGTGGTCGGCTACGGGCTAGATCTTGATCAGAGATACCGGGGACTCCAGGGCATCTACGGATTGGAACATGATCGGAAAAACTGATACAAGGCCATGGTCGTATCTCAATCACCAGCCCTGTCAACCCCGGCGCCGGCCACCGTTGCGCTTGTCGGTTCCAGAAGAGGATCGTCTTCGGAGACATGCCCGCCGATTGAACGTAATTCGGGGGATACGACAATGATGACGATCACGACCACCAGGCCGATGGCCGACGGGATGATGATGCCGAGGTGCGGGTTGAACGCCGTAGCCAGTGCTCCGGACGCCAGCCCTCCCAGAGCGCCGGCTCCCCAGGTCACCTGTTGTAGCCCTAGCACTCGCGCCCGCGCTTTCGAAGGTGTCTCCCTGAGCAACAGTGAGGATGTCATTACGAAGAACATTTGACCAAGTCCACCGATGATCGCCAGAAGGATTAACGTCCCGGGTAACCAGCTGGACGCGCCAAGCGGGATACCGACAATGAATATGGCGGCGACACTAGCCATAAGCATTCGCCCCGGTTTTACAACCCTCATGGCGAATCCCGCCATGAATGCGGCTCCGAAAAGTTCTCCCACTGGCATGGTCCCGTTGAGAACTCCCAGTAACCTAGGACCCCCTTCGAACACTTCCTTGGCGAACACCGGAATCAAGGTCATGTAGTTGAACGCAAGCGTCTCGGCCGTGATCGATATCGCAGTTATGCTGAGAAGAATCCGGCTCCTACGGATATATCCGAAACCTTCGAACAGGTCCCCTATGAATGATGATCGCCGCGTTGCATCGTATCCGGTGGCAGTCGACGGGATCCGCGATGGGCCGGTCGGCACGAGAAGGACACCAATCAGGGAGAAGCCCGCTAACACAAGGAAAATCACGGCCGGTTCCACCACGAGCAGAAGAAATCCCGTAGCAATCGGCCCGGCCATAAAGGTCGTAGTTATCGCAAACTCATCCAGGGCCAGCGCAGTTCTCAACTGGCGCGACGGCACGACATCCGCCATAAATGCGCGTCGAGACGGAATCGTGGCCCCGGAGGTCACGGCGCGAACTGTGTTGATCACAAATAATGGCACCAACTCGTGTGGTAACCAAAAGAGCGATGCCGCCATGGCGATCGCGAGCAAGAGACGCGCCGAAATCCCTATCCGTATGACGCGCCCGCGGCCGTACCTGTCTCCAAGCACTCCTCCGATGGGGCCAGCAAAGAGCTGGGGCGCCAGGAATGTCACCAACACCAACGAGACAAGTAACGGCGACCCGGACTGTTCCACGACGACCCAACCGAGGGTTGTCAGGGTGGAACCGACGCTCAAGCCGCTGATCATTGTGACGAACCATAGGCGAAGGAAGACCGGGTTGCGAAGGAGCTCTATGGCAGCAATCGAGGGCATGCTCCGAGTATAGGGCTGTCGTTGTGTGACGCTCTGCTAATAGATGCCGTATCCAACACAAAATTACTCGCCCCAGGTTGAATCCAATTACACCAGGGTGGATGCGGCTCGGGCACAAGACACAAAAAAGCCCCGGTGGAATTAACCGTTCGGGGCTTTTTCTCGCAGCATCGAGCTACGTTCTACTCGGCTATGTGGCGGGAGCGTGAGGGAGTCGAACCCCCCGAGGACATCGAAGGATGCCCCCCATCGGGTTTGAAGTCCGTGGAGCCCACCAGAGCTCATACACTCCCTTGGTAGGCTGGGACAGTTTACGCCGCCTCGACAGTCAGTGACGGATACACCCCACTGACAATCGTCGGGATATACCCGGTAACGCGAAGACAGCCGGGCTATTGAAGCTCCGGCTGTCTTCTTTTCAGGCCAATTCCCTGCAGTCACTGAGAAACTTAGGCGATCGACTCTTTAAGTCGGGCCTCAAGAACCTGTTTCGGGACAGCTCCGACGACCTGGCCGACGGGCTTTCCGTCTTTGAAGATCAAGAGTGTCGGAATACTGCGGACACCGTACTTACCAGCGGTCACCGGGTTCGCGTCTACGTCTACCTTGGCGAACTTGACCGTTCCATCGTATTCGGTCGCCAACTCTTCGACAACCGGGGCCACCATCTTGCAGGGACCACACCAGTCAGCCCAGAAATCTACCAGCACCGGTAGGTCGGACTGAAGGACATCAACATCAAAACTGCTGTCTGTGACAGCGGTGGGCTTGCTCATCATTTCTCCTAGTTGGACCCATGTTTCAGACAAGGCCATTTTCGTGCTTGCCGTCTGTTTAGATTCGGAAAGCCATTTCAATGTGCAGATCTGATTTTGGCCGAGTGCCTTTACCCTCTCGGGGCAACCCGGACGATCAGTCCGCAGCCATGCCAGCTTCGCGCAGTATCGGCGCTTTCGCCAGCGATACATGGCGCAACGGGAGGCCTTTGACCGACGGCGAGATGTCTATATCACCGGAATCCTGTATCCCGGTGACGACTTCTGCAAACAGGGTAGTCACAGAAACAAATCCGCGATGTGGCGATGAAAGTCGTACATAACCGAAATCAGGCAACGGGGACGCAGAAGAGTCCTGTTGTGCGTTTATGGCAACTCGGTCCCCTTCAGAAACGTCAAGATCTGCGGCGTCCTCAGGGTGGATCTCTATCAAAGTGTCTCGTTCGATGTAGTTCATGCTGCGTTCATCTCGAACGACCTGCACATCCTCTTCCGGACGTAGCAAGACGCGCCCATGGCCGAGCGTGAACGGATACTCTCTGTTCGGTAGGGAAACGGGTTCACGGATAGCCATCGGAACGACCGATAGCCGCTCTTCTGAACTGAACAGAATTCCTGTGCCGTTTGAAGTCTCATCGCGTGCCGGAGATTGAATACCTCTGCCTTCAATTCTGGCGTGGGTGAGCCCCGCGTAATCCGGGACCACTTTACGAATTTCCTCAAATACTTCGGAAGAGGTCTCGTATCCGAAGCCGGAACCTCCCATCACGTTCGCAAGGTCGGCGAGCGTTCGCCAGCCCTCACGCTCCTCGTGGCGGAGCTCAAGTCCCGGATTGACCTTCTGGACACGTCGCTCCAGATTCGTGATCGTCCCGGACACCTCAGCATAAGTCGCCGCAGGAAACACTACGTCCGCTCTGGATGCCGTGTCAGACATAAACGCATCAGACACGACCATGAAACCAGGGTTAACCAGACCGTTTGTCGTCATCCCTGCGACGTCTGGATTCCAGCCGTCTGCCAGTACGATCAGCGCTTTGATCCCGTCACCGGCCACCATATCTCGGACGGATTTACCCGGCCGTTGCGGGTACGTACCTCCGACTGATGATGAGATCACATCGCGATCAGAGTTTGAAGAGACAGACCTGTAACCCGGCAGCAGGTTAGGCGCGGCGCCGACATCGTTGCCGCCTTGGGTGTTAGCCCCGGAGTACAACGGGTAGACACCGCCACCAGCGCAACCGATATTCCCAGTCATCAGCGCAAGGTTCATAACAGCGGCAAGCAGGTCTGCATGGTCCCCGGCGACTATCCCGTCGGTGCCATGCAAGAGCGAGGCCGGACTTCCGTTGCCGTACGCCCGCGCTGCGGACCGAATCTCGTCTTCGCTTACCCCGGTTATCTGGGATACGCGCATCAGATCAAAGGACCAAATAGCCTTCTTGAACTCGTCCACACCGTCAAGCCGATCCCGTACGAAATCCTTGTCCTCAAGCGCTTCATCCAGGATCACCCGGGCCAACCCACCCAGCAGCGTGATCTCGGTGCCGGGCCGCGGGCGTAGCCAGTTGGTAGCGTAGCGAGTGAGCTCGGTCTCGCGGGGATCGATAACGATCAAATTTGCGCCAGCGCGCACGGCCTTCTTGACCGGCACGGCGAGCACGTTCTGTTCTTCGGTCGGGTTGCCGGCGACGACTAAGACACACTTCGAATTCTCGATACCCCAGATCGGGTTCGTGGCCGCTCCGTGTCCGGGCGCCGCCGCCAGTGCCGCCAGCAGCTCTGCGGACCGGTTGAGGCCGGTATCTACATTGTTTGTGCCGAGCACCGTTCGTGCAAACTTCTGTCCTACGTAATGGTCTTCATTAGTACCACGCGGCGAGAGAATCACGCCGCGCTCTTCTGGAAGATGCTGTAAAAGACCCTGCGACGCCGCCTCTAGGGCAACCTCCCAGGTGGTGCGCTGTAGCTCGCCGTCGACACGTACCATCGGGTACTTCAGCCGTCGGACGTGGTTCGGGTAGTCGTACCCGAACTTGCCCTTGAAGCAGGCTTGGCCATGGCTGGCCTCACCCGATAGGTCACCCGTCATGCGGACGACCTTGTTTATGTCATTGATGTCCATCACGAACTCGCACCCGACGGGGCAGTTTGTGCAGACAGTCTTGACCTTCGTGGACGCCTTTTCCCATTTGTAGTCGCGCTCCACAAGCGCGCCGGTGGGGCAAGCGTCGATGCAGGCACCGCAGAACTCGCAACCTGACTCCAACAGCGAGGTGCCGTGGGACGTGCCTACGAGAGCAACCCCTGAACGGGACACCATCGAGAGCGCTGAGTCGCCGCGTACTTCGTCGCAGGCACGCACGCAGCGGACGCAGACAATGCACAGGTTGTAGTCACGGTCGTAGAACGGGTCATCGGTGTGGATCGGCAGATCACGCCGGTGGTAGTCGAGCGAAGAAGTCAGGTCCAGCTTCATGAAACGGACGGTGTCTTTAAGCTCACACCGCTCATTCTTGGGGCAGATGGTGCAGCGGTCGGTCACGGCCACATGGCGCTGGCAGATGTCCTGCGGGCCGCACAGTTCGGCGCGGTGGCAAGTCAGGCAGCCGTGCGGGTGCTCCGACATGAGCAGGTCGGTGATCCCCCGCCGGAGTTCCACGACCTCTTCGCTGCTGGTCTCCACGATCATGTCTGCCATGACAGGAGTCGTACAGGACGCCTGAACGCCTTTTCGGCCGCCGGCCTCGGTGGACACGACGCACATGCGGCATGCGCCGTACGGCTTCATCCCTGGGAAGTAGCAGAGGTACGGGATGTAGATATCCGCGTCCTGCGCAGCCTGAATGATCGTTTGGCCAGGTTTGGCCTCGATCTCCTGGCCGTCTACCGTTAATTTGATCGTGTCGTCCGCCATGCGGCGCAGTCTCCTGGGAATTTGTTGTTCTAATGAACTTTCGTTAGCCGCCGCTCATCGGCGACTATTTTATCTAGGGCCTCGTCCGGCTCGGGGTCACCATCTGCCCTTCGCCACATGCGCCCGTCGGGCATTTCTTGTCATCCATGTGGGACCGGAAATCAGCTTCAAAGTATTTGAGTGCAGATGCAACCGGGTTGTAGCCAAGTTGTCCATGCCCGCAAAGCGAACCCATCCGCATGCTGGCCCCCATCCGTTCCATGAGAGCCAGATCGTCTTCCCGTCCCACGTTCTGCGAGATACGTTCCAGGGTCTCGACCATGTGCGTCATGCCGAGGCGACACGGGAAGCACTTGCCGCAAGACTCGAACTGGTTGAACGCCATCAGATTGCGGGTCAGGTTAACGGCGCACACGTCTTCGTCGCCGATGATGAGTCCGCCGGAGCCGAGGCTGCCTGTGGTCTTGGCTATTGAATCGAAATCTATCGGAGAATCAAAGCCTTCTTCACCGATCGGCCCAAACAGGGGGCCTCCGGCCTGGAACAGTTTCATGTTCTTACCATCTTTGATGCCGCCCGCCACATCCTCAACGACCTCTCGAACGGTCAGAGACCCCATCGGAATCTCGTACATTCCAGGCCTGTTTACAGCGCCGGTAATACAGAGGATCGCAGTGCCGGAAGTCGATTCAATTCCGACACTTTTGAAAGCGTCGGCACCGTTCTGGATGATCGTCGGCGCGTAGGCCAACGTCTTGACGTTGTTGATGTTGCTCGGCTTGCCCCACAGCCCTGCGGCGGCGGGGAACGGCGGCCTGTAGCGTGGCATCGAGCGCTTGCCCTCGATGGCCTCCATTAGTGCAGTTTCTTCACCCGCCACGTACGAATCCCCGGTAAGAGCGATCTCGACGTCGTAACTGAAATCGCTTCCGAGAATGTTCTGCCCTAGAAGCCCCGCGGCGTAAGCGTCCTGTACCGCCTTCCGGGAGTTCTCTATCGGAAGAGTGTGACCCTGTCGGATAAAGATAAAGCCGTTTGATGAGTTGGTGGCATACCCCGCGAGAATCAAGCCCTCAAGCAGGGTGTGCGGGCAACTCTCAAGAATGCCCTTGTCGTTGAATGCGCCCGGGTCGCCCTCTTCACAGTTGCAGAGGATGTACTTCACGGGCTCCGGATTTGGCGCAAGGAAACCCCATTTAACTCCGGTCGGGAAGGCCGCCCCTCCCCTGCCCCGGAGGCCGGAATTTTTGACCTCGTCAAGTACTCCCGCAGGGTCCATGTCTTCGAGCGCCTTTTCAAGAGCGCTGTATCCGCCGTTTGCGATGTACTGAGACAGGTCCCGTGGATCGATATCGCCGGCCAGTTTGGTCGCCAGCCGGGTCTGGACCCGAACGGTTGGTAATTCAGAAAGTCTGGTGACTGCGCCAAGGCCTTCCGGCCGCTCGTCTCCGTGCCATGCAAACGCCCGGTCGGCGTTGGCCCTGCCGGATTTGATGTGGCCACCTACAACGTCGGCAACCTCATCTGCACCGAGGTTTGCGTAAAAAACACGTGCCCCGCCAGGCAGTTGAACGTCGATAAGCGGCTCGGCGTAGCAAAGGCCCATCGACCCGACCAGGGTTACGTTGGCGTCCAAGCCGAGCGATTCGGTTATCGCGTGAAAAGCTTCCTCGGCTCCGGCTGCCTCACCGGATGTACCCAGGCCGACTCTCACCCACGGCTTATCACCCGCGGTCAGTGACAGCCACTCGGCGTCAGCCTTCTGGCGCAGTTCAGAGAAAGCTACAGACATACGGCCCTACTTCGGTTTGTCTGGGTCTGGGTCTGGGTCTGGGTCTGGGTCTGGGTCTGGGGTGAGATTCTCACTGGGCGTCCTTCAGCTTACCGACGACCGCTGCAGCTGAATCGGGCGATATGCGGCCCTTCATGTGATGGTCCACCGCTATCACCGGCGCCAACGCACAAGCTCCAAGACATGTGCTGTACCGGAGTGTCAACTTGCCGTCGGCGGTCTCGCCTTCCTCTGTGATTCCGAGCTCGGAATGAATTCTATTCATCACATCCTGAGCGCCGTTCAGGTGGCAGGACGGTCCCCAGCACACGTCTATTGTGTGATCTCCCGGCGGCGTGAATCTGAAATTTGTGTAGAACGACGCCACACTCCACACATCATTGATGGTGGATTTCACGTGTGTGGCGGTCTCTTCTATGGCCTCATCCGGGATGTAATGAAGGTCATCCTGGACTGCGAGCAGTGACGAGAGCACGGTAACCGTCGGCTGCCGCTGGGATTGCAGTGCCTTTCGTGACCGATCTCTCAGTTCGTCACTGGAGGGCGACTCGTCGCTGGCGGACGTTATGCCGTCGCTCAAGCGTGGCTCCTCGATTTGGAAAAAATTGACTTTGCTACGGGCGTCACAAATATAGCAGGGCCGTTCGTAGCCAGCAATCGGCGGATACGCGTATTCCCGGGTCCGGGATGTGGCTTCAGTAAGTGCGTCACTATCCTGCTCATCCGTTCAACAACTCCAGCACCCTGTCATGAAGCTGGCCATTCGTGGCGATCAGGTTTTCGAGATCAATGCCCCGTTTGCCATCCAGATCGGTGGCCCTGCCGCCGGCTTCTTCGATGATGGTAGGCATCGGCGCAACGTCCCAGATGTTCATCTCGGGGTCTATGTGGATATCGATACGACCCGTGGCAACGAGCAGGTAGCCGTAGCAGTCGCCCCAACCGCGATCTTCGGATACCACCTTGCGCAGGCGGTCGTAACCGGCAAAAGTTCCGACTTCGTCGAAGGTTTTAACAGAGGTAGAAGTCATGAAAGCGTCAGCGATATTGGACACGTCTGACACACGCGCCGGGCGCACTTCATCTGGAAGCGTTTCGCCCTCTTGAAGTGGGGAAACCCGGTTCGCCCACCATGCGCCGAGGCCATTACCCGCCCAGACGATCTCGTTAAGAGCGGGTAATGCGACCACACCGGCCACCGGTTGACCGCCCAGCTCCAGCCCAATTGTGGTCCCCCAGAGCGGAACACCGCGGATGAATGACTCCGTGCCGTCCACCGGGTCTAGGTACCACCGATATCCGGTGCTGCCGGACTGCTCTCCGAACTCTTCCCCCAGGATCGCGTCGTCCGGGAACGACTCACTCAGGCTCGCCCGGATCAACTGTTCGGCCTCGCGATCCGCGCGAGTTACTGGAGACGCGTCGGATTTTCGGTCTACTACGAGGTCGGTCGACTGGTAATAGCCAAGTGCGAGTTCACCGGCCGCGCGTGCGGCGCCGACGGCAAACTCGAGTCGGGATCGGAGTTCGTTTTTGTCCGTTCCAGGCATCAAGTTCACCTATCGGCAAGGGCTCAGACGGCGATACCGCAAGAGCGACCTAGACCGCGCCTTCTGGTGCGCCCGCCATACGTGCGACCGCTACGTCTTTGGTCGTGTCTCGCTGGATAGTAGGCGTGAACGTCATATCGTCGATCATCGTGCGCGCCGGGAGCGTCGCTGCAAGTAGGATGCCCTCTGCTATGTCTTCCGGGAGCATCATCGTTGAACGAGCTTCGGCGTCCGGCACGTGTGGGCGGTTGTTCAAGATGGGGGTGTCCACCTCGGCCGGGTAGATCGTGGTCGCCCGGATCCCACTTTGACGCAGTTCGGTTCTCAGGTTGTCCATGTACATTTTGGCGGCCGCTTTGGCAGGCCCGTAAGCGACACCACCGAGCAGGCCTCCGCGAAGTGCAGCCATCGACGACACCAGAATCACGGTGCCCTCTCCGCACTCAAGCATGGGCGGGAGCAGCAGCCGGGTCAGCTGGGCAGGCCCAGCCGCGTTTACGGCGTACACGCTGTCAAACTCTTCGCGGGAGATCCAGCGAACGCTTCGGACCTTGGAGCTGTGTCCAGCATTATTGACCAGAATGTCGATCCGACCGTGCTTCTCAAGTGCATACGCGGCCAGCGCCTCTATGTCTTCCTGGACTTCCATGTCGGCCGTCTTAGCGGTGATCTTCCCGCCGGAGGCCGTGATCTCTGCAACCACATCGTCCAGCGGCGCCTGCCGCCTACCTGCAATTACCAGTTCAGCGCCCTCTGCGGCGAACATCGACGCAGCACAGCGTCCGATTCCGGTTCCCGCGCCCGTGATAAGGGCGACCTTGCCGTCCAACTTGCCCATGGAACGTCCTCTCAGTGAGTTAGTTCTTGTTTAAAATCATGGGACAACAAATGGTCCCAAATAAACCTAGAAAAGCCGCCGGATTCTAGCACAGGGTCATTGCCGTGACGGGCGATTTTGAAGATCTCTTGGAGCTCGCTTCGTCCCGG
>JAPKBN010000032.1 GCA_026421215.1 Dehalococcoidia bacterium
GTGCCCGACGGTAAGACGGTGATCCACAACACGACGACCGAAGACGATGTGAACAAGAGCACACCGTCCGATCTCGCACTGATTGGCGACGCACGGCTCACCATCGAGGCCATGATCGATGAGATCAAGGGTCAGATCGGCGAGGGAGGCCGCGACACCGGTGTGGCTGCAGAGATTGCAGCCGTGAAAGCCGAGTGGATGAAGGAGTGGCAGCCGATGCTCGAGGTGGCCGATGAGCCACTCAGCCCATACCGGGTTATCTGGGAGATCGAGAACAACATCGACCAGGAAAACAGCATCGTCACGCACGACGCCGGAGGGCCTCGTGACGCCATGGTGCCGTTCCTCACGGCGACCGTCCCACACAGTTACATGGGTTGGGGAAAGACAACTCACCTGGGCTTCGGAATCCCGGCGATGATCGGTGCAAAGCTGGCCAACCCGGACAAGTTCTGCCTGAACTACATGGGTGATGGCGCGTTTGGCATGTCCGGACTGGACGTCGCAACCGCTGCGAAGGCTAACCTGCCGATCACCACAGTTCTGCTCAACAACGGTGGAATGGCGACATACCCGGGCGGATTCCCGGTGGCTCGCGAGCAGTACGACGTGTCGTTCATGGCCGGCAACTACGCCCAGATCGCTGAAGGTATGGGCGCGACGGGAATTGTGGTCTCCAAGGTCGCAGAGATGGGACCGGCGATTCAGAAAGCTCGACAGTTGAACTCAGAAGGCAAGACGGTCTTGATCGACGTTCACTCCAACTTCGAGGCCAAGAAGTCCCGGTTCTAGAGTTGAACTTCGACACCGGTGGTCCGCCCCCTTGGAAAGCGTCCGGGGGCCGCTGGCATCCTGAACTGAACCAGAAGACGTCCAAGGCGTTGCAGCAAAATCATCGTAGGGGCGGGCAGCAGCCCGCCCCTACGTTTGCTTCGACGGTTTAGCAGTAACAGATAAGAATGGGGAGGGGCATGCCGTTTTCGAACAACCCGATTGATGGGACGAAGATTCATTACGAGACCGAAGGCTCCGGCCCTCCCCTGCTTCTGGTGCACGGGTTCAGCGGGTCCCTGCAAAGCTGGATCGATTATGGGTACTTGGACGGGCTGAAGACCGACTACCGGCTGGTCATGTACGACGTTCGTGCGCACGGCGACAGCGGCCACCCGCATGGGATGGAGTCATACACGCCCGAGTTACATGTGAATGACGCTCTGGCGGTATTGAACGATCTTCGGATCGACCGGGCCCATTACTTCGGTTACTCGTTCGGCTCGTGGATCGGGTACTCGATTCTCAAGTACGCGCGTCGTCACCTTCTTTCGTTCGTTGGCGGCGGAAGCGATCCGTACCACCGGAAGAGCGCCCTTGTGGGCAACATCATCGAGTCACGAAAAGACGGGTTGGAGGCAGCTCTGGCGGGTACCGAAGAGCGAAACGGACGGATGACAGACGCCGCCCGTGCCAACTATCTCAAGCAGGACCCCGACGCCCAGATTGCGGCGATCACGGTTCGCAGCGATACGCCCGGTTTAAGTGAGGGACTCGGTTCGATCACACAGCCCGTATTGGCGTTTTCCGGCACCGAAGATGGGAACCATGATTTCGTCAAGAAGGCCGCGGGCGAGATGCCGACTGCGTCGTTCGTTTCGTTGGACGGCCTGGATCACGAACAGGCGTTCAGGCGCAGCGACATCGTCTTGCCGCACCTGACGCAATTCCTAACCGGCGTTGAATCGGCAAGGACGCTGGCCTGAGCGATGCCGAATCGTACGGGCCTATCGGGCAGTACGCCCTAGTTCAGGCCGTTGCCCGCCCCTACGGAGCGCTGACAGTTATCTCGTGCATCGCGTGGTGCCGGTTGTGGGTGTACGGTCGGACTTCTTCGGCCCAGCGGCCCTTCTCCGAGGCAACGGCCCATGCATCGCTACCTGTGATGGCCGGGTCCTCGACCTCGTAGTAAGCGATGTAGGTCGGCTCGTCGGCGCCTACCTCTTTCAGCTCCCCACCGATGGCCAGCGAGGCCGGCTGCTTTTTACTGCGAGAGACGGAAAGCACCCCGGGCACTTTCATCAGCTCAGGGATGTGTTCCGTGTTGTACACCTCGTTGAATATGGCGTCTTTATCCGGATCGACATCCATGCTGACGACGAAGACATATCGGGTCTTGAACGGCATTTCTGGCTCTTTCCTCGGTTCCTGTAATTCTGAATCGAGTTCAGGTTCCGTCGCTATTAACGTTGTCAGAGTCACTGTATATCGATTACGCCAGATTGGCGTCGTCAATAGGCCACCTGGATTTCCTGTGCGTCGTTCTTGGCGCGAGACTTGTCACATATGCCACAACGACTTCAGAAAATTCTCTCCTCGGCGGGCGTCGCATCACGGCGTAAATCTGAGGAGATGATCGAACAGGGCCGCGTCGCAGTTAACGGGGTTACGGCGACCGTCGGAGATCAGGCGGAAACCGGCGTCGACGTAATCACCGTGGACGGCCGGTCGATCTCGGCTCAACGCAAACGATACCTAGTGCTGAACAAGCCGCAGGGCCACGTCACGACGCTGGCCGACCCGCAGGGCAGGCCGACGGTTGCGGACCTAGTCGATGTCCCTGAGCGGTTGTTCCCGGTGGGTCGACTCGACTACGACACCGAGGGTTTGCTAATCCTGACAAATGATGGCGATTTCACTCAGCGCATTACCCATCCAAGCTACGAGATCGAGAAAGTCTACGTGGCCCGTGTTGCCACCCCGATCGGTCTGCGTGCACTTGACCTACTCAGAACAGGCGTGCAGTTGGAAGACGGTATGTCAGCGCCGGCCAAAGTCCAAATCGTGTACCGGGACCAGAGGACGGTCGAGTTGACAATCCATGAGGGTCGAAACCGGATGGTCCGTCGGATGTTGGCTGCGGTAGGTTCCCCCGTCACAGGGCTGATCCGCACGCGAATCGGTCATTTAACACTGGGCGACCTTCCAACAGGCAAGTGGCGTGAGATGACTGCGGTCGAGGTAGCAGGATTGCAGGGCGAAGTCACAGCGCCAGGAAGACCGGCACCAGCGACACGCCTGAGATCCACGAGATCACCGAGGCCAGTTGGTCGAAGGAACGATGACCGCAGAGCCGGTTCAACAAATCGAGGCGCACGCAGCCACCGTTAAAGACGATATCGAGTCGGCTGGCAGAGTAATTCTCTGGAGGGAGACCATAAATGACCATTATCCAGCGCAGGATTTTTTACGGAAACGTCGGTTCAGCCGGTGAACTGGTGACCTGGGCACACGACATGTACGAGGTGATCAGGGTGCACAGCCCGGAAATACCCTTCCGAGTGTTGTCCGACTACCAGAGCGGCAGGACCGATCGAGTGGTCGTTGAGATTGAGATCGAAAGCATGGCCCACCTGGACGCCACGCTCGAAAAGACGATGGCAGATCCGGACACCCAGGTACGATTCGCGAGCGTGTTCGGCCGATTGAAGAACCTGATCGATCATGCCGAGGTGGAGCAGTGGACCATTAGTTAGGCCTGCCCGTTCGATCACGAGGACCCTGTAAAGGTCGTTCGCGCCAGCATTAGGTATCAGTTAAGGACCGAATTTGGTGCCGAGGGCGGGATTTGAACCCGCACGCCCTTTTAGGACAGCGGATTTTAAGTCCGCCGCGTCTGCCATTCCGCCACCCCGGCACATGATCCAGATTACGTTTGATTTAACCAAATGGCGATATCAAACATTGCGTCCAAAACGCTTTTGGCAGCCATTATGACAGCCCCAAGGTTCACGACACTCCAAATATTGTCGCACTAACCCGCTCGGTTGCAGTTCGAGGCGGCGCTTTCGTCACGGTATGAACCTGCGCTACTTTGCGATACTCGAATGGGATCTCTCAGACGCCTTAATCAGAGCGCACAGCTCAAAATTGGCCCATGGATGCACCCATTCACCCCCTTTTTGCACTATCCCTGCCTCTCTACTTCAAGCCCACGGCTCCAGTGAGTCGTCCCGGTCCATCCAGGCTAGTCGGGGTAGTCGCATTCCTGTTACCTGACCACCAGCGTTTGTTACCAGGGCGATCTCTGGTTTCTGGAGCGCGGGCGTGTCAATCGCCAGGAAGAACGGGTCGGACTCACTGGCAGGCAGGAGGCGGACGCCGTTGCGGAATGCGCCTCTTCGGGAGCGCAGGATTAGCTCTCCGGATTCTGCCGTTATCTGGAGTCGGCCGTGCGTTCTTATGGGCCGGGAGTTCGTGAGCGTCCCGGGCGGCATCGAGTAAACACCGGGGGCTGCTAGGAGGACTTTCGGGTCAAGCGCCACATCTGGTAACTCCGGAACAGGAGCCCCAAGGACTGATCTTAAGATCTGGCTGTATACCTCGCCCGAGACCTCCAGCGAGCCGTTGATGTGCACCATCATTCCAAGGTTTCGGCCACGGATGATCGTCAGATCGGTGTTCCAACCGCCTGCGATTCCGCCTCCGTGCCCGAATACGAACTCTCCGAACTGCTTGGAACGGAAGAACGAGAGGCCGAGGCTTCCCATACGATCGTCCGGGCACCATTGCGGTTTGATCATCTCGGCAAACGTTTCCGGGCGCACGATACCCGCTCCGTTGCGAAGCAGGGCCGAGGCGTATTGGGCCATGTCCGGAATGTTGGAGTGTACGGCACCGGCAGCACGCCCGTTCACGTATGCCCACTCTCCGCGAATGTTGTGACCGTCGACCGTTTCACCAGTGTTGTCCTGACCGAAAATCTCGAGCTGGTCCAGGTCCTCGTGGGTCGGCGGGTGATGGTAGCCCGTAGTAAGCCGTTTGCCCGGCCGATCGTAGTTGTCTGTGACGGTCATCCCGAGCGGCTCGAAAATTCGACGTTCAAGCACCTCTTCGATGGTCACGCCTTCCGCGCGGGCGACGATCTCGCCGACGAGCATCCAACCGTGGTTTGCGTAGTGCCATTTCGTCCCGGGTTCAACATCTATCGTTATCCCGTCCGGGTACTTCTCAGGTATCGGTGGGATATCCGGCCCGTCCGCCCACAGAACGCTCAGGGGGTCGGCGATATCGGTCTCTGTGGGCGCTTCTCCGATACCACCGGTATGCGTGAGCAGATGCCAGAGCTTGAGGTTATCGCCGTGGCCGTTTAGCTGAAGGTCCGGCAGCAGATCGACAACCCGGTCGTTCGGCGACAACTTCCCTTCATCGACGAGCGCCATCGCGCAGAGACAAACCATCGTCTTGGTGATCGAGCCGATGCGCTGATGCAGGTTCGGGTCTTGGTCTCTGCGGGACTCGATGTCCGCCCATCCGAATCCTTCTGCGTACACAAGCTCATCGCCGGATACGACGCCTATTGAGAGGCCAGGCAGGTAAAACTCCTCCAGCAGCCGTTTGGCGGTTTCGGAGATTCGGACCGGATCGATGGATTGTTGTGATGACATGACCACAGCCTACATGTGAATATTTTTGACGATCAAGAATTAGAGTCAATGTCGGTGGTGGAAGCGCTTCCACCACAGGCAGCCGCCGAAGAGTTCACGGAACGCGCTGACAAGTCGGGCGCTACGCACAACGGAACTATGGTGGTGGCCGCAGTGCTCCCAACTAATCCCGTCTCGGAAAATGACACTCCAGGCGCGAACGCCACCCTTCTTGACGGTTGTAGGTTCGGACGGAACTTCGCTAGCGCGGCTCGAAGGCGATCGCCTTCGGGTTGGACACGCCCGCTCACCCATGAGAGTGAACCAGCCCGTCATTCCGAACGAATATGGTTTGACGGGTGGTGGTCCTCGATTCGGGGCGACTGTACGATGGCTTCCGTTTCCACGCTCTGGTATCGCCGGTAATCCCACCCTTTATGACCGGAGGACTCTTGACCCATCCTGATTTCATGGCCGATTTCTTCTTTATCCGACACGGAGAATCAGAGTCAAACCTTACCGTCCATGGCGGCCTCGCCGCAGGTTTGAATTTTGACGCTCCGCTAACCGAACGCGGTCACAAGCAAGCTTTCGCTGTTGGAGAACGGCTCGCTGCCGAGGGCCGGACGTTTGACCGAATCTATTCGTCGAGCATGGTTCGCACCGTCCAGACCACACAGGGCATGCTGCAGGGCATGGGGATCGGCGAAACAGCGTTTGAACAATCCGGCGACATCATCGAGCGTCAGGTACCTGAATGGCGCGGGCGGCCCGTCACCGAGGTCCACACTCCTGAGGTGAAGCTGCTCATGGCAGAGAGCGGCAAGTGGTTCAAGCCAGGCGATGGCGAGTCACACAGGGAGGTCGAGCGGCGATTCTCAAACTGGCTGGAGGACGAGTTGTTGTTCAACGATGATTTTGTAGGACGCCCAGGGAGGCAACGGGTCGCAATCGTCAGCCACGGACTGGCCCTTCAGGCGTTGTTCCACTACATCATGGGATTTAACGACGGGCTAGTCGGCCGGTTCCCCCTTAACAATACGTCGATATCCCGTTTTCGATTTAACAATCTGGGCTGGTTCCCGATCTCGATCAACGATGCCACGCACACAGAGGCCCTCGGCGACATACTGCGCGAAGGTGGTCGTAGCTGAGGAGGAGCGTTCTGATCTGTTGAGTGTAGCGTTCTCTTGACCGACATCACCCGAATGCTGGCATTTCAACCGAACCTAGACGTCCGCCACGCCGCCATCTAAAGCATCCCATGACCCGCCTTGATAGTCGTCATCCGGGTATGGCCTGCTTGCGATCACATCTTCGTCCAGATCGACCCCCAGCCCCGGCGCCGTTGGAAGTTCAAAGTAACCATCTTTGATGACGAGCGGCGTTTTCTGGACGAGATCGTGCCACGGCATGTCTCGAGCGGTTTCAAGAATAAGGAAGTTCGGAGCGGCGGCGCAGACGTGGAGTGATGCAGCGACGGACAAAGGACCAGCGGGATCGTGCGGGGCGAACTTGATGTACTCGGTCTCCGCCATCGCTGCGATACGGCGCAGCTCCGAAATCCCACCGGCGTGGCAGATGTCCGGCTGAACCACATCGACAAGCCGTCGGTTGATCAATTCCTTGAAGCCCCACCTGAAGAACAATCGCTCACCGGTGGCAAGATCGGTGCGCAGGTTGGCGTTTCTAAGCGTCTGCAGTGTGTCCAGGTTGTCCGGAGCTGTTGGCTCTTCAAAGAAAAGCACGTCGAACTCCTGAACGGCTTCGATCTGCTTGATGGCGATCGTTGGCCGGGAGCGGCCGTGGTTATCAATCATGATCTCTCCGTCCGGTCCAAGTCTCTCCCGCATCACCCTGATCTTCTCCCGCAGGGCCTCCACAACGTCCTTCTCACGAAATGAGCTTTCACCCACCTGCCATCCAGCGCACTTGTACGCCGTAAAACCGGCCGTCGGGTCCTGCGACGCCGGATCAGGCCTTAGATCCTCCCAGTGACCGTAGGCGCGCACGCGGTCACGCACCTGACCTCCCAGTAATTTGTATACCGGCTGGTTGTACACCTTGCCAGTCAGGTCCCATAGCGCCTGGTCTATGCCACTAATAGCAGAGCCGAGGATTACACCGGCGCGCCAAAAAAAGTGGCGGTACATGATCTGCCAGTTGCGCTCGATCTCTGTCGGATCTCGTCCGACGAGCGCCTTTTCCAGGACGTGCACTGAATCTTCGACCGCCCGCTCATGTCGCTCAAGTGTGGCCTCGCCCCAGCCATGAACGCCTTCGTCCGTCATCACTTTCACGAACAACCAGTTCCGTCCGCCGCCCTGCATCTTGAAGGTCTTGATCTCGGTGATTTTCATCTTGAGGTCCTGAAATGTTGGGGATTCTGGAGTTGCCCGGCCGTTGACTATCGAATCTGCCCTGATTCCTACGTCTCGCTACCGATTATCGACTCGTAGGAGCGGGGAGATTGGATACGAATCCATGCGTCTGACTCAAGTGTCCGGACCAGGTCTTCATCCATTCCTAGCACCTCGGCAACCTCATCCGGCGTGGCAGGACGGCCATTTAAGACGCCGAGCCTGAGCACCATAACCTCTCGCTCTTGCTTATGAAGCGATGCCAGTGCGGCGTCCACGAACGCGATCGCTGCTTTGGCCGAAATGCTGCGGGAGTGGCCGTCTGCAGCGCGAAACAGCCGGTCCATCGTCTTGGTGCGCCCCATCATCAACAATCGCGTGGAGGCGGCCGATTTCGCCCGGGCATCGCCACGTCCAAGGGCCGGTATCTGGTTACGAGCTACAGATTCAAGACAGAGCCAACCGGGCCGTTCTCGCGACTGCCTGAGACCGCTCACACCGAGCGCCCAGGAATCCGGGTTATCGCTTTCAAGAAGACCACGCAATACACCAATGGCGTTGCGCTCATTCAAGTCTCCAAGTGAGATCGCCGCCCGGGACCTGATCGAGGTGTCTGGGTCTTTGAGTTCCACTTCCAGTCGCTGGACGCGCGCCGCCGTGTCAGAGCCCAGTTCGCGTGCGACCCGGATGAGGTGTGCGCCTTCTCCCTCAGAGAGTGCCGCGCCAAGAGCAGCAATGTCATCCCCGGCCGGGGCAGGCCGCGGGTTCCCGATGGCAGGCGTGTCTTCAGATTCGGCCAATCAGTTATCGCCCTCGTTCCCGGGAACATTGCCTGCACTACGCCGGTTCTGCAGCCAATTTCATCGTGAAATAGCAGGTTAATGGCAGTAAATATCGACGGCCGAGTCTAGCACGATACGGATTGGATCCCCGGGACATCTAGGGAACACTACTGAAGACTCAAAACCCGCCGTACGCCACTCCCCGGACAGATGAACTCGGACCGGTCGCCTGAACAAAATACGGGTTTGACCGAGCGCACGGCCCGTCGTATCTTCGCTCAGTGCTGAAGACGCGCTCCGCCCGTCCTTAGATCGGCTCCGGCCGGGCGACATACGCCGGCAGTTATCCAGATTTCTGCTCTTAGATATGAGGAAAACCCGATGAAGATCACGGGGATCAAACTTAGAAAATTGCACGGAACGATGGAGTTCCGGGGCGAGTTCTGGGAGGAGCGACTGATCCAGCCGCTCGACATTTACCCGGAGTACAAGGCCCGGGGTCCGGCCTGGTTGCCGAAGATCGACGACAACCACTACGCCATGGCCTCAACTTTTGTGGAGATCGAGACCGATGGCGGCGTCACCGGCATCGGTGGGCCGATCGACGGCGCCCAGTCCTACATAATCGCCACGTCGCTGAGCAAGATCATCGAGGGCAAGGACCCGACCGCAAACGAGCTGCTCTGGGACCAGATGTTCCGGGCCTCGGTCCACGGACGCCAGGGCGAGACGATGATGGCGATCAGCGCCATCGACTGCGCCCTCTGGGACCTGCGCGGCAAGATCTACAACGCGCCCGTCGTCAGCCTGCTCGGCGGGCCGACACGTACCGAGATCCCGGCATATGCCAGCATGCTCGGCTTCAACGTGGAAGACCCGGCCCTGGTCCGCGAGCGCGCACTCGAGTACAAGTCGAAGGGATACCGGGCGCAGAAGTGGTTCTTCCGCCACGGGCCGATGGATGGGCCGGAGGGCTTCAAGAAGAACGTGGAGCTGGTGCGCACGCTCCGGGAAGCGGTGGGCGACGATGACGACATCATGCTCGACTGCTGGCTCAGCTGGAACCTGACCTACACGAAGCAGATGGCGGAACAGATCGAGGAGTTCCACCCGCGCTGGCTTGAAGAGACGGCCATGCCGGACCGCATCGACACCTACTCTGAGATCCGGGCCAGCACGACTATCCCGCTCTCGGGCGCCGAGCACGAGTACACGCGCTGGGGCTTCAAACGATTCGTCGACGCCGGCGCACTGGACGTCATTCAGCCGGACATCTACTGGGCCGGCGGGATTACAGAGACCGTCAAGATAGCGACCTATGCATCGATCCATGACTTGCAGTGCATCCCGCACGGCCACTCAAGCCAGGCGAACGCGCATTTCTCTTGCGCCATGGTACCGACGCTCACACCGATCCAGGAGTACCTGGTGAAGTGGAACACGGTCCACCAGTGGTTCCTGAAAGACCCGATCGTGCCGCAAAACGGCGTCATCCACGTGTCTATGGAACCCGGCATGGGAATGGAGCTGGATCCCGACAAGATCGAGTCAGAAGAGCAGCTCGAGTTCTAAGACCTGTTGTCGGGAGCGCGTTGGGGGCGAGGCTCGCTCCGACCGGATGCGGCGCCACGGTATTGGACGCGGCAACAACACGGTAGGGGCGTATGGCAATACGCCCACGCCCGTCCTTCAATCCCTTGAGTACACGGGCACTAGGACAGTTTGGAGACAGATTCACCGGGCGCATCCCCAGAGATTCTTTAACTCCGACTGGCCCCAGATGCCACCGGATTCGTTCTGCCCGAAACTGCCATGCCGGCCCTAGAATATCTGCGTGAAAGTCTTTACCCGCCCTCTCCCAGCGCATCTGCGCATCGCTCTGTCATCGGCAATCGCACTGGTTGTGCTGTTCATCGGCGGCGGCGAAAAGGCCCAGGCGCATGGGTCGGGTACCGAGATATACAGGCAGGTAGACGGGCCTTTCGTGATTGCAGTCCGCATCTTGCCGTTACAACCTCTCGTGGGCAAACTCCACATCACGGTGACTGTGGACCTGCTTGAGACCGGCGAGCCTGTAGAGGACGCGCGCATACGAATCACGGCCCGTCACCAAGTGGGCTCCGCGACACCGCAGTTCAGTCCAGGCCTGAACATCCCGACCGACCGCCGTTTTTACGATGCAAACTTTGATCTTGACGACGCCGGGGTGTGGGATTTTGAGGTAGAGGTGGCGTCCGATCAGGGCGAAGGCAGAATCGTAACGCCCATCTCCATAGCAGGACGTGTTCGGGGAGATTCTCTCGGCATTCCCGGGACGATGATGTTCATCCTGGTCAGCGCCGGGCTGTTCGGTGGAGCGGGCTGGATTACCTACACGGCCCGTAAGAATAACCGCATCCGCCGAGAGCGCGCCGGTCGCGCCTGAACTCCAGGTCCCTGAAGTACGGCGCCTAGACCAGGAGTCGGCGGCGCAATAATCGGGTGGCGATCGGGTAAAACACGAGTGCCGCCACGATGAGATAAAGCAACGACCAGAGCAATCCCATGTGGAGGTCGCCCGTCGAAAGAGCGCGCGCAATCCGAACCGGATGAGTGAGCGGCAGCGCCCATGCAATCGGCTGGACCCAACTCGGCAAGGTACTGATCGGGAAGAACGTTCCGCTGAAGAAGAACAAAGGTGTGCCGACCATCGTGAACACCAGTGTCAACATATGAGTGGATGGAGCTACGGCCGCAGCAATCAGGCCGAATCCGCCAAACATGAATCCGGTAAGCAGGCCGATTCCTAAGATACCGATGGCCCACGGCGATTCGACAAGTCCCGTGACCGTCGCAAAAGCCAGCACCGCGGCCGTGGTCATCAGCGCCCGCGTCGCGCCCCATGTGATCTCGCCGAGCGCCAGTTCCCGCATAGAGACGGGCGCGGCAAGGATGCTATCGTAGATCCGGTTGGTCTGAAGCCTGCGGTACGCACCCCACGAGCACTCGAATAACGCATGCCACATCGCGTTCCCGACGACGATTCCCGGAGCGACGAACACCGCGTATCCAACACCCCCGTCCCGTATTTCCACATCGCCAACGAGTTTTCCGATCCCGAACGCTACCGCCGCCAGGATGAATAACGGCTCCAGAATAATGCCGGTCATCTCTACCATCCAGCCGCCTTTGAACGCCGTGTAATGGCGTAGCCAGACTCCAACGACGCCGCGCATCCTGAAGTCGACTTTCCCCGTCGTACGGCGCTCCGCCAGCGACTCATTCATCGCGTAATCCCCTCCCCGTCAGTGACAAAAACACGTCTTCCAGGTTCGGCGGCCGAAACGAAACTCTTGCCCCGGAAATTTTTGTCAGGTCCGCTCTTCTGTCGTTCGATGCACGCACCGTGAAAATGGCGCCTATTTCGGCGACTTCATAATCCGTCTCCTTCAGTTGGCGGTGCACTGAATCGCGCTGGCCAGCTTCCGGCCTTACCTGCGCGACATCGGCACCTGCCCGCTCCCTGATAAGTTCTTCCGGGGTGCCAGAACCTAGGATGCGACCCTCGTCCATGATCACGAGCCGGTCACAAAGAATCGACGCCTCTTCCATGTAATGGGTGGACATCACGATGGTTACGCCGGAATTTTTGAGGACAGCAAGCTGTTCCCACACTCGATTCCTGCTGCTGGGGTCAAGGCCGGTTGTTGGCTCGTCAAGGACGACCAGTCGCGGCCGCGACACGAACGCCCTTGCGATGGTCAATCTCCGTCGCATACCGCCCGACAGATCGTCAACGGAATCGCCACCACGCGACCTAAGGTCAAAAAACCCCAGCACTTCATCCGCCCGGCGGGCCGCCATCTTCCGGTCCAAGCCGAAGTAGAAACCGTAGATCGTGAGGTTGTCCCGGACGCTAATGTCCGGATCAAGGCCATCGTGCTGCGATACGACGCCGATCACGTCTCGGATCGAGCGAGGGTTTGCCGTAGCGTCTATGCCATCGATCTCGAGTTGTCCGGAAGTCACGGGGGACAGCCCGCTCATCATCCTCAGTGTGCTGGTCTTGCCGGCCCCGTTAGGACCGAGCATTCCGAAGGTCTCGCCACGCTGGACCGCGAACGATATTCCGTCAACCGCGATGAAGTCACCAAACTTTTTCACAAGTCCGGTGGCACGCACCATCGGTTCACTGTTTGATGTCTGATCAGCGGTCACGACAGCCCGTTACTAGCACGCCAATGTGGCGTGTCCAAAGAAAATCGGCGTGGGGAGAGATGATATCGCGACGAAACGCCAACCGGGTCTCGCGCGGAAGCGATTTCAATGATATCAATACGAGCGCTTGACCTTATCTTCCAGCGAGTGCTAGGTTGCCCTTAATAAACCCTCTTTTCAGGGTATCCAGAACAGGACCAATTCACGATCATCCAAGGGGGTGTCACCATCGCTGAATCAACAGGCCAGGTATACGATTTCCAGGAAGGTGTACCTTCCCCGACCGACCGCGGACCGGCGACGGAAGCCGCTCCGTTCATCGCCATTGTTGAACGGCTTAAAACACGGGTCCGTAGCGCTAAGCTAAAGGACCACGACGAGGTTCTTGAAGATCTCCAGACGTGGATAGACCGTGCGTCGCGCGGCGAGATGAACATCGCTCGTGACAGTGACACCATTTCGGAGACGCTTTCCACGAACGTTGACGAGATGGTCGCCTCCCGGACGGTTTTGCGCAGGGTCGCATCCCCGTTGCTCGGACTTGGCATCCTCTACCTCACGCTCGCAGGTCTAACGATCTGGACCGTCGCCGCAGACATCCTCTTCCTGGGCGCATCGCTCAGCGTGCCGATGGCTGCGATCATCATGGGTGTCATCGGTAGCTCGTTCGTTGTACTTATTCGAACGGTCACATTCCAGCACCAGCAGACTGAACGCGGCGCACTAGTTTTCACCGGTCTTGCCAGGCCGCTCGTCGGTGGCGTACTTGCACTTGGAATATTTGCGCTGTTCGGTTCCGGCATCATCTCGCTGCCGATCGTGTCCGATCAGGAAACCAGCACTTTCATCGACTTCCTCGCCTTCCCGGGTAGCGGGCCGGGCCTGGTTGTCGGTCAGCTAGCGCTGTTCGCGTTCGCATTCCTCGCCGGTCTACTTGAGGGCTTTATCGTCCCGTCAGCCGGACGAACCGCAGGACGGATGATTCGCAGGACCGACTAGCCGAAGACTTGCAGACTCTTGATAAAAGTAAAGAGGCCGGTCTTTCGACTGGCCTCTTTTCACGTGGATCATCCCCGGCAGGCCGCTTTGCTTTGCTAAACTTGATGCCGGGTGCCACCCATCCTTATCTCGTTAATAATTTCTGGTCCTCTCCAGCGGATGGCCGGACTCTGGAACGGACTGATATTGGCCGACGAACTGACAACGCCAGACTTAACCGTGGACGATGTCCGCCACATTGCCGCACTAACTCGTCTCGGATTATCCGACGATGAGGTGGAGACGATGCGCGGCCAGCTTTCAAGCATTCTCAAGGTGTTCGAGTCCTTGCAGCAGGTCGATACCGAAGGCGTCGAGCCTACGGGGCACACCACAGACGTGAGAACAGTCCTTCGTGAAGATGAAGCCGCTGAATCACTCCAACGTGATGGCATCCTCAAGAACGCGCCGGAGTCCGAAGCCGGTTTTGTGAAGGTGCGGCCGATTCTTGGTTAATTCTGAGGCTACTAATGGATCGAACCTGACGGGGCTCACGGCGCACGAGGCACAGGAATTTCTAACTTCAGGCAAGGTCTCTTCCGTAGAACTGACGGAGGCCGTGCTGGCGCGGGTCGATGAGCTCGAACCACAGATCCACAGCTACATCACAGTGACCCGCGAAGAAGCGCTCGCGGCAGCCAGAACGGCTGACGAGGCGCGCTCAGCCGGTAATGCTGAAGGCCCGCTTGCCGGCATCCCGGTGATGGTGAAGGACAATCTTTCTACTGAGGGCGTGCCGACTACCGCTGGTTCGAAAATTCTGTTGGGTTACACACCTCCTTACGATGCCCATGTCGTGAGTCAGCTTCGTTCCGGCGGAGCCATCATCATCGGCAAGGGCAACCTAGACGAGTTTGCTATGGGCTCGTCCACCGAACACTCAGCGTTTGGCGCAACCCGGAACCCCTGGGACACTGACCGTGTTCCGGGAGGCAGCAGCGGTGGGCCGGCGGCGGGCGTCGCTGCAAGCGAGTGCTTTATTTCGCTGGGTTCCGACACCGGCGGCTCGATCCGCCAGCCCGCCGCGTTGTGCGGAATAGTGGGTATGAAGCCGACCTATGGCCTTGTTAGCCGCTACGGGTTGATCGCGTTCGGATCGTCGCTCGATCAGATCGGCCCGTTCTCACGCGACGTCCGCGACACGGCCGACACGTTGTCCGTGATTTCGGGGCACGACCGTCGCGACTCCACCTCCATCAATGCGCCGGGGCAGGATTTCGCAAGCGCGCTGACAGGCGACATTACGGGGATGCGACTTGGCGTCCCTAGCGAGTACCTGGTTGACGGTATGGAGCCGGGCGTGACGGCGGCTTTCGAGAAGTCGTTGGAGACCCTTGAGGCGATGGGGGCGACGGTGGAAGAAGTGTCTTTGCCGCTCACCGACCACGCGCTCGCCGTGTACTACATCATCGCCCCGTCAGAAGCATCGGCAAACCTGGCCCGATTTGACGGTTTCAAGTACGGGAACGCCGTGAACGACGTGCCGACAGCTTGGGACGTAATGGACCAGACCCGGGAGAAGGGGTTCGGCTCAGAGGTTAAGCGACGCATCCTGATTGGCGCGTATGCTCTGTCAGCCGGGTATTACGACGCCTACTACAAGAAGGCACAGCAGGTACGGACGCTAATCATCCGCGAGTTTGCGCAAACTTTTGAGAAGTTTGACGCGTTGGTCACGCCGACCTCGCCGACGGTTGCTTTTATGGCCGGAGAGCGGATGGACGACCCGGTGGCGATGTACCTGAGCGACGTGTGCACTATCCCGGTGAACATCGCCGGGTTACCCGCGATATCAGTGCCCGGTGGCATGTCGGAAGGCCTGCCGGTTGGACTCCAGTTCATCGGCCCACAAATGGGTGATGGCACCGTGTTAAAAATCGCGCACGCCTATGAGCAGGCGACGGAGTGGCACAGGCTCAAACCGACCCTGTAAGAGCCCACCGAGTCAATTATTGGGGCGTCATTCCCACCTGCGTGGGAGTATCCGACCTACCCATACCCGCCGGCGTCCTTGCGGAACGGCAGTCGTTCCGTGATACGCAAGAAGTCGGCGTGGGCTTCCGGACTTGCGCCTATTATCGCTTCCGAGGGCATCTTCACCGGCGCGCCGTAGCGGTCTGACACCGCTCCGCCTGCGCCTTCGATCAAAACAACTCCACTTGCAATGTCCCATGGGTTGCCGCCGCCACAGAAGTACATATCGACGCGCCCGGCCGCCAGGTAGGCCATGCCCAGACCCGTCGAACCAAGAACCCGGATCGCCTGCATCTCCGGAAACACCGCGCCGATCACGCCCCAGACGCGCATGGCCAGTACATCGTCGTACCCGAGATCCAGCCCGATCACGCACTCAGCCACGGAGGACTTGTCCGTCACCGACACTTGTTCGCCATTGAGCGTAGTTTTGGACCCTACTTGTCCATAGAACATCTCGTCGCGCAACGGGTCGTATGTCGCCCCGGCTACCGGGGTGCCCTTGTGTGCCAGCGACACCATGACGCACCAGTTCGGCATATGCGAAACAAAGTTACGAGTGCCGTCGATTGGATCGGCGATCCACTGCCACTCGTCGTCGCCGGGCTTCAGACCCGACTCTTCGCCAAGAAATGCAAAGTCCGGAAACTCCTCCAGTACTCGGGACTGGATCAGCTCCTCAGAGGCATGATCGACCTCAGAGACGATGTTGCCGCGTCCCTTGATATCGATACGGCCCTGGTCGTGATAGCGACCAAGGACAAATTCGCCGGCGGCGCGCGCGGAGGACTGGATCACTTCGGATATGGACTTACCGGAGCGTCCGGTTAGTTGATCGAGGTTCGGTGGTATTTGTTGATTCACAGGAGCAGTGTTGGGCATTCCCGGTTCGCGGGCAAGCCCCTCGTAGTAGTGAGTAACATCCGATACTCAGCGTATTAGACGATCAATCGCGCGGTAGAGGTCCCTCGGCTTCAATCGGGATGACCGATACATGCGAACTCACGCGCAACCACTGTCATCCAGAACTCGATTGCAGGACCCACTTCTATCCACACCTGGCTGAGTCCAGCGTTACCGGCCTGAACGCCAGTGACGAGGTACCGCCGGATCCTCCGATCCTGATTCAAGTTCAAGATGAAAGCAACGGACGTTCGGAACAACATTAGTGCCTGAAAACGCTCCTGCACCGTTATCCTGTTCGCTGGCACGGACATTCCGTGGCCCACACGGAAATAGAATCCCTTGCGAGGTATGGATGCTCAAGACGTTGGACGGCAAAACACCGCAGATCCATCCCACGGCTTTCGTAAGCGAGACCGCTTACCTGATTGGCGATGTTGAGATCGGAGAGATGGCGAGCATCTGGCCCGGCGTGGTTATCCGTGCCGATAGTGGCAAGATCAAGATCGGCAGTTACACCAACATCCAGGACAACTCCGTCCTGCACGCCGACTATCCTGCCGAGATCGGCAGCCACACAACCATCGGCCACAACGTCGTTTGCCACGCAACAAAGGTCGGAGACAACTGCCTTCTCGGGAACGGCGCCGTGTTGAACGGCGGATGTGAGATCGGCAACGATTGCCTTGTCGGCGCAAACTCGACGGTCGTCGAGAGCATGGTCGTGCCGGACGGATCGCTTGTGCTAGGCACCCCTGGGCGTGTCAGAGGCGAGCTGAAGGACAGCCACAGGGAGATGATCAAGCGCGCTACTGATCATTACGTAGAAGCAATCCCGCGCTACAAGGCCAGTGGGGGATTCGAATAAACCTCAACCGCACTACAAATCGTATGCAAATAAAAGGGTCGTCCCATGGTGGAAGCAACGCACCCACGATAGACGAACTTCACAGCATCAAGATCTGAGCGTCACATCCGCTCCGGCGCATTCATACCCATGAGCGAGAGGCATCTCGCAATAGCAATTTGTGCCGCCTCTACCAGCTTCAGTCGCGCCTTCGACACCGGCAGATCGTCTTCATTCTCTGAGATCACCCGACAGGCGTCGTAGAACCTCTGCAGTGCCCTTGCAACCTCAGTCGCGTAGTGCGGAACCTGTTGCGGTTCGAGTCGATCCGCGGCGCGATCCACGACATCTGGCAACGCCGTGATTTGCCGGACGAGCGCTATCTCGAGATCGTGCGTGAGCAACGAAACGTCGCCATCCGCCCAGTCGATGCCCTTCTCGACGGCGTTGCGCAGGATTCCCGACAACCGGGCGTGCGCGTACTGGATGTAGTAGACCGGATTCTCGGGCGACTGCTTCCGAGCCAGGTCCAGATCGAACTCCATCTGGCTCTCTGCACCACGGCTCAAGAACGTGTACCGGACCGCGTCCGCGCCTACATCCTCGATAAGATCCCGCACCGTGACGATGACGTTCTTGCGCTTGCTGAAACGGAGCGACTCGCCGTCTTCTTTGAACGATACGAGCTGGTTGAGAATGATCGTCAGCTTATCGGGGTCAATGCCGAGCGCTTTGGCGGCCGCATTCATACGCGCGACGTGCCCGTGGTGGTCTGCGCCCCAGACGTCGATCACCTGGTCAAAGTTGCGCTCTTTGAACTTCTCGGCGTGGTAGACGATGTCGCTTGCGAAATATGTGTGCCCGCCCGAGCTGCGGATAACTACGTTGTCTTTGTCTTCACCGAGTTGGGTGGAAGCAAACCAGCGAGCGCCGTCGCGGTCGACTATAAATCCGTCGTCTTCCAACTCTTTCATAGTGGTGTCGAAACGACCGCTATCGAACAACGACTGCTCGCTAAACCACACGTCGTAGATGATGTTGAGGTCTTCCAAATCCGTCTTGATCAACGCCAGGTTTCGTTCAAGGCCGGGCTTGTATAGCGCAGCAATCGCCTCTTCTTTTGGCAGGTCCGCCAGCGCGCCGCCGTCATCTTCAAATATCTGCTGGGCCTGCTCGGCGACGTACTCGCCCGGATACGAGGTTTCGGGAAGCGGCACGTCATAGCCCGCCGCCTGCATATAGCGGGAGTACAGCGTCTCGGTATAGACCCGCATCTGATTTCCGGCGTCGTTTACGTAGTACTCACGTGTGACATCTGCGCCGGCTGCCTCGAGCAAGTTGGCGAGCCCGCTGCCGATTACAGCGCCCCGTGCGTGGCCGACGTGAAGAGGGCCTGTCGGATTGACGCTGACGAATTCCAGTTGAATCTTTTGGCCCGTCTTCGAGTCAGTGTTGCCAAACTCCGACCCAGCGGCGCGAATTGCCTCGACTTGGGACTGGAACCATGCATCGGCCAGGGTAATGTTGATGAACCCAGGCCCGGCGACTTCTACGTTTTTGACGTCGGCGTCGTCCGGAAATGCGTCGACGATCGCTGCGGCGATGATCGGCGGCGCCATCTTCATCGTGCGCGCGAGTTTGAGCGGCAGACTGGTCGCAAAATCGCCATGGCCCTGATCCCGGGGTTGCTCGATGGTGATTTCAAACGCGCCGGCTGACGGAAGTACGCCCTGGCCCTGAGCTGCTGCAAGTGCTTCTACGACCGCGTCACGAAGCTGATCGGTGATTCGCATAAGACACGAAATCCTAGCATGGGTCGCCCGTTAGGCGGTCAGCCAAAAGCACCGCAGGAAGGGAGGAATTACGCGAAAGCGCGATTAGTTGATATTTGCGACTACCGGGATCGCCCGGGCCAACTATGGCCATGATCAGGCCCAAGAGCGAAACACCGGATGCAATAACGATTCGCGGAGAATATTTCGGCGCACCCGTAAATAACCGAGAGTCCATCGACACGGGCCAGATGTCTCGTTTGGTTTCCTTCGTTGCTTCACAAGCCGCTACTCGCATCGCTGATATGCGATGTCGTCCCAGCCAGAAGCGGACGACTGGATGAAGAAACGAACTCTCTACGTTTTGGAGCGCGGTCCTCACTAAATGTGAGCGACCTTATCGGTCAAGCAAACCCTCGGGGCTCGCCCGGTACGTGGTAACCCGGGGGTAGAGTCAAAGAGTTTCGCCGAAGACGGGTAATGACCGAGGACAAGTCAAAGTTCGACACCCTCAAGGTGATCGACTCCGAGGGATCCCACCTGGGATACTCGGCAGAGGACGTCAGGCGGATGACCTCAACCACTGGATCGACGCCGCCCAACAGCGCGGTGCGTTTTTCGAGAACTACGGACGAACGCGCATTGAGGCAGAATGGCCCTAAGCAAACTGGATCACGCTGATCAATTCCATAGGCGGCGTTGATTGGGCGATCTCCCACGGCGACGAGTGGTTAGCCGAGAACAATCAGCGAATTATCGATCGCCTCAAGGAAATCCTCTGTATGACCACGTCTGACGAAATAAAATCTGGATATGTCCTGGCGGTGAGCGCCAGTGGCACGCACACAATGACCAAGCCAAACCAGGCGAGCGTACGCATCATCGAGGGACTCGGTGTAGAGGGCGATGCACATCAAGGTGAGACGGTAAAACATCGGTCACGTGTCGCCCGAAATCCTAACCAACCAAACTTGCGACAGGTCCATCTGATACACGGCGAGTTGCTGGACGAACTGAGCGAGCAGGGCTTTGAATTAGAACCTGGACAGATGGGCGAGAACGTCACGACGCGTGGCATCGATCTGTTGAGACTGCCGCTCGGAACACGGCTGTTTCTGGGAACGGACGCCATGGTAATCCTGACCGGACTCCGGAATCCATGCGCCCAGCTTGATGGCATCCAGCCAAAGCTCATGGCGGCGGTGATCGACAAAGACGATGACGGCAAACCGGTGTTCAAGGCCGGCGTGATGTCGATCGCCGTGACGGGCGGCGAGGTCCGTCCGGGTGACGAGATTCGGCTAGAGCTGCCGGCAGGCGCGCAGGTGCCGCTTCAGCAAGTCTGAGGTCTCAACCGGCGCTCATACCCGGGAATGACGTTGCCAGATAATGTGCCGCGTAATAATTTCTAATCTCAAGATATAAATCATCGGCCGGTCCGGAAATGGCAAGTCGACTCTGGCCACTAGGGAATCTTCCGGTCTGACATGAAGCCCTAAGTCTCGGCCCTGCGAGACCGGATGATCCGTTGGCCGAGGTTGATCCCGGAAGGGGTTCTCGAAATCGCCCAACATATCCTCGATGAATCCTGATCGGCGGAACATACGACGCCGTGCCTATAATGCCGCCGTTCCCAACAATTCTGTGGAGTAAACGAATGCCCGAGCCGTCGAGAGAATCCAACCTTGAGGACCGAAAAAGAGACGCCGCCAGAGCCGGCCTGGACCTGTCCGATGAACGCGTCGCCGAGTTGATGGGCCGGTTTGACGAGGTCGACGCCACTCTCGCCGCAATACGTGAGATCGACGTCAAAGCGTTCGAGCCGCACGCCATTTTCGCTCCGCGACCGTCGGACGAATAAGCCCCAGTAGTAGGCGTCACGACATTGGATGTGACGCTTACTCCAGCTTCTCCCTCATCCCAACCTTATTCTGCTAAATGCCGCTTAGAAAAGGGGCATCCCGCACACCTTCGAAATTTGATCCAGGGAGCGCACCTATTGCCAGATAACAATCTTGAATACGCGTCTATCGACGAACTCGCCCCTCGCATCGAGGCGGGGGACCTGTCCCCTGTTGAAATGACGCAGGCGTCGCTGGACCGTATCGAAGCGCTTGAACCAGACCTGAACGCCTTTCTAGAGGTGTTTTCAGAGAGCGCCCTAGCGCAAGCACACACGGCCGAAGTCGAGATAGCCAACGGCAACTACAAAGGCCCGATGCACGGAATAACGGTTGCCCTCAAGGACCTCATCGATGTCGAGGGCACGGTCACCACAGGCGGTTCGACCATTCTCAAGGACAACATGGCGACATCCGACGCCACGATCACCCGCCTCCTCAAAGAGGCCGGTGCGATCATCATCGGCAAGGCGGCGCTAGTTGAATTCGCAATGGGCGCAACCGGCATGAATCCGCACTACGGTGCCTCACACAACCCCTGGAACTTGAAGCGAATCTGTTGCGGGTCCAGCATGGGATCGGCGTCGGCAGTCGCCGGTGGCCTTTCCGTGACGGCCATAGGTTCGGATACGGGCGGATCGATCCGCATGCCGGCCGCTGTGACTGGAACAGCTGGGCTAAAGCCCACCTACGGTCGTGTAAGCCGGGCCGGTGTGCTCGATCTCAGCTGGTCATGTGACCACGTCGGACCGATGACGCGCACCGTCGCCGACTGCGCCCACATGATGAACGCAATCTCCGGGCACGATCCGCGAGACCCGGCATCTGCGGATAAGCCGGTCCCGGACTTCACTTCCGGCCTCAAGCAGGGACTTCAGGGACTTCGCATTGGCGTGCCTCTCGACTTTTTCTACGACGATATCGACCCGGAAATAGAGGCCGCTGTCCGCGCCGGAATCGTTCTGATGGAGCGCGAGGGTGCGATCGTCAGCGAGATATCTATGCCATGGGTGTCTCAGGGCCGGAAGATCAACGTCGGCGTTAATCGGCCTGAGGCCGTATCGGTCCACGAAGAGTGGCTCGCAAAGTACCCCGATCAGTACAGCATTGAGGTTCGGGCACGACTCGAGGCCGCCTCTTACGTTCCGGCGACGGAGTACATTCGTGCGCAACGTGCGCGACGCTGGTTCATAGAGAAAATGACCGAGGCAACGCGGGACGTGGACGTTCTCGTGACGCCCACCGTACCCATCCAGACGCCTACGATCGAGGAGTGCATCGTGTCCCCGGACGGCGACCTGATCGCCCCTGCGACGAACCTCCTCGGCATCTTCACTGGAGTGTTTGACACGACCGGAGAGCCGTCTTTGAGCCTGAACTGCGGGTTCACCGAGGACGGAATGCCGATCGGCATGATGATTAGTGGTAAGCCGTTCGATGAGGTGACCGTGTTGCGCGCAGGCGCAGGTTTTGAAGCGGCGGCGGGGCTGGTCAAACGGCGGCCGCCTATCGCTTGAGCCAATGTTATTGCTTGGTCAGGCCCACGTTCCGTAGGGCTCGTTACAAACTTCGAGCGCCTTGGGGCACGGCAGAGACGACGTGGGCACGATCACAATTGCGGCACGAAGTCAGACTTCTCCCTCACCCCACCCTTCTCCCGCCGGGAGAAAGGGTTCCTACATACCCATTCGGAACTAATTTCTGGAGCGCACCTTGCAGGACAACGATTTCAGTTACGCCTCTATCGATGAGCTCGCTCCTCGCATCCGTTCCGGTGATCTTTCACCGGTCGAACTTACACAGGCGTCCCTAGACCGTATTGAACAGCTTGAGCCGAAACTTAATGCCTTTCTTGAGGTGTTTGGGGTGAGCGCGCTTGCGCAGGCGCGCGCAGCAGAAGCAGAGATAGCGAGCGGCAGCTACAGAGGCCCACTGCACGGCATCACCATTGCACTTAAGGATCTAATAGACGTCGAAGGCACGGTCACCACCGGCGGGTCAACGATCCTCAAGGACAACATGGCGACCGCTGACGCCACCGTGACCCGGCTACTCAAAGAGGCGGGGGCGATTATCATAGGCAAGGCGGCACTCGTGGAGTTTGCTATGGGCGCCACCGGGGTCAACCCCCACTACGGACCGAGCCATAATCCATGGGATTTGGAGCGAATCTGCTGTGGTTCCAGCATGGGCTCAGCTGCCGCTATCGCGGGCGGCCTCGCGGTTGGTGCGCTCGGCTCCGACACCGGCGGCTCGATCCGTATGCCGGCCTCCGTCACCGGCATCGCCGGTCTAAAGCCAACTTACGGCAGGATCAGCCGAGCGGGTGTACTGGACTTGAGCTGGTCGTGCGATCACGTCGGGCCAATGACCCGTACAGTTGCCGACTGCGCCCACATGATGAACGTGCTTGCGGGATACGACCCGGCCGACCCGGCGTCATCAGAACAGCCGGTCCCTGACTTTGCCTCCGGGTTGTCTCAAGGCTTCAAGGGCCTGCGGGTTGGCGTGCCAAGAGAGTTTTTCTTTGAGGACGTGGACCCGGAGATTGAGGCCGCCGTCCGGGCGGGCATCGACCTTATGGAGCACGAGGGCGCTTCCGTGATCGAAGTGTCGATGCCATGGGTAGCGCTTGGCCGGACGATCAACATAGCGCTGCTTGGGTCGGAGGCCGGGGCGTTACACCGGGAGCTTGTCCAGGAGCGCGGACACGAGCTGTCCCCGGCGATTCGGGCACGGCTGGAGAGCGCTATCGTGATGCCGGCCAGCGGCTATATCGACGCTCAACGCGCCCGCCGAAAGTTCATCGCACAGATGGACAAGACGATGAGTAATCTCGATGTGCTAATCACGCCGTCAGTTCCGATACAGACGCCGACCATCGCAGAGTGCACGCCACCTCCGGGTTCGCCGGACGCCCCGGGGGGCGCAACGTTGACCCAGTTCACCGGCGTATTCGACACAACAGGGCAGCCGTCTCTGAGTCTGAATTGTGGCTTCACGAAGGACGGAATGCCGATAGGTATGATGATCAACGGCGGTGCCTTCGACGAGGTGTCGGTTCTCCGGGCCGGGGCGGCGTTTGAACGGGCCGCAGGTCTGATTGGGAGACGACCACCGATCGACTAGTCATAATGGCCCGCGGGTTCGGTATATACCGGTTGTGCTGCAGGGTCACCACTTGCGCCGCCCTACACTCCCACTTCGAAATGTTCAAAGCAAGAGCCATGCGGTTTCTCTCCGCAAAAACGCCGCCCATATCTATCTACCCGTACACCCCTCTTGTCCAATGGCTGACATGATCGCAATCACGCGTCGCAGGGTGCTAGTCGGGAGATACTCCGCCTCGGGCTCAAAATGACAGATGACGCTTGTTTGTAAGTTCGAACATTCGCACCGAAGATTCGTGTCGGCTCTCGCCTGTGACGTACAGACCTCACCCGCCCTGTAAATTCACATTCCCTTCGCATCATCTTCACAATCCAGACAATTCCTTGTAATTGCCTGAAACATTGCTCCGTAACTTACCTGTCATAGGTCCGGCACAACAGATCGCCGGGCTACACAACAGGGCAGGCGGCCCGGATCACCGATCCACCGGCCGAACCGTTACAGGAGATTATCGACATGAAACAGACATTAAAGATTGCAGTTGCTGGCGTCGGAGTCGGAGTCGTATCACTTGCAGGCGTCGGGCTGGCCAGTGCACATGGTCCCAGCGGTAGCAACAACGAAATACGTAGCGAGATCCAGAACCGGGTCGCAGAGATCCTCGAGATCGACGCTACAGACCTCGCCGACGCTCTCCAGAAGGCTGGTAAAGAGCACAAAACCGCGGAGAGGGACGCCCGACTGGAACAGTCGGTTACCGACGGCAAGATCACTCGGAAAGAAGCGGATGAGATTCGCGACTGGCTGGACGACCGGCCCGAGGTTCTCTATCAACTGAAGGGCAAAGACGGCCATCACGGAGCGAAGGGAGACTTAAGCGTAGGCGGACTCGAAGTACGTCTTGCCGAACTGGTCGAGGATGGCACAATTACCAAGGTAGAAGCTGATACGGCGCTGTCCTGGTCAGCGGATCGGCCCGAGGCGATGAGCGAAATTCGCCCCGAACGGCCGGAACGCGGCGAGCGGGAAGGCAAGAGAGGTCGGGGCCATGATCTTGGCCAGGAACGCAGGTTTGAGTTTCGGGTTGCGCCGGGTGCGGATGGCGAGATCGGTCGATTTGGCGGCTTCCGGTTCCAGGTCCCGCCGGGATTTGAAGCCCCGGGCACAACTCCGCCGGTAGACGAGACGTCGCTCTAAAATTAGAACCCGGTGCCCTCGTAACGCGAAGAACCCCTTCCGGCATCACGGAAGGGGTTCTTCGCGTTACCTGACATAAGAGTGTTCCAACATAGTGCCCTCAATTCCTATACGGCTTATCCTGTAAAACATGGATAAGACGAGCCGTAGCAACAAAGGCCGTGTCAGCTTGCGTGTGTCCGATCGGTCAGAACGCGGCTATGCGATCGTCGCCATGGATAGCCCGGCCGATCCTGTTAACGTCGGCCACACCCTTAGGGCGGCGATGTGTTTTGACACAAGGCTTGTGGTGCTCGCTAACGCTGATCCGGCTATCGATCTGCGTCGTCTACCGACAGATCCTGGGCGGACATGGCGACACACGCCGGTGTTGAGTGTGATCGACATTTTTGCGTCGCTTCCTTACGACTGCACACCGATCGCTATCGAGCTAACGGAGAATGCGGAAGACCTGGTCGATTTCCAGCATCCGGAGCGTGCCTGCTACATCTTCGGCCCAGAAAGAGGCTCCCTGAGCGAGGAAACTATGAAACGCTGCGATCACGTTCTGAAGATACCGGTCAGCCTCCCGCTCAACCTGGCAGCCTCGGTAAATGTGGTGCTTTACGACCGGATGCTGAAGATGCGGCGTCCCGATCTCCAAGCCGGTGTCAACAACGCGCGCTCGCGATCGAGGAGCAAATAAACAATGGACCAGCGACTGGACCTGATCCCGTATACCGACGCGTGGCCTGACGACGACCCAGACGCGGGGTTTAGAAGCATGGTCGCCATGTTCTCCGGCATAGATCCCCTTCCGACGCTCGAAAGATTGAGCCGCAACAAGGACATACCGGTGGGGGCGTTGGCCCGATTCATCCTCGCCCGATACGCGGTATCCGGAAGCGAGGCACTGATGGAGATCGGACCACGTGTAGTCGGCCAAATGGATGAAATCGTCCAGAAAGCGGAAGAAGAAGCCACTGACGCCGCCCGGTTGGAGGCATACCAGTCCCTGGCAGGCGTCATCTCCTGGTTGAACATCCCGCTAACCGACCCGGACTGGAGACCCGGCGGTAGGTCCTAGACTTGAGGTTCTGGACAGACCATATTGCAAAAATACCGTAGAAGTGAATAAGGCTCCGAGACCTCGTCTCATATTCAGGTCTAATGGTTGGGGCAACAGGATTTGA
>JAPKBN010000074.1 GCA_026421215.1 Dehalococcoidia bacterium
CAGGATCTAGAGTTATCGGAGTATTGATTTGACCGAGATGCCATTCACGTCCGACGCGATTGAGGTGGAGGATGCGCTTCAGGCGATAGAGCTATATGCAGAGCGCGGCTGGACGGACGGGCTGCCGATAGTTCCGCCGACAGAGGCGTTGGTGGCGCAGTTCGTTGAGGCATTGAACGTAGCCCCGGACGCTGTCCTCGGCGTTGAGCCGACTAAGGGCGCCGTCATTACGGCCGAAAAGGCAGCTATTAATGCCGTCATGGCGGGGTGCAAGCCCGAGTACATGCCGGTGCTTGCAGCCGCCATTGATGCGATAACCGATCCGGAGTTCGGGCTTCATGGCATTTCCGTCAGCACCATGGGATCGGCGGTTTTATTGATAGTGAATGGCCCTATCGCATCTGAACTGGGAATGAACTCCGGGGTTTCGGTATTTGGCCCCGGTAACAGGGCTAATGCCTCGATAGGTCGTGCCGTTCGTCTCATAATTATTAATGTGCTTGGAACACGAGCGGGCGAGCTCGATAAAGCGACCATAGGCCACCCCGGCAAATACGCGTGGTGCATTGCCGAGAACGAGGAACTTTCTCCTTGGGACCCGGTGCATGTGACTCTGGGGCAATCAGCCGGTAGCAGTGCTGTCACCGTAGTACCAGGACTCGGCCCGTTTCAGGTGGGACAACACCATGATGACAACCCGGAACGCATACTCGACGCGTTCATCGATGCGTTGTTTGCTATGGGTCCCCTTATGAAGGACGCGATTATCGTTTTGTGCCCGGAGCATCTTGAGCATTTCCGCGCGGCTGGTTGGGCGAAATCTCAGGTAGGCCAGTATCTGCATGAGAACGCCAGCCGATCTATTACGGATTGGGCGTTTGCGGGTAGGCCCGTAGATGGGGCTGGCATAGACGGCGCGGAACTTGTGAGCGCCCTTGTGTCCCCGGAATCACTGATCACCGTAGTTTCCGGCGGCGGTGGTGGCGCATGGAGCCAGATCATCCCGACATGGACACACGGCCGAGCGGCCAGGGTAGTGACAAAGTCGCTGCCGGCCTAAATCTGCGAGACTGTTCTCAGTTTATGGAGGCGAAGATGGCAACTAATTCGAAATTGCGCGTGTTGGATCCCACGGGGCAGCCAACAATTGTCCAACAAGGAATGGCCCGACGTCCTGACACTTTGGATGGTGCTGTGGTTGGCTTGCTCGCCAACCACAAACTCAATTCAGAACCCTTACTTGAGGCGATTTACGACGTACTCTCGGAGCGTTTTGAACTTGGTGGCCGCGTCGCCGTCAACAAGGGCGACGCCAGTAGGCCGGCGGCTCCGGAAGTGCTGGATGGCATCGCCAAAGAAGTGGACGTAATAATCACCGCAAACGGGGACTGAGGAAGCTGCTCGTCGTGCAGTGTGCATGACTCAATCCAACTAGAGCAGCGTGGGATTCCGACCATTGCGATTTGTACCGAGCCGTTTGAGTCCGGCGCTCGCGCCATGGCCAAACTTGGTGGAATTCCGGACTATCCATTCGCTCTCATCCCTCACCCAATCGGGAGTCTCGACGAGGCCGGATTGAGGAACAGGGCGGTAGAGGCGTTACCTCAAGTGATAGCGTCACTTCTCGCCAGAAGTTAATTCTGACTCTGGAACAGATCATTGTTGGAGGAATGCCCGCGCTAGTCCGCGGGTGTTTCTGTGTTGGAGGATATTTTGGCAAGGTTGCCTGAACTCTCAAATCGCGCCACCCTCTCGCCGGAGGCACAGGCTTCGTTCGATGCGATCGCTGGCACGCGTGGAAGCGTGCACGGGCCGTTCGCGATGCTTCTACACAGTCCAGAACTAGCCGAACGAGCTGCCCATCTAGGCGCGTACATTCGCTTCGGCTCTCAATTGCCGGACGCAGAACGTGAACTGGCGATCATCACGACGGCTCGTAACTTCGATTGTGACTACGAGTGGGCAGCGCACGCACGCATTGCCAGTGATGTCGGCGTCTCGAAAGAAGCCATAGATATCGTGGCAAACGGGGAGCCTGTTTCAGGCTTATGTGACGATTACGCTGTCATAGTCCAGTTCGCCCGCGAACTTCTTGACCAGCACCGCGTATCGGATGACGGTTTCGCTGCCGTCAAGAAACGATTCGGTGAGAGCGGTGCGATCGAACTTACGGCGACCGTTGGCTATTATTCAATGATCGCATGTGTACTTAACGCTACCGAGATAGAGGCACCGGATGGATCGCCAAAATTGCCCTAGGTCGGGTCTTCGTCGTTGTCTGCGAAGCCGAATAACAGCGCCTGGACGCCCGTGGCGTAGATGTCGTCGCCGTCCATCTCCAGCGTGATCTGGGGAAGGCCCTGAGTCGCATGCCCGGAGATGACGATCCCGTGGTGTGTGAGGTCGTAGGTGCTCAGGTGCCAGCCGCAGGGGCCCATCACCTGATGGTCAGGCTTGTAGGTGCCGCTCAACGGGAAACCCATGTGTGGGCAGATAGTGTTGAAGGCCACGACATCGTTGTCTGGGCCAATACCCCCGCCTCCTGGCGCACCTAGTTTGATCAGGTTGTTCAATGCGTTCGGGTGCTCGTATGGATAATTGAACGCGACTGGAACGCCGACTTCGAGATCTCTCAGAGAACCGATGCGTTGTCGATCGAAGTCCGCCGCTTGCGCGTAAAGGATTCGGCCAGGGATTACGCGTTCAAGCGCGACCAGACTTACGGCGACGGCGCCCATGAAAAGGAACTGTCGCCTTGAGACGCAGGGTAAAAAACCCTTCTTCTCTTCATACATTGATCCATCATCGGGTGGGGGAGAATCCTGCGCACGAGTGTCGTCGGTCAATTGATCACCTCGTACGGCGGTAATTCGGTAGGTACGTCGAACGGCGGCTCGTCGCTGCCAAGGCGGCGCAGGAACGTTACCAGGGAGTCGATCTCATCACCTGTGAGGTTGAGTGGTTGAAGAAGCTTGTCTTTATTTGGCGTATCGCCGCCGCCGTCGTTGTAGAAACGAACGACATCATCGAGCGTCTGCATGACGCCGTTGTGCATGTAAGGTGCGGTGCGCCCAATTTCAAGGAGCGATGGGGTGCGGAAGCTACCGCGATCCGCTTCGTTGTGCGTAAGGGCGAACCGCCCGGGGTCAGACCTGAGTTCGGCGAACTCGCCTACAGCGAACTGCTTGAAGAAACGCCGGAACGTGATGTGGCGATCTGTGTTGGTGAATATGTCCGGGTTGGCGGGCACGCCTGTCACATGGAGTCCGCCGTCGGCCAGCAGATCACCGCTGTGACATGAAGAGCATCCTGCTTTGCCCTCAAACAACTCCAACCCGGCAGTTTCCTGTGCAGTAAGAGAGTTTTCATTCCCGGCCCTGAAATCGAGGTACGGGTTATCGGTCGATTCAAGAGTGGCAACGAAAACCACAAGGGAGTTCAGCACGTTGGCGTAGTTGACCTCGCCCCCGAAAAGCTGTTCAAACGACTCTGCGTACACAGGTACCTGGAGCATGCGTTCGACCAGCAACCTGCCGTCGAGGTTCATGAAGTGGGCTTCGGCTATGTGGTCTCGTACCACTGTCGACATGTCTCCGCCGTCAAATCGTCCATCCCAGTCTAAGAGGGCCATGTGGCTGGCGTTTAGCAGCGTGGGTGTATTTCGAAAATACTCGACGCTCGTGTAACCAGTGGAGAGGGCCTGTCCATCTGCCCAGGCTTCATCAGGGCGGTGGCAGCTAGAGCATGATGTGGCGTTGTTGCCGGAAAGTCGCTTGTCAAAGAAGAGGAGTCGGCCAAGATCGGCCTGTGTTTCGATCGACGCGACCGAAACCTGATCCTGTACAGATGTCTCCTGGTCTAGGGCAGGTCCACTTGATAATGATGCGAGCGCCACGGGCACTGATACGACGGCGACGAGTGTCACCGAGAGCAGAATCACGCCGAACCGGCGAGGGGTCATTGCTGTCCCTTTCCCTCTGCTTAAGTCTTCTTAGATGCAGGACTATCGTCCCAGAAGTCTCAGGGCGTGACCGATGTGCAACACATTCCCTAAAGGCCCTGCTCCACTGATCCTAGTACCTAGTTGTTAGTGAATGTCATTACACCGACGTCAGAATACGAACGTTTCCGTCAAATTACCCTTGGATACTGAGACATAGACAGTCCGGCATACCTCGGATCGGTTCCCAGATTGTCCTCCATATTCCCTTTTGCCCGACTCTCTGGCCAGATTAGCGAGAGACTGGCGCTGTTTCCCCGGTGTTATGCATGCCATCGCCATCCGGTATATGTAGGGGCTTTGGGGGGGTTGCCAGCGCAAATCCGAGGACCGATGCGATCAGTAGACCAAGGGTAATGATGAATGCCAGTTCGTACGTCCCCGTGGTGTCGAAAATAACCCCGGCCATGACTGGTCCAATCAGAGTCGGGATGATCATGGAGGGACGTGTCAGGCCTATGATGGCGCCGAAATTTTTGAGGCCGTACATCTCGGTAATCGTGAGCGGGCCGAGCGCTCCGACGCCACCCATGCCAAGACCGAATATGATCAGGCCAATCCAGGTGGTCATGCCTCCGCCCGGGATCAGGATCACTGCCAGTCCCACAACCTGGAGTGACACGACGATCACGTAAGACCACCGGGCTGTGATCCACTCGCTTACGGTGCCAAACAGGATTTTTGATGTGACAGCGAAGAAGGCGAGAAGCATTAATCCGATTGCCGCCTGTGTGGCGCTGAACCCGACTTGCTCAAGGTGCGGGATAAATTGCGTCGCCACCGACGTTCGTGCGAACTGTTGAAGCGCCATCCCGACAGAAAGCAACCAGAACGCTCTTGTGCGGATCGCCTGACTGGCGGTGAAACCCTGTAACGCTGCCCGCGCTGCCCTGCCGGCGTCGCCCTTCGGTGCCCAGCGTTTGTTGATTTCTTTTTCGACATCTTCCGGCTTGTCCCGGATAACGAAAATAACCAGTATCAGGACGCCGATCAGCAGGAACCCGGTGCTGGCAAACCCCCAACGCCAACCCCCGATCACGATCACAGCCGTGATGATTGGAACGGCGATCATCCCGCCGAAATTATTCCCGGAAGCGATCAGTCCCATCATACGGCCACGTTTGGCGGCGAACCACAATCCGACAAGCCGACCGACCGGCAACATCGATGCCCCGGGCGTGGCTATGAAGATCAGCGCACTGAAGGCGTAGAACTGCCAGAGTTCGGTCATGACGGCGCGGAGAAAGAATCCGGCGATCATCAAGATTAATGACACGATCATGATCGGCCGCGCGCCGTGCTTGTCCATCAGACGGCCAGCGAACGGCGCCAGAATGCCCATGAAGGCGGACAGGGTCAACGAGATGTTGATTTGTGTTCGTGACCAGCCGAATTCGTCTTCGAGCGGGATGATGAACAAACCGAAGGCGAATTGACCGGCGCCGACGGTCGCTGCGAGCGTGAGAAAGACAGTCCCGGCTATCGGCCAACCCCGATAAATCCCAGGATGTCTTACGGGAGCGTTGCCGGAATCGGTTGAGCCAGGTTCCTCATTATTTGAGGTGGAATTGGAGATGCCTGGAGTCCTTGGTCGAGACTTTTCGAAGGAAAGTTGTAAGCGCGTGGCACGGCCGCTACCGCCGAGGATTTTCGACCGATCGAAATCTTCTCACACCAATCTTCACAGAGCAGGTA
>JAPKBN010000033.1 GCA_026421215.1 Dehalococcoidia bacterium
GCCCACGCCGCTGAGGTCGATTCCAGTATCGGTTGGATCGCTCTTGGCGCCGGAGTTATCGCTGCGTTCATGACGGCGTTCTACATGTTCCGGGTCATATGGATGACTTTCGGAGGCACATACCGCGGCGGCTCAGAAGCTGAGGCCGCTGCGATCGTGGCCGAAGGCGGAGAAGCGCCGGATGTCCATGGACATCCGCACCTGGGCGAGTCCCCGTGGGTGATGCTGGCACCGATGTTGATCTTGGCCGTTCTTGCGATAGGTGCTGGCTTCTTTGCCAACCCGCCGGTCGATATCGGCATCAGCGACAAGCACGAATTCGGACACTTTGCCACCGGCAACGAGAGCGTCTTTATCGACACGCTTGCGGACGAACACGCCGTGGAAGAAGCGGTAGAACACGCAGGTGCATCGCCAACATTCAACTGGAACGTGGCAGTCCTTTCTTCGGTGGTGGCGCTGCTGGGGATATACCTCGCATATCTGATGTACGGCAGCAAGAAAGTGTCCCCGGAATCGATGGCGAACCGAACCCGCCCCGTCTACACCCTGTTGTATCGAAAATACTTCATGGACGAGCTATACGAGCAATGGATCGTACAGCGGTTCTTCTACGGGGGAGTCGTCCGGACAACCGACTGGTTTGACCGGAGCGTTATCGACGCGGCCAACGTGCAACTTGGTATCTGGACCAGCCGTGTTGGGAGAGGTCTCGGGCAGGTTCAGAACGGGCAGACACAGGTTGCCGGACTGGCGATCTCGGTCGGGGTCGTCGCCTCTATCGCAGCATTCTTGGTCTGGGGGAGTTAACCGATGAACTTCCAGACCGCTTGCAACAAGATGAACACGAAGGAGGGCGCCCTTGTTTGAGGGTTGGCTGTCTATAGTCGTGTTCCTACCCGCGGCGGCGGCGCTTGTCATAGCGCTGTTCCTGCGCAACGACTCTCACATCCGATGGTTTGCCATCGGCGCCACGGTCCTGAACCTGGTCCTTATCGTCATCACCTACGTCGATTACGACCGTAGTCTTGGCGGGGTTCAGATGGTGGACCGCTACGCGGACTGGATACCCGTAGAGGGTCTCCGGGCCGAGTATCTCCTCGGTATCGACGGCCTGAGCGCACCGCTGGTGTTGCTCACGGGGTTGTTGACCGCGGTCGCTGCGTTCGCCTCATGGCGGATCACTTTGAGGGTGCGTGAGTACTTCATCTGGCTGCTCGTACTTTCAACATCGGTGCTGGGCGTGTTCCTGGCGCTCGACTTCCTGCTGTTCTTCATCTTCTGGGAGATCGAGCTGATTCCGATGTTCATGCTGATCTCTATCTGGGGCAGCGGACGCAACCGCTACTCCGCTATGAAGTTCGTGATCTTCACGCTCGGCGGCAGCGCGTTCATGCTGATCGGCATACTTGCGTTGTTCCTCTCCTCCGGTGTCGACACGTTCGCCATGGTGTCTATCCCGTCTGAGGGTATCAAAGGCATCCCGGATCTGATCGCCGGGAAAGACCTGTTAATTCCGGCGGGCGTGATCTGGTTCTTCCTGTTCACTGCGTTCGCCGTCAAGATGCCGCTGTGGCCATTCCACAGCTGGCTGCCCGACGCCCACACCGACGCGCCGACCGCCGTCAGCATCATGCTGGCCGGTGTGCTGTTGAAAATGGGTGGATACGGGTTGCTCCGCATATCAGTAGGCATGTTCCAGGAGACCAAGGGCTTCCAGGTACAGGACGTCGCGTGGTTACTCGCGACATTGGCCGTCATAAGCATCATCTACGGGGCGATAGTCACACTCCGACAGAAGGACCTGAAACGGCTCGTTGCGTTCAGCAGTGTTAGCCATATGGGCTTCGTCGTACTAGGTGTGTCGTCCATAGTTGGCGTCGGAGGCACCGTTACAGACGCGGGCCTTAACGGCGCTGCCTTGCAGATGGTCACGCACGGCACAATCACCGGACTCATGTTCTTAACCGTCGGTCTCGTGTACGACCGTGCCCACACCCGCTACATCCCAGACCTTGGTGGACTGGCCCTTCGTTGGCCGCTGATAACCGTTTCTATGGTGATCGCGGGCCTGGCGTCGCTTGGATTGCCGGGATTGTCTGGATTTGTGGCCGAGATCACCGTGTTCCTCGGAACGTACGAGGTCTGGCCGTGGCTAACCGCTATCGCAGCGTTCGGCGTTGTTCTCGCCGCTGGGTACGTCCTGTGGATGATGCAGCGGACGTTCTTCGGTCCGAGGAACGAACGATTCCAGGATATTAAGGACGCCAACTTCGTGGACATGATCCCGGTCGTGGCGCTCGTCATCAGCATCGTCGCCATCGGCGTGTTCCCGAAGATAGTGACCGAGGTGTTCAAGGTCGGAATCAGTGAGCTGGTGAGAATATGACCGCCCACGACCTCTGGCTGCTATCTCCCGAGCTGTCCGTAGCCGGACTCGCCGTACTGGTGATCATCGTCGACCTGATCATCGACAAAAAGACGCCATTGATCTGGCTGGCGGCGGTCGGGCTACTCGTTCCGCTTGGCCTGACCCTGGCACTCTGGTTCAACACGCCAGAGACCGAGATAGGCGTATTCGGAACCGTCACGGCTGACCGATTTGCGCTCTTCTTCCACTTCCTGTTAATCGGCACCACCGGCGCTGTAATCATCGCCGGCGCCACCTACTCCAAGAAATTTGTGGGTTTCCAGGGCGAGTTCCTTGCGTTAGTGCTGTTCTCGGTCAGCGGCATGATGCTGCTCGTAGCCTCACAGGACGTCATCACGGCGTACGTCGCACTCGAGCTCTCTGCGCTGCCTGCGGCCGCTCTCGCTGCGTTCCTGAGGACAGATCGTTCACTTGAGGCGGGATTGAAGTTCCTGCTTCTGAGCGCACTGAGTTCCGCTGTACTTCTATACGGACTTGTGTACCTGTACGGCGCAACCGGAACGACCGATATTGCCGGAATGCTAGAGGGCATCAACGGCATGACCGCGGACGGGGACCGAGCGTTCGGGTCCAGCGCAGTCATGCTGGGCGTTGTGATGGTAGTCGCCGGATTCGGCTTCAAGATGGCGATGGCGCCGTTCCAGATGTGGGTGCCGGACGTATACGAGGGAGCGCCGACTCCGGTCGTTGCGTTCCTGTCTATCGCCTCAAAATCGGCCGCGTTTGCGATCGTTCTTCGAGTCCTCTATACGGCGCTCGGCACCGAAGGATTGGCCGCTGACTGGTCCATCCTCATTGCGATCCTTGCCGCTATCACGATGACCGCCGGCAACCTGCTCGCCCTTTCACAGCGGAACATAAAGCGGATGCTGGGCTACAGCACGGTGGCGCACGCCGGGTATCTGCTCGTCGGTTTGGCCGCCGTAGCGGGCAACAGCAATAGCGATAACTTCATAGCCGGGCCGCAGGGAGTCCTGTTCTACCTCGTCGCCTACGCCGTCACCAACCTAGCCGTGTTCTTTGCGATCATCGCCATCACCAATAAGACCGGCAGCGACATGATCAGTGGATTTGCCGGGATGGCCCGCAGGGCGCCGCTTCTATCGGTACTGCTCGCGCTTGGGCTGCTGTCCCTGCTAGGTATCCCGCCGACCGCCGGGTTCCTCGGCAAGATCTTCGTATTCAGCGCGGCTGTAGATTCCGGCCTCGCATGGCTGGCGATCATCGGGGTCATCAACTCCGTGATCTCTGCGTTCTACTACCTCAGGGTTGTACGTACGATGTTCCTAGACGAGCCTGAATCAGAGGAACGTGTTACGGCGGACATTCCAGTGTGGGCAGCTACGCTGGTTGCATCCGCCGGTCTGCTCATATTCGGTATAGCGCCCTCATCGCTGCTAGAGTTCGCAAGGTACGCCGTGTTCGGCGTCATCACCTAGCGCCCATCAGACGTACGAAATGTCTCAAATTCAGAACGTGGTCATCGTTTACCATGCGCTCCTCTCGGAAGCCGAGGACCTTGCGCGCGAGTTGTCGGAACGCTACGGCAATAGCAAATGGACGCTTCTCCCGGCCGAACCCGTCGCCGATCTTGAGAGCGGTGTCCAAGGATGTGACCTTGTAGTCACCATCGGTGGCGACGGCACCATCTTGCGCGGCGCACATGCAGCAGCTCCATTTGCGATCCCCGTACTCGGGATCAACATGGGCCGCGTGGGGTTCATGGCAGAGATGGACGCCTCAGACGCGCTGAATGACATGGACTGGTACCTAGACAACTGGGATTTGGATGGCACAGGACCGCGGATCGAAGAGCGGGCCATGATACGCGCCACTGTGATCGATTCCACCGAAGCGCCGTTTCACGCTTTAAACGATGTCGTAGTGGGCAGGGGAGCGTCCATTCGCGTGGTCGACCTTCAAACTGTCGTCGATGGCCAACGGATCGTCACCTACCGCGGTGACGGTCTCGTGATATCCACCGCAACCGGCTCCACCGGATACGGCCTCGCACTTGGTGGGCCGGTGATGAACCCCACCAGCGGGGCCTTCCTCCTCAAACCGATCGCTGCGCACATGAGTCTCCAGGGCGGGTTGCTGCTAAGACCCGCAGCCGTCGTAAGCATCACGGTAGAGAACGAGGCCGGCGGCATGCTTAGCGTCGATGGATTTGTCGATCGAGTAATCGCCGTTGGCACCACCGTTCAGGTAGAGACGAGCGAGTTCCGGGCACGATTCCTCCGCAAGCACCCGCCCGCCGCTTTCTACCAGTCTTTGACCCGGCGGCTGGGGATGCGTCAGGGGGCAATGACGCGTGAGGGCAGCGATGAAGAAGAGCGCCCCGATAACGCCGGTCACTGAGGTAATATTTAACCGATGCTGACCACTACAACCGTCGTTTCTCGACAGGTATACGACGACCACCGAGTAAAAATGCGTGTGGACACTATCCAACTTGGAAACCGTCCGACACTTGAACGGGGTGTGGTTGAACAGTCGGACTCGGTCGTCGTCATACCGGTAACGGACGATGGATACGTGCTGTTGGTTAAACAGTGGCGCCATGCAGTGCAGTCCGTCTTACTTGAAGCGCCCGCCGGACACATCGATCCTGGAGAAGAGCCGAGGGACGCCGCCTTTCGCGAACTCCAGGAAGAGGCAGGGCACACGGCGGCACATTTGGAGCCGTTGCCCGGTTTCTGGGCGGCCCCCAGTATCTCTACCGAGTACATGCACGGATTTATGGCGACCGGGCTCACGACATCCTCCCTCCCACAAGACGAAGATGAGGACGTTGAACTCGCCAGGACACCGATTTCAGATATTCCTGACCTGATACGCGCAGGCAAGATAGTCGACTCGAAAAGTATCGCTGCGCTTCTGTCCGCGTTATACCTTTGTCCGGAACTGATGATCACAGCGTGAATACGCAATTTAGACCACCTGTCCTGTCTGACAGCTCGCTTAACAAACACGCGCTCTGGCAGGCGCTTACTGAACTACATGCCGCCGCAAGCAAGAGGTAACGGATGTACGAACACGACGTTCTAATAATCGGCGCCGGCCTTGCCGGGCTCAGAGCCTCGATAGAGGCCGCCCGGATGGGTGTGGATGCTGCAGTGATCACCAAGGTGCATCCAATTCGCAGCCACTCAAACGCTGCGCAGGGCGGAATCAACGCGCCGATGACTGACCGCGGGGACGAATGGGAAGGCCACGCGCTGGACACCATAAAGGGCAGCGACTACCTCGCAGACCAGGATGCTGTTGAGTTGATGTCGCGTGAGGCCGGCGACGCCATCATCGAGCTAGAGCACATGGGTGTGATCTTCAGCCGTAATGAAGATGGACAGCTCGGAGCCCGTCGCTTCGGAGGCCAAAAGGTCGCCCGAACCTTTTACGTTGGAGCCATTACGGGCTCGGCGATGCTGCAAGTCCTCTACGAGCAGGCGATCAAACACGATGTGAACTTCTACGAAGAATGGTTCGTCTCTAACCTCATCGTCGAGGACGGAGTGTGCCATGGCGTGATGGCGATGGACATCCATACCGGTGAGTTGCAAATGATCAGGGCGAAAGCCGTGATAATGGCTACCGGTGGAGCAGGGCGGGTATTTGAGCCGTCTACCAACGCACTGATCTGCACGGGCGAGGGATTGGGACTGGCGTACAGAGCCGGCGCCCCTCTTATGGACATGGAGATGATCCAGTACCACCCGACGACCCTTGCGGGATCAGGAATTCTCCTGTCCGAAGCCGCCCGGGGTGAAGGCGCATACCTTCTTAATGCAGAAGGCGAGCGCTTCATGAAAACCTACGCCCCTGACTACCTGGAACTCGCTTCCCGGGACGTCGTCTCACGGTCCGAACAGACCGAGATCAATGAGGGTCGTGGGATCGACGGCAATATACATCTCGATCTGCGCCACCTCGGGCGGACCTTCATCGAAGAGCGGCTGGGTTATCTGCAAGAAGTCGCATTGGAATTCGTCGGGGTCGATCTCGCCGAAACGTCGATTCCGATTCGCCCTGGCATGCACTACATCATGGGCGGGATCAAGACCGACATAAACGGCGCTACCGAGGTCCCTGGCCTCTACGCAGCGGGCGAAACGGCAAATGTATCGGTCCACGGCGGAAACCGGCTTGGCGCAAACTCCCTCCTGGACACGATCGTATTTGGGCGCCGAACGGCGATAGCCGCAGCAGAATTCGCCAACAGCGCGGAGAGACACTCTTCAGACGAGTCAATGTTGGCATCCGAAAAGGCTCGCTACCAGGCCTTGCTAGACCGACCCGCTGATCTCCGATCTGCGGGAATACGGCGTGAGATGGGGGAGAGCATGGTTGCTGGAATCGGAGTCTTTAGAGACCAGAAGAGCATCGACGCCGCTACCGCGACGGTCAAAGAGTTGCGATCTCTGTACCAACGAGTGGCTGTGGACAACAAGGGCAAGGTGTTCAACACAGACATCATGGCCGCCATCGAGCTCGATTACATGCTCGACGTCGCTCATGCAATTTGCGCCGGGGCCAATGCGCGCAAGGAAAGCCGGGGCGCTCACTACCGTACCGATATGCCAGACAGGGACGACGAAAACTGGCTGAAGCACACCCTCGTTTACAAAGACGGCGAAGGCTCCCGGGTCGAGACACTAGATGTCACGATCACGAACTGGACGCCGATTGAAAGGGTCTACTAGATGGAGCAGACGCTACGCGTAAAGCGCTACGATCCCGAGAACCCGGGGGAAGCCGGGTATCAGGACTACACCGTCGAGGTGACCGACACCACGACAGTTCTCGATGCACTTCTCACGATTCGTGAGGATATGGACGGAACATTGTCGATGCGGTGTTCTTGCCGCGCCTCGATCTGCGGGTCATGCGCTATGCGCGTGGACGGACAGGCAAAGCTGGTCTGCAAGACCCGGATCAGCTCCGTTGCGCCAAACGGAGAGACGCTCACGATCGACCCGGTCGGCAACATGCCGGTTATCAAGGATCTGGTCGTGGAGTTCAAGCCGTTCTGGGACAAAATGCGCGCGGTAACACCATACCTTCAACCCGAGGGCGTCATTCCAGAAGCGGAATACTTCGCATCAGATGAAGACATGGTCCATCTTGTTGGTGTCGTGAACTGCATCCAGTGTGGCGCCTGCGTATCAGACTGCACCGTGCTGGAAGTGGACGACAGCTTCCTTGGCCCGGCCGCCCTCGCAAAGGCTTACAGGTTTGTGAAGGACCCCAGAGACGGCCATCAGAAAGACCGGCTTGAGGACTTGAACAAGCCCTCAGGCGTCTGGGACTGCACACGCTGCATGCAGTGCGTGGAGGTCTGTCCGAAGGACGTCGATCCGATGGGAAGAATCATGGTGATGCGTGACATGGCCATGGAAACCGGGTTCAACAACACATCTGGATCACGTCACACAGAGTCGTTCGCCAAGTCGGTCAAGAAGAACGGCCGGCTGGATGAAATGAAACTGGCCGTGGACAGCATGGGCAAGTTCAACATCCCGGCGCTTCTCGATTCCGCCCCCGTCGGACTCCGGGCGATGCGTAAAGGCAAATTTCCGTGGAAAGGGCACAAATCGTCTGAGCCGGACAAGGTGAAGCAGATATTTGAAAAAATCGAGGGAAAGTAAATGAAGTACGCCTTCTACCCGGGATGTGTCGCAAGGGGCGGCACGCCAGAACTTATGGTGTCAGCGAACGCCGTGATGGATCGCCTCGGTATTGAACGCGAGGAGATTGTGTCTGCGGCCTGTACCGGTGCCGGCGTTCTTCAGGAACGAAACCAGAAACTGGGCGATGCTCTTAACGTCCGCACCTTCGCTCTCGCAGAGAAGATGGGGTTGCCGATCATGACGATCTGCAGCACCTGCCAGGGGGTAATGTCCCAAGCCAACCGACGGGTCCTACGGGATCCCGAGTACCTCGCCGAGATCAACGAAGTCCTCGCCGAAGAAGGCCTGCAGTACAAGGGAACGACCGTCATAAAGCACTTCTTGTGGGTGCTGGTGGAAGAGATCGGTATCGAGGAACTACAGAAGACGTTCACAAAAGAGCTGTCAGGCCTGAAGTTCGCTCCGTTCTATGGCTGCTACATCGTCCGGCCGAGCGATGCGCTGGGGTTCGAAGAGCACCCGGAGCGCCAGACCTCGCTCGAGACGGTGATCGAATCTACCGGCGCCGTTGCGGTGGAGAACGACGGTAAAACAAAGTGCTGTGGCCTGCCGATACTGCTGATCAACCAGAGCAATGCCATCCAGATGGTTTCCAACCACACAGGAGAAGCGAAGGACCTAGGTGCGGACGCTATGGTCACCCCATGCCCGCTTTGCCACCTAAACCTGGATGGTTACCAGCCAAAAGCGGCAAAGCGCAGGCCGAGTGGCAAGATTGATCTGCCGATTCTCCACTTGCCTCAGATGCTGGGGCTGGCAATGGGAATGCAGCCAAAGGAGCTGGGACTCCAACGCCACATCATCTCCACCAAAGAGGTGATCGGCAAGGCGGCGTCAGCCCCGGTGGCGGTGCGTTAGTCAGAGTGTTACGCGCCTATGCCTCTAGTTAAGGCGCGGCGCCAGACTAAGATAAATCAAAGAGGGCGGTTATGATGAGATCAACCGCCCTCTTTGCTATTAATGGCTGTGTGTGTGGCCGTCCCCGTGGTCATGTCCGTGGTCGTGGCCATCGCCGCCAGAATGTGTCTCTTCGTAGAGTCCGCCGTCTGGTTCCACATCTACGGGCATTATCTCTTCGGTGAATATGATTTCTCCACCGAAAATGCGGCTGATATCCCCGATCCCTTTCTCCATGGCTCCATGTTGAGACAGGTGCGGTCCGATATGCGCGAGGAGTAACTTCTTGACGCCGGCAGCGGCCGCCATCTCGGCCGCGCCAACTGTTCCACATTGGCCGCCGCCTTCACCCACCGCGTTCATTACGTCCTGGTCATCCCAACACATACACACGAGCGCATCAGCGCCCTTCGCCAGGTCAATGACCGACTGACACGGCTGTGTGTCGCCTGTGAACACCACCGATCCGCTGGTGGTGTCCATGCGGTATGCGAGCGAATCCAGGTAAGGCTGCACATGCTCCGCAGGTGCCGAAGTGACCTCCCATTTCTTGGTCGTCAACACGGTCCCAACGCCCACGTCACGGGCATCCACATTCGGGGGTTTTCTCGGCAGCTTACCGCCACGATTCACGTATACGGCCTGGCTCAGCGGGTGATTTACACGAGCTTTCCAGTCATGCGTGAACGCTCCGTCCGGGCCGATCAGTTTATCCGTTATGGATTCCGTCAACGTCGGGCCAAACACCTTCAAATCGTTCTCTTTACCGATGCTCTGGTCCCACCGAGTGAGCAAAAAACACGGATAATCCACATCATGGTCGAAGTGGTGATGCGTAAAAAAGAGGTTGTCAATCTGCGTAGGAAACATGCCCGCCTGGACCAATTTATGCGTCGCCGCCGGGCCGCAATCGAACATGATGAACTCGCCATCAACTTCCACTACGTACGCGGTTCCGAAACGGGTAGGAGTAGGTGTTGGCGTACCCGCTCCCAGGACATGAATACGGGGCATCTCGGCTCCTTGTAAAGGTTGTTATTCACGCCCGACGTATTTGTCAATCGGCGCGGGCTATGTGTCGACAGTCTGCTCCATTTAGAGTCTGCTCGGGAACCCTGAATCAAGTCCAATACATCAGACGCGAAAACGGGGCGGAATAAACCCCGCCCCGTTCACTTGTTTCGACACTAATTAAAAGCTACGAGTTCGCGGCCATCACGTCGATCAGTTCCTGGACCGAATCCGCAGATGCCTTGAGAGCTGTGGCTTCTGCATCGGTAAGGTCGATCTCGATTATCTCCTCAACGCCACCTGCGCCCAGCTTCACCGGGACACCGGCATAAAGTCCTGATATCCCGTACTCGCCTTCGAGGTACGCGGCGCACGGAAGTATCTCTTTCCTGTCTCCCAGAATAGCCTCAACCATCTGCACGGCGGCGGCAGAAGGAGCATAGTAGGCGGAGCCGGTCTTCAGGTAGTTGACGATCTCTGCGCCGCCGTCACGGGTCCGCTGCACGATCTCTTCGAGCCGACCTGCTTCGATCATCTCTGTGACGGGCTTACCGCCGACCGTCGTTGTGCCAAGCAACGGAACCATGGAGTCACCGTGGCCACCAAGCACGTATGCCGAGACGTTGGTCACAGAGACGTTTAGTTCTTGCGCTAGAAATGTCCGGAACCTTGATGTGTCCAGGATTCCGGCCATGCCGACTACGCGTTCTTTCGGGAACCCGCTGACCTCGTAGGCCTTCTGGACCATTGCATCAAGCGGGTTCGAAACGATAACAAGGATGGCGTCCGGAGAGTGTTTAACCACTTCCGTGACGACCGATGTCATGATATTCATGTTGGTGAGCAGCAGGTCGTCGCGGCTCATGCCGGGGCGCCTTGCAATGCCCGCCGTGATCACAACAACGTCGGAATCCGCAGACTGTTCGTAGTCGTTCGAACCTATCACGCTTACGTCTGCGCCGGATACGGGTGTGCTCTCGGCCATGTCAAGCGCCTTGCCCTGCGGCAAGCCTTCAACGACATCAACAAGCACGACATCGGCAAGCGCCTTGTCTACGATTCTTTGTGCCGTTGTGGCGCCTACATTTCCTGCGCCTACGACCGTTACTTTACTCCGCAACTCTCGTTATTCCTCTCGATATTTCGTTATTCGATTCCGTCGTGATTACCTGTGCCCGCGGGGCGTACTTATGCCGGCGGGAATTTTTACAGAGGGATGTTCCCGTGCTTTTTCGCAGGCATTGAATCCGTCTTGTTACGCAGCATTTTCAGCGCAGCAATAATCTTCGGTCGGGTATCTATCGGATCGATTACGTCGTCCAGATAACCACGATTTGCAGCGACATAAGGATTGGAGAATCGCTCTTCGTAATCTGCAATCAATTCTTTTCGTTTGGCCTCAGGGTCGTCGGCTCCCGAGATATCTCTACGGCCAATTACAGCCACCGCGCCTTCCGCGCCCATGACTGCGATCTCCGCAGAGGGCCATGCGTAGTTGATATCACCGCGCAGGTGCTTGCTGCTCATCACTATGTAGGCTCCGCCGTACGCCTTCCGGGTTACGACGGTCACCTTGGGCACCGTCGCCTCGACGTATGCATAAAGCAGTTTGGCCCCACGCCGGATTATTCCACCGTGTTCCTGTGCTGTACCGGGCATAAAACCGGGCGTATCCACAAGCGTCACAATCGGGATGTTGAATGCGTCACAGAATCGGATGAATCTCGCAGCCTTTTCAGAAGCATTGATGTCCAGAACTCCGGCGTTAGCTGCCGGTTGCTGGGCGACGATGCCAATAGATTCACCATTCATACGGGCGAACCCGATCAGGATATTCGGCGCGTACATCGCCTGGACCTCAAAAAACTCGCCGTCATCAACGATCGGCCTGATCACATCCAGCATGCTGTACGGCTGGTTGGGATTGTCAGGCACAACCGTAGCCAGCGATTCATCTCTGCGGCCGGGATCGTCCGAGGTTTCGGAAGGAGGAGTGCTCTCGACGTTGTTGGAGGGCAGGAAGGAAAGAAGTTTACGGACCGACAGGAAGCAGTTCTGTTCGTCCGGGGCGACAAAGTGGGCAACTCCGCTGATGGCTGCATGTGTTTGCGCGCCACCAAGCTCCTCCAGGGACACGTCCTCTCCCGTTACAGCCTTCACAACCCCGGGTCCCGTGATGTACATCTGGCCAATGCCATCGATCATGAAAATGAAGTCGGTAATAGCAGGGGAGTAGACCGCGCCTCCGGCCGTTGGGCCGGCGATGACGGTGATCTGGGGAATCACCCCGGAAGACAGAACGTTACGCGTGAATATCTCGCCGTACCCGGCAAGCGATGTCACGCCCTCCTGAATCCGTGCGCCTCCAGAATCGTTGACGCCAACAATCGGCGCGCCGATCCGCGCGGCGTGATCCATGATTTTTGAGATCTTCAGCCCGGCGACTTCCGACAACGAACCGCCGAGGACCGTGAAGTCCTGTGCGTAGGCGCAGACGGTACGACCTTCAACTTCGCCATAACCGGTAACAACCGAGTCACTATCAAATCTCTGTTTGTCCAAACCGAGATCTGATGCACGGTGGGTAACGAAGGTGTCGATCTCGTTAAAGGTTCCCGGGTCAAACAGCAGTTCCAAGCGCTCGCGGGCCGTTAACTTTCCGCGCTTGCGCTGAGCATCGACGCGTTCCTGGCCACCGCCAAGAAGGGCTTTCTCACGACGATCAGCCAACACGGTCCGCGCGTCGGGAGGCTGCTCTGACTTGGACGATTCGGTATTGGTTGTATCGGTAGAGATTGCTTTGATCCCCGGTGAATCCGCGTGTCGCCACTTCACTTGAAAGCATAAAACACCGACCCTTTTACTGGGGCCGTAACGTTGACCGCTCTCAAGCGGCAATCGTAGCGCACGGTCAGAGTCGTAGCAATCGAAATCACGATGGTTCCAAGGGATGTGACTTGTTGCCCGGTGATAGCCTATTCGTGGCCCGTGCTTGTATCGATCAACCGCCTGAATCGTTCCTGCAAGGTGCACATACGCCCGATGTGTCGGGAATTTCACAGAGGATTGCAGCCAGAGTGACTAGCAGTGATGTCAATAACGCCGATCCCCGGGAACTATTGATCGGCGATCGCAAATTCGTCTGGGGAGCTCGGACTTACGTTATGGGAGTCTTAAACGTCACCCCTGACTCGTTTTCCGGTGATGGGACCGGTAACGACCTTCAACGGGCCGTGGGTCTGGCGCTTAGTTTCGAGGACGATGGCGCAGACATCATCGACATTGGAGGCGAATCAAGTCGCCCACAATCGGTATACAACGACGCCCGCCCGGTGCCGTCGGAAGAAGAGGCACGGAGAGTCATCCCGGTGATCGAGGCTCTGCGTGGTCGGCTGGGCATCCCTATCAGTATCGATACACAGAAGTCGACCGTCGCCAGTTTGGCCGTTGTGTCCGGGGCATCGATGGTGAACGACGTATCTATGTTGGGGGCTGACTCTGGCGCGGCCGACGTCATAGCCGGGCTCGATGTGCCGTTGATCATCAATCACACCCGGAGGCGAGCTGTGTATCCATCCGGTGTAGTGGCTGAAGTGATCGAAGACCTGCTTCGAACGGCTAAATTGGTTGAAGACGCCGGGCTCCCGCCGTCAAAGGTGATCCTTGATCCAGGAATCGGGTTCGGCAAAACAGTACAGCAGAGCATCGACATGCAGCGCGGCCTGTCGAAACTGGTCGATCTTGGATACCCGGTATTGATTGGAACATCCCGAAAATCCTCGATAGGAAAGGTCCTTGGACTCCCCATGGACCAACGGATCGAAGGGACCGCAGCGACCGTGGCGCTGGCGATCGAACGAGGTGCCGACATTGTGCGCGTGCATGACGTCAAAGAGATGGTGCGCGTGGCCCGTATGAGCGACGCAATCGTACGTGGCTGGAGCCCGAAGGCGTGACCGACGAACTTATCACCGCATACATTGGACTCGGCTCCAATCTTGGATCGCAACACGGGGATCGCGCCCGCCACCTTGAGTTGGCTCTAGAAGCGTTGGGTTCGGTGGGAATTGTGAGCCAGTTGTCGTCGATATACGAAACAGACGCTTGGGACGTGCCGGGCAAGCAGCCCGACTATCTGAACCAGGTTGCGGCGCTTAAGACGGAACTCGGCCCCAGAGCACTTGTAGTGGCGATGTTGAAGATCGAGGCTAATATCGGACGGGTACGGACCGAACGATACGGCGCAAGGATCATCGACTTGGACGTCTTACTGTTGGGTGATGTCGTACTAGATGAGACCGGGGTTCAGATTCCGCATCCTAGACTGCATGAGCGAGCGTTTGTCCTAGTCCCTCTGGCTGAGATCGCCCCGGACCTCGTGCATCCTGGCTCCGGTGTGACCATAGAAGAACTTCTTGGCCGTGTTGGAAGCGCAGGCGTTAGGTTAGCGAGAATCGGCCGTTAAGGGCCGACTGCCTCTACCCGGCAACGGCCGTTTCAAAGATCGCCCTGAGCACACCGGCCATCAGGAATACGACCACGCCGCCAAGGAGCAGGGCGTTGTATCCGAATAACCACGACAGCCGTTGGGTAATCCCGGACCGATCCTCCGGCACGAACCCGGTTTTGCGCAGGCTCCACACCATGTAGAACATCCAGCCCGCGATCACGATCTTGGCACTGAGTACGGTGAAATAAGCCACCGTAGCGTCGTCGCCCGTGAGTCGCTCAAACATCAAAATCAGGCCGGTGACAACGATCGTGATAATCGACACGTCCACTAGTTCACGATATGGGCCAACAAAGCGTCCGACTACCGCTCCGACACCGTCCGGGTCTACGCGTTGCGCCGGCCGAACGATCAGCGCAAAGAAAACGCTACCGCCGATCCATGCAACGGCGCCGAGCGCGTGCAACCATCGCACGAGCACGATTAGCCCATCCTTATATTCCCCCACCTCACCTAGCGCGGCGGCAAGAGGAAGCATTGAGAACAACCCGGTCATCATTTCATGGTATCCATACTGGGATTATCTCAGGCCACAGAACCAGTGCGTCCTATTAGATATATTGCGTTTGGGGAGATCGCAGAGATTCTGACGATCCTAGGAGCCAGAGACGTCTACCGGAGTGGATGCAGGCACGACGGTCGAGTTTATGAGCGCTTCCAATGACCCGGCGCTCAGGATGCCAGCATGCTTCTTGACGATATTGTGGTCACTGTCGATGAAGATCGTCGTCGGGAATCCGACGATCTTGAAGTCACGAACCATCTGGTTATCGGTATCGGCGCCCGACGGGTACTCGATTCCAAGCTCGTCAAGGAACTCTTGGCCCTCTTCGGCGGAATCCAAACCTAGGAGTTGGACCCCCAGAAACTGGATTTCATCGGCATGGGCTTCGTATGCGGCCTGCAGATCTGGTAACTCCGCACGGCAGGGCGGACATGACGGAAACCAGAAGTTCAACACTAAGGGTCTGCCCTCAAGCCGGTCCAGGTTAAATACTCCGTGGCTGGGAGTGGACACTTCGAAGTCCGCAGCGTGATCAACAGGTATAAAGGCTGGTGCCCCGGTCGCTATGGGATCCTGAACTGGTGGCAAATTCGTTTCAGATCCAGTGCCGTCTGAGGTTCCACAAGCGACGCCCACTAGCGTCATAGCGGCAAACGCTAACAGTAGCAGCCGGCACACGTTGCTCCTTGGGTACGTTGCGATCGCATCCCACTGGGAGCTAATAGATTTATCCGTTGAAGAATGTGCCGATTGGATCATATTCCGATGGTCTCCGTGATCGTTCTTAGATCAAATGGCGGAATGACATCCGATTCAAATAGCGACATCGACACAGGAGTGATCTCCCTTTGATGACTGATACGCCTGCCCGGGGCCACGCGATTTCGCTTGTCTCCCTTGAACAGGGAGTATTAGCCGTGACACGCCTCTCGAAGTTTTTCGAGTTGGTCTTCCAACGCAGCCTTCAAACCATCGATCGGGACCCGATCTTGAACCATGGTGTCACGGTTACGGATTGTCACAGCGTTGTCCTCTTCAATCGTCTTAAAGTCCACCGTCACGCACAGTGGCGTGCCGATCTCGTCCTGCCTCCGGTAGCGACGTCCGATACTCTGGGTATCGTCGAACTGGGCATTGAAGTTGGCCCGCACGAGGTCGTAAACCTCACGCGCCTTCGGAGCCAATTTCTCGTTACGGGAAAGCGGAAGCACCGCCACGGCCACCGGCGCGATGTCAGGGTGGAAGTGCAACACCGTGCGCTTCTCCTTACCCTCACCCTCTTCGTCATATGCATCCGCCATGAACGCCAGTGCGGAACGGTCTGCGCCCATCGCCGGTTCAACCACGTAAGGGACGAAGCGTTCCTTTGCGGCGTCGTCAAAGAACGAGAGATCACGACCGCTGCGCTCAATGTGAGCCTTAAGGTCGAAGTCGGTCCGGTTTGAGATCGTCTCGAGCTCGCCCCAGCCCCAGGGGAACTCGTACTCGATATCGGCAGAACCCTTGGAATAGTGCGGTAGTTCGTCGGCCTCATGCTCCCGGACCCGAAGTTTTTCGCCTCGGATACCAAAATTCTTGAACCACTCGTCCGAGAATTCGATCCAGTAACGATGCCACTCCTCATCCGATCCGGGCTTGCAGAAAAATTCCATCTCCATTTGTTCGAATTCACGCGTCCGGAAGATGAAGTTGCCGGGGGTGACCTCGTTCCGGAACGACTTCCCGATCTGCGCTATACCAAACGGGATTCGCTTGCGTGTGGTGGTCTGGACATTATCAAAGTTGATGAAAATACCCTGTGCTGTCTCCGGGCGCAGATACACGACCGCAGCGTCATCCTCCACCGGGCCCATAAACGTCTTGAAAAGCAAATTGAACTGACGCGGTTCAGAGAATTTGGACTCTCCACAGTGTGGGCAATTTTCGCCAACATGATCCGCGCGGAATCGACGATGGCAACCGCCACATTCCACAAGCGGGTCAGAGAAGTTCTCCACGTGCCCGCTGGCCATCCATACCTCAGGACTCTGGAGGATCGCCGAGTCCAACCCGACAATGTCATCCCTGTCACGGACCATCGACTTCCACCACATGTCCTTGACGTTACGCTTCAGCTCAACGCCCAGTGGCCCAAAGTCCCAGGTGCTGCCAAGTCCGCCGTAGATTTCTGAGGACTGGAAGACAAAGCCGCGCCGCTTGGCTAGGCCAACGATTGTTTCTAGATCAGTGTTTTCGATAGTTCGAGTGATCGGTGACATCTTTTTCCCGGGCGCGTCCCCATGAAACATGAGTAACGCAAAGAAAGGTGAAGGAGCCAGGACGCGAATAAAGGGTGACGGCCCCGCTGGCTGCCAGGCCTAAGGATTAGTTTAACGATAGATCGGGCTTGGCGAGTACATAATCGGATTGTGAACGCGCTAATGGCGTTGACACCAAGTTGGTGGCTACATACATTCCCGACATCTTCAAACTTAAAATGGAGTGAATTATGCCCGAGAGTTCTTTGGGCCAACTGGCCGGCAAAGTTGCCCTTGTAACAGGCGGAGCCCGCGGAATCGGCCTAGGCATAGCGACGGTGCTGGTCGAACGTGGTGCCACTGTAGCTCTATGTGATCTGGCGCAAACCGCCTGCGACAAGGCCGTATCTGACTTGGGGGCAGCTGGACACTCAGTCCTGGGCACGGTAGCTGATGTCACGAGCCGGGATTCGATGGAGAGTGCCGTCGCTAATGTGAATACGACCCTAGGGGGTATCGATATTCTCGTGGCGAACGCTGGGGTCTGGGCGTCTGAGGGTTACGAAAACCGTCCCGAATATAACGACGCTGACTGGGACATAACGCATTCAGTGAACGTCCGTGGAGTAGTTAACGCCACCGAAGCTGTCATTCCATATATGAAAGAACATAAACGCGGGAAGATCGTCAATATCGCTTCCCATGGAGGGAGGAAACCACGAGGTACAGCAACGGGTCGCACGCTCGGAATGCCGTACAGCGTATCGAAGGCGGGAGTGATTCAATGGACCCACCTGTTGGCGGTAGAACTGGCCCCATTCAATATCAACGTAAACGCCGTGTGCCCCGGTGAATTGTGGACCAGCATGATCGAAGGCATATTCACAAATCGCCAAAACCTTGTGGGTGGCGGATCTGGGGGATCGGTACGTAATGAATATGACGAATTTATGCAAACCACCGTTCCTCTAGGCCGCGGTCAGACCCCGAGGGATATCGGCAAAGCTGTGGCCTTCCTGGCGTCCGATGACGCAGCGGAAATCACTGGACAGGCCTTGAACGTCAATGGCGGAGCCCGAATGAACTGATGGAGGGAGACAATCCAATTTCTGGCTGTTGGCTACGACTAGACGGAGTTATGAATGAGTAACGCTACCAATCTTGATGGTGCGATAACACTGATCACAGGCGCCGGTCGCGGGATAGGATTCGGTATCGCCGAAGTGCTTTCCGAACGCGGCTCAGTAATTGCAATATCGGACCTTGACGCAGACGCCGCCGGCACTGCCTCGGATGCCATCAATTCAACTGGCGGCCAGGCGGCTGCGTTCCAGGGAGACACGACATCGCAGGACTCGATGGACGCTCTTGCGGCGGCGGTGCTCCAGGAGTTTGGGCATATTGATATCCTCGTCTGTAACGCCGGTGTGATTGGCGCGCCGGGATACCAGGATCGTACGGAGCACACAGAGGCCGACTGGGACGCCACTTTTGGCGTGAACGTCAAGGGTTTGGTCCACACAACGAACTCGGTAACGCCACACATGTGTGAACGGAACACCGGACGAGTCGTCAACATCGCATCGCAGGCGGGACGCAAGCCCCGCGGCGCCAGAATCGCGCTCGGGAGCGTGCAATCGCCTTATACGGTGTCCAAGGCGGCGGTGATCCAGTGGACACATTTGCTGGCAGTCGAACTCGCTCCTCACAACATCACCGTAAACGCTGTTTGCCCGGGAGTGCTCTGGACGCCAATGTGGGAGACGATCGCCGAAAATCAGAAAGCCAACAATCCCGAACTCTCGGAGCTCACGTCTCGGGAGATTTTCGATCTGAGCATCAATGAAAGAATGCCGATGGGTCGAGAGCAGACGCCCCGGGACATCGGAAAGGCAGTCGCGTTCCTCGCCTCAGACGACGCATCGGAGATCACGGGCCAGGCGTTGAACGTCAACGGCGGAGCGGTGATGAACTGATGATCGTCACTCAGGGAGTTGTCTGTGACTGATTCGTACGACGTAGTAGTAATTGGCGGGGGTGTGATGGGGTGCGCCACGCTTCATTACTTAGCGAAGATGGGCGTTACGAACTCTCTTCTGCTTGAAAGGGATACGCTTACAGCCGGGTCTACTGGCCGGTCCATGACGATCCTGCGGAACCACTACTCGAACGCAATCACTACCCGGATGGCAGAGGAAAGCCGGAACGTGATCGCCGATTTCGAGTCGGAAACTGGGCATCCCGGCGGATTCGTCAACACGGGTTATGTGTTCCTCGTCATACCCGGGCAGGAAGAGGCACTTCGGACCAACGTTGCGCTTCAAAATGAACATGGTGTTGACTCACGCGCTATGACGCCTGAAGAAGCCGCAACACAGTGGCCTGAGATCAATTTCGACGGCGTTGCAGCGGTCGCATTCGAACCTGATTCGGGGTATGCCGATAGCTCGGCCGTCACCAACGGCTTCGCGTTGAGCGCCCGTGAGGGCGGGGCCGAAGTCCGCCTCGGTGTCAACGTCACCGGGATTGTCTTGAACAGCGGCCGTGCAGTAGGGGTCGAGACAAATCAGGGACGCATCAACGCAGGGGCGGTCGTCCTCACAGCCGGTCCGTGGATCCCGGAGTTCCTGCATTCGGTAGGAGCTCCGTTGCCGCTCACATGGGTTCGACACCAAGTGGTAAAGCTTCACCGACCGCTGAACAAAATCCCGACACACCCGATCATAGCCGACACCTCAAACGGCATCTCATTCCGACCCGATGCGGGCGATCTGACTCTTATCGGCATCAGGGAAGATCCGACAGATCGTGATACATACAATCAGTCGGTCGACCCTTCATGCGCTGCAGACTCACTTGAATATCTCGTGAACCGATACCCGGCGTTCGACGAGGCCGGGTGGGATGGCGGTTGGTCCGGTTTGTTCACGGTCACGCCAGACCACCACCCGATAATTGACCGAGTACCCGGCATCGACAACCTCGTCGTAGGAGCGGGTTTCTCCGGCCACGGCTTCAAGCTATCGCCGACGATAGGTAGGGGACTCGCCGAACTTGCTATGCATGGAAAGTCGACCAGTATCGATATGTCGGTATTGCGCTTCACCCGTTTTGCGGACGGCGACATGCTGAGTTCCGCTTACGGAGCCTCCGTCTTCGCCTGACCCGCGTGCGGGATAGACGAGATGGTGGAATGCACTGTTCTCGGAGTCGGTAACAAAGGACCTTGAGACTCTTGAAGGGCCGTATCGAACCAAAACACCGTGGTGGACTGAAACCCAGGAGATTCCGGAAGCAAATCCGGGACGGACTCTTCGCCTTCAGGGTCAGGACGACATGGCGTGTAACGCTTCGTCCCGCCCAATCAATTTGACCAGCGTTCCCGACCGCACATAGACTCCATTACCACGCCAACCTGCGTCACACTTATGACACTTAGCAAATTGGCGTGATCAGATACGTGATACAGATTCCATACTTGATATCAGGCAATGAACAACGCTAAACACACATTCCCCAGGCAAGCGGATTGACCCTTAAAACACTGTTCGTTCCCGGCCCGTACGAAAACCTGGCATTCCCACTTAAAGGCGCGCTCGGACCGAACGTTAATCTGTCATCGCTCGACTACTGGGCTCCCTCTGACAACACCTCCGGTTTGGCGGCCCGATCGGAGGCGCTGGTGTTGGGTTCGGGCGCCGAAGCGGCCTGTGAATTGGCGTTAGAAGACAACGAAATCCGATTCGTTCAGTTCACGGGATGTCGGCAATCGTCGCTCGCCGTAAACACCCTGCAGGCGAGCGGATTGATCGTCGCCAACGCCGGTCCGGTAATCGCCCCATTTGTAGCCGAACACACTGTTTCTTTAATTCATGCGGCGCTAGCACTCGCCGGTCAACGGGCCCGACCGATAAGCGAACTGGTCATCGGGATAGTTGGGCTAGGCAACGTGGGTATCGAGGTTGCTCGTCATTTCTCCGAGGCCGGCGCATCTATCGTCTATCACGACGTCAGGACGGTGGTACAGGGCTACGCAACTGAAGTAGGGGCACGCCGACACAGCCTGGACCGAATGCTCCTAAACGCCGATGACGTGTCGGTCCACGTGAGTGACACACCACACACGCCCGGAGTTATCAGCGATCGCGAGTTGAAGTTGATGAAACCGGGCGCCGTGCTGGTTAACACTAGCCTTCCGGAGGCGCTAGACGAATCAGACGTGGCTCAAGCGCTTGCGTCCGGGAAGCTTGGCGCGGTGGCTCTGGGGGTGATGGAAACATGCCCGGATAGTCAGCCGGGCCCGCTATCCGGACAGGACAAGATGATTACAGAGCTGAGGGATGCGACCGAGCGAGAGGTCGTCTTGAAAGCCGTAGCCACATTGGTCGCTGACAACCTGAAGCGCGTTGAGGCCGGTAAACCGCCACGTGGCTTGATCGATCCCCTTGGATTCCCCGAAGCGGGCGATCCATCGTTCTGGTCTTCTCGACTCGCGCCGCGTCAACCTTAGGCACGCCCGAGATGCGCTCGGAGTTGCTTGTCCCAGTCTGAGTTCGCTCTATACTTCGGCCTTCTCGACAGCCCACACATTCATCTGCATCCGACACACGAATTAAGGAGACCCTTCCCACATGACCCTCAAAGTCGTTAACGTCTCACGTCCTATGGCCGATACCAGCATGTTCGAGGCCGCGGGGATCGAATTCTCTCAGACACTGGTCGACTCGACGACCTCAAAGGCCGATTACATTGACATCCTTCGGGACGTCGATGGCGCAATGATCGGAACGCTTCCGCTCACGGACCGGGAGGTCTTGGAGGCGTGTCCCAATCTGAAGATCGTCAGCCGGTCCGGTGTGGGCGTCGACTCGATCGACCTTGCGGCGGCGACCGAACTCGGAATACTCGCCTGCAACACGCCTGGCATCAACACCTCCGAGGTTGCCGACCACGCAATGGCGTTGCTGCTTTCCCTGACGCGACTGGTACGAGAAACGGACGGGGCGGTCAAAGCGGGCAAGTGGAGCGACGACCCGGCCTCCATCGCCGCATTCCGTTCAAACCTGCGCCGGATCGCCGGCAGCACCGTCGGCATCATTGGCCTCGGCAACATCGGAAGGGCGTTTGCGTCACGAATTCGTGGGTTCGGTCCTGAGCGAATCATCTCGTACGACCCTTACGTCCCGCAGACGACGGCAGACCTTTATGGTGTGCAGCTTGTATCGCTTGATGAACTATTAACGACGGCCGACTACATAACAATCCATACGCCATCTACAGCCGAGACGCGCCACCTGATCAACTCGGACACGCTGTCCCGGATGAAGAAGAACGCGATCCTCATTAACTGTGCACGTGGACCTCTCGTGGACCCGGCTGCACTGCAGATAGCGCTACAAAGCGGGCAGATAGAGGCAGCGGGCCTAGACGTGACTGAGACTGAGCCGATCGACGCCGAGGACCCGTTGCTGGGCATCGATAACCTGATCGTCACGCCTCACATCGCCGGCGCTTCGCCGACATCCGGTGTCGAAGGCGGACGCAAGCAGGCCGAGAACGTACTGCTGGTGCTCACAGGGCGTCCACCGCACGGACTCGGAAATCCCGAGGTGATAAAGACGATAGCCGTGTTGCGTGCGACGGACTCCGGTCGCTGGGAAGGCATTCCGGACTTCTCAACCGCGCTAGCTCTCTAGGCGGTAGCTGGAGGATGGGGCCGTCTGCTCCGTTCTCCAGCTACCTTCATAAACCGAAAGTACGCGGCGCGGTTAGGTAAGTTTCGGCTGCCGGCCGAACGCCTGTCGCGTCTTGTTTATGCTGATAGTAGTAGCGAAGCCCTCAAGATCATCCTTTACCTCGGCAGCCGAGTAGGCATTTCGCACAAGATCGATGGCCGGGGTCAATGAGCTGACATCTTCGGCGTTGATCCTGATGAAGAATGCCTCGCCGCCCCAAGGTTGGACAGCATGTGCACTCGGAACCGGTATGGACTAGCTCGAACGCGATGGCGTTACCAGCATGTCCGGCCCCTCCGGCCACAAGGACTTTCATAGAATGCGACGTCTTCCGACTGATCTAGACGTCACGGAGACTCAAGCTGACAGCCTCAGCGCCCGTAAGTCGCTCTTACCGATCCTGACTAATGTCCTCACTCGTTGACCGGCCAACCACGCGCTCCTACCATGCCCATACATTTTGAAGATCAGGCGGGTGAGTCCCTCCATTGGAGCCAATTCATGTCTAGCACAAGCACGAGAATCCCGGTGACGGCCTCAGAAGCACGTGCCGAGTTTCGAGAAAACCGACTCGCACAGCCGACCTCCGGCATGGCACCGGGATTTGTTCAGGCAAACCTAGCGATCCTGCCACGAGAGTCGGCGTTCGAGTTCCTGTTGTTCTGCCAGCGCAACCCAAAGCCGTGTCCTGTTATCGACGTGATTGAGGCGGGCAGTATTGAGCCGATTATCAGTGCTCCGGGCGCAGACATCCGAACCGACGTCCCCCGGTATCTCGTATATCGCGACGGTGTAGTGACGGATGAACTGCTTGATCTGAAATCAGTCTGGCAGGACGACCTAGTCAGCTTCCTCCTCGGGTGCAGTTTCTCGTTTGAACACGCCCTTATCGAGAACGGCATCGTGCTCCCGCACTGGGAGACCGACAAGAACGTCGCAATGTTCAAGACGAGCCTGCAGACAACCCCGGCCGGACCTTTCGCCGGCCCGATGGTCGTATCTATGCGATGGATACCGCAGGACAAGGTCGTCAGGGCGGTCCAGGCGACGACGAGATTCCCGAACACCCACGGTGCCCCGGTACACGTCGGTAACCCGGAGGCGATCGGCGTGGCTGACCCCATGAAGCCAGACTTCGGAGACGCCTGGGAGCCAGCCCATCCATCTGACGTTCCCGTGTTCTGGGCCTGTGGCGTGACTCCGCAAGCCGTGGCAATGGCGTCCAAACCGCCGCTGATGATCACCCACGCGCCTGGGCATATGTTTCTCACGGACCTAAAAGATGAAGATCTGGCTGTCCTTTAGTGGATTACCGGAAACAGCACGGAGTACTCACTGGCGAGGTAGAAGGGTTAGTTGCACCCGCACACAAATGATGGCGGTAGAAGGCCGTCTAGCACCACTCATCGCTGAGCTTCCTCGAGAATTAAAGACGAATAACCCCATAGTCATTACGGAGCAAACCTGAGATGACCACCATCGAGGACATCATCCTCCAGAAAGACGGCCGCAACATTTCGGCGCTCCGTCCTTACCTGCCCTCTAATTATGTCGAAGAAGCTGCGGACTTGATCCTTGAGCACCCGGGCAAGGTGTTGATCGTCACTGGGTTCTATATCGTCTATGCAAATGCACCCGAGACTGACGGGCCTCCCGGAGCCGCGGCGATAGGCGAAGCGCTGGCAGCGATCGGATACGAGGTCGCGTACGTGACCGACAAATACTCTATGGACGTCATGAAGTCGGTCGCAGGAGACAAGCGGGTGATCGAATTCCCGATAGCCGATCACATGGACTCGGCGGCGGCCGCACGAAAGATCCTGGAGACGGAAAACCCGTCTGTCGTGATTGCTATCGAGCGCGCCGGTCTAGTTGGCGACGGCACGTTCCGGAATATGCATGGGACGGACATCTCTGAGTACAACGCCAAGATTGATCATCTGTTTGATCAGCATCCTTACAGTGTAGGAATAGGGGACGGTGGTAACGAAATCGGCATGGGCAATCTGCGGGACGAGGCGGCAAGTATCGACCGTCTTCCTGATGACCCATGTGTGACGACCACAACGAAATTGATGATCGCTTCCGTATCCAACTGGGGAGGGCTTGGACTTGTAGCTTCGCTGTCTCTCAAGAAGGGTGAGAATCTTCTACCCAACGTCGAGACCGAAAACGAATGGGTCTACGCGGCCTATGAATCGGGCGCAGTAGATGGCCCAACGGGAGAGCATCGACCCTACGTGGATGGATTTTCATTGGATGAGTACAACTCGTGTCTGACTGATTTGCATCAACACGTAGATGCTGAAT
>JAPKBN010000075.1 GCA_026421215.1 Dehalococcoidia bacterium
CAATTCTCAGGTATTAATGTTTGGACCTCGTCATCTTTGGCTAAATTAGACTTAGGTCTCGCCGGGAGGTCGGTCGTCTGGTAACCTCGAGGTTACGCAATTGGAGTCGAGGACAGACTCCTTGAGAGGTACCTTTCCCCATCAGTCGCAGAGATACAAATCTCATTTATGAACTGCCGGTTCGCCCGGCCCTGCGACTTCCCCCTCAACCACCCGACCAACTCAATCGCCTTGACCTTAATCTGACAAGCGATTGTGGCCCTGATCGCCTCCCGATTCATAAGGCGGTTTGGCCGAGAAATTCTTTGCCCGGGGCTCACCCGGCACGGGTGTTGAATTTCTGGGACCCGGTGCCCTTGGGAATTCCGGGAATGCTGAGTTCTGCCCTTCTATCTATCCCTCTTAGTTCTGAAATCCCTGTATTCAAGGAGGCACGACCTTGACCCAGTACGTGTTCGTCACTGGTGGCGTCGTTAGCTCTCTTGGAAAGGGCATTGTCGTTGCATCTGTCGGGAGAATGCTCAAGAGCCGCGGCGCCACGATCGCCGTGATGAAATTGGACCCTTACCTCAACGTTGATCCCGGGACGATGTCGCCCTATCAGCACGGCGAGGTGTATGTGACCGGGGACGGCTCCGAGACGGACCTGGATCTCGGCCACTATGAACGGTTCATCGACCTCGAGTTGACGTCGATTTCCAACGTGACTGCCGGCCAGATTTACTCTGACGTCATTGCGCGGGAACGGAACGGCCGCTATCTCGGCGGGACGATCCAGACCGTCCCGCACGTCACCAACCTTATTAAGGAACGCATCCACCAGCTCGCCGACGAGACCGGAGCAGATGTTGCAGTTATCGAGGTCGGGGGGACGGTGGGTGACATCGAAGGGTTGCCATTCCTTGAGGCTATCCGGCAGATGCGGAACGACGTCGGCCGTGACAACGCCACTTATGTCCATCTCACGCTGTTGCCGTACCTCGGATCTACGGGGGAGTTGAAGACCAAGCCGACACAGCACAGTGTTCAGGCGTTGCGAGGCATCGGTATACAGCCGGACGCCATTATTTGCAGAAGCGACTTTGATGTTGATCTGGGTCTGCGGGAGAAAATATCACTCTACTGTGACGTGCCGACAGAGGCGGTCATTGGGTTGGAAACTTTGGACACGGTGTACGCCGTACCCCTTAGCCTGGAAGAGTCAGGATTTGGCGATTTCCTTGCGGGCCGACTCGGCATCACGACCAATCCAGATCTTTCGGAATGGTCCGATATGGTCGACAAGCTTCGCGACCCAAAGCGGACGGTCAGGGTTGCCATCGTCGGGAAGTATGTCGAGCTCCCGGACTCTTACCTCTCCGTGATAGAGGCGCTTCGCCACGCCGCCCTCGCCCACGACTGCGAGGTCGTGATCGATTGGATCAAGGCGGAGGACATTGAAGAATTTGGCGCCGACCATGTGCTCAACCGGGCTTCCGGGATCATAGTCCCGGGTGGGTTTGGCGAACGAGGTGTTGAGGGGATGATCTCGGCCGCGCGTTACGCACGCGAGCGCGGGATCCCGTATCTGGGACTCTGCCTGGGTATGCAGGTGATGGTGATCGAGTTCGCCAGGTCCGTTCTCGGATTGCAAGACGCCAACTCTGCGGAGTTTGACCCCGACTCCCAAAACCATGTGATCGCGTACATGCCCGGGCAGGAGGAACTTGGCGAAACAGGAGGGACAATGCGGCTCGGTCTGTATCCGTGCACGCTGACCGCCGGAACGATTGCCGCGAACGCGTACGGTGCAGAGTATGTCAATGAACGACACCGGCATCGCTATGAGATGAATAACGATTACCGGGAACGGCTAAACGATTCCGGACTCATATCTAGCGGTACCGCACCCGATGGCTCCCTCGTTGAGATCAGTGAGGTGGAGGGGCATCCGTTTATGGTCGGCTCGCAGTTCCATCCGGAGTTTGCGTCCCGGCCCGCCCGCCCTCACCCGTTGTTCCGCGAATTCATAGGCGCCGCCGTCGACACGCTGCGCGAGGGCGCGCAGCACGCGATGCCTCTTGATGAATCAAGTGACGCATCGGGTGATGAAAGTGTGTCGGCGTCGTCCGAGATTATTGAGCGATCCGGGATCTCTGGTTAAAGGATTAGAGGAACGTTGTGATATAGTCTCGGAAGTCGCCTATCGTGATTAAGATTGATAAGGCGCATCGGTCGGGACTGCCGGCCTTCCCGCCCATGGGCACCTCCCGGGACTTGTCTGCACAGATCATAAATCTGCATTGCGGACTTCGCTGAACTTCAGCAAGTCAATCGGTTAAGAGGCAGATTTTCCACAGGGCAAGCGACGGACATACGGCGTTCGGTAAACATAGGCCGACTCCCCGGAGATCGACTCTTAAGAGACTCCGTCCAAACACTTTTCTAATAGATCACTACAAATCCAGCGCAAACAGTCGCCGGGTTGGTTGGTATTGCACCCATCCACCACGACGACTGCCGATTACGCCGGGTATACACAAGACGCGTTTGTCGTCTTACACCCTCGCCTCTGTAAAGGAGGCACAACCTGGAGGAACTAATCTGACTACGCAGAGCCAGTCACGCAGCAGGCGCCGCCGGTCATCGCACCGCGGCCGTCGTTCAAACGGCCGCGGCCGTGGAACACCGGCGGGGCTGCCCCAAGATATCCAGTACGACGATGGCGGTTCGCAACTCGGCAACGTTGGTGCGATGTCGATGGACCAACTCCGGTCCCGGGCGCTTGAGTTAACCCTCAGGAACGGAATTCCGAAAAAACGGTCGGACCTGGTTCTCCAGATCTTGGCCCGGCATGCTGAAGAAGCAGACCAGCTTCTGGGTATGGGCGTACTCGAAGTAAGCGGAGACGGCCACGGCTTCCTCCGGCAACCGACCGGTGGCGGGCGGGAATCCGATCCCGAGGTATATGTATCCCCGGCGCAGATTCGGCGATTCGGCCTTCGGCCGGGTGACCAGGTCGCCGGTGAGGTCCGTGCCCCTAAAGAGGGGGAGCGTTACTACGCACTGATCCGGGTGGAGGTCGTTAACGGCCTGGATCCGGAGTCGACCCTGAAGAGACCCAAATTTGAGTCACTGACCCCGATCTTCCCCGACGAGATTATCAAACTTGAGACCACACCGAAGAACATGGCGACACGGCTAATCGATCTTGTAGCCCCCATCGGGATGGGCCAGCGCGGCATGATCGTTGCGCCGCCGAAAGCCGGCAAGACCATCCTGCTCAAGCAGATTGCAGAAGGAATCACCGCCAACAACCCTGGCGTGAGCCTTATCGTGGCCCTGGTCGGTGAGCGACCGGAAGAGGTCACAGACATGCGGCGGTCTATTGAGGGTGAAGTGTTTAGTTCCACCTTTGACGAGCCGCCGGCAGACCACACACGGGCTGCCGAGGCGGCACTGGCTCGCGCCAAGCGGCTGGTCGAGGCCGGCGAGGATGTCGTCATTCTTGTTGACAGCCTCACCAGGCTCGCCCGTGCTTACAATCTGTCCGTTCCGGGAAGCGGCAAGACGCTGTCCGGTGGCATGGACCCGGTCGCCCTGTATCCACCGAAGGGATTCTTTGGCGCGGCCAGGAATTGCGACGAGGCCGGGAGCCTGACGATTCTGGCGACGTGTTTGATAGACACCGGCAGCCGATTGGACGACCTGATCTATGAGGAGTTCAAGGGGACCGGGAATATGGAGCTACACCTGAGTCGAGTGCTCGCCGAGCGACGTGTTTACCCTGCCATCGACATCCAGCGCAGCGGCACCCGTCATGAAGAGCTGCTGCTGTCAGAGCAAGATCTGCGACAGATCTGGCTCCTCCGCCGAATGGTGTCGATAATCGCTTCGGATTCTGGCGGCGATAACACTGCCGGAACGGAGCGGGTTATCGAGCGTATGTCCAAAACGCAGGACAACCAGGAGTTCCTGGCTTCCATCAATAAGGTGGGGTAATTGAGATGGGTGTAAATTGCCCATCCTAGAAAACAGCGATCAACTGCAATGCTGCTGGTATCTGAGGATGTGGCAGCATTGCATAGTTAACGTATCCACGATGCGCCAATCGCCAACTGTGGAGGATACGAACTAAAAATGCGACTCTCGCGTCCTAAAAGTCGTTGACACAGATCTGCTCTCACACGTATTCTTGCTTCTGCATGACAATCAGGTCAGGAACTCTGTAGATTGGCTTCATCCGCTACCGGGTAAGAGTGCTGAAATCAGGTCTGAAACGCACAGTTTGTCGCGCTTCGGGCTTCTTGACAGCCTCTTGATCGGAGTGTAAGAATCCATCTGTTCGGCTCCAGTCCCGGGAGTCCGCGCGTACATGTACGCGTTTTCCATGTGAAGTATTGGGACGTATACACGGGCCGGCGCCGTCGATACTAGAGACGGAACGATCCTGTGGAGGAATGGTTTTAATCTTGGGATCACGGCGAGGCCTAGACCCACAGGCAGAGAATTCTGCCAGCGGTGGTCAGAAACGCGAAAGTCATAGGGGGACAAGGAACGTGAATCTTTCGGTGAAATTGATAACCGCAATGGCGGCATTCGTGCTGCTGGTTGTGGGGTTAGTGGCCCTGACATCGTCAGGGTCGACTGCGCGTGCTGCGGTAGACGCTAAGGTCTACACGGCAAACGAGTGGTCGACACTAACAAACGACCCCACGCCAATAACTGGCTATAAATACGCTGGTGCAAGTAAATCCGTTTACACCTCCTTTGTTGAGGTAACCAGCGCGGATCCGACTTCGACGGCCCAGAACACAATTCAGACATCCAGCAACTTGCTGACAGTTTTCGTTGAAGATGCTGATGTCAACGTGGCGGTTCCGAAGTCGAAGACAACGGTTGGTACAACCGTCAATGTCGGAAACACTCAGACGATTGTTCTCACGGGCGCTGAAAGCCCGATTGTCGACGCTGACGGCGACGGCAACATCCTTGAGGACATTACGCTGATCAATCCGGCCACCGGTACTGCTTCAGCATCCATGTTCACGCTGCAAAGTGCGTTTGCTGGTTCTGCAACCCAGGTTGGTTCGATCACTGTTACGCAGACCTCAGCGGCTTCGTTGGACACAAACGTTGCCCTGAGCTGGAACACCAGCTCGATCAACACGGTTGAGGTCACGGTCAAAACGACCCAGGACACGACTGGTAAGACCTTTACCGCCACCGAGACAGGTCCGAGCACGGGTGTTTTCAAGGGCACGATTAAGCTCAT
>JAPKBN010000076.1 GCA_026421215.1 Dehalococcoidia bacterium
CAATCTAGTCCGATTATTGTTCCGGACCGTTGATCTCACGTTACCACAGGGGAGGGGTGTTACTTTCCACCAAACGGTGTTTACGGTCATGGATAGGCAAAAAGAGGAGCTGATCGATGGATGTTTTAGGAGAGATTAACCCCGCAGCATCGCGGCGGCGTCTTCGACGGCCATGATGATCTTGTCGTAACCGGTGCATCGGCAGAGGTTGCCCGCCAGCTTAGTGCGAATCTCTTCCTCGGACGGGTCGGGGTTGCGCTGCAACAGTGCCGTCGTGGATACGATGAAACCGGGAGTGCAGAACCCGCACTGTAGCGCCCCATCCTTGATGAACGCTTCCTGAACCGGGTTGAGTTTCCCCTGGGTGGCGATGCCCTCGATGGTCGTGATCTCGTTCCCGTCCATTTCCACAGCGAGCACCAGGCAAGAATTAGCCGTACGCCCGTTGATCATTACCGTGCAGGCGCCGCAGTTTCCGTTGCTGCAGCCTTCTTTTGTTCCGGTAAGCCGAAGGCGATCCCGCAACGTTTCCAGCAGAGTCCAACTCGTGTCCACGAGAAGCTCATTCTGGTCGCCGTTGACCGTCAGGGAGATGTGCTGCATGTTTCGGGTCCTTGGTGCTTGATATCTAGATAGGGTTTACGAGGAAAATGTCGAGACGTTAACCGTTGATCCTGTCCCTGCAGATGCCGAGAGTTCGACGGGTCAGTACCTTTACCAACTCACGTCGGTACTCGGCAGAGCCGCGTACGTCCGTGATCGGTGTCGCTGACTCAACGGCCGCCACGGCCGCCATCTCGATCAGGTCGTCAGTAAGGGCGTTACCTTCTAGGACTTCTTCAGCTGCTCTGGCACGAACAGGTGTCGGAGCTACAGAAGCCAGCGCGATACGCGCTTTCAAGACCGTGTTGTTTGACGGATTGAGTTGCACAAAGCTACCTGCTCCAACCACCGCAATATCCATCTCATTTCGTGGGATGAAGCGCAGGTAAGAACTGGCGCTGTTTTCCTGCATGAGAGGGAGGACAAGTTCCACCAGGATCTCGCCCTTCTGGAGTACGGTCTGTCCGGGACCCGCGAAGAAGTCCGAGAGTGCGATCTCCCGTGTGCCGGACTTGCTGGCTACTACGGCCACTGTGTCATGGGAGAGGAGGGCAGGAATCGTGTCACCTGACGGCGCGGCGTTACATACATTTCCGCCGAGTCCCGCCCGGTTCTGGATCTGCCATGACCCGATAAGTAGGGAAGAGTCCGCCAAACCTCGGTAATCTGATACCACCGGCGGGAACTCAGCTATGTCCGTTAGATTACGGGCCGCGCCGATATGAAGGCCGTCATCGGTAAGCTCCAGGCGCTGCAGCTCGGGAATCCGCTTCACGTCGACCACCATGTCGGCGTTTCGACGACCAGTTTTAAGCTGGTCAACTATGTCTGTCCCGCCAACGAGCGCCCTCACCTCGCCGTCGGCGGCGAAAAGATCCAACGCGTCATTTAACGAGGTCGGTTGGGCGAAATCGAATTCAGGCAACAGTTACTCCGTATCTTGGGCGTCTTGGGCATTCCCACCGCGCCCGTCCTGAAAACAGACGGTATGCGGTGATCGATGATCCCTGAGGGCGGGGCCGAGTATATTCCGGGTGCCATGCCGTCACAACTTAAAATCACGAACAGAATTTATTCCTCACATCTCAACATCCAGGGGATAAGACCAGGCGATGGTTAATGACCACGGCCCCAGTGGGCAGAACCGAGATGATGTCGCACCACGAAGACCCCGGTCTCTGGATTCGGTTGATCTTGAATTGGTGTCCATGACGACGGGCTTTCTTGAGACGATGCTCGATCGACAAGGACAGCCCGATGTTCAGTTCGATGGAGTCACATTGTGGGAAGGCTGGACCGCTTCGGATCGTCCGGGCATCGCCTTCCGGTTGGCTCAACTGCGTGCGATGCCCGAACTACTTGGGTGGTTGATGTACGCAATTGTGAGGCGATCAGACGGGCAGATGGTCGGACACATAGGTTTCCACGGAGCTCCGGGCCTGCACTCTCTGGGCGATCTGGGGGATCTGGCACACGACGCTCTGGAGATCGGTTACTCGATATTCCCACCGTTCCGTCGCAACGGTTATGCATTGGCCGCAGCAAAAGCTTTAATCCAGTGGGCGAACACCGACCGCGGGATCACGTTCTTCGTGGCCTCAATAAACCACGAAAACACCGCATCTCAAGGCGTTGCAACCAAGGTAGGTTTCAAGTTCTACCGGAACTTCGACCCGACCGACCCCGAACGAGAGGACGTCTACACAATGCGTCTCGGTCCGGATAACACCTAGCCCACCCTGTACTTGGCCAGGAATTCTGAATTGAGCTCCATGCCCAGTCCAGCCCGGTCTGGTGCGTAAACGTAACCGTCTTTGATCTCCAGCGTGTCCTTGAACACGTTGCCGTGCATGGCATCGAACTTGTCTGCGTAGTACTCAAGGATCAACCCGTTCGGGATAGCGCAGACGAGGTGAATATGTACCTCCTGGTTACCGTGCGGGGCAAGGTCGAGGTCATTCGCCTGTGCGAGAGCCGCTATCTTCATGAACTCTGTAACGCCACCAAGGACCAGAGCGTCCGGCTGGAGGATGTCCACGGCCCGTACATTGATCATGTCCCGGAAGCCGTAGCGCGTGTATTCGTTCTCGCCCGCTGCGATCGGAATGCTAGTGGCCCGAGTGATCTCGGCCTGACCGATGTAGTCGTCCGGCTCGACCGGCTCCTCGAACCAGAACAGATCGTACTTCTCGGTCTTGCGGGCGAACTCGATCGCTTGATAATGGCGATAAGCGTTGTTGGCGTCGACCATCAGCCTGATATTCGGCCCGATTGCTTCACGCGCTACACGCACACGCTCCACATCGGCGTTGATCGACAAAGCACCGACCTTCATCTTGACGGCCCGAACGCCGATATCGACGTTGTGTTCCATCTCGGCCGCCAGCTCTTTAAGACCTTTGCCTTCTTCGTAATAGCCGCCCGCAATGTAGGTATCTACCTTGTTCGTGAAGCCGCCCAACAGCTTGTAAAGCGGCATATTGGCGACCTTGCCCTTTATGTCCCACAGCGCCATGTCGATGCCGCCAAGAACGCGGGTCGTAATACCACGACGACCGACCAGCTTGGGCCGCCACATCTCGTGCCAGTGACGCTCGTTATCGAGCGGGTCTTTGCCGATCAGTATCTCTTTGAAGTGCTCCACCATGGACACGGTGACTTCGGGAGAAACATGGTCGGCGCCAGCAAGGCCGATGCCCGTAACACCCTCATCGGTCTCGATGATCACCGGCCGAATTCCGGAATGTGTGTATGTGTAGAGGCCGTTCGTGATCGGCTTTTCACGAGGCCAGCTGTAGGCCTCCATTCGGACGTCGGTGATCTTCATGCGAGGGGGCTCCTCCGAGTGGGTGTGAATAGGTGAGTACTACGCGGCCGAGGGAGTCTAGCACCCGCATTCGATCGCAAAGTGACCGACATCACAGGACAACTGACCCCAACCAGCATCCCCAAGTGCCCTCCATCAGGTAATCTGGATATGTCCACTCAAGTAGACGGGCGGATCAAGCAATTATGTCGTCAATAATCTGGCAACTAAATTGCTACGCCTCGCTTGGAGTCAGGGTCCGTAGCTCAGTGGTTAGAGCAGTCGGCTCATAACCGATCGGTCGCAGGTTCGATCCCTGCCGGACCCACCATTTCCCGCTTTCTAGGCTTTAAGCTCGCCTATGTTCCTCCTACCACGTAGGACCGGTGCCTGCGCGTTCGACTGGGTCGCCCGACAAACTCGAGGTGGAGGATTGCACGCAACGAACGACCCACACGGCCGACAGATGAACCGGACGTACCGGGCAGCGCTGGCAGGATTCAGATAGAAAGCAATGACATGAAGATCACGGCAGTCACAGCGATTCCATTCGCACCCGACCCGATTTCCAATCCGTACCTTGAGTCGGTTGGGATGAAGGCGACGGCCAACTACGTGGCCGTCAAAGTCGATACTGACGAAGGGATTACCGGTTGGGGCGATTCTACGTGCGGCCCACTCAGCGTAGCTTCGATGGTGGAGGAGTTTGGCGCTATGGTCGTCGGCAAAGATGCCGGCCACATCGAAAAAATCTGGCAGACGCTTTACCACCACTTCTTCGTGAGGGGAGGCCCGATACAAATATCGGCCATCAGCGGTATAGAGATGGCCCTATGGGACATCAAGGGCAAAGCCGCCGGACTGCCGGTCTACGACATGCTCGGCGGTCCCTTAAGGGACAGGATCTGGGCGTACGGACGTTGGGACGGAATTACGCCGGAGGCCGCGGTCGAACATGCCATGTCCTACGTATCTCAGGGCGTCACCGCGCTAAAAGGCGACCCGTTCGACCATCAAGGCCAGTTCATCACAGCGGAGGCTGAGCACAAGGCCATTGCGACACTCAAAGCGGTCCGTGAAGCCGTTGGAGAACAAGTAGAACTTCTCGTCGAGGTGCACGGGCGTCTGACGCCCTCCGCCGCCATCCGGGTCGGCAACGCGATGGAACCTTATCGGCCATTCGTGTTCGAGGAACCGGTTCCCTTCCACAACCTCGATGCCCTGAAAAGGGTTGCTGACTCGGTAAACATACCGATCGCAACGGGCGAGAGACTTTTCACCAAGTGGGACTATGAAGACCTCCTGAAAAGACAGATCGTCGCCATGATCCAGCCTGACGTAATCCAGGGCGGTGGGATAATGGAGTTGAAGAAAATCGCCGCCATGGCAGAGGCCCAGTACGTGGGATTTCAGCCCCATGCTATCCACGGCCCTATGGACGTGCTCGCTGCGTTGCAGCTCGATGCATCCACTCCAAACTTCATGATCCATGAGGGTGGGATGAAGCCTTGGTTCCAGGACGCCTTCATTGGCGATTTTCCGATACAACAGGACGGCTATCTGCCGATACCGACAGCTCCCGGCCTGGGCGGATCAATGAACGAGGAGTGGCTTGCCGCGCACCCGGCCCGGTCAGACGCGCAGGGCTGGCTGCCGCCGATGGGGACGCTGCCTTCCCGGCAGTTCAACACCTGGGTGTAGTTGCCTGTTTTGTCTGGCAAAGTGTGCGCCCTTAGTCATTTGTTCACCATGGGCCACAACACCACAGCCCGCACCGTACCTGCGATCAAATTTGTGGGGAGGGAAGTCTAGAGCAACATTCC
>JAPKBN010000077.1 GCA_026421215.1 Dehalococcoidia bacterium
CAGTGTCTCTTCATCGGAAACCGCCACTTGTTCGGCGACCACATCTGACACTGCGCCGATCGTTCCTGAAGCTATCTCGCTCGGCGTCAATTCCCTGAGTACAGTCACCTCCCACTCCGTAAGGCTCGCACGTCGCCATGAATAAACAGTGCGTGGTATTTATGGGGCTGGTGCAGGTGTGACTGACCAACACGTATTACTAATCGAGGATAAGGCGACCACCAGGAGAACGATCAATAGCGCGACAACCGCACTGTTGGATGTTGGACTGTGGGTTGTGTCCTCGCCTGTGATGGCACGTGAACTTTGGGGGCAAGGCCGTATGGCAATACGCCCGCACGATCGCCCTATCTCGCATCTTCTCGGGCCCTGGCCCGTTGTAGGATCACCACCATGACTTCTTCAATTCGCGCCGTGTTTTTTGACCTATATGACACCCTAGTCGGTTTCGACCCACCACGAGAAGTCGTTCAGGCTCGCGCTATGGAACCTTTTGGCTTTGTGGTCGACAAAATCGGAATTGATGCCGGGTACGCTATGGCCGATGCGCTTATGGCTGAGCAGACCGCACAGGCACCCCTCAGCGACTTAACTTCCGAGGCCCAATCAAGGTTTTTTGAGCGTTATGAACAGCTCATATTACAAGGGGCAGGGCATGAGATTGATCTTCACAAGGCGGGCGAAGTTTGGAAAGCCGTGCGTCGTCAGGAGTATGGATTCGCTCTGTACGAGGATGTGATCCCGGCGCTGAACGCCCTTCAGTCAGGGGGGTATGTCGTAGGCGTCATCACGAACATGAGCCAGCCGGGTCACGACGTCGCTGAAAGAATGGGGTTTCGGGACCGCGTGGACTTCACAATTAGTTCGATGGACGTGGGCGCGAGCAAGCCGGACCCACAGATGTTCAGGGCAGCTCTCGAGCGAGCGGGTGTCGAGGCGGGTGCCGCGGTCCACGTCGGCGATCAGCTCGAAACGGACATCGATGGCGCACGGGGCGCGGGGATCAACCCGATTTTAATAGACCGTCATTCCGCGGCCACCGATTACGACGCCTGCCCGCGCATCACAACTCTGGACGAGCTGCCGCCCGTACTAGACGCGTTCGGCTAGGTCCCACCCGCAGCCGCTCCGGCGTCTGCCAGCACCGAGAGGAACTGCTGCCGGAATCGGCCAAGTTCCTCGAGCGTCCAGGTCAATTCCTCACGCCACTCCGGATCGTCTCGATCTATCTCAAGCCTGATCTGCATGTGGCCGACGGTTATTCCACGGCCAAGCGCCTTCTGTAGGACCGTCCTTGCACCTCCCGTTGGCTCATCGAGTGAGAAGGTCACGCGCTCGTCGGTGGCGACAACAGCGTTTACGCCGCACGCCTCGGACAGGATGCGGACCTTGGTGGTGTACAGCAGGACCCTCGTCGGGCCGGGGATACGACCAAATCTATCTTCCAGTTCTTCTTCAAGCTCTTCGAGATCGCCAAGGGCACGCATGGCGGCTAGACGTTGATAGATATCCAGTCGTTCGGCAAGGTCTTCTACATAGTAGTCGGGGACAAGTGCTTCCACGCCAAGATCTACACGTGTCGTCGAGAACGGCACTTCCTCGTCAGGCGCATTCTTGCCTTCCCGCAGCGCTTTTACCGATTCGACAGCCCGAGCGAGTAGTGATGTGTACAGGTCAAACCCGATCGCCGCTATGTGCCCACTCTGTTGGTCTCCGAGAATATTGCCGGCTCCCCTGATCTCAAGGTCACGCATGGCGATCTGGAACCCTGCCCCTAGTTCGGTGGCCGCCAGGATTGTATTGAGCCTCTGGTCAGCCTGCTCCGTCAGTTGCTTGCCCTCCGGCACCAGCAGATATGCGTACGCCCGGTGCGCGCCACGGCCGACACGTCCTCTTAACTGGTAAAGCTGCGACAACCCGAACGTGTCGGCACGATCTATAACGAGCGTGTTGACGTTTGGTAGGTCAAGGCCGCTCTCGATGATAGTGGTGCAGACGAGTACGTCGGATTCATGCGCCGCAAACGACGTCATGACCTTTTCGAGCTGGTCCTCGCGCATCTGGCCGTGGCCGATGGAGATCCGGGCCTCGGGCACCATCTGCTGAAGTTTGTATGCCGTGTGCTCTATGTTCTTGACCCGATTGTGGACAAAGAACACCTGGCCGTCGCGGTCCAACTCCCGGAGCACCGCCTCGCGGATCAGGTCGTTGCTCTCTTCTGAGACATATGTCTTGATAGGCAGGCGCTCGTCAGGCGGCGTCTCCATCGTGCTCATGTCCCTAACGCCAGAAAGTGAAAGGTGGAGCGTTCGGGGTATCGGCGTGGCGGACATGGCGAGGACGTCTACTTCGGATCGAAATTGCTTCAGGCGTTCTTTGTGGATCACGCCAAAGCGCTGCTCTTCGTCGATAACGACCATGCCCAGGTTTTTGAACGATATGTCGCGTTGCAGCATGCGGTGGGTTCCGATGCAGATATCGATATCTCCGGCAGCGACCCCGGCGACAATGGCCTTTTGCTCTTCATCCGAACGGAAACGGCTCAGTACATCTACCTTCACAGGGAATGCACTTAAGCGATCCGAGAACGTTTCGTAATGCTGCTGCGCGAGAACGGTTGTCGGGACAAGGATCGCCACCTGCCGACCGCTCTCGACAATTTTGAACGCTGCCCTGAGTGCGACCTCGGTTTTCCCATATCCGACATCCCCGCAAACAAGCCTGTCCATCGGGCGCGGTGCCTCAAGGTCGGCCTTTACGTCGGCGATGGCGGACAACTGGTCCGGCGTCTCTTCAAACGGGAAGCTGGCCTCAAGCCGATCCTGCCATGGAGTGTCCGGTTTGGCCTGAAGCCCCGGGATTACTTCCCGGGATGCGTATAACGCGATCAACTCGGCGGCGATCTGCTCGGTCGCACGCCGCACGCGAGCCTTGGCGCGTGTCCACTCCTGCGTGCCCAATCGGGTCAACCTCGGGGGCGCGTCGGCTGCGCTCCGGTAGAGAGTCAGTCTGTCCACGTGTTCCGTGGGGACGTACAGTCGGTCGTTCTCGGCGTACTCGACCAGCAGATATTCGCGTCCCTCGTTCTCAGACGCCTCGGCTCCGATAAACCGGCCGACTCCGTGTTCGACGTGGACGACGAACACGCCGGGGCGAAGGTCGCTCAGCTTTGCGCCGCGGCGAATCGGACGACGTCGAACTCTTCTACGTTCCTTGGAGACGCCGAACACTTCTTTGTCCGTGAGCAGCACCAGCGGGCTCTCGCCGACCGGTGACATTACGAAACCTTCGCGTAGTTGTCCCTGGACGAAGACCGCTGTTCCGGGTTCTGGCGCCTGCAGCGGCTCTTTTGCAACGGAGTGGGCTATCCCTTTTTCTTCCGCCATTTCGGCGAGTCGGCCCGCATGCTGTGTCAGCACAACGACCCTGTACCCGGCCGCCTGTCGTCGCTCGATCTCGTCCAGGGCAAACTCTGCCTCGCCAACGGACACCGGAGATATCTCGAACGGCAAGCGCTCTGCGGACCCGGGTAATCGATCGTCGTCGACACCGAACGGGGATATGGCAACCGAACGTTTGCGGTCTTTCAACGCATCGGCAATGAGGCCCCATTCGAGGTATGGCTGTGGGAAATGGTTCGGGATCTCGCCCCGTGACGCCTTGGTAGTGCGGAGTTGATCAAGACGCCTATCCGCCGATCGAGCTGCGTCTTCGATGGCGCTCGATCGCAGCGTGACGAGTAGTGCCCCCGGTGGCATGTAATCGAAAAACGACCCGTGGTTGAAAAGCCCGGCGTAGTAGGACAATTCGTCTCGCATCTCCCCACGAAGAATCCGTCCTAGCTCCTCCGTAACCCGGTCTTCGACACGAGCGGCGCTGCCAGAAAAGTCGAGTCCACCGACCAGGTCCCGGATCCGCCCACCGTTTGACCGGAGTGGGAGAGTCTCTTCAGCCGGAACGATAGTGACGACATTTGCGGGTTCAACAGACCGCTGCGTTTCGGGGTCGAACACCCGGATACTGTCCACCTCGTCGCCGAAAAATTCGACGCGGTAAGGCACATCGGATGAGACCGGAAATACGTCAAGAATCCCGCCGCGACGACTGATCGTCCCCGGAACTTCAACAGTGGATTCAACCTCGTATCCGATCTCGACCAATGTCTCTGAGAGTTTGTTCGGTGCGGACACGTCTCCAACTTTTATCTGATAGCAGCCGGCCCGGAATGCTTCCGGTTCCAACGTCTTCTCGGACAAGGCGAGAGCGGACGCAACGATCAGGGGCGGACGTGGAGCCAGGCGGTCTTCAAGCGCCGCCATTGCCCGGATCCGTTGGTGTGTGGCGCCACGGTCAGGCGTCAAACGTTCGTAGGGGAGCGTCTCGTTCTCTGTGAACTGGTAAATCGGCGCGTCTTCCCCGAGCCATGTGAATAGCTGGTCGGTCAATCGGCGTGCGGATTCAGGCTGCGATGTCACGACCACAACGGGCGCGCCAAAAGAACGCCACAGCGCTCCCACCGCATAGGGTGTCGGCGCTTCGGGCGCAATTAACGTCTCATGGGAAGTGGGTTCCCGAAGACGGTCTATCAGCTCCTGGAAACGCTCGCTCTCTGAGAGCAGAGGCAGGAGGGCTGAAAGGGTCATCCAGTCCGTTCTACTAGCTGTGCTAGCACACCAAGAGGGCCAGCATCGTGCGCTCGCCGGGCTTAGTCTTTGATCATAACAATCCGCTTCGTCGTTCGCCATCGTGTTATTGCCGTTTGATCAGGTAATAACACGCATCGAAGGCCAATTCAGAGACATAAGGGCCGGTATAATTCAATACGACGCAATGCCATCCCGTCACAACCACGGGTGAGGCGCGCCAGATTTACCTACCCACAAACTCGCCAGACGGTCTATTTATGAGTGCCCAAGGAAACAAGTCCGCGCGCGTTCAGGATCGGCCCAACCGTCTTGTGGTGAAGCTGGGAACAAACCTGCTTACCGGCGGTCGTGAGACGCTCGATATCGAGATCATGGCCGATCTCGTTGGGCAGATGGCGGGACTTATCAAGGACAGGTACGAAGTACTCGTGGTTACGTCCGGCGCGGTCGCAGGCGGCCGCAGGGTTGTGGCAAGACGTCCCGGTATCGAGCAACCTCGATCCGGCGGCGTACCCGGACGGCAGGTGCTTGCCGCGCTAGGGATGCCCGAGCTCAT
>JAPKBN010000078.1 GCA_026421215.1 Dehalococcoidia bacterium
CGGTAAACGACCTCCGCAATCATCGACGACAGAAACGACAAAGTGGCACCCTGAGCGAAACCCAAAACCTTCTCCAACTGAGGGTTCAGCGAACCAAACATGTTCTTGCAGATACCTCTGTGCTCCCTCTCTCCCGGCTCTTTCCAGCCGGGAGTGGGAGAGCATCCGTCTCTACTCCTGGCGCGCTGCGTCCAGGGACGTCTGCAGGTCTTCAGGGAGTGATGAGTCCAGTTGCATCGTCTCGCCGGTTATCGGGTGTTTGAAGGCCAAGGTTGACGCGTGGAGGAATTGGCGGCTCAGTCCTCCCGGGCCTCTTGCGGCTCGCCCATACATGCCGTCTCCGACTACTGGGTTGCCTATAGATGACAGGTGAACGCGGATCTGGTGCGTTCGTCCGGTTTCGAGCACCAGTTCCATCAAGGTTGTACGTGATAGGCGTTCCAGCACGCGAAATCTCGTACGAGCCTCGCGTCCGTCTTCGACTATGGCCTGTCGCTGCCGATTGCGTGGGTCGCGTCCTAGCGGCGCGTCGATGAGCCCCTCGTCCGTTTCAGGTCCTCCACGGACCAGCGCTGTGTAAACACGTCGCACTTGTCGCTCCCGGATCATCTCGGACAGTATTTCGTAAGCGGCCTGCATGCGCGCTACTACCATCAGGCCGGATGTATCACGGTCAATCCTGTGGACGATTCCGGGCCGTTCTGCCTCGCCCACCTCTCGAATCTCTGGGAAATCGAATAGTAAACCGTTTACCAGCGTGTCGGAGTTGTGCCCAGGTCCAGGGTGGACGGTTATCCCGATTGGCTTATCTACGACTAGAAGGTGCTCGTCTTCATATATGACCGTGAAGGATTGGTTGGTCGCGATCAGCTCGGACTCATCTTCTGGCTCCGGCAGCTCCACCCGAATCTCGGCACCGGGAAGAATCGTGTGGGCCGGTCGTATCTCGATTTCGCCGTTTACGGTCACTGCACCGGCACGAACAAGGCGCTGTGCAGCGCTCCTGCTGAGGTCTTCGACCCCCCCGGCGAGGCAGACATCTAAGCGGCTTTTTTTCTGGGGTCCTTCAAAACGGAACTGTGATGTCGTCACTCCGTCAATCCCTTGTCTCGGCGGTTGGAGGGGACGATGACTCTGGACCGTCACCACCTATTGCGAGCGCCAATTTTGTATTATCGCCACGTTCCCCAAACAGGACGAAGTAGGCGATCAGCGCAACGATGCCGGTGATGATCGCGGAGTCTGCGATGTTGAAAATGGGCCACGGTCCGACATCGAGGAAGTCGACTACGTAACCGTGGCGGAAGCGGTCTAAAAGGTTCCCAAGCGCTCCCCCGAGTTGCAACCCGAGGGCGGTGCGGGTGAACCATGACACCATGGCCGCTTCCCGGTAGAAGTAGACTATCAGTGCGACGGCACCGACCGAGACGAAGGTCAGCAGCGTGCCGTTGTCCTGGAACAGTCCGAAAGCCGTGCCGTCATTACGCACATACGTGAACCGGAAGAACCCATCGACCGGCCATGATGCCCCAATGCCGAGGTTGTTCAACACAAGCTGTTTCGTGATCTGGTCGACCACGAGGGCTGTGATCAGGATGCCAATCAGCAGCGGGTCGCGGAAGGCACGCCATGACGACTCTCGGGACGGTGGTTCAGATTCTTCCGAGACAGCCGTGACCTCCGTCGCGAGGTGAACGGGCGTTGCCGGTTCTTCTTCAGCGCCGTGGTCTAGGGATTCACTCATCGTGTGGGGCTCAGCCTTTGGACTTATCTCATCGGCGCTCACTTAATTATAGAGAGCGATAGGCGTTTGCATTGAAGTATATGTACGTGCTGACGAGGAGTACGGCCTGCCTGAGTTCCATCAGGGTGAATGGTTGGGCACTCACTGGTGTGGATGGGGAATCCGGCTTGTTCGGATCGTTTGGCCACCTATAGGCCCCCCGTGAACCTCAGGACAGCAGGATCCCGGCCATGAAGTCACCTACTCGTTCGCCGATTTCCCGTTCGTATCCGCCAAGCATGTGATCTGCACCGTCCAGTGTTTCGAAATTTGCCGGCGATTTCATGTTTGATACAACTTCAGATAGCGCTTCTGGATCGACCAATCTGTCCCTCCCCCCGACAACGAAATAGCGCGGCCGCGTATCATCGCCAAGAGACGATTTCTTTATGGCTGCGACCGGAGGAGAAACGAAAGCGAGCGCCCGCGCAGACGTGAGGTTGGTTGAGGCGCGTGCAATCGCCGCCGCGCCGAACGAATAACCGACTACGCCCAAGCGAACGCTGTTGACCATCTCCCAGCCATCGAACAGTTGCAGTCCCATCTCCACATCCCTAACCGAGGTTTCGTTCAGCTTCTCCCCCTCAACAGATTGGCGAAAGTTGAATCGCAAAGAAGCGATTCCCCTAGACGACAACGCGCTGCAAATGGCGATTACAACCGACGAGTTCATGTCGCCGCCGAATAACGGGTGTGGGTGGCACACAATAACGCCGGGATACGGAGCCTCTCCAGGGGAAGGCTGCACGACGATGCCGTTGACCTGATCGCCGTCTACCTCGTAGCTGACGAGCGCCTCGTTTATCGGCACGTTTAATGGCCTCTCATGGCTAAGTGTTTTTCGGAAATCGCCTGACTGGGATGGCCCTTGACCGACGATGTCGAGTCAAGGACGGTTCGCGCTGCTAGAATTCCCGCGACAACACATTGGCAGCACCGGCACTGTTGTTCAGGGTACGCCCTGATATCGTCATGAACTTCCAGAAACTGGCAAATCCCACAGGTTAAATGAGGCAACCGAATGATCCGTGTCGATCTCCGAAGTGACACCGTGAGCCACCCGAGTCCAGAAATGCGCAAGGCCATGTACGAGGCCGAGCTGGGCGACGACGTGTACGGCGACGACCCGACCACAAATCTGCTGGAAGAACGAGCTGCCGAAATGCTCGGCAAGGAAGCGGCTGTGATCGTCAGCTCCGGTACGCAGAGCAACCTTGTTGCGTTACTGGCGCAAGCTGGTCGGGGCGACACGGTCCTGATTGGCAACAAGAGCCACATCCTCAACGCAGAGGCGGGGGGAGCTTCGGCACTTGGTGGGATTGTGCTTATTCCTCTACAGAACGACCAGCGCGGGAAGATGGACCCGACGGAAATCGAGCTTGCGGCAGCACCTAGAGACCATCACAAAGCGCCGGTATCGCTACTTTGTGTCGAGAACACGCAGAACGCCGTTGGGGGAACTGCTCTTTCACCTAAAGAGATCAAGGTCATGGCCGACGCGGGTAGACAGTACGGGCTGCGGGTTCACATGGACGGAGCACGTCTTTTCAACGCCGCCGTTGCGCTTGAGACCCCGGCCGCTGAACTGACGGCCGAAGCTGATACCGTCGGGTTCTGCCTCTCAAAAGGATTGGCATGCCCTATCGGGTCTGTCCTGTGCGGGGATGCCGATGTGATCGAAGAGGCGCGTCGCTGGCGCAAGATGCTGGGCGGCGCAATGCGGCAGGTTGGTGTGATCGCCGCCGCAGGAGTTGTGGCGCTGGACACGATGATCGATCGCATGGCCGACGATCACGCCAACGCACGAAAGCTTGCGAGCGCCCTGGCAGAGATGCCCGGTATTGAGATCGATCTGGCCAATGTAGAGACTAATATCGTCCGCTTCGGTGTGCCTGCCCACAAAGGCATGGAGATTCAGGGCCGTTTAAAAGATGAGGGCGTGTTGATAAATGGCGGGGATTCTGATCTCCGTTTCGTGCCGCACTACGGCATAGACAGCGAAGACATCGATATCGCGATCAACGCAATGGACAAGGTGATGGCCGAGGTTGCCGATTAACGATGACAACGTATAAGGGGACGATAGGGATACTTACCGGAGGCGGTGATGTCCCGGGTTTAAATCCGGCCATTCGGGCGGTCACTATCAGGGCGAATCGTGAGGGATACCGGGTAATCGGTCTTCGTCGAGGTTGGGCCGGACTTGTGGATATGGTTCCTGAAAAAGATGCGGACAACAGCGCCAACTTCCAGTCACTGGACGAAGACGATGAAGTTAACCGGGCCGCGCGTACGGGCGGTACCTTCCTGCATTCCTCCCGTACGCGTCCCAGTCACCTCCCCAAAGACGTAGTTCCGCCGCACCTATGCGATCTATATACCGATGACATTAATGACCTCACGCCCACGATCCTGAAAAATCTTGAATACCTAGGGATCGACTATCTGGTACCCATTGGCGGTGACGACACGCTAAGCTACGCGCATCGCCTGCACACGGAAGGCGTCAATGTGGTGGCGATTCCGAAGACGATGGACAACGACGTGCCAGGCACCGACTACTGCATCGGCTTTGGCACGTGCGTTTCACGCACCATCCAGATGGTCCACGACCTTCGCAGCACGGCGGGTTCGCACGAACGCATCCTAGTTATCGAGGTGTTTGGGCGTTACGCGGGTTTCACGGCACTACTGCCCACGATGGCCGGCGCCGCTGATAGATGCGTGATCCCGGAGCATGAGTTCGACATCGGAAAGCTGACCGAATTGCTAGTCGATGATCGTAATCGGAACCCGAGCCGCTATTCGGTGGTGCTGGTTTCGGAGGGTGCTTCGATGTCTGGCGACATGTCTTTTGAGGGCGAGGGCACGGACCAGTACGGTCACCGACGGCTCGGGGGCATCGGCGACCAGGTGGCATCTCAGATCTCCGACATTTCGGCCCAATACAACAACGGGACTCGAGTGAACGTGACCAGCCAGCGTCTTGGCTACATGGTTCGCGCTGGCGCTCCGGACGCACTTGATTCTGTTGCACCGATGGCGTTTGGAAACCTTGCGATGGATCTGGTGATAAACGGTGCTTCAGGTAGGCTCGTCGGTATCCGTAACGGCGTTTACGATAGCGTTGAACTTGATGTCGTTGACGGCCCCCACAAGGTGGTCGATGTGGAGAAGTACTACAACACGGATCGATTGCGACCGAGCTACAAGATGTTCGGCGGGACGCCGCTTTTCTTGTCATAGGCGTTGATAACGCCAGATGTGTGGTTCGTTTATTACCGCCATTCTCGTGTAGACGGGAATGGCGGTATGGTTTTGGAAAATGAGAACGGTGGTCACGAGATTGGCGTTTTCTGGATTCCCATCTGCGTGGGAGTGAGGGGCATT
>JAPKBN010000079.1 GCA_026421215.1 Dehalococcoidia bacterium
CGTACTGTGCAATCGGACCCGTCTCCGGGCTCAACATACCTATTTTGAATGTACTGACCTCTAACGAGGTATCGTCTTCGAGGCCGCCGTCTGCGGTCCAGATCTGCGGGCAGCCGAACGAGACGTTCGCTCCGGCGACCGCAAACTCACAGATCGAGTAACCGGTGCCTAGCACGTCACCCGCAGAGTCAAAGGTGTGGGTACCGCTGGCACCCATGTAGTTTTGACCGGTCAGGTTCAGACCCGCAATGAGGTCTCCCTCCGGGTCTGAGACGATCGCGGCAGCCACGAACTTGATCGCGTCGTAAGTCTCGTGAGTGTAGATCGCACCATCTGCGCCACCTGCGGCGGCGTAAGCGCTCTCAAAGTCAGCCTTTGCGCTGGAGTCTTCACCCTGTCGAGGCCTGGTCGCTATCACGGCATCAAGCGCGGATACGTCTGTGAAGTCATTCTGGAACGCTGAGTCGGCGATGCCGTCGGCGCCAAAGATGGTGCCGTCAAAGCCCTGGCTGATTAGCGCTTCCACAATTGCTGCGCCGTCGGTTCCGTACGACATCAGTACAGCAGAGTCACATCCGCCATCGACGACGGCCTGCGCCAGTGTCGAAGCGTCGTATGAGCCTTCTGTCGGGTCGTAACCAACCTGAGAACACAGAGTGCCAGACCAGTTGGCTGCGAAGTTGTCGCCAAGACCAGCCCCGTAGTCGTTGGTCATGGCCAGAACGGCAGGGTTGCTGACTCCGGCTTGAGCAACTACGTCTGTTAGAGCAACGGCTTGCTGTGCATCACTTGGGACGATACGGAACAGCTTGCCGTCATCCTTGGCGGTAGTGACCGCCGGGGATGTGCTGGCGTAAGACAACATCGGGACTCCGGCCGGGGCGGCGACGGCGATAGCGCCGAGCGTTGCTCCGGAACAGGCCGCTCCGACAATTGCGGATACACCGGCGTCGACAAGCGATTGGGCCGCTGTTGCCGCCTGTGTGGCGTCACAACCGGAGTCCACAATGATCAGCTCAAACTGGAATCCGGGGTAATCGGCGTTGATTTCGGTAACAGCGACGGCAGCGGCATCTGCAAAGCCTGGCGCGTACTGTGCAATCGGACCCGTCTCCGGGCTCAACATACCTATTTTGAATGTACTTTGCTCGTCCTCATCACTGCCACAAGCAACCACAAGCGAAAATGCCGCCAGAGTGATTAAGAGCAGGATTAACGATTTAGTGAACCGCATAATTAAAACCAATCCTTGCCAACAGATGCCTGTCGACACCGCACATTTGGATGTTATTGCCAAACAATCGGGTAAAGGGTAGGCGGGCTCGGCGCATTACGGAAGTCTGTCGACGAACGGGGCAGGTAAATTTATGGTGAAAAATGTGTCGTCCAGGAGACGTAATGCGGACCAATATGGCTGACACGTGAGCTATGAGTGCGATTTGAGGCCATGCGCCCACTCTTATCGATGCGTCTTATTTACTTTCTTTTCGCGACGATGAACATACGTTTGAATGGGAAAAGCGTTGTGCCATCGGACTCTTTCGGATACGCCTTTTCCACAAGAGACGCGTAAGTCTCTTCGAATTCGCTTCTTTCGGGCTCTTCGAGCGCGTCCAGAAGGGGCTTGAGCCAGGTGCCCTTTGTCCATTCCTTGACTGGATTATCGCCTGTGAGGACCTGTATGTAATCCGTTTCCCACACATCCAGCGAACTTGCCAGAGGGGAAAGGATTCGTACGTAGAACTGTGGCGGCTCGACCGGAGCCGGGCGTAGTAGTGGCTCCAATGTAGAACGCCACGGACCCCCGAGTGCAGCTTCGGAAATCGATGTGTGAGAGAGGGCGCCGAAATTGCGTGGCATCTGCACGACGAACAGGCCACCGGGCGCCACCGCGGACATAAGCCCATTGAACAACTTGGTATGACCATCCACCCAGTGCAACGCGGCATTAGAGAAAATCAAATCTGCCGACCGGTCTGGACGCCAGGTGCCGATATCGCCCTGCTGCCACTCGAGATTCTCCACCCTTTCGGCTCGTTCCATCATTTCTGGTGAATTGTCCACGCCGATTACGCGCGCGCTGGGCCAGCGTTTCGCGAGCATCTCCGTGATATTGCCTGTCCCTGCCCCGAGATCGTAGGCAACTTCGGGAGACTCAAGATCGACTCGATTGAGGAGGTCTATCGCCGGTCTTACCCGGTGATCGGCGAACTTGAGGTACTGAGCGGGATCCCAGGGCATTAACCGATGCCTTTCGTGGCGAGAGTGTCATCCGAATGTAGGCGAAGGGACCAAGTTTATAGAGAAAACACAAAAGGTCACGGTTTTCCGCTGACTCGTATGTTTATTGTCCTCTGGAAAATACCTTAGGTCGTCAATCGAGTGCTATTTTCCTGACTGAGACGATTCGATGATGGCCTCCGTCGCCGCTAATCCGCTTGTGAACCCATTGGTGATAGCGTCGACATCTGCACAGCAGTTCAACCATGTCACCCCGCGTTCGATGGCTAATTTCATAGCATCCCCGGGGTTAACGGCGGTACCCATAGCCTTACCATTAGCCCTGCACGCCTCCCCAACCCGATCGTACGCTGCCAGTACTTTGGGTTTGGCGATTGGACTGCCAGGTTCTCGGTGTACACCGTAATCCTGAGACAGGTCTCCTGGTCCAACAAAAAGGAGATCAATGCCGTCGACGGCAGCGATCTCTTCACAGTTCTCTACTCCTTCGACATCCTCGATCATCACGCCCAAAAGAACATTGTCATTGGCGATATCGTAATAGTCAGGTTTTGCCATGAATCCGTACCCGGAGTCTCGCCCTCCACCCATTCCTCGCAAGCCTTGTGGCCCGTATTTGGTCATGTTGACCAGGGCTTTAGCCTCATCGGCAGTTTTACAGTGAGGCCAGATAAGGCCGGAGGCGCCTAGTTCAAGCGTCTTGATGTACTGGTTATATGGTCCCTGTGGGACGCGAACGAAAATGTCGATGTCTCGAGTTCGTGCCGCGAGGATCATCATAGAAAGATCTTGGAAATCTGCATGACTATGCTCCATGTCTATCCAGACACAGGAGTAACCGGCCTCTGCAATGTTTTCCACAACTGCGGGATCGAACACCCGGTTGATTTCCGGAACCTTAACCATCGCCCCACTCTCGAGTGCGATTTTGGTCTTATTGATCCTGTATTCGGCTTTCATATGAGATGAGTCCTCGGTGCCCATGGATAATGACGAGCAGCACGTCACAGTGTTGTGGCAACGGAGACTAGCTTAGATTCGCAATCGAGGCGAATGATCTAATTCCCTACTCAAAACCATAAAGTGACTGTCCTGCAGATATCGGCTAATTTCGCCCAAGGCAGGTTCCCAGCATTTCCGGGAACGTTGTCACCTAGAGAACCGCCACGCGTTTTTTCTCGAACTGCTTCCAGTCCCATTCCGCACCCCAGCCGGGGGATTCAGGGTAGGTAACTGAGCCATTAACGGGCACGATCGGGTTCAACAGTCCGATCTCCTTGCCCATGGTTGCTCCATTGACAGGAGGAGCTGTCTCAAACCAGTCAATGTTTTCTATCCCGCACGACACGTGCGCGTGGACCAGCCCGAACAGTGGTCCGTAGGCGTTTGGTTCCACGTTCGCGCCAAGTCCGTGTGCGATTTTAGACAGACGCTGAACCGCGGTAACACCGTGACGGGCGTGAACCCGGAGTACGTCCACTGCGCCACTCCTCAACCACAGTTCACCCATGGCCGGGTCATGCATCAAAGTCTCTGCACCCGCGATCGGGATTTCGAGAAGCTCACATAGCTGTTTATTCTGCGCGTGAAGGCGATCATCTATCGGTTCCTCGAACCATATGAATCCGGCGTTCTCAAGGCTCTTGCCGACCGCCAGTGCCTCCTCGTAGTTATAGCTCGCTAGCGCCGCGTCGTGCATTAACCCGACCTCGCTCCCGAATGCGTTCCTGAATTTTTCGAAAGCGTCAATGTTCTCTTCGTACGAAAACGCTAGGTGATCTTTCAGTGTTGTGAACCCGGCAGCCAGACCCTTCTCTCCATCCCGGATCAACTCTTCGACCGTACTCCCGGCGGTGTTGTAGTACGCCGTCCCACGTTTTCTGGCGCCGCCCAACAATTCAGCGACGGGGAGCCCAGCCGCCTTGCCAGCGATGTCCCACAGACAATTATCGAACCCGCCCCACCAGACGGGATCAAGGAAACGTGACGCAGCGTTTAGTTTCGACCACATCCGATCGCGATCAAGTGGGTCTTCGCCGATTGCAAGCTCACGTAACGTCACTATCTGTGCCGAGTTGAGTTCCGTGTAACGCCAATCACCCACGGTGCAGACGCCGTCCAAGCCCTCGTCGGTAACCACCCTAATCACTTGGACTGGGACATTCTCGCCAGTTGGGAACGTCTGTTTCCAGCGCGGGGTCGTGGAAGAGCCGAACTCGACGACGTTCGTGACCGATGGATACATCGGAAGTTCGAATACCGAAATTTCGATTGACTCAATCTTCATGCTGTCGTCTCTACAAAGAAGGCCCGCTGGACGAAACCAGCGGGCCTTCTAGATTCTCACAGGCAGCGACTGTCCGCTGTCAAGG
>JAPKBN010000034.1 GCA_026421215.1 Dehalococcoidia bacterium
TGGTCGGGGAGCCGGGATTTGAACCCGGGGCCTCTTCGTCCCGAACGAAGCGCGCTACCAAGCTGCGCCACTCCCCGAAAAAAGCACGAAGCCTGATTATACGGCTCTATTCACCGCGATTCCGCTCTCGGTTAACTGGATTTCAAGACAACTAGGCGCCCGTAGAGCAAACCGCTCGCGCTATACCACCACCGGCGGGACGATGGACTCTGGATCCTCGCCCCGTGCCACACGTGAAACGTTGGCAGCAGCGAACTCCATCGTCTTTTCGGTCGATTCCACCGCCCGGGTCGCCAAATGCGGCGTCATCACCACATTCTCAAGATCGAACAGCGGATTGTTCATCTCGATCGGCTCGATCTCGTAAACATCGAGCCCCGCCCCGTACAACTCGCCCGCCTTCAGGGCTGCGACAAGAGCATCCTCATCCACAACAGGCCCACGGCAGGAGTTGATCAGGATTGCCGTATCTTTCATCGCCTTGAACTGATCCGTTGACATCAAGTGCTTCGTCGTCGGCTCAAGTGGTGTGTGCAGCGTGATCACGTCCGACATTGTGACAAGCTCGTCAAATGAAACCCGCTCGACCTCAAGCTCATCCTCATACTCTTTCGAGAACTCGATCACATCGTAATAAACAACTTTGCACTCCCAGCCCTGAAGCCGTCGTGCAACCCGTGATCCAATCCGACCCAGTCCAACAATCCCGACCGTTTTCTCAGACAGGTCGTGCGCTTCTTCACGGTGCGGCGCAACGTTCTGCGACCACAACCCGGCGGCGGTGTCACGGATCTGCTCGTCGAGCCGTCGATATACGGCGATCATCAGCCAGATTGCGTGCTCGGCCACCGCAACAGCATTGCCGCCTCCATTGTTGGCGACGCCGATACCAATGGCGTGCAACCCAGGCTTGTCCACGTAATCGGTGCCGGCGGACATCGTCTGAACCAGCTTCACCGTCGGTACCTGCTTCATCACGTCAACCGACAATTTGGCTGCATAGCCGTGCAGAATTGCGACCGTGTCCTGTAGTTCGGCAACGAGATCGGCTTCAGGCTGCTCCGAGTTCACCCATACGACTTCGGCGTCGGGACCGACCTCCGCCACAAGACTCTGGAACTCGACCAGTTGCTTCTGTGTACGTTCGTTATCGGCGCTAACCAGCGCTACCTTCTTCGGGGACATTCCGGTCCTGTTCCCGGCCTGCAATGGCCGTTACTAATGTCGTTTTAAGTGACCGCTCCACGGGCGCACGTGGTGGAACTCCGCCGGATTATACTTAGTCGTTGCCCTTGCGTCGGCATGGGCATACCTTTTGGCACCCTATTTTTAGATTTTCGGGCCGAATTCGCGGAACGATTGCTCTAAACCATTCGAAATTCTCGATACTAAAACGTTACCGGCGGCTTGACTGAGAAAATGACCACCCAGAACAACCACCCAAATAGCGTCACCGTGCGCGTACCTGCGACTGCCGCGAACCTCGGACCGGGATTCGATTCGATCGGTATCGCCGTTGAGATGTGGAACGAAGTCACGGTCGCACATGGCCCGTTTGAAGTTGTCAACGAGGGTGCTGGCGCGGAATTGATCTCAACAGACGACTCCAACTTGGTCGTCGTGGGCGCGCGCGCTGTCTACGCGGCCCGAGGAGCCAGATTTCCGGATCTCAAGTTCCACTCAGTAAACGAAATCCCACTTGCCCGAGGACTCGGAAGCAGCTCGGCCGCGATCGTGAGCGGCATCATGGCAGGTTTCGCACTCCAGGGCGATGGTTGCGATCCATCTGAAGTGCTTGAACTTGCCGCCGAGATCGAGAGACACCCGGACAACGTCGCTCCCGCAATCTTGGGCGGCTGCCAGATCGGGGTGAAATCGGGCGACCGATGGATCACCTCAGAGATTCCGTTGCCGGAGGACCTACACGCCGTTGTCCTTATCCCGGATTACGTTGGTGAAACGTCAAAGGCTAGAGGAATACTGGACGATCAAGTGTCACGCGAGGATGCAGTGTTCAACATTGGGCGATCGGCCCTGTTGGCGAACGCTCTGGCAACCGGCCGCCTTGAGCTACTTCGCTACGCCACCGAGGATCGATTGCATCAGCCCGCCCGCTCCGGCATATATAAGGGCCTTAATACCATCATTAAAGCCGCGCTCAGAGGCGGCGCTCACGGCGCGTTCTTGTCCGGCGCAGGCCCATGCGTCATGGCATTTGCGATCGGACAGGAATACACCGTCGCATACGAAATGACCGAAGCGGCACGCCTCCACGGCATCGAAGCGAGCACACGCGTACTTCGGCCGACGAGCCGCGGGGCATACTTGGTTGATTCGGAAGAACTGAGATGACCACCAGTACACGCGAAACAAAATCCGTGATTGTCCATAAATACGGAGGGAGCTCCGTTGCAGACGCCGAGAAGATCGCCACGATCGCCCGTAAGATCTGTGACCGTGCAGAGACTGGCGTCTCCATGGTGATCGTCGTATCGGCTATGGGCGACTCTACAGATCACCTTATCGAGCTGGCGAATGCCGTGTCCGGCGATCAAACACCAGTTGCGCGCGAGCTGGATACCCTGCTTTCCACGGGCGAGTTGGTCACATCAACTCTGATGGCGATGGCTATAACGACGGCGGGCCATCCGGCGGTCAGTCTCAGCGGCCAGCAAGCCGGGATTCGCACCGACACGACTCACGGCTCGGCCCGAATTGCAGACATTAAAGCAGACCGAATCAGGCGTGAGCTGGGCAAAGGACGTGTGTGTGTGATCGCCGGCTTCCAGGGTCTCGCAGAGAATGAAGACGTGACCACGCTGGGTCGGGGCGGCTCCGATACGACCGCTGTCGCGCTCAGCGTTGCTCTCCAAGCCGAGCGCTGCGAGATCTACACCGATGTGGACGGTATTTACACAACTGACCCACGGCTGGTGCCGGATGCTCGAAAACTGGCCGAGATCAGCTATGACGAGATGCTTGAGATGGCGTCGCTCGGAGCCAAGATGAACCCTCGCTCCATAGAGCTCGCCGCCGTTTACGATGTACCCATTCTTGTCGCGTCCGCCTTTGAGGACGTGCCAGGCACGCTAATCCACGGAGGTCCCCAGATGATGGAGATCCGTAGGGCCGTCACCGGCGTCGCGATCGACCGCGATGTCGCGAAGATCACGGTCCGCGCAGTAGAAGACAGGCCAGGAATCGTCGGCCAGATCTTTGTTCCGCTTGCGGAAGCAGGGGTTAGCGTTGACGTCATCGTCCAGAACGCCTCACTTGAGGGTCTGACGGACGTGACGTTCACTGTATCGAGAGGCGATTTCCAGCGCGCGCTTGATCTGACGAAAGAGATATGCACTGATTTCGCACAGGACGTTGTCGGCAACACCGGCCTGGCCAAGATGAGCATCGTAGGGACCGGCATGCAGAACGGCCCAGGGTATGCCGCCACCATGTTTGCAGCTCTGTCAAAAGTAAACGTAAATATAGAAATGATCACAACGTCCGAGATCCGAATCACCTGCGTCATAAACGCCGGGATGATCAAAGAAGCGGCCAACGCGCTTCACAGTGCGTTCGAGCTCGATGCGGCGGGCGGCTGACCGTTGTCTGCCCCCTTCCTCGCCGTAGTCGTACCTGCCTACAATGAAGAAGATCGAATCGCGTCCAGCCTGGAATCACTGGCCGACTACCTGTCGAAACAGTCGTACACGTGGGAGATCGTGGTCGCCGATGACGGCAGTCGTGATGACACGGCCTCGATATTGACCGAAGCTGCGGAGCGCTTGCCTTCGATCCGTGTGATCTCACTGCCACACAGAGGTAAAGGCGCCGCCGCCCGGTCCGGGATGCTGTTCACCGATGCTGAGTGGCGGTTTCTCTGCGATGCTGACTTGTCTATGGAGCCAGAGCAGCTGGAGTTGTTCCTGCCTGGCGGATCACCGCCAGCCGAAGAGATCGTTATCGGTTCCCGTGAAGCGCCGGGTGCGAACCGAATCGGCGAACCGGCAAACCGGCATATTAAGGGCAGAACGTTCACACTGGCGGTTCGGCTCCTGGCGTTCAGGGGCATCGAAGACACGCAATGCGGCTTCAAGCTGTTCAGGGGCGAAGTGGCGGACCAGATCTTCGGGCGACAGAGACTCGATGGCTTCGGGTTTGACGTCGAGGTGTTGTTCATGGCTCGCAAGATGGGCCTCACGATCCGTGAGCAGGCGATCGACTGGTACTACCGCGACGGAAGCTCGATGACGTTCCTCAAAGGGATGGGCGGCTTCCTAGACATCGCCCGGGTACGTCTAAACTGGGCCATCGGCCGATACCGCGGCCTCAATTCCGACTAATCGGCCGGTCCACAAACCTAAACTTACCGTGAGGCTCTCGAGGGGACTGTCCCACAGTCAGGCACCATGATCACCAGCGACGAACAACTCCGGGCCATCCTCACCGGTTACCGAAATATCGCCGTAATCGGACTCTCGCCAGACGTCTTCAGGCCAAGCAACAGCGTAGCTATCTACCTCTTGGACCACGGCTACAACGTGATCCCGATCAACCCGAGCGTTGACGAAGTACTCGGCCTTCGAAGCTACCCATCGCTTGAAGAAGTCCCGGGCCAGATCGACATAGTTGATGTATTCCGTCGATCGGAATATGTTCCCGACATCGCCCGAGAAGCCGCAGAAATAGGCGCAAAGGTCCTCTGGACACAGCTCGGCGTCATAAGCTCAGAGGCCGCTGAAATAGCCGAAAACGCCAGCCTGAATGTAGTAATGGACCGCTGCACTGTAATAGAACACCGGCGATTGGTAGCGCAGACCAGTTCCTAAGGGCATGTGGTCGCATGCTTAATTCCCTGAATTGCCCGGACGCCCCCGTCCTAATACCCACCCTGAGGATCTCGGCGGCACCGCCCGACAAACATGGTGTAAGCGCGGATAGTCTTTGGCCCCTACGATGTGGCCAGTTAATCCAACTCCGGCCGCTTCTCCCACACCGCCACTAGGCGCCTGCTATCACTTGTGAACGGCTCTCTCTGCCAACCCGACCAACGCTCACGCAACTTCATTCCGGCCAGCTCTGCCATCAGATCGAGTTCCGAAGGCCAAACGTAACGGAACGGCATCGAAAAGTATTCCCAATTTCCGTCGACCAAGTTGAAATGATGGGACGTGAGGCCCTGCTCGGAGACCTTATATTCGTCGAACCCCAGCCGCTTATCGCTGACCTCCCAAGCCCGAACCGTTTCGCCGGTCGGTAGTCGCTGGAGATCAGGAAGTACAACCTCGATTACGAAGCAGCCGCCAGGTTGAAGATGTGCGGCTACGTTACGGAAGCAAGCGATCTGCGCTTCCTGTGTCGTCAGGTTCATGATCGTGTTGAACACGAGGTACGCAACGGTAAAAGATCGGCCCACCCTTGCTGTCGCGAAATCGCCGATCGTGACGTCGATATCCTTGCCGCCGGGCTTGACCCGCAACTGCGCAATCATCGACTTCGAGATCTCGATCCCGTGGACTTCCACCCCGCGCTGCGTAAGTGGCAGCGCGATGCGTCCCGTTCCGATGCCAAGTTCAAGCGCACTACAGTCAGAGGCGAGCCCTGCAAGAAAGTCGACTACTGGATTAACAATACCTGGGTCGAACATCTTGGCCCAAGACTCGTCGTAGTTGGCTGCCACCTGTTTATTAAAGTGCCCGTCATCGTGCATGGATCGATTTTATCAAGAGGTCGTTCGCTGAGACGTTTATGTACGTCACGCCCTTCGAAGTACTCAGGGTGGGTGTTGAGCGCTCAGGCTTGGATTGTGTCGGCAGGCCGGAGCGGATAGTTATTCGTTCCGACTGAGTGGTCAAGCGATTGTGCCTACGCGTATCCCAACCGAGCGAGTACCTTCCGAACCGCCGCGATAAGCGCTTCGATGTCCTCTTCGGTGTGGATGGAAGATACCGTTCCCTGACAGCTTGGCGAGAGTAGGAAACCCTCGTTCTGGAGGCCCAGGAACATTGCCCGGGTCATCGTCTTGTCGTTCGTCATAGAGGATCGGTAGTCGGTCACGCGTTCTGGCGTGAACTGCAGACACCAGAGTGACTCCACGCCGGTCACGCCCATTGGCGCCTCTACCTCGGCGATCAGCGAACGGAGCTTCTCGCGAATCACAGTGCCCATCCGTCCAACGTACTCGTACACCTCGGGCGTCGCTGCCTCAAGGGTTGCGATACCCGCCGCCGCCGTCATCGGATTGCCGTTGAAAGTACCTGCGTGCTGAACTCGTGGAGCGCCGTTGCTCGGGTCGTACAGCGACATGATGTCGGCACGACCGCCAAACGCTCCGACCGGTAGGCCGCCGCCAACCACTTTGCCAAACGTCGTCATATCGGGCGTTACGCCGTAGTGCTCCTGTGAGCCTCCGCGTGAGACCCGGAAGGAGATCACCTCGTCAAAAATCAGGACGATGCCGAGCTCTTTTGTGACGGCCCGAAGACCCTCAAGAAAACCCGGTTCGGCGGGGACAAATCCATTACGGCCGTTTACCGGTTCCACGATCACACATGCCAGATCGTCGGCGTTCTCACGAATAATCCGTTCGCAGTTCTCAATGTCGTTGATCGGCATTACTACTGCACCGCCCGTCACCCACTCCGGTAGACCCTCGTAATCGTCTACCGAGTTCGGATCGTTGGCGTCTCCGGCCAGGTCCAATTTTGGCGCAACACTCACCGCAACTGAGTCATGCGTACCGTGATATCCACCCTCCATCTTGCCCAGCTTCTGCTTGCCGGTGAACGCTCGCGAAGCGCGGATGGCGTTAAGCGTCGCCTCGGTCCCGGAGTTCACGAACCGTATTTGCTCCACGGACGGAACACGCTCAACAAGTATCTCCGCCCAGCGAATCTGGAGCGGCGATGGTCCTGGATAGGACCAGCCTTCATCGACCTGATCCTGCATCGCCTTCACAACGGTGGGATTGCGGTGACCGACGATCAGTGTCGTCATGTTGTTGATGAAATCCGTGCGTACGTTGCCGTCTACATCTGTAATGCACACTCCATCACCACCGACGATGTACGCCGGATAAGGCGGCCAGTAGATCGAATTACGGGAGTCGCCGCCTGGGAGGAATTTGGACGCCTTGGCGTTGAGGGCCTGGGACTTCGGGTTCTGGGCAATGTACGTGTCTATCTCGCGTTGAAGAGCATCCTGAACTGTCATCGATTAGACCCCGGCTATAACTTTGATTATCGTCGTCAGTCAGATAGAGCGTAACGGAATACTACTCTGTGGCAAACCAATTGCGGGGCCACCGCTCATGCCTGATGGGCCGACAACTTTTGGAGCTCCACCATTAAATTCGGTAGCCCCGTGGCCGCTGACGCCCGAATAACGACATCGCAGTCTGATGTGAGGCGCGTGTCAGATGTGTTGATCTCGATCAAGGTCGCTCCGTTAGCGTGAGCAATCCTGGGCAGCCCGCCGGCGGGACGAACAGTCGACGAACTGCCGATCACAAGTACGCAGTCAGCCCTATCGGTCTCGGCCCGGGCGGATGCTAGGACCTTTGGCGGTATTGGCTCGCCGAAGAGTACCGAGTCGTACTTCACCGGGCCACCGCAATTCGCACACGGTAGCGCGGGCTGTCTGGCAAATAGATCGGACCGAGGCGTCCTGTTTTCACACTCAACGCAGCGTAAAAAACGCCTTGACCCATGTATTTCCACGATGTTTTGCGTCCCAGCGTCTGTGTGCAGTCCGTCGATGTTCTGGGTGATGAGCGACCGTATCCACCCGGCCTGCTCCATCTTGACGAGGGCGTCGTGGCCCGGATTTGGACGAGCGTCTCTGACCGACTGACGCAGCTCAACGATCCAGGGCTCTACAGCGCGCTCTATCTCGCGGCGCCACCATGCCGATGGGTCCTCAAGGAAGTTCTGGTAGCCGTTTCCGGACGGCGTGCCATGTCTTGTCCATAAACCGTCCGGCCCGCGAAACGGTGGGATTCCGCTCTCGACGGAGATGCCCGCGCCGGTCATGGCGATCACATACTCACTGGATGCGATCAGGCGGGCGGCGGCATCAACCGAGTTATCGAGATCAGTCGGCGACACGGTTTACATGACCTGACTCGACCGTCATGAGGGTGGCGCCCGCTAGGAACGAGCCCTCCACGCGGTCGAAATCGGTCGTAGTGATCAAGACCTGTTCGTACGAGGCTACGTTTTCCAGCACCAGCCTTCGGCGCTTTTCGTCCAGCTCAGATAAAACGTCGTCCAGCGCGAGTACCGGGGTTCGTCCTGTTGCCGCGGTGACGAAAGCGCCCTCGGCTAATCGTAGCGCCAGCGCGATTGTGCGGGCCTGACCGCGTGAGGAGAACGCTCCGGCCGGTTCATCGTTCAGGCTCAGCGCCATTTCATCACGATGCGGCCCGATTACCGTTTGTCCTTGTCCGATCTCGCGCGGCCGAGCCGCCACCAGCGCCCCGCGCATGATCGAGATCAGATCTGCAGTCGAGGTAGGGATTTCGTCAGGGCCGTCCTCGGCAACCGCCGAGATACGCGGACGATACTTCACGCCCAACCGCTCGCGGCCACCGGAAAGCGCAAGGTGTCTCGGAGTTGCTTCCTCCGCGAGCCGTTCAACGGCGCGGGTGCGCCGTTCAATAATCGCCGCGCCTTCGTTCAATAGCCGGTCGTCCCAGAACTTCAGTTCGTCGGGGCCAACTCGGCCTTCACGCATCTGGCGTAACAGGTGATTTCTCTGCGTAACGACTCGTCCGTAACGCTGGATCATCTTCAGATATGGCGGTTCGCTCTGAGAGATCAGGATGTCGAGATAGCGTCGTCTGATGGATGGGCCGCCCATGATCAGATCCAGGTCTTCAGCCGAAAACGCGACTACGTTCACCGCCCCAACGAACTCCGACGCCGGACGCGGGACGCCGTTGACGCGCAATTCCTTCTTGACCGAAGGCGCAAGCCTCGCCCCTCCGCTGCCTGGTTCCGGTGATCGTGGGATCACGTCAAAATCGATCTGCGACTGCACCGTCAACTCGTGATCCCGAGCGACGCCTGCAATCTGCACGTGGCCTCCGTTTTGCACAACGTCCCAGCCTAGAAGTTCGCGATCAGAAGAAGAGCGTGGTGATTTGGCGATGGCGATCATGTATATGGCCTCCATCAGGTTGCTCTTGCCTTGCCCGTTTGGTCCCTGGAACACCGTTATTCCGGTGTCCAGTTCGAGCGAACATTCCGGGTAGTTCCGGAAGTTAGAGAGTTTGAGTTTCGTGATGCGGATTTTCAGGGTCCCGAGTTCTTGTTGCTGCCGCTCGCGGAAATATTTTCCACGGCTGGGCTAAAGCCCGGATTTTAGCACCGGTGCAATGCTTCTTCTGTGTTCGAGTCATTCGGAATCTCATAGGGGAATCGAGATCCAATTCAGCACATCTAAGCGAGAGTAGAGGGCCAGTGCACGGCAGGCCATCCTCTTTCTCCTGGAAGCCAGTACCAAAGAGTTGTAATTGAAGATCCAGAAGTCGTATCTGTTCTGGAGTCTGACTTTGTTCGGTATCGTTCTGTTTTTCCAGCTGGATACCGATAGGGCGCTTGTTTAAAGCCGGGTACTGGACGGGATACATCGCGAATTTGGGCAAGCGGTCGACGATGAAGGAACTGCGCTGATTAGAGACCGCAAGACGGGGTTGCTGTTTCTGCCGTTTACTGGGTGATGAACTGAAGGGGAGTATGCGGGTGAGTAACTAGAGCAGGGCCATTCCGTAGGCGTGTCCTGGATCGCCTGGTTAGATTATTACCCGGATAAGGAACTGTACAAAGCGGCCTGAGGCGGTAGGCATTGTCTGGGACCCTCTTCCACCCGGCGATTAAACTTTGGGCAGGGATCGGCGCTCGATCGTCGATGCGACCCTAATTGGATCACCACGACGGAGCAGAACATGGACCTGAAGAACTGGATCCGTGCGATCCCGGACTACCCGAAGCCCGGCATTCTGTTTCGGGACCTCACGCCGTTGTGGAAATCGCCCGAGGCGTTCAACTACACGATCGATTGCTTTGCCGAAAAGTATCTTGGTGCTCCGATAGATGCCGTGGCGGGTATTGAGTCACGTGGATTCATGTTCGGCGTGCCACTCGCTCTGAAATTAGGGCTTCCCTTTATCCCGATTCGTAAAGAGAACAAGCTTCCGCCGGAAGTTGTCGGCGTAGATTTCGAACTTGAGTACGGCACCGGTCGCATAGAGATGCGTGTGGACGCTGTCGTGCAGGGCGACAGTGTTCTGGTGGTGGATGATCTACTTGCAACTGGTGGCACGGCTGAAGCGGCGGCCAAGTTGATTCAGCGTGTTGGAGGACAGGTGCTGGCCATGGCGTTTGTCGTGGAGTTAGAAACCCTGAATGGTCGGGACGTACTGAAGGGCCACGAGATTTACTCGCTCGTCACTTATTAGGAGGCTTGTTGGGCACCGGTGGCCAAATAAAAACGCTCAGGATTCGGGGCGTTTTCAGAACTCCGGTCTCAGTCAGGGATGGCTTAAGCGGCCATTTCACCTCGGGACTCCCGAAAGCTCATCAGCGTGCGGGCCACGCCACCGGCAAGCGTGTCAACCGTCGCTGACGGGAAGGTCTTCTTATTGAGCACCTGCAAGACTCCCGAGAACCATCGAAGAGCTCGGAGGTATGTGCATGACTTGCAGCATAGGTGGATGCCTGAGAGTTCTCCGCGAATAGAAATTTAGTGTTTCCCGATGGAGACCCGGGTGCAAATTACCTACTGGCGGAATTAATAGCGGTAATTGGCGATTCTTGTTTCTTCTGCTGGTAGCCTGATCCGCGAGTTCGATTGATGATTCATGTGACGTTCATCAACACGTCTGCGTTTAAACCGATACCCGATAACCGGTAGACCTTGAGTACAGACAGCTCCGGAACCATGTCGGCATCACAGACGAGACAATGTGCGGGTTATAGATCGCGTCACAGGTCACGAAGAATCATCTGTACAGTCTTTCCGGTCCGTTCGAGTCTGGATGGGACCGGTGCACTGTGGCGCAGGAAGCGCATCTGGAGAATTAACCCGGCAACCGGGCATTACTGCTGAGGGTAGAGGTGACCTTGTTCGAGACTCGCACCCTGTCAACTGCGACGGACGATATTGCTCCCGACGGATCCCAGATCCGCCTGATCAGCGTACTGATGGTTGGTGGGAGCATGGTGCAATGCACGCTAAAACCGGGCCAGATCACTCAGGCGGTCCAACACAGGACGGTAGCCGAGGCATGGCTCTGTATATCCGGAAACGGCAGGCTGTGGCGATCGCGAGACGAGGATCAGGAGACGATTTATCTAACTCCCGGAACAGGAGCAAGCATCGCCGTCGGCACTCGATTTCAGTTCAGAAATGACGGCGATATACCGCTCGAGATCGTGATCGCGACCTTCCCGTCCTGGCCGGGTGTGTCGGAGGCGATTCAGTGCGAGGGTGAATGGGCACCTAACGTTTGAAGCTAAATAAAGTCGTTGCAAACTGCATTTACAACTGGCAGCCATTAAAGTAGCCAATATGGTGAATAAGACACAACGCCTCCAGGAATGGTTTGACGAACGGGAACGCCCCGATGCAGAGCCGTACGGCGAATTCCAGCACGTGGGCGCTAACCAGACCCTCGTCCGGATCCTGCTCCAGGGAGTCGAAATGGCCCCGGAGATGACGGTCCTCGATGCGGCCTGCGGAATCGGAGGCAATGCCCGTTGGCTGGCGTCTCTCTACGATTGCGTGGTCTGGGGTTATGACATTGATGAACGGGCGATTGCGACTGCCGAGGAACTGGCGGAGATAGAAGGCATCTCAAACCTCTGCCGGTTCGTTGCAAATCGAGATACGGCGCTCAGTTTCGAGGACGAACAGTTCGATATCGTGCTATCTACCGAGGGTTTCTATCACCCGCCGGAAATCATGCGCGTGCTGAAGCCGGGCGGGCTTTTCCTGCTGACTGACTTCTTTGGATCCAGTGACGTGACGGGTGAATCTATAGCTGAACAGTACGGTATGGACCTCGAACTCTCGCACGACGTCACTGATCTAGCGCTCGGATTCTTGAGGGCGAAAGAGATAGAGGCGAGTCTGCTTGCGGATGCTGGGTTGATAGACGCACGACAACTAATCGAAGTCATGAATACGGGGAACACACGTTACTCAGCAAGCAGTGGGCGGCACATTCTTGCCCGAATGCATAAACCCGGATAGCGCTCCGGTGCTGTGTAACGGCCTTGTATCGACAGGAGGCCATTGAAAAACGAAAAGACAGCGGCGCCACTGCCCTGATTTATTCGCTGCTGCGATGTCATATTTCCCGCCACGTTCGTAACACGGGCATTTCCTACGATGGTCTGGACGGCGGCAAATCCATTCCCGGCCGTACTCCATCGCTATCTCTCAATACTAGCGCGACCACCGGATGTCCCTCGGGTCGTGAGAGCCCGACGCGCGGGGATCGCGAAGTCAACCTGTCACCAGCATTTGCGCATGTGAATCGACTGCACCGTTCGACCGCCTTGTTGCGACGGGCCGTGCTCGCTGCGTCGGCGAGCGATCGTCCTTCTCCAACACCCGAATTAATTGCCGACTTATAAATTCGGCCCGGACCGACAAATCGATGGCCTAATGGGACCAATGCTCTAGGTAATCGGATATCGGTACCGTGTACCGGTTACCGTGTAAAGATCACGCCCTGGACGTAATCAGCGTCGTCGCTCGCTAAGAGTGCCATGGGAGATTACACGCCGGATGGCCCCACCACCGACGACATCGTTTGCGTGTATGCCTTGGACTGCCAGCCGCTGCTCCAACACCATGGTGAGTCCGTGGTCGTCGCCCTTGCTGGAAGCGTAGGCAAACGAGGAGTGTCCGCATTTCACCCCTCGCGGGAAGAGGCCAGCAGCAGCACGGCTCGACGCGCCCGTATGATCGCTGTGACGTGCTTTGCGATCAGGAGCGAGGCTTTGAGGTTGATACCGACCACCCGGCCCCACGTCTCAAAGCACCATAGATGCCCTTTCCGACGTTCGGGATCAAGGGTGTCTTACCGGTCGGCGGCCAGTGAACGGCAGCTCGATTACCTGTTTATCCTCGGCCTGCCGGCTCCTGGGAGTCGCACGCCGTTCTCACGTGCAGATTCGATATTGGTCTTGATGGCGGCGAGCCAAGTTTGGCCGAACCTGTCCAGAGGATCGCGTAACCGCCTCGGCATCATCGTCACCGCCGGCCCTTCGTACGACGCCTCGCTGGTAATGACGGTTTCGCGGTAGTCACCGTCGAGCCGGAACAGTTGGCGATGGTTGGAGAACATGTGGTGGGCCTCCCAGCCAATTACGCGAGGCTCGTTGTAGATCCACAATCGGGCATTAAAACGGAACACTTTGACACCGAACGAGAACCCGCGCCGATCCATGGGCTCGTCGTCCGTCCATTCCGCCCTACCGATGTCGGGGTGCCACCTCGCCCAGAACTCGACCTGCGCAATACGCTCCCAGACCTGTTTGGGTGGTGCGAATACGGCGATCTGATGCCTGAGAACTATCGGGGCGTATCTATTGATCTCCATAAATCTTTTTTTTACCCGGGTGAGAGTGTAACGGTCTGTTTTGCGCGTTTTACCCGAGAAAATTGCTGATATTTTCCAGCGCCTTTCGTGAGGATGCGAAACCGGCGTCGTGCGACATCCCAGGTATTGATACAAAGCGGGCATCTGGCATCTCATCGGCAGCATGCTTCGCTCCGTCGTGAAATGCGGTGTCGCCGGTTCCTGCGTACAGCAGTGTTTGCGTCTTGATGTCTGCCAGATGATCTCTTACGCCCTCCCAACCAGCCCATGCTTCGCCCGTAAAGGCGAGGCCGGATGCACTGAACGTCAGCAATCGATTCCGTAACTTCGGAACAAGCCTACCGCCAAGATCTCGTTCTCGGGCCTCTATAAATCCCTCCATCCTTCCTGCTTGAAGTTCCAAAGTGGCTTTCGTGGGCCTCGGGCCGTGAGCGCCGTAGTCGCCGGCAGAGTTGCCATACGGGTGCATTCCGCCCGCGATGAAACGATCGATTTTGTGTGGCGCGTTGACCGCAAGTTGAAACCCGATCGCCGCGCCCATGGAGTAGCCCCAGAACGTAACCGATTCCACGCCCACGGCATCCAGAACAGCTTCGACGTCCGCGACGAACATGTCAGGAGCGTAATCGTCAGCGTTATCCGGTACATCGCTTAGCCCGTGGCCGCGGGCATCAATCATGATGAGCCTGAACCGACCCTCGAGTGCGCCAACGTATCCAAAGTCACGCCAGGATTCGATATCGGACGTCCACCCGTGGTGGAGCATCAAGGGTGGAGCCTCTGGATCTCCTTCGATTTCGTAATGGATGGAGACGCCGCTAGAAGAAATGAAGGGCATGGTCGTTATTTTGGATTACGGTGGCAGTTGGTCATGGGCCGCTCCCGGAAATTTGGGCGGTCAACAGTATTAGCGAAAATGAATGAAAGAATACTATGCAGATAATGCCTGCCGTAAAAGGGCGCGCTGGTTGCGTGGTCGATGGAATAGCGCTTCCGCGCTCGTGGCAAGGCGTGTAACCTGCGTCCGGCAAACAACTCGTTTCAACTGGAGAGGCACCGGAATGAAGATCACTGGAATCGACACCTTTGTCGTAGATGCCGGATGGCGACCCTGGCAATATATCGCTGTTCGCACGGACGAGGGAATTACCGGATACGGCGAGTGCTCCGATGGACGCAACCCATACGGAGTTGTAGAGACGGCGAAAGAGTTCGAGGCGATCCTCCTAGGGCAGGACCCTCGCCCCGTTGAAGCCCGCTACTGGGATATGTACCGGATGGGTCGCCAGAGCCCAGGCGGCATCGCAGGTAAGGCGATCGCTGGGATAGATATGGCGCTGTGGGACATCAAAGGCAAGGCGCTTGGTGTACCCGTGTACGAGCTGGCGGGTGGTCCGATGCGCGAGCGTCAGCGTGTCTACTGGTCGCACTGCGGAAGCTCCAGAATGGCGAACTCCGAGCTGATCGGAGTTGACCCCATAACGTCATGGAAGGACGTTACGGCTCTCGGCAAAGAAGTCGTTGAGCGGGGCTTCACGGCGCTTAAGACCAATCCATTGTTCCCGGGTGAAGAGAGCTACGGCTCCCAGAGGCTCGGTGGCTTTGGTGGCGGGCCGGGAACGACCGATGGCAACGTAACAAACGAATTCCTGGACCACATCCGGACGCAGATCGGCACTTTCCGAGACGCCGTTGGTCCATATGTGGATATCGCACTCGACCTGAACTTCAACTTCCGCGTTGAGGCTGCGAAGCGCATCTGCAAGGCGCTTGAAGAGTTCAGGATGATGTGGGTCGAGATTGACATCTACGAACCCGAAGGGTTGCGAGAAATTCGCGACTCTACGAGCGTGCCGATTTGCTCAGGCGAAAACCTGATTACATCTCGCGACTACCGGCGCTACTTTGAGGCTCGTGCCATGGACGTTTGTATGGTGGATCTCCCATGGAACGGTTTTACACAGTCGAAGAAGGTTGCAGATATGGCGGAAACGTTCGACATCAACGTCGCTCCGCACAACTACTACAGTCACCTGTCCACACTTCACTCGATGGCGCTCTGCGCATCTGTCGGCAACATCCGAATTTCGGAGATCGACATTGATGACGTGCCGTGGAAGGACGATCTGCTTACCGAGAAGCTCGAGATTGAGAACGGCGAAGTGATTATCCCGAATCGGCCGGGCTGGGGTGGCGATCTGAATGAGGAAGTCGCTCTCGAACATGTCTGGGAACGAGGTCGTCTTCCCGGATACGCAGCTCCTGCGAGGTAGTAATTCGAATCTAGCGCCGGATGTGGGTCGTAGTTCTGGGTGACGTTGGGGCACACTGTTTGTGTCTCAGAAGTCGCTCGTGCGACGGATCCACGTTCGGCGCTCGTTCTTTAGTCCTATAGACTCCCGATTTCCGCGTATCGGGGAGTGTGGCAAATACATATGTCGCTCAACTCGCTATCCCCAATCGTTGCGCTTCGCCGGTTGTGGCCTCTCGTCATACTACTGATCGTGGGCGCGATCGCGTGCAGCTCCGATGACGCCGTTGAGCCCCTCGATCAAACACTGACGGTGGCGTTACCTTCGTTCTGGGCGGAAACGCTTGATCCTTCGTTGGACGGACAGCCGGGCCTCCAGTATCACGGCCATCTGTACGACTACCTCGTCGGAGTTGGGGCGGACGGTAAGTTTGATCAGCGCTACGGACTACTTGCCCGTTGGGACCCGGGGGGCGATGCCTCTGCTTATTCACTCACGTTGAATCAAGGCATTAAGTGGCACGACGGCGTTGAAGCCACGTCTGCGGACATCGCGTACTCGATCGACCATTACACCCGGGAAGATGCACGTTGTGCTGTATGTCCGGTCCTGGCTCAGGCGATCGACCGTGTCGAGATAACCGGTCGCTACACAGCGGTGCTCCATCTGACTAAGCCAAACGTTTCGATCATGCACGCATTCGGCCCTGTCGCAGGCGACGCGCCTTTGCTGGCTGCGCATGGGGTCGGTAGGGTCACCGCGATCGGGACCGGGCCGTGGAAGCTTTCCGGGCGTTCGGCCGGGGAGTGGATCGAGTTCGATGCCAATTCCGACTACTGGGATTTGGGGCGGGTGCCGGGTTTCGCCCGGTTGCGGCTTGTGCTTGCACCGGAACCTGCGGTTCGCGCAGAGATGTTGAAGCGAGGCGATGTCGATATGACGGTGCTCAGGCCGTCTGGACGGCCGTGGTCGATCGACGAACCTCAGGGCGATGTCCCATCGGTTCGAGACGCCGGTTTCACGATTGACGGTCCGAAGTACGTGAACACCACGGTTTTGCGGCTGTTCACGGCCTCAGAGTCGGACTCCCTCAACAACAACCTGGATTTTAGGAAGGCGCTGACTCTCGGGATCGATAGCCAGTCGATCATCGACGTTGTTTACGAGCCGGAGGTAGCCGAAATCGCCGCAGGTTCCGCCCTGTTTAGCCCGCTTTCGGACGGCTACGATCCCGAACTTCCGCCGTACTCTTACGATCCGATTATCGCCAGAGAGTCGCTTATCGCGGCTGGATATGACGGCGAGACTGTGACCATCTTCTCAGCTCCGTCGTACGGTTTGACGGAGTTAATACAGATTAACGAGATGATCGCCGATAACCTTCGCGATATCGGCATGAACGTTGAGATACGATCTGCGGGTTATACCGAAATTCTGGCCCGACATTCACCCCGCCCTCAGCAGTTTGAAGACGTAGCGCCGGCCCCGTTGTTCCACGGCGTGAACTACCAGACATGGCCCGACATTCTTGGTGGGATCAAGCGCTATCTGACCTCAGATCCGGCGGCCCTGCTGACCTATCACGACCTTGAACGCGGGGACCAGTTATTTGATGAGTTGAGCATGATGGTGGACCCCATTGAGAGGGGCCAGCGGCTCCAGCAACTCAATCGTGAGATGTACGAGGAGTACTGGGCCATTCCGGTGGTATGGCGGCACGAGGTATACGGGTTGCGATCAGATTTGAACGGATGGGCGCCGACGAACGGAACCGCGTCTGACCTGAGGCTTGAGACGGTTCAGGGGGGCGTTGCAGGTTAGTCAGCCTTGCCAGCGATTGAAGCTTCGTGCTGCTCGTCTGCATGGTAGGACGAGCGGACCAGCGGTCCGGATGCGACGTGGTTGAAGCCCATCGCTTCGCCCGCCTCACGAATCTTCTCAAATTCGTCGGGGTGGTAGAACTTGATGATGGGGTGATGGCCTTTGGACGGGCGGAGATATTGGCCGACTGTAAGCAGATCACAGTCGTTTGCGCGCAGGTCTTCCATCGTCTGGAGAACCTCGTCCATCGTTTCGCCTAATCCGACCATCATCCCGGACTTGGTGACGCCGTCCGGCCGCATTTCTTTGGCGTGCCTCAATAGTTCGAGCGACAGATCGTAGTCGCCAAGCGGCCGCACTTTTCGGAATACGCGTCTTACCGTCTCAATATTGTGGTTCAACACCTCGGGCCGGGCGTCCATCACACGTTGTAGCGATTCACGATCGCCGCCAAAATCCGGAATCAACACCTCAACTTTGCAGTTGGGCACAGCTTTGTGGACAGCCTTGATAGTCATGCCAAAGATCGTCGAACCGGCATCTTCAAGATCATCGCGATCGACGGAGGTGATGACGGTGTACTTGAGATCCATGTCCTTGACCGTCTGGGCCAGGCGGAAAGGCTCTGCCCAGTCTGTTTCGGTGGGTCGCCCTGTCTTCACGTTGCAGTACGAGCAGGCGCGTGTGCAGGTGTCGCCCAGGATCATGAAGGTGGCGGTGCGACGGTCCCAGCAGTCGCCGATGTTTGGGCAGGCGGCTTCTTCGCAGACCGTATGAAGGCTTGCGCCCCGCATGCGCTTTTTCAGATCGGAGTAGTTCTCTCCGCCCGGCATAGGGACCTTGAACCATTCGGGAAGCCGACGTTCGACGTTTCTGGCTGCAGGAATGCCCGGTGCGGCTGCTATTTCAGGACTGGGTTCGATGACCAATTTTCGGTACCAAACTCTGTGTCTGACTCTGATCTCTAAATCGAGATGCATTGCCAGCTTTATTTCTTCTTACGAATAAGAAGCATAGCAAACGAACGGTTGGCAATCTAATCTTATCGGCATTTCTATAAAGCAGCGGTAGCATAGATGGTTCAGGAAGCCGTCTTCGTGGCGTGTCTCCGGCCGGGAGTGGTGATTCGGGCCGATCCCGGTAGCACAGCGATCGTTATAGATTCGAGTTGATTTGACGTCTGCCAGCGGTGGTAACAAGCCTTGGAATAGGTCTAGAGGCCGACGAAAGTACAAGGGCCCGTGGCCGACGGACGAGCTCGGCATCGACCGGGGCGACACGTTTGATGTGGTGCTCGGTCCGATGAACGAGCGCGGGGAATTGTGGGCAGACTACAAAGACGTCCGGGTACTAGTAGAAGGCGGGATTCCCGGAGAGTCGGTGACTGTAGAAGTACTGCGACGATTTCCTGAGCACCTCGGGACGCGGGTCGTCGAGGTGGCGGAGGCGTCACCGGACCGTCGAGTACCAGAATGTCGGTATGCAGCTGTATGCACGGGTTGCCAGTGGCAGCACGTCTCGTACGAAAGACAGCTTCAATTCAAGCGGGACATGGTCGTCGACGCACTGGCATCTGGGGATTCGGTGATGGACGCGCACGTTCTCCCAACCCTCGCCGCTCCACAGGAGCTGGGATACCGCAATCATGCCCGCTTTAGCGTCGGACGAAAGTACGGCGAGGTTGGATACGTTAATGCGATCACACGCTCCCTTGTTCCAGTTGAGCGTTGTTTGCTGATGCACGACTCGATCAACGAGGTACTCAAGGCGACCCAGCGACGAGTGACGGGGATGACGCAGTTTTCTGTACGCGTCGGGGTTGGAACCGGTGATCGACTGGTGCAACCCCGTCTCAATGACGATGGCGGCGAGCCGATGGGCATCGAATCCGGCGGATATCATTTGCGTGAGAAGATGCTGGGACGGGAGTTTCGGGTCGCCGGCTCGTCGTTTTTCCAGGTCAATACTGAACAGGCGGAACGAATGGTCGAGATGGTCCGGGACAGACTTGAATTGTCCGGCAAAGAGATTCTGATTGACGCCTACGCCGGCGTAGGCGTATTCGCCATATTACTTGCACCATATGCCCACAAAGTGATCGCTATCGAAGACTCTCCGTCCGCTGTCGAGGACGGGAAACGAAACGCAGAGGGACTGGACAACGTGGAGGTGATTCTTGGTAGGTCGGAAGTAGTGCTGTCAGAGTTCGATTCTCACGTCGACGCTGTCATCCTGGACCCGTCACGCAAGGGATGCCACCCGGACGTGATAGCAGCTGTGGGGCGTCTCGCCCCGGATCATGTCGTGCTTGTGTCGTGCGACGTTGGATCGATGGCCCGTGACCTGGCGTCGCTGGTGGCTGGGCCATTCGTCTTGGAGGGAATTCAGCCCGTGGACATGTTCCCGCAGACGCGGCACATTGAAAACGTGTCATTTCTGCGCCATGAGGCCTGAGCGTTGCGTGATTTTGTTACACGGGATGCTTACGATGTGGGCCGATCATGCAAGCCGTCTGGGCGTATCATTTACGCACGATGATTGAGCCCTCGACTCCGTCGAACCGCCAGCTTCAGGGGGTATCGACCGTGAACATGCCGCACCTTGTGCTGGCGTCCGGATCCCCTCGGCGCGCCCAGATACTGGTTGCGGCCGGATTAGAGGCGGACGTACGCCCCACGGATATATCTGAGCATCGCCTGCCTGGGGATCGCACCCCGGAGATTTGGGCACTGCGCCTGGCATCTGACAAAGCGGCGAGGGCTGCCCAAGATACGCCGGACACCATGACACTGGGAGCAGATACGATCGTGGTGATTGACGGCGAGGTGCTTGGCAAGCCGTCCGGGCATGAAGAAGCCGAAGCGACGCTGCGTCGGCTTCGTAACCGGCCACACCGGGTTATTACGGCGGTTGCGCTGAACGCCCGGGCCGGTAAATGGTCAGGGTGGTCATCCACGTATGTGCAAATACGGGATTTAAGCGACACAGAGATCGCCGAGTACGTGTCGTCCGGGTTGCCTCTCGACAAGGCAGGTAGCTACGGCATACAGGATAAGCCATTCAACCCGGCCGATCTAATCAAGGGCTGTTATTTGAACGTGGTCGGGCTGCCGTTGTGTCTTACGGGTCAGCTATTCAATCTCGCTGGACTGGCTTTGAACCTTGAATGTGGTGACTGCTCGAATCCCATGAATACCGTGACGCCGCAGTCGTGAATTTCTTAGGAATCGGTGGATTTGAGCTGGTCATCATCGCGGGACTTGCGTTGTTCCTACTCGGGCCGAAGAAGATGATCGAGACGAGCCGGAACGCCGGGAAGCTGATTCGTGAACTTAAGGTGGAACGCGACAAGTTTACGAACATGATCATGATTGAGTTCGATGATGCGGATGATAAGCCAGCGCGCCCGTTTGATGGGTCTGCTGCGAGGGGTTCTGGTTCTACGGCCGATCCGGAAGAAACATCTGAGGCTTCCGCGGGCGCTGTTAAAAGGCCCCGGGGACGAATGCAGAACATTGCAGATGAAGGCCGCCCAGATGTGCTGGAAGACGATCAGATACCGACGTCCGAAGAGAGCGATGATCCCGATACGCCCGCAGGTGGAACGGGATGAATGACTCGAAGACGCCGTTTTCGGCCCATTTCAGGGAGCTGAAACGACGACTGATCCACACGATCCTGTTTTTCTTTACGGCCACAGGCATCGCGCTTGTGTTCCACCGGCATATCTTGCGCTGGTTGTTGGCACCTGCTGATGACCTGAACGGAAACACAGAAGGTCTGACGATCTTCACGGACTTGACGGAGTTCTGGGGCGCGGTCGTAAAAATATCCGTGCTCACGGGAATTGCGATCACGACGCCGTTCATGCTGTTTCAGATCGCTCGGTTTGCATCACCCGGGCTCAAGTCAAACGAGCGTCGCTGGGTGTGGGTTCTGCTTCCGGCCAGCGTGTTGTCGTTCGCTGCAGGTGTCGCTTTCGGCTACTACGTCCTGCTTCCTCCTGCAATTAATTTTCTTTTGAACTTTGGAGGCGACATCGCAACACCGTTAATACGGATCGGCTCATACGTGGGCCTTGTGACGTCGCTGCTGTTCTGGCTGGGGGCAATATTCGAGTTGCCGATCGTGATCTTCTTCCTGGCAAAGATTGGCGTCGTGACGCCACAGTGGCTGGCCGGGAAGCGTAAATGGGTCGTTGTCCTGGCTTTCGTGGCCGGAGCGATGATTACTCCAACGTTCGACCCGGTGAACCAGTCGATGGTTGCCGGACCGATCATCGTTCTTTACGAACTCGGATACTGGCTTGCCCGTTTCGGGGTACGAAACAAAGGCAAGAGCGATGTCGAGGCAGAGGCCGGTACGTAAGGACGTCTATTAA
>JAPKBN010000035.1 GCA_026421215.1 Dehalococcoidia bacterium
CAGGGTCGGCGCTTGCACCGCCCGCTCCGGGCAAACCTACCCGAGAAACAAAAGTAGCAACCCGATCACGGTCAGCACCAGACCAGCGATCCGTTCTCGCACCCTGCTCACGTCAAGCTCTTCGTCACTTCCCAACGGCACACCACGCCTCCGCAACCTCTGCTCGTATCGCTCACGCCCGGTCCTGGACGACGGCCTTCCCAGCCGCGCCATCTGGTGTGGCATAAGTAAAAACAGGGGGCCGATCACAAGGAGGAGTATCCCGAGGGCAAACATCGCCAAACCTTTCGCATGCCGTGCCACATCCCCGCGTTGCCGCGCACATGTCTCGCTGCCTCCCAATCAATTCTCAAACGCAATTCAGAACACCCTACAGGTGGTTCCCCGGACGAGACAATCGTCTAGCGGAAATTCTATCTCCAACAGGTTTCCGATCTTCTACTGCGACGACTCAGCCTCGTGATGGGCGGAGAAAGATTTGCCCCGACGTCAGCATGTGGCGCTCAACAGCCCCACCGAACTGATTTATTGCGATCTCAGACAGCCTATCCAGTAGTTCTTCACGTTCTGAGTCGTGGAGTTGATTACATTAACGGTAAAGAACGTGTCGCAAATCGCGCTAATATCATCCGATCCGTACACAACCGACCACTCCATCAGTCGGTGATTTATAAGCTCGAATCCGGCCGCGTACATCTCCTAGATCCGCGCCTCGCTAGCCCGTGAATACGGCGGCTTCCCGGACTCGCCTGCAGAAGGGATCTGATGTAGCAGTGCCATGAGACTGTCCTTCGCATCGTGGACAAGTGTCCATTCGCGCTGAATAAAGATCGGCTGACCACCGTATCGATTGCATTCGGGAGAACTCAAGCGGTTGGATGGATCGATCCACACGCTCAAGCGGGCATACTATGCTCTCAATCACATTCTGCGACGATATTTTTGCTAGCCAACCCCAGCACAATCCGGAGAGATTTCAAGCCGTGAACATCGAGTCGATCAATGTCATACCACTTGGTTACCAGAAGGATGCGCCGGTCCTGAGCCGGGCCTTCGCGCTGGTCCGTATCGAGACCGATTCCGGGATCATTGGCTACGGCGAGGCTTCGACATCGTACGGCCACTTCTACCCCACCGTCATGAAGACGATGGTGGATGAAATACTCACCCCGATGCTGCTCGGTAAAGACCCGCTCGAAATCCGCCTCCGAAAGAAAGAGATGGAACGATACCTGAACCCGTGGCTTGGCGTGAACGGAATCTCCGCCCAGGTCATTGGAGCGATGGAGACGGCGCTATGGGACATCAAGGGCAAGGCGCTTGGTGTCCCGATTCATGAACTGCTTGGCGGCAAACTAGTTGATGCCATCCCGTTGTACATGACCGGAAGCACCTTTCCTGAGAAGGATGCGGCGTGGCACGGACAGTTCTTTGACCAAGCACTGGAGCTCGGCTTTGTAGGCGTTAAAACACGCATTGCATCGGGCGCTGCGAAGGATATGGAGCAGGTGGAGGGTGTGCGGGAGCACATCGGGCCGGACATCAAGTTGATGGTGGACGCTTACTGCAACTACGGCGTCGAGTCTGCGATACGGATTGCCAGGCACATGGGCGATCTGGATGTTTTCTGGTTCGAGGAGCCGATACCGCAGACCTGGATAAAAGGGCTGGCGCGCTTGGCCGCGGCGTCTCCGGTCTCGATCGCTGTCGGGGAGCGTGTGTATTCGGTACACCAATTTGAGGAGCTGGCCGATCGCAACGCGGCTGACTACTGGCAGCCGGACGTGACTGTCTGCGGCGGATTGCTTGAGTGCCTCGAGGTGGTTGGACTTGCGAAGGCCAACGACATCCGGGTCTTTCCTCACATCGGCGGGCTCACGGCGGTCGGACAGGCTGCGAACATGCACTTCGCATCGATGGTCGACGAGGTGATCCTAGAGTACGACGGCTCGGAGTATCAGCCTTTGCGGGACGATATTCTGAAGGAACCGATCTTCGATCTCGATCATGTTAAGGACGGCAAGCTTGCTATCCCTGATGGTCCGGGACTCGGCATAGAGATCGACGAATCCAAGTTTGAGAACTATCCATATGTCCCCGGCCACATCTACCCGGACATCTATCCCCAATTGGGCTCGGGAACGCTTTGATTTGCTGAGCGTGCGTCAGCGCAATAACCCATGCCGAGGCCCTCAAAGTATGAATCGCACAACAACATTCACATGACACCAACATCCGTCAACCTCACAAACTGGTGCCACGGCCTGCCCAAGGTGGAACTACACCTGCACCTTGAGGGAGCCATCCCCATCCCGGCGCTGTGGGAGTTGGTACAGAAGTACGGCGGCGATCCACGCGTTCCTGACGAGGCCGCACTACAGCAATACTTCACATTCCGCGACTTTCCGCACTTTATAGAGCTATGGATTTGGAAGAACGGCTTTCTCCGAGAGTACGACGACTTCGAATTCTTCAGCGCCGCCGTCGCCCGCTCATTGAGAGCAGAAAACATTCAGTATGTCGAAGCTTTTTTCTCCCCTAGCCGATTCAAGCAAGCGGGTCTCAACACTGGCCGAATGATTGAAGCCGTTCGTGCCGGTCTGGATAGCGTTACAGGGGTTGAAGTGGCACTGATCCCTGATCTCGTACGAGACGTCGGCCCGGACTACGCATCGGGCGTACTGGATGAACTGTCAGAGCTGCGGTCGTTTGGCCTCATCGGAATAGGACTCGGCGGGTCGGAACACGCGCAACCCCCAGAACTGTTCAGCGACCTGTACAACCGGGCGAGGAAGATTGGTTTTCACACCACAGTGCACGCCGGCGAAGCGGCCGGGGCGAAGAGTGTTTGGGGTGCCATTAACACGTTAAAAGTGGAGCGGATCGGCCATGGCATAAGAGCAATCGAGGATCCTGAGCTCATGCGCCATCTGGTCGAAAGACAGATACCCATCGAGATGTGCCCGCTATCCAACATAGCCACCGGTGTCGTGGATTCGATAGCGGACCACCCAATCAGACAGTTCGTGGACCAGGGCGTTCTCGTGACAGTCAATTCCGATGACCCTGCGATGTTCGGTAACTCGCTTACGGGAGATTACACGGCCCTCATGACCGATCTGGCGTTTACCCCAGAGGAGGTACGTAAACTTATCTTGAACGGCATCGAATCGTCATGGCTTGATTCGGAGAGAAAGTTATCCCTCCGGACCGAGTTCACCGCCACCGACGAGTGGTCCAGAAATCCTTAGGCAATAGATAAAACTGTAAAGAGCGGCGAGTCTCGCTCAACAACTAGGCCAATCGAAAATAAATCCAAGACATTGAGGCCTGGTACGCCCGGAGGGATTCGAACCCCCGACACCCAGGTTCGAAGCCTGGTGCTCTATCCACTGAGCTACGGGCGCTTGTCAGGTCTGGGCCGCTTTAGCGACCGGCGATCACCGGTTCACCGGCGACATCTAGTCAGGGATCAGATCCCCGATCACGTCGCGGTAGTGACGGCTACCCGTCAATTCTAGGCGCACGCCATCCCCATCCTCAACATCATGCACAACCATGTCCCCGGTATCTTCCAGCAGTTCTACGTGCGAGATGGTCTCAGACGCTGCCGACATCAGGTGATAGCTACCGGTCAACGGCCGATACGAGAACAACTCCCTGGTCGCCAGTTCCAGATCGGTGTATCCATCCTCGATCGCCCTAACCAGTGCGTCACAACGCTCCAGATGGAACACAATTGTCTCCACAGCCCTGCGCTCGTCCGTCATACGAAACTGGTTCCGATTAAACAGCCGGTGAGCCGGCATGACCGTCAGCCCCTTCCCCAACTGGCAGACACGGTGCAGTGATTTCAGGTAAGCCATCAACCCCCACACGTCGCGGGGGTTCTTGTAGCGGTCCGGGAGGCTTGCTGAGAGATCCGTAGGATGGCTGTACGCCATCGAAGGATGCGGTGTGATCTCAGGCAATACGTGGTCCCCGGTGAAGATCAGATTCCCGAGCTTGATGGTCATCTCGTCCGGCCAGTGACCCGGCGTGTGCAGATACTCGATCGCTCCATGCTTGAAGCCATCTACAAGCCCACGATCGAGCTTCATAGCGGATCGCATCGCCTCGTAGTTATCCCGGCCGCCACCTGGTTTGCCGTTGCCGGTGGGCTTGGTGACGGAGCCGCCATACGTCCTCGGACCGGTGTCACGCATGCGTTCTCCGATGCGAGTCATTTCGATCCGCAGCAAAGATTTGTCTGCCCGTAACAACTGCCCGTATGAGTACGGAGAGTATGCCGCCCACAGCTCGTGCGCCCAGAATTCAGCGCCCGATGCGTCTGCGAATTCGGCCACCCCACCATCGTGGTCCCAGTGGCCATGCGTTACGACCATTCGATCGACGTCAGACGGCTTCATACCGAATACGTTCAGCCCGTCCGCGAGGAAATCGATTGATCCAAGATGTCCTGGATCAATGAGCGTTACGCCATCGTCCTCTATCACGTAGGCCCATGTGGGGCCGTTCGCCCGAGATGCGTCTGGCGGTGGCTCTACACCTATACCGTGGACTGACGGACCACCGTGCGTGTCGACATCGATTACCAGGCCGTCGCCGTTACCGGCGCCCCACCGGCGTACCGTTATCCCGGACGGCACATCCGGATGAGTCGTTCCTGTCATTCATCTCTCCGGGTACGCGCCCAATGCCTAAATAGGGCTGGCAGGGTCACGTCCACACACGAAAACGGGCCCTTTCGGGGAAAGGACCCGCCTGGAATTTTTGAACCGATGCTGGGGTGAGCGGAGGGGATTGAACCCTCGATCTTCAGGGCCACAACCTGACGTGTTAACCACTACACTACGCCCACCACGCTGCATCGCCAATCGCGCCCCTTGCGGGGAAGCCATTACGGCACGCGTAACGCCGCCTGAACGATCTCTCGCAGCAGCGACATTGTTCAGGTTATCACCCGAGCGACACCGCCTCAATCTCTGGGCGCCTGTGTTACGAAGCGTAAACGGAAAATCCACCGCCCGCGTGGCCTCGGGTCGCGACCGTTAATCGAACGATCCGTGGGCAAGCGCGACCGTTGGGGCATTGTGGGTTACGCGTAAGTCCGTCCGCGACACAACCCCCTGTCATCCTGAGTCCGAAGACAAAGGATCCCCGGCAGTGCTCTGTCGCGGACGTTAACGCGATACACACATATGGGACAGCCGGCGCTGGGGTCCAATCGATGCCGTTCCCAAAGTGGACACTCATACCCCCTCTCCGTGTTCCACGCGCGCGACCTCAAGGATCGCCACAAAAACACAGGGGCCGCCGGATAAAGTGCAGGCGAGCCTGCCTACTTGACGCTCTGGCGCCACTCCTCCCACATCTCGGGAGACGGCGGGTAGTAGCGTCCCGGGGGGACGTTATCGCGCTCAATCTTCATCTTCACGTAAGCCTCGACAGACTCATGGTCTTCGACCACCTGGACACACTCTTCAGCGAACCAGGACGGAACAACCACTACGCCGTCCCCATCACCCACCAGAACATCTCCTGGACGAACTAGAACTCCTCCGCATTGGATCTGTGTGTTCTCTTCTACGGGTTCCGCCCACGGCCCTGTTGCATAAGGTGTCCGGCCACGCGCGTAAACAAGGAGATTGTAGTTTTCGTCGTCCATCACATCGAGGTCGCGCATACCACCGTCAGTCACGATGCCATCCGCATTATTCATCTTAAGCTGGAGCGCCTTAACGTCCCCGAACACACAGGCCAAAGTGTTACCCATCATGTCGCATACCAAGACGTCACCGGGGCCACATCGAGCCATCGCCCTGTATTCAGGCGAATTCTCGCCGTCACGAACCTCGGATAGTAAGTCTGGTCGTGGCGGCAGGAACCTCAGTGTGCGGGCGCGGGCAGCGAGACGCGGCATTCCCGGAGTGTAGAGATTCAAACCTTCAATAAACGGAAGTTCTACTCCAGCATCCTTGACAACGTGGCTCCAGATGGTCGCCACCGGAAGTTTTCTGAATCGGTCTAGGACACTATCAGGCACGTCGACCGGAGTGTATGAACGCTCTGCCATTGAGCCTTCTCCTTCTTAAGCTAATTAGTGTTAATCATTGCCAAATATTTTAGTGAGTCAAACGTGTATGCCTGAAATTTCTTACTCTTTTACCTATCTCGATTTCGGTAATTATCCATCAGATTATTGCCGTAGAACTGACCAGGTATACCGTTTTCAGAGATCGTCTTTTCCTTCACCCATGTTTCAGCGTCTTCATGTTCTTTAGTGATTGCTAGGCACTCTTCAGCAAACCACGAAGGGACAACTACAACCCCATCCTCGTCCCCAACGATCACATCGCCAGGTCTTACCAGAGCTCCACCACACTGAATGTCTATGTTCTCTTCCGCGGGCTCACCCCAAGGCTGCTGACCGTAAGGCGTCCGACCCTGCGCGTATACGATTAAATCGTAGTTCTCATCACGTAGAACGCTCATGTCTCGAATGGCGCCGTCGGTCACCACTCCCTCAGCGTTATTCATCTTTAGTTGCAACAACTTCACGTCGCCCGCAATACCGGCATAGCGGACGCCTTGTTGATCGGCAACTAGCACGTCACCCGGCCCGCATCTTGCCATAGCGCGGTACTCGGGCGAATTCTCGTTGTCGCGTACTTCCGCTATTAGATCCGGGCGCATTGGATGAAAACGCAGAGTCCGAGCACGTGCAGCCAGGCGCTTCTGGCCGGGACTGAATATCAGGTTGACGCCCTCCATAAAAGGAAACGGCACACCAAGGGTGCTTTGGACGGTTCCCCAAATAGTAGCGACGGGAAGTTTCTTAAACTCCTCGAGAATCGAATCCTCCACGTGAACAGGTTGCATAGATCGCTCGGCCATATATTCAGCTCCTCACTTTTTCCACTAATAACAGCTAGCCAGCAGTGTTTGTATATTGGTTCAGGAGCCGAGATCCATCGCTAATTGGATCAATGCTCGCGTCGGAACCCCTGTGGCACCTGTTGGTTCCCAGTCGTGCACCGATCGCCCCATGTTGGTAGCAGCGATATCAAGATGGACCCAGGGAGTGTCACCCGCAAACTCACCTATAAAGTGAGCGGCAGTGATCGAACCTGCGCCCCGTCCGCCGGTATTCTTCAGGTCTGCGATATCAGATCTGTTCTGCTTCTTGGTGATCGGGTCCAGGGGCATCCGCCAGATCGGTTCACCCCTCGTGTGACCTGCGGCAATCATCTGGTCGACAAGCTGATCGTCGTTGCTGAACGCGCCCGAGTGACCCATTCCAAGCGCCACAACCATCGCGCCGGTCAGCGTCGCTATATCAACTATCCTCTTTGCTCCATTGGATTTTGCGAACCCGATCGCATCGGCAAGTGTCAGCCTGCCCTCGGCGTCGGTGTTATCCACCTCGATACTCTTGCCGCCCATCGCGATCACCACATCGCCCGGACGCTGAGCACCCCCACCCGGCATATTCTCCGTTGCGGCGCACACCATGTGGACGTTGAGGGCCGGCTTGAGCGTGGCGATGGCCTGCATCGATGCTATAGCTGCGGCCCCACCGGACATGTCGCCCTTCATCGCACCCATGCCCGCGCCGCCCTTGAGGGAGATACCGCCGGAGTCAAACGTGATGCCTTTGCCGATGATCCACAGGTTGTTATCCGGGTTGCCAGCGTCGCCTTCGTAAGTCATATGGATGAACTTCAGCGGCTGGTGGCTGCCGAGCGAAACGCCAACGTACGCGCCCATTTCAAGGGCTTCACAGTCGGCCTTCTCAAGCACCTCGATCGCCATCCCGCCTTCAGATGCGATACCCATCGCGATCTCGGCGAGTTTCGTAGGATGAAGCACGTTCGCCGGCTCGCTGACCATGTCTCGGGCCGCTATCGACGCGCCCGCAAACGCCTGCGCCCGGGCCACGCCAGCCTCAAGCGCCGGGACCTTCGAACTGTCGTTTTCTACTAACGCCAGCGTCGTTGGCCTGGTTTCGTTAAATTTGGGCTTGCTGGACGTCCGGTACTTGTCGAAGCGGTACAACCCGAGGATCGCACCTTCGGCAAGCGCCTCTGCGGCCACCTCAGGATCTAGCCCATCCATTCCCCCACCGTGAACGATGGTAGCAGCGCTCTCGACGTTCAGCGTACGGAGCCGGCGGGCGACGATTGCACTTACGGACCGCACACCGTCCAGATCGAAGTTTTCTGATTTGCCTAGCCCCACAACCAGCACACGGTCCGGAGCGAACCCCGAGTAGGTGTCTCCAATTGTGTGGATGACCGTGACCTCCCCACGGCTGCCCTTGATCTCGCCATCAGCGATAAGGCTGCTGATGGCGCCTCCGATCGCTGCGTCCACGGCCCCGGTACCACCGCCAGGCGCCTCCACGCCCTCAAACAGGTTAACGACGATGGCATTTACAGCCTGGGCGGTGATGTCTCCCGTCACAACGGAGAGTTCCATTGGGCGTTCCTTTACGAATATGGGCGAGAAGGTCCGGCGTACGTAATAGCCCCGACATGGTCCAGACGCACCGGGCGCTTGGCCCGGCTATCAGCCCCGTAGGGGCTTTTACGGTCCTGAGGAGGCGTCATTGTAGACGCGTTCTGGCCACCCGCACTCCTTCGATATTCCAGGTTGATGTGATGAGTGGATTTCGAGTATTGTTATATTTTGTTTAAAATTTATTTAGTATTTATTTTTGAGTACTAAAGTAATCTAGTAAGTAACAACTGTCGTGAGTATTGTGCCAATCACGTCATCGACTTCTTCCCGTTCCCCCGGCCTTCATCGGCAGGGGTTTACAAGAAGTGAGTCGACGTCAAGCCGGACCCAGCAAGGATCGACGGGGGTCGATCTCGGGTCGTTTGGGCGGATGCGGAGCGAGCCGCAACAAGTTGCTTTAGAGCCAGGGGGGCATCATGCAGCTAGACAATATCCAGGTGCGAGTTATCAGTGACGGTTCCTACCTCCTCGATGGAGGTCTGGTTTACGGTCAAATCCCGAAGGTAGTCTGGGAAAAAGACTCCAAGCCGGACCGGCAAAACCGGGTCCGACTTGGTCTCAACTGTCTGCTCATACAGACACCGGACCGAAATATTCTGATCGACACCGGAGTCGGGGCACGCCACCCGGAGCGCAACAAGGAGCTATACGGACTCAGCTCTTCCAAGCTTCTCCGTAACCTGCGCGCAAATGGACTCACGGTCCGTGACATCGATACCGTCGTGCTCACCTGCCTGCACTTTGATCACGCAGGAGGCATCACACGGCTCGACCGCCAGGGCAACGTGATCCCGACCTTCCCGAACGCCACCATCATGGTGCAGCGCTCGGCCTTTGAGCGGCTACAGATCCCGAACGAACGCACTATCGTCTCGACCGGATACACCGCCAAAGAAGATTTCGAACTCATCGAAGAAAACGGCAAACTCCTCCTTCTGGACGGAGATACCGAGATTGCACCGGGTATCAACACCGTCGTCACAGACGGCCCCGCAGACGGACATCAGTCCGTGCTGATCGACCTCGGTTCGGAGAAGATCGCCTACTTGAGCGACCTTGTACCGACTCCTTCGCACGTAAACCTGCCATACATCACGGCGTACGACCGACGGCCGGACTCCACTCTTGAGCAGAAGCGCCGCTTCTTGAATCGCATAGAGCGTGAGGGTTGGCTCATGGTGTTCTCGCACGGATATACCCATGTAGCCGCATACCTAGAGCGACATCGGGATCGGCTCACACTGAGGCCCGTACCGACCGTCTAGACTCGCATTTTCGCAATAACCGAGTTTGAAACAGCCGCCCTCTGCCGGGCGGCTGTTTCGCGTCAAACGTCATTTCACCTTCGTAGGTGTCAGATATACACGAATCCCGCTGGTCTAGGCCCGATCTCCTAAACGGGCTCACCTTCCAGAACGTCTCCGTCCAATCGCACAAGCCGCACACGTTCGATCACGTTCTCAAGGGCCGACACACCGGCAGGAAGATCCGAGCTGTTTCTTCGCACGCGCAGATAGGTATCGGTCAGTCCTGTGGCCGGGGCGTTGTTTTCCCACAGTACCGGCGCGACCCCACCGACGGCGTTCTCGCGAATCAATCGGGATAGCTCGGTAGCCAGTTCCCGTATCTCGGCCGCTCGTCGGGTCCGGACCCCGTAATCTACGTGGTAGTCGAAGTGGGCGGCGCTCGTCCCAGGCCGTTCCGAGTACGGGAACACATGTAGATCGGCGAACCCGACGCGCTTAATCACGTCCAGAGTCGAGCGATGATCGACCTCAGTCTCGCCCGGAAAACCGGCTATCGCATCGCCGGTAATCATGGCCTCCGGGACGGCCGATCGGACCCGTTCCGCCGTTAACACAAACTCATCGGCCGTGTATCGCCTACGCATCCGGCTCAGAATCGCATCGCTTCCGGACTGCAACGCCATGTGGAAATGCCTGCACAGGCGACCCTCACCCTCATCCGACCAGATATCCAGCAGTTCGTCGGTGATCTCCGCAGGTTGAAGCGAAGACACCCGCAGCCGTTCGATTCCAGTCTCGTTCAGCACACGCTTGAGCATCGCAGCGAGGTTCGTCTCAGGGAGGTCGAATCCATAACTACCCAGCTGAGTGCCCGTTAAAACCACTTCACGAGCGCCTTCGTCCACCTGTCGGGCCACCTGTCGAACGAGCATGTCGTCCGGCACGCTCCGCTCACGTCCGCGGACCCTCGGAACAATGCAGTAAGCACAGACCTGGTCGCAGCCTTCTTGAATCTTTAATGAGGCTCTTGACCGTCCGAGCAACGCACCCGATCCCGCTGGCAGCGCACCATCGGCGCATGGTGTCAATGAAACACCGAGTCTTTCGGTCACGGTGCGCGTGATATCGAGCTTCTGCTGGTTGGTGACCACTAGGTCCACGGCGTCGAGCGCATCCACCTCGCCGGGATCCCGCTCAGACATGCACCCCGTGGCAACGATTAGCGCCTCTGGATAGGCCCTGCGCGCTTTCGATAGCGCCTGCCTGGCCTTCCTATCCGCGACGCGGGTGACGGTACAACTGTCCAGTACAAAAACGTCCGGCGTCTCGTCATCCTCTGCAATGGCGTACCCGGCAGACACGAACTCCCGGGCCATCCTCTGACTGTCCGCCATGTTCAACTTGCATCCGTGGGTCTCGATCATCACCCGCGGTCCATCCACACCGACCGCACCAGTTACGGGCGCAGGAAGGCTGATAGATCGAAGCTCATGCATGGGGTTATCTAAAGCCATTGGGAAATTTGGGTGTCTCTCGTGTCTGAGAACAGGGATAGTGGGCAGATTGGTGACATCATGGCGAATTCATGACTCTCCCGTAACGTTTTACTAAGGCCATTATCATCCCGAGTCCGTAGCTGAATGATCGGGGACATGTATCGATCTTTCTATTGAGACGGGTGCGTCCGCCGTTAATTCGACTCGTGGCCCGTTCAGCGCCGGGCACGCTGGCCCTATAATCCTGCGGTGCGTCGGACAATTTTTGCCCTGACGCCGAAACAGAACATTCCTGTTAAGTGCACCTCAGGTGCCTGGTGAAGCGACCGAACGACGACCGCATCTAGGCGAGATTATCGGTCCGTACCCCAGTCTGAGGGAAGGAAGGCATCACCGAATGACCGAACGAGTCGTGGTTACGGGCGTGGGCCTGATCACCCCTGTCGGCGTAGATCGCGCGACCACGTGGAAAAACCTCGTGGACGGAAAGTCCGGCATCGAACAAATCGAGTCGTTTGACGCCGAAGGATTCGAAAGCCGCATCGCCGGCGAGATCCCTGAATTTGACCCGCTTGAACGCCTCGAGCGCAAAGCGTCCCGCCGTCTCGATAGATTCTCCCAGTTCGCATGCGTGGCCAGCCTTGAGGCGATGGAACAAGCCGGGCTGGACATGGAGAAAGAAGACGCCACCCGCGTTGGAGTGCTCATCGGCAGCGGGGTCGGCGGCATCATCACGCTCTCCAACCAGTTCGACGTGCTCCGCGAAAAAGGCCCGACAAGGGTCAGTCCCTTCTTGATTCCCATGATGTTGACCGACCTCGCAGGCGGTCAGGTTTCGATGCTTATCGGGGCCAAAGGCCCCAACTTCGCCGTCGTATCCGCATGCGCCACCGGCGCCGACTCGATCGGAGAGGCTAAGGCGATGATCGAACGCGGGGATATCGACGTTGCTATCGCTGGCGGCACCGAGGCGAGTGTCTGTGAAATAGCGGTCGCTGGCTTCAGCGCCTGCATGGCCCTTTCCAAAAACAACGACGACCCGCAAGGCGCTTCAAGGCCTTTCGATGCCGAACGAGATGGGTTTGTACTGGGCGAAGGCGCAGGCGTGCTTGTGCTTGAGTCGATAGAGCACGCTATGTCACGGGGCGCAGAGCCCCTGGCAGAGCTCGCCGGTTACGGCGCCACTTCTGACGCATTCCACGTCACCCAACCGGGTCCAGGCGGCGTGGGCGCGGCCCGTGCGATGACGATCGCCATGAAACAGGCGGGCGTATCGCCGGATGAGGTCGACTACATAAACGCACACGGCACATCCACGCCATTGAACGATAAGACCGAAACAGAGGCGATGAAGGCCGCATTTGGTGACGCAGTCACAGGTGTCCCGGTCAGCTCCACGAAGTCGATGACGGGACACCTGCTCGGCGCCGCTGGTGGTGTTGAAGCCGCGGTCTCAGTAATGGCGATCGCAAAGTCGGCGATTCCGCCTACGATCAACCTCCAAAACCCGGACCCTGAGTGCGACCTCGACTACACCCCGAACCTCGTGCGGCGGGGCGTAGTTCGAACGACCATGTCCAACTCTCTCGGATTTGGCGGCCATAATGCGAGCCTCTTATTCAAGTCGTTCGAGGATTAGGCATATCTACTCCTTTGCCTTAAGGGACAAGCGATCTGGGGCCGGCAAGCGTTCCAGATCAAATAGCGCTCCCCTTCTTCAGGTAAACGCGCATTCCCGCATGCGAGCAAGCAGTTGAGCGGTCGTCGCTGGGCGATCACCCCGGAACCCGCTCCGGAAGCGCTGTCGCATCTCATGACAGCGTCCTCTCGGTCGGGCCAGCTGGGGGCACGTCTACTTCACAACCGCGGCATGCGCGCCTCAGAAGAGGCCCTTACCTTCCTTCAGCCTGATTTGAACCAGTTGGGCGATCCATTTGACCTTCCAGATATGGAAGCCGCCGTAGATCGTGTGTTTAGGGCAATTGGCAATCAGGAAAAGATCGCCGTCTACGGGGACTTTGACGTCGACGGCCTCTCCGCAACAGCGCTGTTGCTGCACGCCATCCGCGACCTCAGCGGAACAGCGGTCGCCCACATACCCGGGAGGGACGGATCAGGCCACGGCCTGGACAACAACGCCCTCACCCGCCTCAACGCTGACGGCGTGACTCTCGTCATCACGGTGGACACCGGCTCAAACGATGCGGACCAGATCAGGTTTGCAGAGACGATCGGCGTGGACGTCATCGTGACGGACCATCACATAGTCGAACCGGGCCTCAGACGCCCTCTTGCACTCGTGAACCCGCACATGGGATCCGACGGTGTTGGCGAAGGGCTGACGGGGGCTGGCGTCGCCTTCAAACTCGCACAGGCCCTCTACTCCCGGACCGATCTCAACTGGCCCGGTCATGTAATCGCTCTGGCCGCGCTTGGAACAGTCGCCGATGTTGGACCATTGAAGGGCGAGAACCGCGTCATCGTGTCCGAGGGACTTCGCCAACTGCAATCAACGAGCCACGCCGGTCTAACCGCGCTGCTGAAGCTTGCGCATCCAAACGGAGGCGATCTGGATACAGAAGCCCTCTCATTCAACGTGATCCCACGGCTGAACGCTCCTGGCCGACTCGGCGAGGCCGTCCCAAGCCTCAATTTGCTTACTGCAAACGATCCGGGTGAAGCCATGACGCTGGCACGCCAGGTCGACGATATGAATACGGAACGCCGTCACCTCAGCCAGGAAGCATGGGATGTAGCCAGGCTGGAACTAGGAAACGGCCCGATGCAGCCGGCGCTTATCGTCAAATCCACTCGATTCAAGTCTGGCATCCTCGGTCCGCTGGCAGGCAGGCTGAGCGGAGAGCACGGCCGACCGGCCATCGCCATCGCCCTTGGCGAAACCCACGCACGCGCATCAGCGCGTAGCCCGGAAAGCGTCGATATACACGCAGTGCTATCTGCGGTATCAGATCGGTTCGATCAATGGGGCGGGCACGCCCGCGCCGCCGGGTTTACAGTCGCCAACGAACACCTTGACGAAGTCATAGACGCCATACAGGGAGGCGTTGCGGCCGCTGGTAAGGATCCTGGAGCCGGCCCGCCTCTACGGGCGGACGCAGAGATCGGTTTCTCCGATCTTGGCGCATCAACCTGGGACTTCATCAAAGTCCTTGGGCCGTACGGGGAAGCAAATCCGGCCCCAGTGTTCGTCACGCGAAACCTGAACCCAGTCCAGATAAGGACGATGGGCGCGGGAGGCAGGCATCTGCGCATTGTGCTGAGCGACGACCGAGAAACCTGGGATGCGATCGGGTTCGGACTGGGGAAAGCGCCCCTTGGTGATGGTGCCATAGACGCCATCTACTCTTTGCGCACAAATACATGGCGTGGCCGCACGAAGCAGGAGTTGCACCTGCTTGACATCCGACCTTCCGCATACGAGCTCTAGCTCCGCTGTCTGGCCCGGCGAAGCCTGTTGCGCGATACCGGTTCGGGCCCCGACGGCTCGTCCGGCTCATCGCCGGACCTTCGCAGTCGAGTCTTCAAGACCACGAAACCTATCGATATCGCCATGACGCCGAGCGCTATCAAGTGCGCTTCCTGCAGGTTCCAGAACTTCTCTTCATCCAGACGAAGAAACTGAATCCAGAAGCGCCCGAAGGCGTAGAGGCCTAGGTAGATCATCCAGATCGCCCCGTCAGGCCGGAACTTCTTGCGGATGCGCCACAGAAAAGCAAGCACCAACATGTTCCAGAAGATCTCATACACCACTGTCGGGTGACTTCCAGAGGTTGGGTCGAACTCTTCGCTCAATCGGCTCGGAGGCCTCGCGCCAGGACTGCTGGCGTGCGTAAACACCCAGCCAAAGAACAGGTCCGTGTTCTTGCTCCAATGCTCTCCGTTCATGATGTCGCCGAGACGACCGATCGACTGAGCCACCAGTAGTGCCGGCGCCGACAGGTCCATTAGCTTTCCGACCGGGTATTTTGAGATGTAGGCGTAGATCATCCCGGCGATCCAGCCGCCAAGGATGGCGCCCCACAACCCGATCCCGCCGCTCCAGACAGCGACCAGCTGTATCGGGTCATGAAAGCCGTAAACGCTGCCCCAGTTGTCGGCTACATGCACCACACGCGCACCGACAATTCCCCCGAGAATCGCCCAGATAGCGGTGTTGTACACCATGTCCGGATCTAGTCGTTCCTGCCGCGCCCATCGGGCGACAAGCCAAACCGCGGTGGCGACGCCGACAAAGCTAAGCAAGCCATGCCATGCAAGGACAAAACCACCGGCGTCGATCAAGTTGGGATTGAACGGAATCTCAATCTCTAGAAGAGGAAGCATCGGTACTTTCTGTATCTGGAGCTAGGTTCATTAACCGACCACACACCAGGTATGTATCAATCAAATCAGAACAGTGCGTCCCACTTGGACGTCACTCGCGATCAATATCTAAGATGCGAAAAAAGCAATCTCGGATCGAGTTTAGGTATCGCCCCCCAGAGGGTCAATCTCACACCGGTCGCCGTCGCGTCACCTGACCCTGGACCCCGGAACCACTATTGGCGTTTTCGCGATTACCCCCAAACGGGTGCCTGAACCCGGCGGGGTGCTACGGTCAACTGCGTGCGTGAACAGATCGACTCTTTCTTGAACTACCTCGCCGTGGAGCGGGGCCTGTCTTCCAATACGCTCGATGCCTACTTCAACGATCTCACCGGGCTGATCGAGTTTCTTGGGGACTCCGGAGCGACGCGGAACTGGTCTGACGTCGACGCTTCGGAGATATCGGCGTTTGTGGATGATCTTGATGAGCGCGGATACGCACGGAGCACGAAAGCCAGGAAGATAGCAGCGTTGAAGTCGATGTTCCGATTCCTCCGGGAAGAAGGCCTCGTCGAGGATAACCCTACCGAAACGCTACGCTCACCACGCACCGGACGTACTCTCCCGAAAGCGTTGTCGATCGAGCAGGTGGATACCCTTCTCACAACCGTTGACAAGGACGGCACCCCGGAGGGCGTCCGAGACGCGGCAATGCTTGAAGTCCTTTACGCCGCCGGGCTTCGTGTAAGTGAGTTGGTTGGGTTGGACCTGCGAGACCTCAACTTCGAAACCGGCTCGGTCCGCTGCATCGGGAAGGGGTCCAAAGAGCGTGTCGTTCCCCTCCACAGCCAGGCGATCGAATCCGTAAGCGTGTATTTGGACACTGTGCGCCCTTTGTACGATCGGCAGCAACAAGAACAAGCGCTGTTCTTAAATCGGAACGGTCGGCGACTTTCTCGCCAGGGTTTCTGGTTACGCCTCAAGCGCGCCGCACGTGCCGCCGGCATACCGGACCACATCACGCCACATACGCTTCGACACTCCTTCGCAACGCACATGCTCCGCGGCGGCGCGTCGCTGCGTCACGTTCAGGAGATGCTTGGCCACGCCAGCATCGCAACAACCCAGATCTACACACACCTAACCTCGGAGCACGTTCGGGAAGAGTACGACCGGGCATTCCCCCGGGCTTAGCGCTCTCCCCGAACATAACTACCTTGACCAGCTGAGATAAACTGCCGGCACCCGCGCCTTTCTCGGTACATTTCGAGATACCGCAGAGCAGTACGTATCGCAGTCAGATACCGCCCAAGCCGGCTATTTTGAGCGCGCATTGGGCACGAATCCACTCGACCCCTTCCTGTATCATGTAATGTGGAATCTCTCCGAGGTCAGCGACGATTGGGCGGCAGCCCAGATAATCGATGCCTCTGGAGCGCTCACCGGGCGTAAATTACGTTAAGCGCCCTACCCTTTTGACATCGACTAATCACAAATTTGAATAGGGTCACTTAACCGCCAATGCCTCGCCGTAATCGTCAGACCTCCCGAACACAAAACCGACTGCAAGGCCGACGCGAACGTCGTCCAAACGTGTTCATGGGACCTGTTCCCGAGGACCAAGATCCAGAGGACGATGATCTCCTCCTAGGCGAAAGCGATCTGGGGGAAGACGACGATTCTGCCGAAGACGCCTCTGACACTGATGGAGGAACCGCACGCGGAAAACGTGCCGAGAGACGTCGGGTCGCCCGTGCACGACGAGGAGCAGGCGCACGCAACCGTGCGGCCGTTTTCTCGCAAAACCTTCCCCGTGAGTTGAAAAAGCTTGGGGTGATGGTCGGCGGAACGGTGATTATCCTTGGCGTACTCACCGCGTTTCTGGGCTAACGCCCGAACATTCCCTGGACTCACAGTTCGGACTGACATGGGCCAGTCCATACCCGGCGATCTTACGATTCGGCTAGGCTAGCCCTGATGCCATCGACTGCAGACAGCAAACCGGCGGCCCGCAAGCGCCGCTTCTCAAGCCGACTTTCGGCCGTCCCATCTTCGCCCGGTGTCTATCTCATGCGGGCGGAATCCGGCGAGATCCTATACGTAGGTAAAGCGTCCATCCTGCGCAACCGGTTGCGCTCATACTTCGGCACTAATTCAAGCCATGACGTGAAGACGCGCAAGCTCGTAACCCGCATCGATGACTTTGAGTACATCGTCACCGAGTCTGAGCAGGAAGCGCTCCTGCTCGAAAACAGCCTGATTAAACAGCATAAGCCTCGCTATAACATCAGGCTCAAAGACGACAAGACGTACCCCTACATCAAGATCGACGTCAACGAGCCGTTCCCCCAGGTCTACGTAACACGGAGGACCGCAAAGGACGGCGCTCGATATTTCGGCCCGTTCGCCAGCGCCGGCAGCGTCCGCAAGACGCTCGGTCTGATAAAGAGACTGTTCCCCTACCGCTCCTGCACGAAGCCGATCACCGGCACCGACGATCGGCCATGCCTCGACTTCCACATCAAGCGTTGCGTCGGGCCGTGCATCGGAGCCGTGGATCGCGAAGAGTACATGCATGTGATCAACCAGGTCGTGATGTTTTTGGAGGGCGATACCCGAAGTATCGTGAAGGGTCTCGGCGACGAGATGATGGTCGCCTCGGACGCGCTGGAGTTCGAACGCGCTGGTGCTCTGCGAGATCAGCTCAAAGCAATCGAGCGCGTGTACGAGGGCCAGAAGGTGCTCTCGATGACGGCGGAGAACATGGACGTCATCGCCATAGCAAGCGATCGGGACGAGGCATGGGTAGAGGTGTTCTTTGTACGCAGGGGAAACCTCATCGGTCGCGACCACTTCATCATGTCCGGAACACGTGACGAAAACACATCCGGCATCCTCACCCAGTTCATCAAGCAGTTCTACGGCTCTGCATCTCACGTGCCGCGCCGTGTGCTCATTCCGGAAGAGGTCGAGGACACGGAGATAATCGAATCATGGCTTTCAGAGAGACGGGACGGCCCGGTGAACCTATCGGTCCCGAAACGCGGCGAGAAACGGCGGCTACTTGAGATGGTCGCCGAGAACGCGGCGGAAGGACTAGAGCAGCTCAAACTGAAGTGGCTGTCCGATTCCGACGTCATGGGGGCGGCGATGCAACAGCTCCAAGAAGAGCTAAGCCTTCCGCGTCTCCCACAGCGCATGGAGTGCTACGACATCTCGCATATCCAGGGCACCAACACCGTTGCGTCGATGGTGGTGTTCGAGGATGGAAAGCCAAAGACATCCGACTACAGGCGCTTCAAGATCAAGACCCACGACAAGAACGATGACTTCGCTTCGATGCGCGAGGTGCTACACCGGCGTTTCTCACGTCTGAAGAAGGCGGTAGACGCCCGTGCCGCTGGCGAAGATGCGAAGGACGACGCGTTCGGCATCGTGCCGGACCTTGTGCTAATCGACGGCGGCAAGGGCCAGCTCAGCTCTGTGCTCCAGGTGATGCTCGAGTTGGGCATCGAGGGTGTTCCCCTCGCCAGCCTGGCGAAACAGGAAGAAGAGATCTTTATCCCGGACTCGCCGGAACCATACATCCTCACCCGTGGATCACAGGGATTGTTCCTCGTCCAGCGTATTCGAGATGAAGCACACCGATTCGCCATCACATTCCATCGCAATCTCCGTTCAAAGAGCGCCCGACAATCTGCGCTTGACCTCGTACCAGGGATCGGGCCAAAGCGAAAGCGCCAGCTTGTCCGTCAGTTCGGTTCGCTCAAGGGTATACGTGAAGCGTCGATAGACGATCTGGCGGCATCACCCGGCATGACTCGCAAGCTGGCAGAACGGGTGAAAGAGAATGTGTGACCTGCGGACGGCGTTTTTAATTTTCGACATCTTTGCTACCTGTTATCGCCGTCGAATCCAGCACACCCCATAAATGCTTGCTTTGAGTTTCTCCGGCGTCGAGCGCGTAGAAGTGGTTGAGCGTCTCACCCCACGGATCAAGGATGATATGGACGTCATTGTCCGCGTAACCACCACGGCCATAGGTCCACGCGACCTCGCCCGGTACGCCGGACACGACCCGACTCCGGAAACCATCCCGGGCGGAGAGTTCTGTGGGCTGGTCGATGAGGTCGGCGCTGGAATCTCGACCGTAGATCTAGGCGATCTCGTGACCGGGATCGGTGTGTTCGATTCCAATAATGGTCGGAGGGGGTTCGGTTGGGATGGCCTCGACGGGGGACAGGCGCTGTACGTGCGCGTCCCGTTCGCCGATGACACACTTCTTAAGGTTCCGACCGCCGGGATCGAAGAAAGGGCGTTGTTGCTCGGCGACACCTACGGCCTAGGTGCATCAGCCGTCGATCAGGCGACCGCTCATGGCGCCACCGATATCTGTGTCATAGGTTGCGATCCGTACGGCGCTTCCGCCCTGATCGCTCTTGCCGCGGCCGGGATAACGGGTGTGATCGTCCTAGACGACGAAGAACGACGACTCGGCCTCGCTCGAAGGTTGGGGGCGACCACGTTCGACACATCGGAAAAAGGAGTGGAAGGCGCGGTGAGAGAGGCGACCGGCGGAAGTGGGTTTGCAGCGATGGTCGTAGGCGCCGGTGTCTATCACTCGCAGATGGAACTCGGTCTTCGGTTATTACGACCGAACGGAGTCATGGTGCTCACCGAACCAGAATTGCCCGGTTGGTCGATTCCGGAAGTCACAAACGAACGTGGGTTCGCCATCACGGCAGCCACTCCACCGACCCGGGCGGACACGTCTAAAACGATGCTCGCTCTCTGGGGCGGAACCCTGGATTTAGAGCCGCTCGTGTCACACGTCATGCCGCTCATCGATGCCGAGCAAGGATATCGGCAACTGCACGCAAGGGAACGTGGAGCGAACAAGATCCTACTGAAGATCTAGCACCACGTTCTGGTGGGTTATTTGATTGTGAAATAACCGCTGACGGCTTATCCGGCAGTTGTATATGGATGCTTTTTAGAAGGCCGCCGGTCCGCTGCCCCGGGTCATGTTGCTCCGGCGTTCTTGTAGAACCTGGATAATCACATCTAGGCTTGCGATCGACTCCGGAAGAGATATGCGACCTCCCGGGAAAACGACTTCGATTCGGGACTCCCCAACATCTTCCGGCGCCGAATGCAGCCCCCCGGACGCCGACGAGCCTTGTTCCAGCAACTCGGGAATGTCTAGAAACCCGAGCCCGGTGTCGTCGAGCACGTCCCTCGGCCTCGTTGGGGACTCGTTTGAGGCGGACCGCGCGCCTCTTCCTGATCCGTTTGAAAGTGGAAGTAACGGCAACACGTCCTCAAACACGCGGGAGACCACCGCGAGTCGACGCTCGATTTCGATTCGGTTAGCGCCCGTAATGTCCTCAAGTAGAAGGGCAAGACGCGCACGGTCCGGCGGCAGACCGTCAAGTCGGCCCGCCAATTCCATGAAGAGCGGCACTGAGGTCGCAAGGTCACGACGTGCCATCGACGACTCCTCGGGTGTCAACGGGTTAACTGCGCGCAGACCGTTCCTGGTCAGGCGAATCGTTCCACGTCCCTCGGCGATACCCCAGATGCGCATGGCCCCGATCCGTGCGCCAAAGCCACCACCTCGGTCACTCATCTGCAGCGCGCTTGCGAGCGTGGCCCGTGAAACCGATCCCATAAACTCGCGCGCTATTTTCCGGCCTATCTCAAGAGAATCATTTAAGGACGCATCCGGATATTCATAGAGGCTTAGCTTACCCAATATTTTCCATCGATTCTGATCATTTGTACACGTAATAGGCGCCATATTGACCGGAGAGCCCCATTTCACATGATGTGAAAGGTCATTTGGTCTTTGCCTAGTAATAAGACGCTCTAACACGCCTTTATCAACAACACGAACAAGAACATTGCTTCTTGAAGCGGTGTCACTCACGTTGCCAGTTTCCCGGGCAGGTACGGCAATTCGCTGTTTGATATGCCGTATAAGATAGCATAATGCCGAACCTTTGGCCATTTCTCCACCAGATAATTCCGTCTTTTGCCGCTCACCTCGGCGTTATGCCGGTGTGTTTGGGCATTTACGCCTTCATTGTGCCGTTAGTGCTTGGGGTACACGAACGCGTGTAGGGAAACAGGTTATCGCTTTGTAGGTAGGCTGGCGCCCTGTCGATAACTGAACCGCTCCGAACTCAACGAAAGATGACGGGGCTTCTCAGCCCCGGTAAGAGGCGCCTGAAAGGCCCACGGGGGGGTTATCGCCGGGACATTCTGAACACGAGCTCATCTAGGCCCAGAGTGG
>JAPKBN010000080.1 GCA_026421215.1 Dehalococcoidia bacterium
CAAAAACATGTTTGGTTCGCTGAACCCTCAGTTGGAGAAGGTTTTGGGTTTCGTTCAGGGTGCCACTTTGTCGTTTCTGTCGTCGATGATTGCGGAGGTCGTTTACCGTGGCCCTCACCCCGTCGGGAGAGGGCCACTTGGATGCAGGGCAAGGATGTTGTCATGTCATGACGCCGCAATGAAGTACACGTTTAGAGATCCTGAGCCTAGGCTCAGGATCTCTAAACGACCGTGACCGCGGCTCAATTACCCGCACAACACCCAATTACCGCGCAACGCCCAAACAAATCCCGCGTGACGGGTGATATTATTTTTGACCTCATGACTGACACATCTCACACAGGGCCCGTACGCGTTCGTTACGCGCCCAGTCCGACCGGAGACCCACACGTCGGAAATCTCCGCACCGCCCTCCTCAACTGGGTTTTTGCCCGGCGCACAGGCGGCCAGTTCATCGTCCGCATCGAAGATACCGACCGTGAACGCATGCTCGATGGTTCCCTGGACCGGATTCTCGGGGCGCTCGAATGGCTCGGCCTGGACTGGGACGAGGGTCCCGGCAAAGGCGGACCATTTGAGCCATACGTGCAATCCGAGCGCAAAGTGCTCGGGAAGTACGCAGAGGCGGCCCAACAACTGATCGAGAACGGCCACGCCTACAAGTGCACATGCACGCCCGAGAGACTTGATCAGCTACGGCAGCGCCAGCGTGCGGAGAAGAAATCGACCGGATACGACAGTTACTGTCGGAACAAGTCGGACGAGGAACGCGAAGCGGACAGGGCGCAGGGTCTAGCCACCGTCGTCCGATTTAAAGTCCCGCTTGAGGGCGAGGTCGTGTTCAACGACGTCCTGCGCGGCCCGTTGACCTTCGACCCGTCCCTGCTCCAGGACTTCGTGATCCTGAAGTCTGACGGCTATCCCACTTACCATCTGGCGCACATCGTGGACGACCACGAAATGGGCATCACCCACGTCCTGCGATCCGAGGAGTGGATTTCGTCCACCCCCCGGCACGTGATGATGTACGACGGGTTTGGATGGGAGCCCCCGGAGTTCGTTCACCTATCGATACTCCTCGGCCCTGACCGCTCCAAACTGTCAAAGCGCCATGGCGACACCGCCCTGCTTGAATTCCGAGACAGGGGCTTCCTGCCCGAGACGATGTTCAACTTCCTATCGTTACTCGGCTGGTCCGCGGCCGACGATGAAGAGGTGATGACACGCGAACAGATCGTGGCAAAGTTCAGCCTTGATGGACTGAACGCTGCGCCTTCAATTTTCGACATCACGAAGCTTGAGTGGATGAACGGCGTTTATCTTCGCCAATTGCCGGTTGAAACCCTCTCCGAGATGCTTCTCCCAGAACTCGAAGCTCCAGACGGTCTGCCGGAATCGATTTCCCGGCCAATCGACCGCGATTACCTGACCCAGCTCGTGCCACTCGTTCATGAGCGACTGAAGAAGATCGATCGCGAAGAGCTGTCAGGGATGCTGGCGTATTTTTTTCAGGACTCGATCGAACTGGTACCGACCGAGGTCGTGCAGAAGGGCATGGACGAAGCAGCGACGGCGTCAGCGCTGGAGTCCGCCGCAACCGCTCTCGAGTTGGCAAAATCGTTTGAGGCAGAACCGCTTGAAGTGCAATTCCGGGCACTCTGCGTCAAGCTGGATTTGAAACCCCGGCAGTTGTTTGGAGCTTTACGGGTGGCGCTGACGGCGCGCAAAGTAGCCCCACCTCTGTTCGACACCATGGTTGCGCTTGGACGCGATCGTTCTGTTGCACGGGTCAGGCGCGCAGCCTCTTTGTTATTACATGGGCAGCCTATTTCATAGCTAACGACTTGACCGCTCCACCCGTAACTGCCTAAGCTTATGGGAACTGATTCGATGTAATCGCGTTGATGTTAATTCTGAGTACCAAGAGGACGAATTTGCCGGAGATACGAATTTCTGAGGGCGAGAGCTTCGAGAGCATGCTGCGTCGCTTCACGAAGCGCGTTCAGCAGGAAGGCATTCTGTCCGAGTCCCGCCGCCGCCAGCACTTCGAGCCGCCGACGAACCTTCGCAAGAAGAAGGCCGCCGGAAAGCGCCGCAAGAGCCTAAAGGCACAACGCAAGAACATGTAACGTCACTGCCTACGGTAGTGTTCAAGATAGAAGGACCGGTTGTTGACCGGTCCTTTTGTTTTGTGCCGACTTGCCGGTGTTGATTATTTCCCGAAAAGTATCAATAGCAGACCGGTTTCGCATCGTCCGGGGGTCGGTTACGATTTCGTTATGAAATTCGGCATCCTCGTATTCCCAGGCACATGGAGCGACCGCGACTGCGGTCACGCCCTTGAAACCCTCGGTCAAGAGATCGAGTACGTCTGGCACGCCGATACCGACGTCGATAGATTCGACGCACTGGTAGTGCCGGGCGGCTTCTCATACGGCGACTACCTTCGAGCAGGGGCCATCGCACGCTTCTCCCCGGTCATGGAATCGGTTTCGAAGTTCGCAGTAGACGGCCGCGGCGTGATCGGCATATGTAACGGGTTTCAGATCCTCTGCGAAGCCGGGCTGCTTCCAGGTGCTCTCATGCGAAACGACCACTTAGAGTTCCGGTGCACGTGGACCGATCTCCGGGTCGAGAACGACCGGACAATGTTCAGCCACACCGCGAGATCGCGCGATTTGCTCAGGGTCCCGATCTCACATGGCGAGGGCAGTTACCAGGCGGATGAGGACACAATCTCCGAGTTAGAAGAGAACGAACGGGTCGTGTTCCGATACTCAGGACCGGCTGGCGAAGTCACTCCCGAATGGAACCCGAACGGCTCGGTGAACAACATCGCCGGGATCATCAATAAAACCGGCAACGTCCTCGGCATGATGCCGCACCCGGAAAGGGCCTGCGACCCGCTGATCGGTGGAGAGGACGGAGCAGCCATATTCCGAGCCATGTTCACAGAGATGTCAGCACTCGGCTGACCATCTTCCCTCTCCCACACAACAACCGGTACTGAGGTTCTAGAAGCATCAGGAATTCAACCACGCGTTCCCTTTGCCAGTGTGGAGAGAGTGAGGGTGAGGGAGAAGACCATCCAACTGGCCAGTTGAATCAGCGAACCCCATTCCACATCAAACACACTGGTGACATACACCGGCACCGTTCGAACACACAACAGAGGAACTCGAGCCCAGAATGACCACACAGACACCGCTCCGCGTACTAAGCACCAACTGGTGCCCTTACTGCCGCATTCTCAAAGGCTTCCTGGACAAACACGAAATCCCGTACCAAGAGTTCAACGTCGATGAAGACGACGACGCGTTGGCAGAAATCAACAAGCTGCAAAACGGCGGACGCACAGTTCCAACCGTCGTATACGCAGACGGGACCCACGACGTAAACCCCAGCGCCGGACGTCTAATGGAAAAACTGGCAGCGGGTTAACCAACTCTGGCGGCAATAACCCCATAGGGCCGAACGACTATGCGCCCTCGAGTCGATACCAATCGACCGTTACAACCCTATTGCAAGTACTGAATGAAAACTGGCGACGAATCCGGTTCATCTCCGTACGCCCGTGGCCCCACACATCGAGAGGAAACAACTGAAATGACGATCTCCCCGGGTTCACTGGCGAGCTTCAGCGCTCGCCGACCATGGTGGACGTTACTGGGTTTCGCACTCGTTATGGTCGCTGCGCTGGGATCGTTCATATCACTCGTTCCGGACGCTTTGGACGGCGACGATGGCCCCACCAAGACGTTGGAGTTTGAACGGGCGGCAAACCTGGAACGCCAACGTTTCGCTGATCTTGACGAAGGTGACGGAGATGGCGGTCGTTCCGGTCCGGACGCAGGTGGCCGCTCAACGCTGACCGAGTTCATTTTGATCTCCTCGGACTCCGCCGTACCCGGTGACCCAGAATTTACGACCTTTCTTGTCGACGCCGCAACAGAGATAGCAGTGGCCGCCGACAGACTCGTTGTTGGCAACCTCGCCGAGTACGAAACGCAGGTTTCTGAAGACGGGACAACTCTCCTGATCATTGTCCAGGTGTTCGAGAGCCACGAAGACGACATCGAGTTCCTGATCGACGCAGTCGCAGACCTTAATAGGGACGGATTTCTTGTACAGGTCTTTGGAGACGCGAGCCTCAACCACACATTTGAGACCCTGGCCGAAGAGGATCTGACAACCGGGGAGTCGATCGGCATTGGCGTTGCACTAATAATCCTCGCTCTCGTTTTCGGCGCGGTGGTGGCCGCAGTGATCCCAATCCTCCTAGCAATTGCGGCGATATTCATAGCCATCGGCCTGACCGGGGTTATTGGTCAGTTTGTTGAATTGAACGAGTTTGTGCCGAACATCATGACGATGATCGGCTTGGCGGTCGGAATCGACTACTCGCTCTTCATTCTTTCCCGCTACCGGGAGGAACG
>JAPKBN010000081.1 GCA_026421215.1 Dehalococcoidia bacterium
ACCTTTCGGGGGGCGACAACTGACATGGGGTGCAGTCGCCGGGCACAGAGAACACGGAGGAAGAGTCAAAACAGAAGCAACAGAATGGATCGACTCGGATCCACTGTAGGTCACCATTGCAGATCGATCGACTGGGGTTCTCTCAATGTCCTCAGTGGCCCCTTTTGGGAGATTGACCTTGAGAATAACACCCGATGATTTACACCACTGGGCCACTCGAGTCCTTACGCATCTCAACGTACGCGATGAGGATGCCGCACTTATCGCGCGTTGCCTGGTCGATGTCGATCTGCGAGGAATCGTCAGCCACGGAACGCGTCAGCTCCGCCGATATGTACCGGAATTTCGTGACGGTCAGATCAACACGCATCCGGACATCAAGATGCTTCGCGCCACGGAAACCACGATTCGCTTGGACGGAGATGGCGGCGCGGGTTATCTGGCAGCCACTCGGGCAGTCGATGCAGCGTGCGACAAAGCGCTCGAGAATGGTCTCGCTATGGCAAGTACGTGCAACCACGGCCACGTCGGCAGCGAAGGCATTTATGCACGAAGAGCAGTTGAGCGAGGCCTGGTGTCGTGGTGTGTTGCAGGAGGAGCCGGATGGGAAAAACCAAAAGAAGAAGACGCGACGGTATGGGATGCGATGAGGGCGCCGCCGATGTGCTTCGGTATCCCGTCAGCTGAGGGCCCACCCCTCATCGCGGACATGAACGCGAGTTTTTTTAACGGCAGGGATCACGCGGAAGCCGCGATTCCCGAATTCCCCAAAGCCGTCTTCGCCAGCCTGGGCATGAAGTTCGTATCAACATTATTGGGCGGAATGCTCGCTGGCTCCGTCGCTCAAACCGAACAAAAATTCAAAGGCGCATCTCGAGGTTTCCTATTCGTGGCAATAGACCCTTCGGAAATCGGTGATGCGTCCGCCTTCAAAAGCGACGTCGCACGAATCATGCGCGCAACACTTGAATTGAATCCTATCTCCGGAACCGAATCAGCCGAACTCCCGGGGACACGCGAGTGGAAACGCGAGCAGGAGTGGGCGATCGACGGTATCCCCATACCGCAGGTCCACCAGGATTTACTAACTGATCTTGCCGACGATCTGGGCATTCCCCTACCAGAGGGCAACGAGTAATTTTCATCATTACCACTTTCACACACGTAGAATTGAAAGCCTAATCCCATAGACTCGACGCTATATCGCTCACGGTCCCCCCTACGTCCGACGGCCGCGAAGTCCATCTACCCCTGGCTCCGTAGAGGCGAAAACAAGCCCGTTCGTCCATCGGGCCGGTCAACCCCAAAAGAGCCGCCGCGTAAAGGCGCGCACGCAACAGCAAAGAGGGCGATAAGACCACCGCACCGCTTGACCCGATCCACTAAAAGAGCCTTTATAGGTTCTACACCCACTAGGAGGTTGGTGCGCTCCTGTAGATCATCCGCGTCCCCAGATAGGATCTGATGACAGGCGCCGTCCACGTCCAGACATGAGATGTGGGTAAAGCCCTCGGGCGGACCGGCCGGCTCCTCGCTGCTGCTGTCGCAAGCCGACCATACTGCGGTGAAGGTTAGAATGGAGACGAGGGTCAGCGACTTCCGGATCATGACAAGAGCTCCTGAGGTTTCGGGACTCGCGAGAGGGCTCTCCCCTCTCTGATGTACAGGCGCCTACCTACCACAATACGTCCTCGAGACGAGCGGTCGTTCTCTGGGGCTCGCAGCTCCGATCGGTACGGTCGGCGGTGGACGGCCGCCGACCAAGAATTCTTGTCACCTGATCCTAGGCCGCGTCGGCTACGCCCACCGACGCTCCATGAGTTGGCCCGTAAGTTGCCCTTACTTAAATCAGGCTCCTTTTAGCCCCCAGCGGAACCGGACAAGGATCGACGTTAATGCAGCGATTGGACGTTTCTCGAAGCTCTGCAATCGGGGCCACAGTGTGGAGACGCCGGGCCCCATGGAAGAAAACAGCCCCCCCCGCCCTAAGGAGCATAGGAGGCATCCTGTTATTAACCCTCGGGCTCCTCCTGGTGGGAGGCTGTGAAGACCCGGATCGAGAGATTGAAGTGACTTTGGATGCCTCGCTGGTCCCCTGGCAGACGGTGCACGTCTTCCAGGAGACCACCTCGACAGGAACTTGGCTGGTCTACGCGCCTGGCGGCGAGGGACCGCCGCAGACGACCCCCAACGCTCCGACCCCACCGGGCACAGACGCTCCCCCAGACGAACCGCCGGCGGTTCCCCCAGGCAGCGTCGGCAAGTGGCGACGGCACGTGCTCTCGTTGTCTGCCGATCCGGGTGGCGCCAACCCGTTCCAGGTTCTCCTGAATGGCACGTTCGTCCGTAGCGCCTCCGGAGACACCCTCTCCCTGCCCGGCTATTACGATGGCGGCAACACCTGGAGGATCGGCTTCATGCCCACCCGCGTCGGACAATGGTCCTGGAGCACGTCGTCTACGAACGCCCAGCTCGCCGGGCACGAAGGCTTCATCGACGTCGTCGAGTCGGGCCACCCGGGACGACTCGCCCGAGACCCCTCGCACCCAGACAAGTGGCGATACGCGGACGGCCCCCTGGTGGTGCCCATCGGCGTCTTCGTAAACGCGATGCTGGAGGACGCGACCACGGAACAGTTCACCGCGATGGCCGACTTCGTTGCGGACAATAACCTGAGCCTCTTGAACTTTCGCCTGTCGGAGAACGACGGAGCGTTCAGCGACGTCAACGGCCTTCAGATGCATCTGGAGCGTTGGCAGCGACTGGAGCAACGCATGGAGATCCTCACGGAGCGCGGTCTCGGGATCGATCTGATGCTGTACACGGACGACAGCGGCAAGCCCTCCTTTGGCCCTCAATCAGCACAAGAACAACTCCTGATTCGGTACGCAGTGGCGCGTCTCTGTGGATTCCCTGTGGTGATGTTCAACACGGGAATCGACCTTCAGGAGTACCGGGATCAAGGCTGGGTGAACTGGTACGGCGATCAGATAGAGACCCTGAATCCCTACGACCACCCGGTCTCCAGTCGATACGGCGGCGGCTCAGGCAACATGGTGATGCAGGGTCAGACGTACAACAGCGTGGGGGATCGCAACTCGGCCATCGCCGGATTGCTGGCCGCCTTCGCCGCCGGCGATGGCGTTCCCGCGACCAACAACGACAACTTCAGCGAAGACCTCTCGGACAACATCAACGGCCACAGCCCGGCGGATATCCGAAGAGCGGCGTGGAAGGCGACCATCGCTGGCGGTGTCGGCATTCACGTCCGTCACAACGCCCTGTTCTGTCCGGCCGGCATCACCGAATGCGACCGCTATTTTCACATCGCGGCCCTCCACGACGAGCTGAACTCCGAGGGGTGGCTGAGCCACGTGAATTCATTTGTGCAAAACCACCTGGGGGAGATCTTTGGAGCCATGACACCAGCGCCGGATCTGGTAAACTCTAGTGGCGGCAAGTTCGCCCTCGCCGATCCCGGACGGAATCGAATCCTGTTCTTCCTGATGGGCACCGGAGACGCATGGGATGGAGGTGATGGCGGCCCCGTCTCCCTCACGCTGGGAAACACCAGTGGCTCCTTTCATGCCGATTGGTTCGATCCCCGCACGGGCATATTGACCCCCATCGGGGCCCTCCCTGGAGGCGAGACGCATACCCTGCCCCCTCCCAGCGGTGAAGACTGGCTTGTCCTCCTAAGACGCCTCTGACCGTCGAAAACCGCGCACACCCGACGACGTAGGTTTTTTGTGGATAGGCAATTCCTTTCACCATGATGTCGCCAGCGCAAGTTCGATCGGGAACTCTTGACCGTCCTTGTGAATGGCGGAGAGCTCGGCAGTATTTCCAATGACGTGCCCATCACCACCGGAAGTGATCCGGCGTATTCCCTCGTCATGCGCCGCGTGAAATGGCTCGGGGATGATAACCGCTAGCGGCTTGCCAACCATCTCGTCCGATGTGTGCCCAAAAATTCGCTCGGCCGCCGGATTCCATGTCACGACCAGCCCTTCTTCGTCGGCAGTAATTACGGCATCATTCGTCGAAGCAATTATGGCTTATAGAAGGCCCTTTATCATTTCTATACACATGCCCGAAGTTGTTATCTTAACAATCTCCTGCGTCTTCATCGGCACGCTTGATCAGGTCTGATAGGGCATGGCTGGCCTTTATATTTCATATACACTCGACTGATCTGATGGAGAATAGGGAATTTAGATATGCTAAGTATAATCTTTCCATGTGATATAAATCACATCGTATTTCTTCAATTACATCGTATATTATGATCGGCCTACATCGTATTTGTCACACAATGTCGTTATCATACGATTTA
>JAPKBN010000082.1 GCA_026421215.1 Dehalococcoidia bacterium
GGGCAAACGTCGATGACGTGGACGTGACATAAACCAAATCAACGACATCACCACAAATCCCACCCAAACCTGACAACTCATCAAGCTCCGACAGGACACTAAATGCGCATCGCCACCCTGGGCATTTCCCATGAGACCAACACCTTCTCACGGGTGCCTGCTGAGTATGACAAGTTTGTGGAGGTAGATCTGCTTCGCGGGGCAGAGATCATCGAGCGTCATGGGGACTCGAACTACACGATCGCCGGCTATTTAGAGGCGTCCCGAGAATTGGACTTTGAACTCGTCCCGCTGATGTTCGCCCGCACGGGACCGATCGGTACCATCACGAAAGACGCGTACGACAGGCTCTCAGGCGAGATGTTGGGGATGCTGCGCGACCAGGGCCCGTGGGACGCTGTCTTGATCGCGAATCACGGCGCCGCAGTCTCCGAAGAGTTCCCGGACATGGACGCCGAGTTCGCCCGCGCTATACGTGAAATCGTCGGTCCGGATATCCCTGTGGGTATCACGCTCGACATGCACTCCAACATCTCGCGTGACTTGATCGCGCACACAACGGCGTGTGTTGTCTGGCGCACCAATCCTCACCTTGACACGCGCATCCGAGGCCGTAAAACCGCCGAGCTGATCTATGACGCCGCGCTGGGCAAAACAAAGCCGGTCCAGTGGATCGAGACGCCCCCGGTGCTCGTCAACATTGTGCGGCAGTTCACCGGCGAGGAGCCGATGAAGGGGCTTGTGGATGACGCCATCGCCGCCAACGAACGACCCGGAATCCTGGACACCAGCGTCGCCGAGGGCTACCCGTACGCCGATGTCGCAGAGATGGGCATGAGTTTCATCGCCATAGCGGACGATGATCTGGTGGCAGCCGGGGAGGCCGCTAGGTGGATGGCCGCTCGCGCATGGGATCAGCGGGTTGAGCTGAACGTGCCCGTTCCGAGTATCATCGACGCGCTGACGACGGCCGAAGACCTGTACGTAGGCCCCAAGCCGGAGGGTGTGATGAATTTCGTGCCCGAAGACGGTAGCGCCCTGTCGGCGCCGGTAGCCGATAGTGACCACTCCCACTTAGGGCCCATCGTACTGATGGATGTCGGCGACAACATCGGCGCCGGCTCGTCTGCGGACTCCACATTCATCCTGGCTCAGGCAAAACAGATGGGTGTGAAGGGGATGTTGTTGTCGTTATACGATCCGGAGGCCGTTGAAGCCTGTGTTGCAGCGGGCGTTGGCGCTGAGATGACGTTTGAAGTCGGCGGCAAGACGGACGATATGCATGGCGAACCGGTTCTGGTAACGGGCCAGGTCCGGGCCATCTCTGACGGCGATTTCGAGGAGACACGCCCGATCCACGGCGGCTATCGATACTTCTCGGCAGGGACATGTATTCGACTGGACACCACCGACGACCACACCATCCTCCTCACAGGCCACCGGAGCGGCAACACCAGCCGAGAGCAGATGTATCACATCGGAATCTGGCCGGAGAATTACCGAGTGATCGTCGCCAAGGGCGTCGTATCGCCCCGCCCGGCATACCAGCCCATCGCCGCAGAAGTGATCCTCGTAAACACCCCCGGCGTCACAACGGCAGACCTGGAAACTTTCACTTACGAGCGACGCCGAATCCCGCTATACCCGTTTGAAGAGGCGACGTACGATCCGGGGTCGCGTCTTGGGGATTACGACCAGTAATTCAGGGCACTTGTACAAAAGCAACTTGCTCACTCTCGCCCAAGTGGGAGAGGCCTGAGTGCAGCAGGCGTGAGGGTTATAAGGTCGCAGGGTTGCAAACAGTTTGGTCTGAAAACGGAGATGCCGCAGGGGCGTACAGGAATACCCTCAGGCGAAGCAAGCAGCGCCCCTACGCGTTGTCGCTACTCGAAACCATCCCGGCCTGAATCGCCGCTTCCAACCTCAACGGCGCGTGCGACGACACGAAATACTCTCGTCGCTTACCTGACTCCTGCAGTACCACCATAACGCCCGCCGAAACGCCCGGCATGCTCCACGCCCTGCGTCCCAGTGGCCCCCGGCTGTAACCCCACCCGCCATATCGCGCCCATCGGTACCCATCGACCTCTATCGACTCGATTTCATCGATAACAACACTGTGACGGACCACCCCATACCTGAAGGTGAACTTACCGTCAGAGACGTTCGTACGGAGCGTCAAGAAATTAATATATGCAAACAGAAACGCAGCGGTGGACACGACAGCGGCGATCCATGCAAACAAACCATCAGCGCCTCCGGCAGTACCGGCGCCTATCCGTACTCCGATAGATGAGATTGTCAGCAATGGCGCTGCAAGTAAAACCCAGCGCAGCCATTTGGGCGCTTCCAGCTTCTCTTCATATGTAGTCGAGTAGTCGTCCATCAGAACGGGATTGCCCTCCGGAGGCTTCTGCGTGGCGTCGGTGATGTTGAAATAAGTGCTCTCGCATGACAATCAACATGCCCAAGAGTTCTATCCGGGACCGTGTGTCGTGTTGACTGGCAATTAGGGCCACCCTAGTATGACCGTACTGGAAATGTCGGCGAGCCTACCTCAAAAAACGGCTCGTCAACCCCAGGCAGGACGGTCGAGGAGGTACTCATGGACCTCGCCCTGACTGCCGTAATAACGGCTCTACTGGTCAGCGCACTGGCAGGTGGTATTACCTACCTCCGTAGCGCACTGAACTCCCGTCGGCAAGAAGCTGCACGGGCGGCGGCAGAACAACAGATTCGCCGAGCTGACGCACGGAGCAGGGAAATACTGCTCGAAGCCAAAGAAGAAGGAAATAGGACCAGAGCCGCTGCAGAAGCGGGAATCCGAGCCGAACGGCAGGAAATACAAAGACTTGAACGGCGCGCTGAGCAGCGCGAGGAGACGTTGGACAAACGGTCTGGCGCTCTCGATGAACAGAACACAGGCCTGGAAAGACTCCAGGGACAACTTGAGACTGAACGTACGGACTTTGAAGACGTCCGAAGTAAAGAGCTGGCAAGACTAGAGGAGATCTCAGAACGGGAAGCTGAACGGCTGGAGGAGATCTCTGGACTTTCCGCAAATGACGCACGTCAGATGCAGATGGTCCGCGCCGAAGAGGCTATCGAGTTCGACCTTGCACGACGCTACCGCGACGCGGAGTTGGAAGCACGGGAACGCTCTGAAAATCTCGCCCGCAACATCCTTGCAGGAGCCATACAGCGCTTGGCGTCCAGTGTTGTTTCGGACAGCTCGGTGTCTTCTGTCCCGCTGCCGAGTGACGATATGAAGGGGCGGCTCATCGGCCGGGAAGGCCGAAATATCCGTGCCATCGAAGCAGCCACGGGCGTCGACTTGATAATCGACGAAACGCCGGAGGCGGTCACGATCTCATGTTTCGACCCGATACGTCGTGAAGTCGCACGTATCGCCCTCGGGATATTGATCCAGGATGGTCGGATACACCCGGCCCGGGTTGAGGAGCAGGTGGCAAAAGCGCGCCGAGAGGTCGACGAGGTTGTGCAGAAGGCGGGTGAAGAGGCGCTATTTGAGGCCAACGTAAAGGGTTTGCACCCTGAGTTGGTCAAAATAGCAGGCCGGCTGAAGTTCCGGTACAGCTACGGCGAGAACGTGCTCAGGCACTCTGTCGAAGTGTCCCTGCTTGCGGGGATGATGGCGGCGGAGATCGGCGCAAATGTTGAACGTGCGAAGGTCGCAGGATTCCTGCACGACATCGGCAAGGCCCTCACTCACGAGGTTGAAGGCCCGCACGCCGAGATCGGCGCAGATCTGGTCCTGAAGTACAACGTTTCGGACCAGATTGCTGACCCGATTCGCCAACACCACGACTCCGAGATGACGACCCCGGAGGCCTTTATCGTGGCCGCCGCCGACGCCATCAGCGCAGCACGCCCAGGGGCGCGACGTGACACGCTCGAGCGCTACGTGCAGAGGATGCAGGAACTTGAGGATGCCGCCCGCGGCTTTGAAGGCGTGGAACGTTGTTTTGCGATTCAAGCCGGACGTGAAGTCCGGGTCATGGTTCAACCGGATATCGTTGACGATGCCGCATGCGCCGTGCTCGCCCGGGACATCACGAAGCGGATCGAGACCACTCTGTCCTATCCGGGCCAGATCAAGGTGGTCGTGATAAGGGAATCCAGGTCTATCGAGACTGCTCGCTGATCGGGCTTCCCGTTAGATAAAGCAAAACCGATACCGGGCGTTCCACAGGGGCGGCCCGGTATCGCGTCATGGCGGGATCCCGGGCGTCATTTACGGAAGAATGAATTCCGGCGGTGAATTTCTCCGGGCTGCCTGTATCCTGTTGCTTCCCTT
>JAPKBN010000083.1 GCA_026421215.1 Dehalococcoidia bacterium
CTTCCTGGCCCTCACCTTTCTCGTGCAACAGGCGCGCAAGGCTGGTAGCGGCGCGAAGCTCCCACGACTTGGCATGATTATCACGGGCAAGGGTGCAAGCATGGCGCAATTGCGCCTCTGCTGTTTCGACATTGTCGCGCGCCGCCAAGACGCCTTGAAGTCGTGTCAATTCAGGCTCGCTCCAACGCTCATCGGTCTCTGTGGCGATCAATTGGGCCTGCTCCAGTGTTGCGCCTGCCTCCTCCCACTGCTCCGCCATCACCAGTGCCTCTGCGACAAGGGCAAGATAATAGGGCCGACGCATGGACATCCCGGCCGTGACGATAGCTTCCGCCGCCGCCGCCGCCTCCCCAGCACCGCCGTCCGCCCCGCCCAGCCCATCTATCTGGGATTGGGCCCAACCCCTGAAGATCGTGGGCGAGGCAACCCACACGCCAAAACCCTGTTCCCGTGCAATCTCGATGGCGTGATCCGACATCGCCTGAACCTTTGCGACTTCACCCCGAAGCTGCATAATCTGGCAGGCGAGCGAGCGGGCGTACGCCTGGCTAAAGGGGTGTGATAGATCATCGGCCAACGCCAAGGCATCTTGAATTCTCAATCGTGCCCGCTCTGGATAGCCAAGCACCCAGAGCGCAAGGGCCGAGTAGGCGAGGCAGGCGACGCCCGGGTCCTGCCCAAGACGGTAGGAGATATCCGCGCGCATACGCTGGTCATAGGCCTGATAGCCCGCTTTAAGTTGCTCTTCGGCCAGCTCCAGTTGCCCGTGGCAGAAAAGGGCGTAACCAAGGCCATAACGCCCCAATACGATAGAGGCCTGATCGCCGGCCGCCTCTCCAATATCGAGAATTTGACGGCCTAGATCGCGGGTGACATTGCAATCGCCCCGGCCCACATAATAACGCCATAGACCAAACAGGGCGGGCACTATCTCCGGCGCATTCTCGACCTTTTCACACAGCTCCCGCGCGCGGGCATAGGCCCGACCTACATCGGGTGCGGCATGCCCTTTCGTCATCAACAGCGGCCCGCCGGAGGCGACCCTGAGTTCGAGTTCCAATCGGTCACGCGCTACGTTGTCCGGCATGGTCTCCACCAACGCAAGGGCGTTGTTGAAGTAGTTCACGGCCTCAACATTCGCCGAAGCGGCAACGGACAGGGCACCGGCGCGCCGCCAGCATTCAATTGCGGGTTTAGCCATGCCAGCCGCCGAATAATGCCGTGCAAGGATTTCCGGTTCGGCATCTGCAACAGCTGAAAATTCCGCCGTTAAGGTCTTTGCGATCCGGGCGTGGAGTTCCGCCCGGTAAGCCTTCAACATGCTGCCAAGCGTGACCTCCTGGATCAATGCATGTTTAAACCTGTAAACCGGGCCCCGGGGCGTTGCGACGGGAAAGACCATTTCCGCATCCACCAACCGGTCGATTGCTGACCCGAGCCTTTCTTCGACGTCGCCGGACACCGCCTTTAGCAGATCACCGGAAAACTCGCGACCAATGGCGGCGCCGATCTGGGCGATATGTTTGGCCTCGTCCAGCCGGTCTAAACGAGCCATAAGGGATGCCTGGAGGGTCGCTGGTATAGAATTAAGGGCGATCGGATCGTTCGATAGACCACTCGCCTCCCGCACCGACTTTGTCAGCTCCTCAACATAAAGGGGCACGCCATCGGCGCGCGCGACAATACGGTCGACGACAGCACCGGTCAGCCGGCCCTCGCTGATGGTCTCGACGATTTCGGCCGCCTGGGTCCGGCTTAAACGGTTCAATGTCAGGGATGTCAGATGCGGATGATCTTGCCACGGCGCGTCAAAGTCGGGTCGATGGGTCACCAGCACGAAGACGCCGGCGTTGGCAATCTGGGCGATCACCGCGCCGACATAGTCCCGCGTCGTCGGATCTATCCAGTGGGCGTCTTCCATTATGAAGAGAACCGGTCGGTGTTGGGCCAGAGCTAAAACCTGTCCAACCAATGCAGCAAAGGTACGATCACGCCGTTGCACTGGAGCGAGGTCGGTCGGGCCGTACCGGTGCTCACCGGGCAGTGACAGCAAGGCGGCGAACAGTGGTTCTATGCTGTGCGTATCGGTTGCGGAGATGGCGAGTAGTTTCTCAAGCTTATCGAGTTTAATCTCATCGCCGTCATCGGCAGCAAATTTTGCCGCGCGTTCGAGGCGTTGAACGATGGGGTGGAAGGCACTGTTGGCATGCAGGGGTGAACACTGATAACGCAGACGAAAATGCGGCTCCGTGATGGCCATGGCGCGGACAGCGTCAACAACCCTCGACTTACCGATACTCGCCTCGCCCGAAAGCAGGACGGCCTGCCCGGCACCACTTTTAGCCAGTTCCCAGCGGTCTTGCAGAAGGGCAAGTTCCTGCTCCCGCCCAATTATACGGGTCGCAGAGCCTGCCCTGGTGTCTTCGAATTGACCTTCCCCGACGACCTGCCAGGCGGGCACCAGTTCGTCATATCTCTTGAGGGCGCGGGGGCTAAGGTCTGCGAGTTCGAATGTGGTGTAGACAAGGTCACGGGTGCCTTCCGAAATGACAACCTGGCCGGGTTCAGCCTCCCCTTGCAGGCGCGCCGCCAGGTTCGGGGTCTCTCCCGTCACGGCCTCGGCGTCGCGGCCACTATTGCCAACAAGATCACCGACGACAACCTGGCCTGTCGCAATCCCGACCCGCGCTGCCAATCTGCCACCATCGCCGATGGTGATGTCGCTGACGGCGTTAACCGCATCCAACCCGGCCCTAACCGCACGGTCGGCCTGATGCTCATGCGCCTGTGGCCAGCCAAAATAGGCCAGCACGCCGTCGCCTAGATATTTTGCCACGTGACCGTCATAGCGGGTTATTGCGGCCGCTGACGCATCCTGGTACCGCCGTATGATGTCGCGCAGGTCCTCGGGGTCAAGTTGTCGGGATAGCGTGGTTGAGCCGACAAGGTCACAAAACATCACGGTCAATTGACGACGTTCGGCCTCCCGGGCCTTCGGCTGACCTACCTCAACTGCAGTATCTGAACGCGCTGATGCGGCAACCGTTTCCAAGTGTAGGGAAGACGCCAGAATTTGCCGCCGTGCGCCCAGGGCGACGCCTAATTCTTTCAAATCAGCGTCCGTGATATGCGGCAAAGCCTGCAAGTTGACCTAGTTCTCAACAAACACGTCCCCGTATTTGCCAAGCCCCAGTTCCCTCAACCATTGACGAATACCGTCTGCCATTCCCGTTTGCGCTCCCTCAATCCTAGATTAGCAGGGTCGGCGGGATCGGGGAATGCCTGCGAAATTCAGAACCGCGCGAAACGTGTGTTCATGCGCGCTTCGGATCAAAAATTCGCCGTGTGCTCAATTTTGACGCTGATTTCATGGTGTTGTGACGCTGATGTCACGCTGTTGTTACGGGTGATGGCCATAGTGGTGCCAACGAACATGAAACAGGCACAACATCAAAAGGATCTTTCAAAATGCGAAATTTGGGAAAAATGTACTATTCGAACCTGTTGGCGACGACATTTCTGTGTGGCTTTCTAGCCATTCCGGTCTCAGCTCCGGTTTCTGCCGCGCCAATTAACGTTCTCGACGGTGAGCTGTATACCGTTAATGGCGAACTGGCGATTGACGGGAATTCGACGGTCGCGCCGACCGGGGTGGTGCGGATCGATATGTTTAGCGAGCTGGAGAATATCGGAACCCTATCCAACAATGGCAGCCTCTCCAACGAAGGCGGCACCTTGAACAACAGCGGCGATCTGATCAATGATGGCAGTTTGACGAGTGCTGGGTCACTCGACAACGATGGAACCCTGTCCAACAATGGTGAGCTGGTCAACGGCGGCGGGTTGACAAACTACGGAACGCTAACCAACAAAGGGAGTCTGGACAACATCCTTGGCGGCATCTTGACCAATAACCGCGATCTAACCAACGACGGCACACTGAACAACAACAATGAACTGGACAATCATGACACCCTGACCAACAACGGCACGCTTAACAACAACCTTGGCGGTATCCTGACCAATACCGGCTCCCTAACCAACGAAAGCATGTTGAACAACGCCGGAACGCTGAACAACAGCATGGGCGGCACCTTGACCAACAACCATATCCTAGCCAACGACGGCACGCTGACCAACGACGGCACGCTGACCAACGACGGTACGTTGAGCAATACTGGGACATTGATCAATAAC
>JAPKBN010000084.1 GCA_026421215.1 Dehalococcoidia bacterium
AACCACAACGTCGATAACTGTTTTCGCTGTTGTGAACGACAGGACTTTTGTCCCTGCTTCAATAACTACCTGTTCGGTGCCGCGATTCTGCATAGGTAGTTGAGCTCTTATTCCCCAGCCTGATGGAAATTCACCAGTGAGATCCGGGTTCGGTGCTGGGCCAGAAACTTCGAGCTTTATCCATCTCGGGGCAACCACCGAGGGGTCGAAGCAAAGGTCAACACCGGAAATGCTTTCATCAATCAGGCTGCAACTGCTCCACTCGACGACCGTTGATTGTTGAATTGGAACGACGTCACCGACAGACGGAACTGCAGGAGTGTCCGCCGATCCGGAAGGAACGGAGATCACAGTTAGTGCAATCACCGAAATGAACACGATGGTCAGGCGAAGGAGGTTTGTCATTCTTCCGGCCTGTATGCGATACCGAGGATGGAGGACTTCTGTTGTCCACCAGCGCTGCTGGAGATAATTTCGATGATGTTCAGTCCGGGTTCAAGCTCCACCACCTGTCTGAAGCGGCCTTCAATATCGGGCTCCACTACATGCTCATTGATGGTCACAAAAGCGTCGATTCTTGTCCGCCCCTCCACCGTCACGGAAGATTCTGTCACCACGGTATCCATGGATTCAGGAGAATCCACTTCCAGAAAAAATGCCGTCAAGGAATCCGAGCCGGGTAGTGAAGCACTCGCGGTGTCTGGACTGGAAATAACTTTGGAGAATTCTTGCCCGAGATTCACCACGGGTTCTGTTTCTGGGTTCTGAGTCGGCTCGCAAAGGCAAGCACCGGCGATGCCTAGCATTGAAATTGACAAAACAAACAGGAACCCGCGGCGGAATGCACCCGGACGATCGAGCCATGCCGGTGATTTATGTTGGGGGAGAATTCTCATGACTTAACCGCTGTTGTTTACTCGTGGTACCCCTTGTAGCCGGAGGGTGTAGACGGTCCGTGTTCGTGCCCGGGGACAATGCCGTCCCGTGCTGCTGCGATCTCCGCACTGCCTTTCGGTATCCAACCGAGGACGTCGGCTCCATGTTGGATTTCTCGCCAGCGCCATTTGTTGTTTGATATGGCGTTAAACGCGTCGTACATCAGGTTTTCCGGGGCGCTGATACAACGGTCGATCATATCTACGGCGTCCATCTGGTCGAGGAATCCCGGCCAGATGCCTCGGACGTGCGGCCGGTTCTCCTTTAGTACGCCACCAAGCTTGATTGCCAGAGTAGAAATGCCGTGGAGCTCCGAATACAACAATCCCAGGTTTTCACCAAACGATTTGGCGACAGCGTACGGATTGTTTGGGTACGGCCCATCTTCAATCGTGATCATTCGCCATTCTGTCGGGAAATCCGGATCTTCCTCCCGCATGTTCGCGAGCTTCCAGTACGGCTGTGTGCGATCGAACATAAACCCGAGCTGTGTATTCCCCGAGCTCATGAACACAACCCTCTTTACACCCGCTTCTCGCGCTGCTTCATAAACGTTCAATGTCCCCTGAACACTTATAGGAAAGGTCGCATCCCAACTCTCGGTTAATCCGGTCGTTGCAGCTGCCAGGTGAAGGACGGTGTGAATTCCTTCGAATGCCGGCCTGATAGCCTCTGCGTCGGTGATGTCTGCCTGCAGGCCGGGAATGTCTATAACAGGGCGACGCGCCAGTCCACTGAGATCGTACTTGTGGCCGAGATGTTCGATAACCAACTGGCCGATCAGGCCGCTGGCTCCAGTTACAAGGACCTTTTTCTTATCTGGCAAAGAAATACTCCATCGACGACGATCGGACGAGAAAATAGGTTGCATTGGCAATAACATGTGCCAATGGGCGACTGTCAGATGCAGGGTACTCCCTACATCTTCGACTGATTTGAACTGATTTCGTCGTCTTCGGGCTGAATACAGGAGAATTTGATTGGTTTCTGACCTACAGCGAGCTCTCGATACGCTTTCACGTGACGAAGTAATCAAACTGACACGAGAGGTCATCGATATTCCAAGCCCGATGGGTGGAGAAGGCCCACTGGCGAAATATCTGGCTGATCGATTTCGCAATCTCGGCCTAGATGTGATGGTCCAAGAGGTAGAACCGGATCGGTTTAATGTGATTGCTACGCTGAAAGGTACGGGTGGAGGTTCTTCGCTCATGCTGTTCGGCCACATGGACACCACATGGGGTGGCGACGAAGAGGGAGTCAAGGAACTTGGACCTGGTTACCAACCCGCTTCGTACATGGAGGGTGACTGGATATATGGTTCAGGCGCTTACAACATGAAGAGCGGCCTTACCTCAGCGATCGCCGCTTTCGAGGCGATCGTACGGTCAGGTGTTCGCCCGGCCGGAGATTTGATCATGGCGTGTGTGGTCGGTGAGACGTGCCATACCCAGGTCGGTCAATATCAGGGTGCTCGCTACAGGGGTTGTGGGGTCGGTACGAACTTCATGGTCGGCAACGGGGTCACCGCGGATATGGCGGTTTGCCCGGAACCGACCTCGGGGAGAGTATCGATAGCGTCCGGAGGATATGTTTACTTCGAGATAAAGATCTCAGGAAATCCGGGAGCGACTTACGCCCGCGGCGGCGAGGAGATCGCTGTGAAACCGGCAGTGGACGCGATCGAAAAATCTCAGGATGTAATGGCCGCGATCAAAGATTGGGCACCGGGTTATAAAAAGGCCCACCTGTATCGAGGTCAGGAGGCGACCAACGTTGCCATTGTCGCGATGGAAGCGGGTCATCCCTGGAGACCTACCAAGCTGGCCCCTTTCTCTCGTGTCTACCTGGAAGTGGACACCGTACCGGGCCAACGTGTCATCGACGTAATCAAAGAAGTCGAAGGGCTGATGGATGAATGCCGATCACGAGATCCTGAGTTGAAATTGGACTTGAGCGTCGTACAGACGCCTGAGGGTGGCGAAGTGTCAGAAGATGAGTACGTAGTGGAAGCGATGTCACGGGCGCACACTGCCGTCCACGGTGTTGAACCTGAAATCACCTTTGATTCCTGGGTTGCAGATACTGCGACGATGATACGGGCCGGAGTTCCTGCAATTTGCTATGGCCCGGGAGGCCGCTCTGCCTTTGGCGGATCTGGTTATTACCCTATCGAAGGCGAACATGCGCATGCGGACGATCTCCATAAAGGTTCGCAGGTGTACATCCATTTAGCTTTTGAAGCGTGCAATATCCCGAGAGATTAATTGAGTAATTAATGATCACCCAGCTCCCGAGTCGACTAACCGGTTACGGCTCCTCGGGAGGCTGGTTGGACCAGCTTGATGTACTTGCCCAGGGTTCCACGGGTATACGGAGGGGGAGGTGCAACCCAGGTGGCCATCCGATCCGCCAACTGCTCATCGGAGAGTCTTACGTTCAACTCGAACCGTTCCAGATCAAGTTCTATTACGTCGCCGTCACGGAGTGCGGCTATGGGGCCTCCGAGCGCTGCTTCTGGACCTACGTGGCCGATCATCGGTCCATGAGTGGCGCCAGAGAACCGTCCGTCCGTCATAAGGAACACGTCTTCTCCAAGCCCTTGCCCAAGAATGGCCCCGGTTACGTCCAGCATCTCGCGCATTCCTGGACCACCTCGCGGACCCTCGTAACGGATTACTACGAAGTCGCCTTTCTTTATGGCCCGTTGCTGGAGTGCCTCCATGACATGTTCTTCGCGATCAAAAACACGCGCAGGACCGCTCCAACTCGATCCATATTCATGACCGGCAACTTTCAAGACCGCCCCGTCCGGGGCGAGATTTCCATGTAGCACCACCAGGCCTCCGGTAGCCGAGAGAGGATCATCTGGCGTCTTCAATACAGTCATTTGGGAACCGTCATCGGGAACATCGGCCAAATTTTCGGCAACTGTTTTTCCGGTCACCGTGAGAGCGTCACCATGTAATAGTCCCGCATCAAGCAATCGTTTCATCGCGAGAGGGATTCCACCGGCCAGGTCCAGGTCGAACATCAGATAGTTACCACCCGGTTTCATGTCCGCGATTAGTGGCGTCCGCATGGATATGTCATGAATATCCTCCAACGTTAGCTCGATCCCCCTCTCGTACGCGATAGCCG
>JAPKBN010000085.1 GCA_026421215.1 Dehalococcoidia bacterium
GCCATCATCGAACCGGGCAACGATTTGTCACATCCGGCTATAGGGACAACGCCGTCGAAGCGTTCCGCAAAACACACCGTTTCGATCGAATCAGCGATCACTTCACGACTGACGAGTGACCCTTTCATACCCTCAGTGCCCATGGAGATAGCATCGGATACCGTGATAGTGCCGAACATGAACGGTGTCCCTTTGGACTCCGATACCCCGCGTTTTACCTCGTCAACCAGCGGCGCTATTCCGAAGTTGCATACCGTCACCTCGTTATGCATAGACGCCACGCCGACAAACGGTTGATTGATATCCGTGTCGGACAAACCCATGGCCCGCATCATTGACCGGTGTGGAGCGCGGATAGCCCCCTCGGTCGTCTCCCATGATCGCCATTTTCCGAGCGCGCGTTTGGCCGGTATTTTCTTGCCGGGAGTGGTCGTAGTCACGTAACGGAGTCCTTGTCTGATAGAGCGCTATGAGGTGTGGTCGGCAGTCTATCTGGAATACTTCGTGGGAGGATGGGATGCGCTCATATGTCGTGTCGCCCTGAATTGTGCTCGACGTTTCAGTGTTCCTCCGTTACTGTCCCCGCAGTTCTATTTATTTATCTACGAGGACCGGAGGAAGCTTTTGGATTTCGGTACGTTCATGGAGTTCCACGACCGGCCAGGGCGCTCCCAGGCAGAGGATTTTGCCGAGGGTTGGCGTCAGGTAGACCTAGCTGAGTCGGCCGGTATGGACGCGATCTGGATGGCCGAATCTCACTTCACACCGGAGCGCGCAGTTCTGACTTCGTTAATGGCGGTCGGTTCCGCTATTGCTGCCCGGACGGAACGCGTCACAATCGGTACTGCTGTACAGGTCTTGCCCCTGACCGATCCCATGCGTATGGCCGAGGAGACCGCCACACTTGACCAGATAAGCGAGGGTCGATTCGAATTCGGCATCGGTCGGAGTGGATCTCCGGCAGCGTACGACGGATACGGCATCGACTACTCCACCAGCAGTGAACGTACCTTTGAAGACCTCGAAATCATTAAGGGTTTGTGGACTAACGAGCGCTTTTCATACAAGGGGAAGTTTCACTCTTACGATAACGTCTGCCTTGTTCCCAAACCCGTACAGTCGCCGCACCCGCCCCTAAGGATGGCGGCGAATTCCGAGGCGTCATTCCCGGTTGTTGGGAAGCTGAACCTACCGCTCTTCATCGGCGTCCGCCAGCACGGCACGGAACGAGTGGAAGGGTACGTAAACAGCTATCAGAAGGCTCGAAAAGAGGCTGGATTTGACGGGCCGCCGGACGTATCGATTCGCATCCCGGTATATATCTCAGAATCCAGAGAGGAAGCCGAAAGGGTTCCTGAACAGACCTTCATGAAGCAGTTCCGACGACTGGGTGGTCAGATCGCTGTAACGGTTGGTCGAGCTGATGTGGCACACGATTCAGAGCGAGCATCCCGGACCGCGGAACTTGCAAATCTGGAGTGGGGCAGTGTCATGCGCGAGAAGGTAGTTGTCGGCACGCCGGAGATGGTGATCGATCGCATTCATGAATTGAAGGAACGACTGAAGTTGACTTCCATCGTCGCCGAATTCAACGCAGGCGAGGAGATCTCAGAAAGCGACATCGAGCGCTCAATGCGTTTGATGTGTGACAAGGTTATGCCCGCGTTCAAGTAGAGCGATCATACCCAACGCTCTCAGGCTCTTGAAGGGCGTTTCCTACAACCAACACCGGCATTCGACCAACCACATACCCTGCCTCCACGGGTGTAACCTGCCGCTAAGACGTTTAACCCCAATAGGAGCACCCTATGATCCACGAGATCCGCACGTATGACCTAGTCCCGCGCGGCGTCCCAGAGTTTCTCGAGAAGACAGGGGCCATGGCTGCAGAGCGCGTCAAGGTCACCCCGCTCGGCGGCTTCTTCTACACAGAGGTCGGCGCGCTGAACCAGGTCGTCCACATCTGGCCATACGACGATATGAACCACAGGGCGGACACCCGGGCGAAGGTCGTAGCGGACGGAATCTGGCCGCCGGACAACGCGGGCCTCATCCTAAACATGCAGTCAGACATCTACCACCCGGCGCCGTTCATGGAGCCGCTTAGCCCCCGCAAGATCGGGCCGTTATTCGAGTTACGGATCTACAAATACGGGCAGGGGGCTATTCCGCAGGTTATCGACGCATGGTCGACGGCCATCGAAGAGCGCCAGAAATTCTCACCGCTTGTTGGCGCGTGGTTCTCAGATATCGGACCGTTAAACCGATGGGCGCACATGTGGGCATACGAGAGCTTCGAACACCGTATGGACGTTCGTAACGAGACCCGCGCTAAGGGCGTATGGCCGCCGCCGTCAAATGTCTCCCCGTTGGCGCAAGAGAACAAGCTCATGTGGGCTGCAGACTTTTCACCAATTCAGTAACGGCATATAGAGGCTGCAGGGTCAGGGCACTTGCCAGCTAGATGATCTTTAAGTTCATTAGGAGCCAGAAATGATCCATGAGTTTCGCACCTATGACCTGAAACCAGGTTCGATAGGCGCCTACATCGACCGTGTTTCGGACGTCATAGAGGAGCGTAAAAAGCTGTCTCCTCTGGTCGGATACTTCTATACCGAGGTGGGTCGGCTGAATCGCGTGCTCCACATCTGGCAATACGACAGTGTTGCGCATCGCGACGAGATGCGAGCGACCGCCGTAGCCGGTGGCAATTGGCCTCCAAAAACGATGGAGCTTATCGAGCATCAGTACTCGGAAATATTCGTCCCGGCACCATTCCTGCCGCCGCTGGACATTGAGCGAAAAATCGGCCCGATCTTTGAACTTCGCTCTTACACTCTTGAACCTGGTGGTGCACCGGCCTGGGCCAAGGCATGGGGACCAAAGATCGAAAAGAGGATGGAACTTTCACAACCGGTAGGAATATGGACGTCAGAGTTAGGTCAATTGAACCGCTGGCTTCACATGTGGTCTTACGAGAGCTGGGAGCATCGCACTGAGGCCCGCAAAAAGTTCGCCGAAATCGGCTGGCCGCCGTCCTCGGGTTCACGCGCGATCGATCAGGAAAACATGATCTATAACGCGATGCCTTTTTCCACGGTCCAGTAGAGCCATAAGGTTTGGGGAGGCGTGGTAAGGCGGCCGAACTCATCCAAGGCTTCCAGAGGTTGAGATGAGCACCTGCTTGAAGGGCTTTAGCATGGCGTAATCCCGATGGAAGTCGGCAAGCCTGTTGCCCTCCCCAATATTTTCGCCCGGGAGCGTTGAATGAAAGTCGGTATAAACCTTCTTAACTTTGGGCCAGGTGCATCGCCGGAATCGCTGGTCCGTTGGACGACTTTTGCTGAGAGTCTTGGGTACCATCTGGCGATGGCGTGTGACCATGTGGCCGTCACACGCGACATAAATGAACGATACCCGGCGCCGCTCTACGACCCGTTTGTGACACTCGGCTGGTTGGCCGGGAAGACATCGAAGATAGAACTCGGTACTACGGTCATTATCCTGCCGTACCGTGATCCAATCCTCACCGCACGTATGGTGGCCAGCCTCGACCAGTTCAGTGGCGGGCGCTTCATTTTTGGTATAGGCGCCGGCTGGTCGACTCTGGAGTTTGAAGCACTCGGCCTGCCGTTCCATCGACGCGGTGCCATGACGGACGAATACCTGTCAGCGATGAAAGAACTCTGGACTGAGGATACCGGGAGTTTTGATGGTGAATTCGCTACGTTCAAGGAGGTGTTGACCGCGCCACTCCCTGTGCAGCGACCTCATCCGCGGATCTGGGTCGGTGGATCAAGCGATGCCGCAATAAGACGCGCTGTTGTGCACGGCGATGCCTGGCATCCAATGAATCTGGATCTCGAGTGGCTGAGTGATTACGGAGTGCCGACACTGAAGCGATTCGCCGATGAAGCGGGCAGGCCAGTACCTGCGTTTTCGCCACGAGTGAAACTTCATATAACCCCAGAAGACCTTCCGGAAGC
>JAPKBN010000036.1 GCA_026421215.1 Dehalococcoidia bacterium
TAAGACAAAAAAAGACCCGCCGATAAGGCGGGTCTTTTCATCAAATCAATTTACGTTGAGACGGATTAGATTCCGCTGTTGCCGTCGCCCGCGTCGTCGCCGTCGTCGTCGTTTTTGCCGGTCAATGATCGACGAAACTCACGGATTCCTTTGCCAAGGCCTCCACCGACTTCAGGCAGACGTCCGATGCCGAACACAACAACGATGATCACCAGGACGATGATTAGTTCGAGCGGGCCGATCCTCGGCATCTTGCGTTACTCCAGAAATATTGCCGGTTACAACGGACAATGACGATCACGATATGGCCGTCTCCATTTATATCCGTGCAATAACGAAGTATACGCCCGTGGAGATCGTTTGTTCCTGAATTGCCTGTGAGAATTATCCGATGTATCGCCAGACTGCCACGAGGCGACTCAACACCTCTACGTTTGAGGCGTCACACATGATTGGATCCATCTGACTGTTCTCGGGCTGCAGGCGGATCTTAGCGCCTTCCCGATAGAAGCGTTTCAGAGTCGTTTCCTCTTCAAGCTTCAACCGGACAGCCGCCGTCTGACCGTTCTCAACCCGACTTGTCTGCTTCATGATCACGAGGTCACCGTCCGCGATTAGGGCATCGATCATTGATTCGCCCTTGACCTTCAGTGCGTACAGGCCTTCTCCCGATCCTGTGATCGATTGCGGTAGATCAATAGTCTCGATGCCCTGAGAATCGGCCGATGGCAATGGGAACGGCTCTCCTGCGGCGACTGTGCCAAGTAGGGGGATCGCAACGGTATCTGAAAAATCCGCTCGATGACCGCCACGATTCACCAGCTGTAAACCTCTTGATACCTCAGCGTCTCGGTTGAGGCGCCCTTTCTCAGTGAGAGCGCGAAGGTTGTAATCAACTACCGAGGTCGAGCTAATCTCACATCCGGCCTGGATGTCTCGGATAGTCGGCGGGTACCCGTAATCGTCCATGAACTCCTCGATGAAATCAAGGATTCGCTGCTGTCTTTCAGAGAGCTCTCGCATCTACATGTCCGTTCGTGGAATGTCGATTGGCAAAACGGTTTCCCCCGACGTTTGTCGAGCATATTCCGCACTAATGTTCTGAAAGCTAGCAATGCCCGGCGAGTGTGTCAACGCGACCATGGCACACTTAAAGCTTCGTTAGGAGTCGTTGACCTGAAACAGTCGACACGGCCATGAGGTAAAGAACGAGGTCAGACAGCGCGCCTTGTGGGGTGCAACGGATCGCCGCTGATTAATGCTCGCCCGGGCCGTGATCATGCCCGGCGTGGTCCTGCACATGACCCTGTTGGCCGGCAGGGTCATGCTCGCCGTGGGAGTGCCCGTTGTGAGCATCGGCCAGCTCTTCGTGCGAATCGCCGAACGAGATCCCTTCAAGCGTTTTAGGGGGGTCTTCAGGACCTTCAGCCTCACCAAACGAGACGTAATGAGGCGGTGGATCGTTGAACACAAGGTAAGCAGAACGAGACGATGCCGAAAGCCGTTCGGCGGCGCCAAACCAAACTACGTCTGGTCCATTGAGCAATTGCGTCGGGCCGCCGCTTGCTTCGCCACGGAGGCGATCACCTATCGGCGCACCATTTGGCTCTCCGACACCCCATTGCACCACTCCCTCGTAGTCGCTCGGCAGGACAAATCGCCAGTGCCGGACGAACCCGGCATGTGGTCTTACTTCAACGGCGACGTGGTTTTCCACGCCGTTGTAGGGGTGATGGACGCTCCAGCCGTAATGAGTCCGGGGTTCACCCGGCCCTGGGCCTTGTGCATGTCCGTGATCCGGATGCGTCAATGTTCAGGGTGCCCCGGGTTAGGAGTCCTGGTCTGCGCGTGCCCGATTCAAATGCCGAGCAAGACGGGAGATGCGGCGTGCGGCGTTGTTCTTGTGAACTACGCCCTTGCTCGCCGCGATGGCGAGTGCACTCTTGGCCGCGGCCACCGCGGCCTGAGCCTCTTCCGACGCGGGGTCTTGATCGATAGCGTCACGTGCTGCAGCAACCCTGTTGCGTGCAAGAGACCGAATTGGTCGGTTGCGCTCTGTTTTGCGTTCTGCGACTCTGCGGGCCTTCGCTGCGGGCATTTTTCGTTCGTTCTCCTCGGAAAAACACGGCGCCTCGCGCCGCATCCGGGACCGGGCCACTATCTATGCGACCGGGTTCCTATTTGGTTACTTGTAAGCTTAATCAGCCTGGAATATGGACCGATTATTCAGCGCCCTGCCGCTGGACAGATTGCACTCCGGGAACTGCGTTCAATCGTGCGCACAATCTCATCAACTGATCAACCCCACTAGTGTACACCGTGAGTTCAACCATCGAGCGGCCGTAGATCTGTTGCTCACTAGAGTGGATACGATGGATGTTTGCCTTTTCACGGGACACCACGGCCGTCAGATCACTCAACAGTCCAACCCTGTCCCCGGCGTCTATCTGGAGACGTGAGGGGTAGCGCTCAGCCAGATGACCCCATGCGACTTCGACGGATCGTTCTGGCTCTAAACGTGCTCGCAAATTGGGGCATGTCTGCAAATGAACCGTCACGCCGCGTTCTCGAGTTATGTATCCGGTGATCGCATCGCCGTACACCGGAGAACAGCAACGTGCCAGCCTCGTGACGGCTTGTACGATCGTCTGGTCGTTGGAGAGGATAACAACGCCGTGGCGTGACTTGTCGTCGTCCTGCTCTTCGTGCACCAGATCCGGATCGGTTGAGATATCTATTAGCCCGCGAACGATGTCGGCCGGCTGGATCGCGCCGTTTCCAAGAGCTTCCGCCAGCTCATCAGCCGACTCGAATCGAAGAGTCGCTGCAATCTCCTCTTCGGGAGTGGATGATTGCAACTGAGTCACCTGTCTCCTCAGCAATTCACGCCCACGCTGAACATTCTCCTCACGCCGTTGCCGCTTGAACCATGTGCGCACTTTTTCTCGCGCACTCGCCGTGACAATGAAACCGAGATCCGGGTTCAGCCAGTCCATCCTGGGTCCACGTTCGCTACGGGACTTGCGGATTTCCACGGTGTCGCCGTTCTCAAGCACCGTGTTGAGGGGCACGATTTGCCCGTTCACCGAGGTTGCGACCGCGTGGTGGCCTAGGTCGGTGTGTACACGGTATGCGAAGTCCAGCGGGGTCGATCCGCCCGGCAACTCTTTGATTTCGCCCGTCGGCGTGTAGACGTACACCTGGTCCCGGAGAATGTCGGTCCGAACCGTGTCCAGGTACTCGCTGTCGCCTTCCAGCTCTTTCTGCCAATCAAGTAGCTGTCGAAGCCATGACATTCGTTGTTCAAAGTTGTCGTCGGAGTCGCTATCGCCCTCTTCTTTGTACGCCCAGTGAGACGCCACGCCGTTTTCGGCGAGATCATGCATACGTCGGGTGCGGATCTGCACTTCAACGGGCGCGTTTTCTTCGCACATGACCGAAGTATGGATCGACTGGTACAGGTTTTCTTTCGGGCTGGCGATGTAGTCGTCAAAATTACCCGGGACAGGGCGCCATAGTTTGTGAACGATCCACAGGACGCGGTAACACTCTTCCTCTGAGGACACGAGTACTCGGAGGGCGGTCAGGTCCTGGATGTCGTTGAACTGGCGGCCTTGTTCCGCGTAGCGGTGCATCTTTTGATAAATGCTGTAGAGATGCTTCGGTCGGCCGTGGACTTCGGCCGAGATATTGTGCTCGTCCAGCTCGCCCTGAAGAATCATCATGACGCGCTCTGTGTAGTCCTCCCGCTCGGCCCGCTTCCGTTTGATCAGCCTGTAAACGGATCGGTACTGCGAGGGCTGCAGGTGCCGGAACGCTTCGTCCTCTAGTCGCCATTTAAGGTCCCATGCGCCGAGTCGATGCGCCAGGGGGGCGTAGATATCAAGCGTTTCTCTTGCGATGGCTATACGCCTGTCGTGCGTATGTGCGTCCAGGGTACGCATGTTGTGAAGGCGGTCCGCCAGCTTGATGAGGACGACCCGGACATCTTCCGCCATGGCCACGAGCATCTTGCGCATGCTCGCTGCCTGTCGTGCGGTTCGTTCGTCTTGTGGAATGTCGCGATCGAGCGCGAAGTTTGGTGTGTTGATCCGATCGCCCCTTGTGAGGACGTCGATCGAGTTCATTTTTGTCACGCCGTCGACCAGCTTTGCGACCTCCTCACCAAAGCGATCTTCGATCTGTTTTCGGGTGATTTCGCAATCTTCGATCACGTCATGCAAAAGGGCAGCGGCCAGCGTCGTAGCGTCCATGCGACGTTCCGCAAGGAACTCCGCCGTCGCTATCGGATGTTCGACATAGGGTTCGCCGGACAGGCGTGACTGCCCTGCATGGGCGTTCGTCGCGAATTCGAGTGCGCTCCGCACAAACTCCGCGCGATCATCCGCTAGATAGGAGTCGATCTTTGTCAGGAGCGTTGTGGCTGGCATATGTGTCTCAGTGACCACGGGGCGGGTGTTCAGAGGAACGGTACCACTTACAGCACCCATTCTAGATTGTCTGATTTTACGATGTAGGGAAGCTGACTCCAAGTGGGCGTTACTACGGCGAAGTTTCGGTTTATGGCCTGGACACGTGGGCCAACACACGTGCCAGTTCGTCGCGGTCGAATATCGGAAGCGCTTTATCGACGCTTCCAGTACGGAGAATTAAACCGTCTTCAGGCGGTCTGATCTCGCCGATATCTACCGCCGTTATTCCAGCTTTATTCACGGCATCGATCACATCCGACGCTCTTTCGGGTCCGGCCGTTATCAGCAGCGCTCCCGATGAGATCAGACCCCACGGATCCACGCGAAGCGCCGCACATAGTTCTGCGGCCTCTTGGAAGACAGGTACGGCGTCCTTGTTGATTGCGACGCCGGTCGCTGAAGCTGTTGCGACTTCGGCCAGTGCCGTTGCGAGCCCGCCTTCTGTGGGGTCGTGCATGGAGGTGACGCCTCCTGCGGCATGTGCCGCCCGCGCCTCGGGCACTACGCTGATCCCAGGCTCGTAAAGGTAGTTTGCGGCCCGGTCGATCACATCGGCGGCTACTCCGGCGCTTATAAGCTGTGTGCGCATCTCGCGTGCGAGTAGTGATGTACCTTCGATAGCGATTCCCTTTGTCAGGATCACCCGGTCGCCCGGCCTTGCGCCTGCCGTCATCACCTCCTCGCCCTTAGTCACCTCGCCCAGCATCGTTCCCGAGATGATCGGCCGGGGCAGATCGAGTGTGATTTCCGAATGGCCGCCGATCATGGTGACGCCGAGCGCGTCGCACGCTTCTGAAAGCTGATCGAATACGCGTTCCACCTGATCTGGTGTGGCACCGACGGGGAAGAGCGCTGTAGCCAGGAACCACTTCGGTACCGCGCCGCAACATGCGATGTCGTTAGCGTTCACTTGGACCGTGTACCAGCCAATCAGGTCGGTCGCGAAGGTTACGGGATCGGTCTTGGCCACGAGTAGTGTGTCGCCAAAATCCACGAATGCGGCGTCTTCACCAACACCCGGCCCCATGATGACCCGCTGGTCGTCGCGATGGATTTTCGCTAGTAGACGCGACAGTAACTCGCCGGGCAATTTGCCGGCGGGCAGGCCTTCGTTAAGCGAGTTGGGACTATCTGAACTCAGGGTTCATTTCCTCTGGATACGCATCACTCAATCAGTGATCTCCGGTGGTCCCGGGAATTGGCTGATGATCACATGGATGATTGTAAGGCCCGCTCAGGAGCATCCTCCAAATTTTGCCGTTCCCGTCTTACAATCAACGAAATTGGCCACTACTACTAGCCAGAAAGTCCTCAATATGCCTGAGATGACCGGCGCCGAAGCCCTCCGACGATCGCTTGAAGCGGAGGGCGTGGACACGGTGTTCGCTCTCCCTGGTGTTCAGATCATGTCGGCTTTCGATGCCCTTCATGACAGCCAATCCATCCGGTTGGTCAGTACACGCCACGAACAGACGACGGCGTACATGGCGGACGGGTATGCCAGGGTGGCGCGTAAGCCCGGAGTGGCTCTCGTAGTGCCCGGGCCCGGCGCCCTGAACGCCTCGGCGGCGATCGGGACGGCCTACGCCTCTTCGTCTCCCGTGCTTCTCATATCCGGCCAGATCCATAGTGGCTCGCTCGGCAAGGGTGAGGGGCAACTGCACGAAGTTGAAGAACAGCTTGATATTTTCAAACCGATCGTCAAATGGAACACTCGCGTATCTTCGGTAGCTGGAATCCCGGGTGCTATTCACGAGGCTTTCAAGCAGATGACGACCGGTCGGCCGAGACCGGTCGAGGTAGAGATCCCGCCGGACATCCTTGCCGCTACTGGTGATGTGGAATTACTGGAAGCCGAACGTTACCCGGTTAAGCAGCCGAATGATGACCTTATTGCTCGTGCCGCCGAGGCGCTTGCTGGCGCGGCTCGGCCTGCCATTGTTATTGGCGGCGGCACGTTGCGCGCAGAGGCGGGGCCAGAGGTTGCCGCCATCGCTGAGATGCTGGGCGCTCCCATTGTGGGGACGCAGCAGGCGAAGGGCGTTGTGCCAGCGAGCCATCCGCAGTACGTCGGTGTTCACTATGCGCAAGTCGGCGTCAGCGGTGAATTACTTGGCGATTCCGATGTAATCCTGGTTGCCGGGACCCGCTTTATGGTGCCGGGGTTCGAGGCCAAGGACGGCCAGACCATCATCAAGATCGACGTCGATCAACGAGAACTGGATAAAGACCATGGCACGACTGTCGCCATCAATGCGGATGCCAGAGCGGGGCTGGGGGCGATCGGTGCGGCACTTCGTGCCCGCGGCGTTGAGGATGCGCGGGGTCGCAAAAGCGAACGGGCTGCTGAATATCGAACCAAACTAAAAAAATTCATGGACGATGAGGCGCCGGAGCAGATGGCGTGGGTGAACGCGGTCCGGGCGGCGACTGATGACGATGCCGTCGTCATCTCCGGGATGACCAATATCGGTTACTGGAGCCATCTCGCGTATGGGGTCGAGGAAGGCGGGGAGTTCATCACCTCTGGCTACTTCGGTAATCTTGGGTTCAGCTTCCCGACTGCATTGGGAGCCAAGATCGCGGCGGGCGATCGTGCCGTGGTCGCTCTATGTGGCGACGGAGGCTTTATGTATGCCCCTCAGGAGCTAGCGACGGCGAAACAGCATGGCATCAATCTTGTGGTAGTCGTGTTCGACAATGGCGCATTCGGAGCGTCGCGCTGGGACCAGGAGCATCGCTATGGCAACCGAGAGATCGGTACGGAGTTCTTCAACCCGGACTGGGACACGCTTGCTGCCGCGTTCGGCATTCGATCACAAGGCGTTGACACCCCCGATGCATTGGAGACAGCGTTGAGGGAAGCCGTGGCGTTGGAGGAGCCGTCATTGATTCACGTCACTCTTCCGGTGATGGCGCCGCCCTTCCAGCTCGTATGACGCATTCCTCTTCCGGGACTTTGATCGCGATAAACCAGTAACCTTCCGGCTGATCTGCGCCCGACTTGATTTCTGTTTGTCTCGTCAGAAGCGAAGGCCATACATATCTGGTTTGGCGCTATGATGCCCCACTGGATATGTACGCACGAACATAAAATATCGTCCGTGCGAATTCAACCTATTTAGCTTCATAATAGATGTTCTGTGGAGACTATATATGGGTTGAAATAGTCTGATATTCACAGTTGACATCGTACGGACGAAGATTCAAACTTGTGTGCACATTAAATGATGTTCGTGCGTACGAGGCGGGCGAGATGTTGACTTACCACCGGGTTCTACCGACGTGTTGAACTCGTGTCAATAAAGGACTCCCAAGCGAAAAATGATGAGCGAAACATCCTATTTTCTATCCCGCAGAACGATTCTGATGGCGCTGGGCCTGGCAACGGTCCTGATTATGGTGATTGCGTGTTCTTTTGATGATAAAAAGGACTCCTCTGTGAGTTTGCCCCCCGCTGCCACGGCTCTACCAGGATCTGCAGCCGCCAGTAGCACTCCCGCCGAATCAGAAACCGGTGGGGAACTGGTCATATATTCGGGTCGCAGCGAATCCCTCGTGGATCCGCTAATCGAGATGTTTGAAGAAGCGACTGGAATCGATGCGAAGGTCAACTACGGGAAGACTGGTGAGCTGGCAGCCACGCTCCTTGAGGAAGGTGATCGCTCACCTGCGGACGTGTTCTTTGCACAGGACCCGGGCGGACTTGGCTCGGTCATCGACATGGTTGGACCGCTCGACGCCGACCTGATTGGGCGAGTGCCGGATTGGGCACGTTCTCCTGACGATCTGTGGGTCGGTGTTTCAGGCCGTGCGCGGACCGTCGTTTACAACACCGATAAGTTGTCACCGGAAGATTTGCCGGAAACCTTGGATGGGTTTACTGACCCGTCATGGAAAGGCCGTATTGGGTGGGCACCCACCAACGGTTCGTTCCAGGCGATGGTGACTGGTATGCGAATTGTTTGGGGAGAAGACCGCACACGTGAATGGCTTGAAGGCATCGTTGCAAACGAGGCCACGGTTTATGCCAAGAACACCCCGACTGTGGCAGCAACTGGTGCTGGTGAGGTCGAGGTTGGGTTCGTGAACCACTACTACCTGCACCGCTTCCTTGCGGAAGAGGGTGATGGTTTCGCTGCACGAAACTACTTCCTTCCCGGCGGCGGACCTGGTTCAGCGGTACTTGTGGCCGGCGCAGCAATCCTGAAGACGGCTGAAAACGGATCTCAGGCAAACCGTTTCTTGGAGTACTTGCTTAGCGAGGAAGCCCAGAACTACTTTGCTGAAGAGACATATGAGTACCCACTGATTGATGGCGTTCCTCATTCGGAATTGCTTCCAGCGCTAGACACCCTCAATACGCCAGATATTGACATATCTGATCTTGGGGACCTGGAAGCAACTCAGGACCTTCTACAGGAGGCCGGCGCATTGCCATGAATCGGCCACGGGTAAATAAAGAGCAACAGCCTGTGGGTCCGGGATTCTCCTCCTGGTCATGGTTCCGCAGGCTGTTGCCTCTTGGGCTGCGGCGAGAACCGTTGACCTTATGGCTATGCGCCATTGCGGTCGCGGTAGCCGCGGCTTTACCCGCAATCTACCTCGCTGTACGTGCCGCAGATTCAGGCGGTGCGGCCCTCGACGTTATTTTAGGCCCCGATACAGTGGGTCTTCTTTCGCGTTCGATACAACTGATCATTCTGGTAACTCTCGGCTCCGTCTTGATTGCGGTACCTCTGGCCTGGTTAACCGTGCGAACTGATTTACCGTTCAAACGGTTGTGGGGCGTTGCAGCCGTATTGCCGCTTGTCATTCCTAGTTATGTTGGTGCTTTGGCGTTTATCTCAGCATTGGGCCCAAAAGGCTTGTTACAAGGTTGGCTTGAAACACCGTTTGGGGTAGATCGTCTTCCCGACCTTTACGGACTTACTGGCGCAACTGCCGTCCTGACGCTTCTCAGTTACCCGTATGTATTCCTGACGGTAAGGGCTAGCCTCTGGCGCGTGGAACCTGAGATGGAAGAGGCTTCACGCTCTCTGGGGCGATCTCCATGGCACACCTTCCGACGGGTAACGCTTCCGATGCTTTATCCAGCTATCGGTGCAGGGGCATTGCTCGTAGCGCTCTACACGTTGAGCGACTTCGGGGCCGTTGCGTTGCTTCGATACGACACCTTTACCTGGACCATCTACAGTGAATACAACAGTTCCTTCAACAGGGCGGGGGCTGCCGTGTTGTCGCTTGTACTGCTGAGTGTTGCGGTGAGCCTTATTCTGGTCGAAGCGGTTGCTAGGAGACGGGCCCGGTATTACGCCGGGGCCAACTCAGCTCGCCGTGACCGGCGCATCGTAAGGCTCGGACGTTGGCGGATCCCTGCTTCGATGTTTTCCGGCGCCGTCACTTTACTGGCGCTCGGTGTACCGGTGTTTGTTCTCCTGTATTGGCTCGTGCGTGGTATAAACGCTGGAGAGTCCGGATTATTCGACCTCGGCGCGCTCTACAATTCGGTTCAATTTTCGACGTACGCCGCCGTCGCTACAGTGATCGCTGCCGTTCCGATTTCTGTACTATCTGTCCGCCGCCCTGGGTTACTTTCAGCCGCCCTTGAACGTTTCTCTTACGTCGGATTTGCCATGCCAGGGATAGCTGTGGGCCTTGGGCTTGTGTTTTTTGGGATTCGGTACGCATTCGGCCTGTACCAGACCACCTATTTGTTGGTGTTTGCCTATGTCGTTTTGTTCCTGCCCGTAGCTGTCGGGACGATCCGGGCCTCTCTTTTACAGGTTAATCCGAGGATGGAAGAGGCTGCGATGAGTTTGGGGCGCTCCCGGATCTGGGCTTTCTTGACCATCACGGTTCCGATTATCCGGCCGGGTCTGGCGGCGGCGGCAGTGATGGTGTTCCTCCTAACAATGAAAGAGTTACCTGCCACATTGATTCTCGGGCCTATAGAATCACGAACCCTTGCGACATCGATTTGGACAGCCGCCGAGGAGGCGTTCTTCGCTCGAGCGGCTGGTCCATCATTACTATTGATCGTGGCTGCTGCTGCGCCAATGACATTTCTGGTACTACGTGAAAGGCCCCGCACTTGATCGGTCTCTCTGGTCTTCGGAAAAGGCGTTCTGAGGGCGTGCAGACGGATATAGCGCTTCGTTGTACTGGCGTTAGCAAGTCGTTCGACACAACGATCGCTGTTGAAGAGTTTGATATCGAGGTCAAACGCGGTCAGATACTGGCACTCGTTGGCCCGAGCGGTTGCGGAAAAACTACGGTCCTGCGGATGATCGCTGGATTGGAAGTTCTCGATACTGGTTGTATTGAGATCGGCGGTGAAGTGGTGGCGTCTAATGAACGTCATAGTGGTCCGGACAAGCGCAGTGTTGGCATTGTGTTCCAGGACTACGCTCTTTTCCCGCATATGACGGTAAAAGCGAATGTCGGCTACGGGCTCGATCGGAAAGGCCGTGAGGAACGAGTTGAAGAGGTCTTAGAACTGGTCGGATTGAACGGTTTAGGTGAACGACTTCCAAGTGAACTTTCGGGCGGGCAACAACAGCGTGTAGCACTGGCTCGTACGTTGGCGTTACGTCCCGATGTGTTGCTCTTAGATGAGCCGTTTTCAAACCTAGACGCTGGTCTGCGAGAGCGTGTGCGTGCAGAAATTAGAGATATCCTCAAGGCGGCAGGCACCACAACTGTATTTGTGACTCATGATCAGCAAGAAGCGCTATTTATGGGGGATCTTGTCGGCGTCCAGGTAGCTGGACGAATTGAGCAAGTGGATGTCCCTGAGTTAGTGTTTCACAGGCCCGCCACGGATTTCGTCGCCCGTTTTATGGGGATGGCGGACTTTTTGCCCGTTGAACCTCTCGGAAATAGGCTCGTCACGGAGGTTGGTCCTGCTCGGGCTGTCCCGGGCTTCGAGCCGCCCGAGTCGGCTCCACTGGAGGTGATGGCGAGACCGGACGATTTCGTTCTGGCGCCATCGGAGGACGGGCAGGGTGTCGTCATAAGCCGGGTCTTCCAGGGATGGGCGTACACATATGAGGTGGAGCTCAATTCCGGCCTTCGTATCCACTGCCAGATGCCGCATCTGCTCACCATCGAAGTCGGGCAGCGTGTGCTCGTGAATCTGCGGCGTGATCACCCTCAGATGTTTTTCTCGGAGGGGCACGCAGTACCCGAAGTCCCCCGCTACGGCTACCAGCCTTAAGCTGGACCATAACGGCTGCTATCGAGGGCAGTTTGGCGGACCTGTTTTGGGCAGGATTAAGTTCGCCAGAATTTAAATAGCTGCACCCCTGTGGGGATTATTTTTGAGCCCTGGCGGTTTCTGCTGCAGCTATATCGGCGTTGTGTGCGGCTAAACGGAATCTTGCTTTGACCCGTGACGGCTTTTCCAATGTCAGCATCATCGGTCCGCTGGCGATCAGTACGACCAACAGAATTAGGAACGGTGTCCGGTAGGTACCGGTGACGTCAAACATGACTCCGACAAACACGGGCCCAAACGCGCCAAGCACTGCGTTAACCGTGCTCATGATGCCGAGCATGGATCCGTAAGTTTGGCGACCGAAATAATCACCGACCATGGCCATTCTTACTGGGATGCTTGCACCAAACCCGGCTCCGAAGAACAGCGCGTAAAACCCTAGTCCCCACTGTCCCAGGAATACTCCACCTATGGTGGCGTTCAGTGATATGAGGGCTAGAACCCCGATGATCTGCATATAGAACGCAATCGCCATGATGTAGCGCTTATCCACGAAGTCGCCGATAAACCCCGATCCCAACCGGCCGATAAAACTGCCAACAGCGAATCCAAATACAGCGATGGCCGCGGTAGAACGGCTAATGTCGAACGATTGCATCGCGTCGATGTGCAAAAGAGTCGTGGAACTTACCAGATGACCGAGACTGGTCCCGATAGCGAGTTGCCAGAAAAAACGGGTCTTCAATGCCGTGAAGATCGGGATACGGCGCTCAGTATTTAGGGGCCGCTGAAGTCCCGCGGCCGTCGTTTCAGGAACTGGATCACCGTCAGGCAGCAGGCCGACATCTTCTGGCTGTCGAGTCATTACAAAGATTGCCGGAATTCCAACTATCCAGAATCCAATTCCGACAGACAGCAACGCGTCACGCCATCCGATCGAGTCGACGAACCACACGAGCAGCGGCGCAGTCATTCCGCCGATCGCCGAAGCGGACATCAGTACTCCGATAGCGCGACTACGTTTACGAACGAACCAGTTACCGACCGTTGCGACGATCGGGAGGAACGTTCCGAATGACATCCCGAGGGTGAGTACCGCCATGACGACGTAGAAGTGCCACAGATTTTGCATCTGGCTCATGCCGATGAAACCAAGTCCTGTGACGAATAGCCCGAACGCCATCAGCTTGCGCGGACCGTATTTGTCGAGCAGAAGTCCGACGACTATCGACATCCCGCCGGACTCGATGCGGTTGAACGATAGCGCCAAAGCTGTAGCCCCACGACTCCAGCCAAACGCGTCAACTATCGGCGTAAAAAACGCCCCGAATCCCTGCCAGAAAACGCCGGACGCGTAGGCCTGAACCAGCCCGCCATAACCGACGATCCACCAGCCGTAAAAGAACCTCGGTTTTTGCTGAAGCTCGACACCGGCGTTTCCTGCTGATGAAGTCTTTTCAGGAGGCTCTTCTGCGGGGCTTGAGTCGTTGGAGGTCGACGTGGCTTCTGGCTCCTTGGACTACTTTGAAGCCGGGAGAGCTTCTAGAAACGGTGAAACAGCGGAGTGGAATCCGGACGGATTATCGCCCTGCACCAGATGCCCGGCGCGCTCCACAGTTTCTGCCTTGCTGCCGGGGATAACCTCCAGCATGCGCTTGACACTCGACGGCGTGAGCATCTCACTGTCGCCGCCAATCACGTAAAGCGTCGGGCAGGTGATCTTCGAGAGTATGTCCCATCGTACATCTTCGGAATCGTTAGGCCCGTTGACTGGTCGCCGGATGTTGGGGTCGTACTTCCATGACCACTTTCCGTTCGGGAATTGTCGGGTGGTGTGTGTCAAACTGCCACGCAACTGTTCAATGGGCCGGCCCGGGAGGTAGGAGTGAACGCGCTCCACAAGGTCCTCGTATGTGTCGAACTCTCGCTGCCCGTCCATGAAGTTACGGACTCGTGCGCCTCCCGGCTCTTCCATACGCGGCCCGGCATCCACGACAATCAGGGCGCGCACTTTATCCGGGTGGCCTGCGGTGTAGGTGTAAGCATTGCGGCCGCCCATTGAGTGGCCCACCATCACGAAATCTTCCAGCCCGACGGTATCTACAAAGGCTTCAACGTCCGGGACGTATGTCGGCGCGCCGTAGTTGCCGTCCGGGTCCCACTCGGAGTCGCCGTGTCCGCGCTGGTCCAACGCCATACAGTGGAAACGGTTGTGAAGCGCCAGCGCAGAGAAGTCCCACGAGTGGCCCTGTTGCGCCGTTCCATGAAGGAAGAGCAGGTCCGGAAGGTGTGGATTGCCCCAGTCCAGGTAGTGGAACTTGAGGCCGTTTAGCTCGACGGTCTTGTCGGTTGGCTCAGCAGCCTCTGGGATGTCGAGGCCGGAGCGTCGGGCCGCCTCAAGTAGGCTTAGCCCGGGAGTCAAATTACCATCCGAAGAAACCAAGGGGATCCTGTACGAAGTAGGGGTGTCACAAATCCGCGGTCGCAATGATAGACCCACGGAGGCTTGTCGGGCCACGTCTGAAAGCGATCTGGTTTTTTTCGCCGACCTTCAGTCCGGAATCAGGTCGTCACAATCCCAGTCCGCGATGCCGATCATTCGACCGCCAATTGTTTGCACAAGTTCGCGTGATTGCGGCGTTTCCATGTCCAGATTTGCCACGGACAAGACGGACGGGATCAGTGTTCTCAGAAGGCCGCGTCGGTAATCTTCGATCAACTGGTCAAGTGAGTATCCAGTGACGCCGTTTTCTCTAAGTGTTGACAGGTATGTATCGAGGAGTTCACGCTCGTGGCTGCGCCGTGTCTCAACCGGCAGGCTGCCCTGTATAAAATATGCGATGTCGAGCGCTGGACTTGTCACCATGACGTTCTGCCAGTCTGTGAAGACCACATCATCATCCCGGAAGAACAGGTTTCCGAGGTGGCAGTCGCCGTGGTTTAGGGTCTGATTGCCGCTGGCTGACGCTTCCAGCACGGCGGAGAGTCCGTCGCCGAACTTGTCTGCGATCATGAAAAGTTCAGGCGCGTAAATATCAGCCAGAGTGTCGGTCGTTCGATCCCAGGCGTCCTGGTAGCGCGCCTGAAGGGTGTTGGTTCCTGTCGGAGTATCGGCATCGCCCCCTAGCCAGTCCAGCCCTGCAACTCGGCCGTCGTTCCACCAACGCGCATGAAGCCGGGCGAGACTGCGCACAACCAACGCTGCTTGCGCCAACGAGCAGCCGGCGATCTCGTCCCCTTCCTCCAGCGCGATCAAGTCTTCGAGCAGGAGAACGAAGTCTCCGAAATCAGGGTCCAGATCAGCAAAATAACAGTCAGGCACCGGAATTCCCGACTCCGTTGCCAGCTCCCGGTAGAACATCGTCTCCCGTTGGTACATACCGTCCCGGATCGCGTAATCGCGTATCTTAAGGTCGGCCGAGGGTGACTTTGCAACAATCGTGTGTGGCACCTTTGAATCGCCCGAGTAACTGACGTTTAATCGCCTGATCGATCCGGCGAATCCACGGCCCTGCCCAATGCGTTCAGGAGTCAAGGATTTCACGATTGTCATCATCGGCAAACGCCTGTTCGAATGTAGAGCGGCGGTCAACCAGTCGGGGGTGAAATCCTCACTTGTCCGAGGAATTGCCAAGGCTCTACTTCTCCGTCAGATGTTCGAAAAGCACATCGATGTTTGCCATACGACGCAGTTTACAGGGGCCTTAGATGCGTACCATCCAGATGATTCCTGCGGAAACCAGGCGGGTCACGGCCATCGCGAGGAACACGATTTCCCACGGGCTTCCGCTGGCGTCCAGAATTACGCTGAAAATAAGCGCCTGAGCGCCGGCGTATGCGTAGCCGTGAGCATCGAGTACTCCGCTCGCCGTCGCCGCCATGTGTCTTCCACCGATGTCCACAGCGGTCGCTGCGATTAATGTGAGGCTCATGGCGAACCCGCCGATGAGGAGCAGCCCCGCACCCAGGAATTCGTTGTCTGCTGGAGCGAACGCAATGGTCACGAGCACGAGAGAGCTGATGAATGCAGACGCCAGAGTCATGGGCCGGCGTCGACTTCCAAGGAACTTGTCCGAAATGTAGCCAGAAACGAGCGGCGCTGTGAGATATCCGACCGGTAGCGCCACTGTGACCAGGATCGTGGATTCGATCGAGAGCCCGCCCTCTTCGAAGTAGTAGATCGGTACCCACGTCGTCAGGCCGTAGCGGACAACGTTCTCAAGGCCTTTGACGTGAGACGCCGCCACGAAGCGCCAGTTCGTCATCAGCGTTTTGTATGGTCCCAAACCGCGCAGATGATCTGAAGAAGCTGTTTCTGCTCGGCCCGTATATGAATCGGGATCCTCGTTGTACGGCTCCAGCCCGACGTCCGACGGACGGTCTCGAACGACGAGGAAATAGACGATACCTGCGACCGCGATAAGGAGTGGTGGATATCGGAAGGCGGCGCGCCAACCCCACTCGGACGCAACCCATCCGGTGACCAACCACATGGTCAGCATGGCTCCGCCGGCGGCCACGCCGACCACTCCCATAGCCTTTCCGCGCTGAGTTCGGGGCCACCACTGGGTGATCAACGCCACACCAGGAGCCCAAGCGCTGGCGTTCACGAATCCGGCGAAACCCCATGGGATTGCGAAGCTCCAGATGCCGTTCGCGAAGCTTGTGATGACGGCAAAAACACTCGTGGCTATCGCCCCGAGCATCACCCAGAGTCTTAAGCCATAGGCCTCGGCCATTCGTCCGTGAACAAGGTCCCCAAGACCGAACCCCCACAGCAAGGCGGCGTTAACTATGCCGATCTCCACGTGCGTAAAGCCGAGGTCATCTTTGATGAGCGGCGCGGCCGGCCACAAGGCGAATCGGCCCATGTAGACAAAAATGTAGAACCCGACGAACCCGAACAGAGCGCGCAACTTCCACTGGTTGTACTCGGTCCCGGTCGGGCGTGTATCGCCTGTGGGCAGGGTGGCGGGTTGTTCTGATGACATTAAGTGAGGGCCATCCTAGCGGGGGGGCGACCGTAATAAAGCAGCTATTCGGGCCGTGCTATTGGACTTTCTCGCATCCATGCTGAGGCCTTAGAAGCACGCAATTAGTAAATCAGGTCAAGCTGGTTGACTCACTGCAGTCACCCGAATAATTTCGTGGCGGTGCCATTTTGTCCTAAGCCATCTGGTAGGGCCAGAGAGGCATTTAATGTCTAGGCAGCCCAGCGCTATACATCCGGTCGCTTCCCTTGCAGACCCCGGAACCGAGTGAAGTTTCTCATCACGGACTACATCGGGATCCTTGCTGCACTGGAGCTACAGGACGCCCGGTACGGAGCACGCTTGCCAACGGGCATTATCAGGCCGGTGAGGCCGAGCCGTTTGACGTGAACGTCCGCGGCACGCACCGTGGACCAGCGCTGCTTCGGCACCCATCGCCGATCAAGGCAACGGGTTCCTGGCAGCCACTTCCCACGGTGCGTTATACGTATTAGTACGCCGCGTTGTTGGTTCTAATTTTTGCCTGTTCTGCTGCGGCCGCGGCTAGAGTGGCCGGAGTGACGCCTGGCGCCTGCGCTGCCTTGATCATCGGGGCTTCGTATCTGCCCATCAACTCGGCCAGCCTCGGGACATCCCTGGCGACATCAAGGGGAATCTGGATTGCGCCGTGCTTGTCGGCAGCAATCAGATCGCCCGGGCTGACCTTCATTCCTGCGATCTCGATAGTCGTGCCGAGCGCCTCTGCATGAACGTAAGCGTGCGAGACACATACCTCTTTCGAGAGAAACTGGAACCCCATATCACGGACTTCATCAAGGTCACGAACGGTGCCGTCCGTGACGACCCCGACGGCACCAAGGCCTTTGGCGACGGCGCCGTTTACCTCACCCCAGAACGATCCGAGGGGTTTCTCATCCCGATCGTGGATGACGATCATGCGGGGGTATGGCTGAGCGACGATCGAATCCCAGTAGTCGGGGCGCGGGACAGATTTCCGGCCCGGCACGGCGGACGCGATTTCCACAGTCACTGCGTAGCCAACTACGGTTTTGAATTCCGGGAATCGACATATGATCTCGGGACGCGTGAAGCCGTCTGTCCAGGGTCGGAGCCCGTCGATCAGCTCGAGAGCGTTGGAGATGGTGGGGGTGTCAAGTTGTCGGATGGCGTCCAGTTCAGTTTCGGTCAATGGGGCGATCGGTTCGGCCAATGTCTTGTCCTTTATCTAAAGCTAATTAGAGCGTTGATTTAAGGGGGCTTTAAATCCCCATGATCCCGTAACCGCCGTCAACCGGTAGCACGTGACCTGTGATTCCTGTAGAAAGATCACTGAGCAGGAATACCGCTGCATCGGCGACCTCTTTGTGTGTGATGTTGCGGCCGATAGGCGCACGTGCTGCGTGCGATCGCCGCATTTCGTTAAAGCCGGGGATGCTGCGTGCCGCCAGCGTCGGCAACGGCCCAGCGGACACGGCATTTACGCGAATGGCTTTCGGCCCGAACTCGGCCGCCAGCTGCCGCACCGTGTTCTCCAGCGCCGCTTTGGCAGTGCCCATAACGTTGTATCCCGGGTACACCTTTTCCGACGCGTCGAAGGTCAATGTCACGATCGCGCCCCCGTCCTGTCCCATGTGGGGGACGGCGAATGCTGTGATCGGGATCATCGTGTACGCACTGACCTCAAGAGCCGTCCTGAAGCCGTCAATCCCGGTCTTTGAAAAATCGCCGCCAAGATCGTCTCGTTCGGCATATGCGATCGAGTGAACGACGAAGTCCAGTCCGCCAAGAGCGGACACGGCGGTCTCGTATGCCGCCTTGACCTGTGCCGGGTCGGTTGCATCGCACTGAACCAGACAGGGCTCGCCCAGTGAGGAGACTGTTTTCTTGACGGGTTCAAGCAGGCGTTCGGTCTGATAGGCGAAGGCTAGTTCGGCTCCGGCGTCCGCCAGAGCTTCAGAGATCGCCCACGCGATCGATCGCGCGTTGGCAACGCCAAACACGACGCCCTTTTTCCCGGTCAGATCCAGTCTTGGCATGGACGGCTCCAATTCCTTTATCCAATTCCTTTATATAAGGGTTCGGTAACGGGCGCTGACAATCACTTCCCTCAGTCATCTGGGCATGATCAGCGTCCCGGTGAGAGTTCCTGTTATTTCCGGGCGGTAAACATATCACCCGTACACGTCCCGTCTACCAGTTGGTGTACGACCCGTCTCGCCGATGTAGATGATTGAAGCCGGCAGGGCTGCTCGCACGTGCGGCAGCGATCTTTTCATCAACGTCTATTCCCAGCCCCGGAA
>JAPKBN010000037.1 GCA_026421215.1 Dehalococcoidia bacterium
CCAGGTGTGGGTGATCAGAGTGGACGGCGGCGAGGCACGATCTCTCACCGACCGGGTGCGGGGCGTAGTCGACTACGCTTGGTCGCCGGACAGCACTAGGATCGTTATTTCAGCCGACGTCCCAGATCCGGAAGAGCCCGGACCCGGTTCACCGGATTACGACGAAAGCATCCCCCACTCCCGAAGTGTCAAACGTATCAGATACCAGTACGACTCTGTCGGTTGGCGTGGCGAGATGTACCGTCATCTGTTCGTCGTTGAAGTTGAGGGAGGGATCGAGCAACAGATCACCAATGGCACTTCCGACGACATGGCGCCTGTTTGGTCGCCGGACGGCTCACGTATCGCTTTCATCTCCGGACGACGCCCGGATCACGACACTCGCTGGCGTTCTGAGGCTTACATCGTTCAGGCCAAAGGTGGGCAGGTGGAATGCTGGTCGGGCGACATCGGCTCGGTCAGCGGCCTTGGGTGGGCTCCGGACTCGTCACGTTTGTGCGCTGTGGTTACCGAGTTGGACGGCGCATACGTTGGAGCGCAGTCATACCAGGGCATCGTGGCACTCCTAGGCCCAGGTAAGGATCCAGATTTCCTGACCCACGAGGGCGCAGCTCCGGACAGCCTGTCACCACCAACATTTCGAGCCATTGAGCTGGAATGGAGCGATGAAGATCAGATTCGTTTCCTCGCCACATTTCAAGGCCGGAGCGCCCTATATGAAGTAGCAGTCACCGATGGCGCGGTCAAGACCATTGCTTCGGCAGATGGAACGCTTTCAGGCATCTCCCACAGCGTTACCGGTGGCGTAGCAGCTGTCCTGGGCACCCAAAATTCACCGTCTCAAATCGCGCTGTTAGATGGCAATTCTTGGACCGCAATAACCGACAACAACAAAGATTTCTTTGCACGGCACCCACCGGCAACGATGGAGAAATTTACGCTTGACCGGGCCGGTATGAGTATTGAGTCCCGGGTGATGTTGCCGCCGGACTTCGATCCCACGCAAAAGTACCCACTGATCCTGGAGATTCACGGCGGTCCGAACGGTGCATTCCTCGACGTTTTCATCGCTGACCACCACTTGATGGCAACGAACGGATACGTGGTCCTCGCAGTCAATCCACGCGGCTCGTCCACCTACGGAATAGATTTCATGACTGCGGTGTTCGACGACTGGGGTGGCGAGGACTACAAGGACATCATGGCGGCGGTCGACGAAATGGCGGCGCGCCCCTACATTGATGCAGAACGCATGGGACTCCATGGCTACTCCTACGGCGGCTTCATGACCACCTGGACCATCGGACACGACAACCGCTTCAAAGCAGCCGTAGCGGGAGCGCCCGTAACCAACCTGAGCAGCTTTTACGGCACCTCTGATATCGGGGTGTCCTTCGGAGAACGCCAGATCAACGGTCGGCGAATTGACGAGATGGAAAAATACCTGTTCAGGTCTCCCCTGACCTATGTTGAGTCCGTAGAAACGCCGCTACTCATCATCCACGGCGAGTCCGATGTCCGGGTGCCTATGGAACAGAGTGAGCAGTACTACGTCAGCCTGAAGCGCTTGGGCAAAACGGTCGAGTTCGTCCGATTCCCAGACTTCTCACACCTCTCCAAACGCTCCGGTCACCCGGTCCTGAGACAGGAGTACGGCGATCGAATGATCGCCTGGTTCGACAAGTATCTGAAGGAGTAACGCCGACAACTACGGCGCCTTTAGATCCCCGCTCCCAGTCGGGATAGACCGCAGGGTGAGTGGATCCTTCCAAGAGATGATAGTGCCAAGCGCATCCCTCACACTGGAGGGCCTTAACTCTGCACTCACAGTCTTTGGCTGAAAATCTTAATCGCGTTCGGTGTACACGTTCTGAAGGAATTGAATGTCTGGCCGATCGTGGCCGGATTCCACATCTGTCTGTGGAGACAAATAACGGACTCGGACGACTCGGCCACGGGTCCAGGCTTCCTCACCCGCCCTAAAGCCCCTGCAAAAACGGGTTGTTTACTCGCTCTTCACCGATGGTACTTGAAGGGCCGTGCCCCGGGTATACGATCATCTGGTCCGGCAGTGTAAGCAGGTTGTCCCGGATACTCCGCAGCTCCTGATCGCCATCACCTCCCGGGAGGTCGTAACGGCCAATGCTGTTCTGGAACAACGTGTCCCCCGTGAAGAGCGCTTGTTCCGACAGATAGCAGACGCTGCCCGGTGTGTGGCCCGGTGTGGCGATCACTATCACCCGTGACTCGCCCAGATCCAGTATCTCTCCGCCGAACACGGGATTATCTATGCTTGGAGGATTCGCAAATCCCGGGATCATCGCAGCTAGCGACGACGACGGGCTCTCGATCTGTCCCCGATCGCCCTCCCCCACCACATACTCACCGCCCGACTTGCTTTTAAGGTCAAACGCCCCGCCCGTGTGATCGGCGTGACCATGGGTTGTCAAGATGTATTTCAACGTCGCTCCCGCGGCCGAGAGCGCATCGGAAATACGCAATCCGGCGGCGCCAGGATCTACCACGGCGGCTTGACCGCTCGACTCATCAAGCAGCACATAAGCATTCGTCTGCAACGGCCCTACGACCAGCGTTTCGACTCTCAATTTACCCCGTTATCACTAATAAGCGTTGTTCTTGGATGTTCGACAAATGGGGGCCAGCACCTTGAGGGCCTCGAAGGGTCGGGTATCGCATAACCTTCTCTCTTACCCTAATCCTCCGCCGCTGGGGGAGAGAACTCCTCACACAGGGAACAGGACCCTATCCATCGTCACCGTCACGTCCGGCCATTTCCTGCAATCGGTAAAGTTCAGTTATAGCCTGCAGCGGTGTCAGATTAGACACATCTATCTCTGCCAGCGCATCGTCTACCAGCGACGACCCGGACAGGAGCGATAGTTGAAACGCAGGTCCTAAACTCCCGGCCGCGCCACCCGGATCTAACCGGCCATTCGACTCCAACTCCGCCAGCAGATCCCAGGCTCGCGCGATGACTGCTGGGGGTAGACCCGCCAGACGCCCAACATGCACGCCGTAACTGCGATCTGCACCCCCGGGGACGATACGGTGCAGGAACACGACCTCACCGTCCTCCTCGGACACCGCCACCTGAAAGTTCACTGCACGGGGCAGTAGGTCCGCAAGCGCCGTCATCTCGTGATAGTGGGTAGCAAAAAGCGTCTTACAACCCAGCCTCGGGCTGTTATGAATGTGCTCGGCAACGGCCCGGGCTATCGACAAACCGTCGTAAGTGCTGGTGCCCCGACCTATTTCGTCCAGCACTATCAGCGAGCGCCGTGTCGCCTGGTGCAGTATTGCCGCCGTCTCCACCATCTCCACCATGAAGGTGGATTGGCCGCCTGCAATATCGTCCGCCAACCCGGAGCGGGTAAATATCCGGTCCACAAGGCCAATGCTGGCGCTCCCCGCCGGGATGAAACTGCCGATCTGCGCCATCAATACCAGAACTGCCGCCTGACGGATGTATGTGGACTTACCGGCCATGTTCGGTCCGGTGATGATCGCAATTTGCTGGTCACCAGAAGAAAGCTGGATATCATTAGACACAAAGCGGCCCGGGCCAAGCGCAGATTCCACCATCGGATGGCGTCCCGCCTTGATATCCAGAGCATCCCCGTCGTTTAGCTCGGGGCGCACCCAGCCGTTATCAGACGCCGCCTGTGCCAGCGCGTTTGAAACGTCCATTTCGGCGACCTCCGCAGCAACGACCATGATGCGATCTGCATACCCGGCCACCTCCCCACAGACCCGCCGGAAGACGGAGCGTTCGACCTCAGAAATGCGGTCACGCGCTGTCAGTACTTGCGCCTCGTACTCCTTCAGCTGGGGGGTGATAAAACGCTCCCCACCGACCAGCGACTGACGTCTATCCCACGTCTCCGGCACGGCGTCAAGGTTCGGCCTGGACACCTCAATGTAGTAGCCAAAAACCTTGTTGTACCCAACCTTTAGGCTCTTGATTCCGGTGTTTTCCCGCGCCGTAGTTTCCAGTCCAGCGATGTACGACTTCGCCTCTCCGGAAAGAGTCCGTATCTCATCCAGTTCGATGTCAAATCCGGGCCGAATAGCGTCGCCACTGCCAGCAGACATAGGCGGCTCGTCCACAATCGCATGTTCTATCAAGGCGCGGGCGTCGTCTATCAGCATTATTCCAGATTCCACGCCCGCCGACTTCGCTGTCTCTATCAACCCCGGCAACTGGCCGAGTCCGCGAGCTAGGGAAGCAAGATCGCGTGGAGAGGCTGAGAAGGCCCGTACCCGGTTCGTCAATCGCTCAAGGTCCGGGACTTTGTCCAGCAGATCGCGTGCCGAGGCACGAGGCCCGGATTCGGCCAGCCACAAGGCCACACCGTCCAGCCGTTTGTTCAGCTCGTCAAGGTTCATAAGCGGCCGGGCAACTCGCTCGCGTAGGAGTCTCTTTCCAAGCGGCGAGCGTGTCTGATCGAGTGTGCGGAGCAGCGTTGGTGCTTTGTCACGATCCCCTAGAGACTCAAACACCTCACGGTCCCGGCGCGCCCGGCGATCCAACATCATGTAACCGGCGTCGGACGTCGTTCGGAGCGTGGTGACCTGGGGCAAACTTCCGAGTTGTGTCTCGCGCACGAACTCCAGAACGGATGCGGCGGCCATGGCGGCCAGCGGTTTCGAATCACATCCGAACGGCTCAAGTGTGGCCGTCTTGAAATGCCGACGCAGTCTTTCACCCGCCAACTCTGCGTCCAGCCGTCCTTCCGTCATCCGACGCCGCACGTAGCCCGCGGTGTCATCCTCGCAAAGGAATTGATCAGCGGCGACATCCAGTATCACTTCTGCCGGCCCGATCGCATCCAACTCGTCGCGCAGCATATCAAGCGGCAGGTCTCGAGTCACAAACTCGCTCGTTGTGATGTCTATATATGCCATTCCGGCACGCTCACCATCTACAACTGCGGCAGCCAGGTAGTTGTTGCGTCCGTTATCGAGAAGACCGGGTTCTAGCACTGTGCCCGGAGTCACCAGCCGGACGACCGCTCGATCCACGATGCCTTTGGCTGTTGCCGGATCGCTCGTCTGCTCGCAGATCGCCACCTTCAAACCCGCCGAGATCAGCCGTCCAAGATAAGCCTCGAGCGAGTGGTAAGGAATTCCGGCCAGCGGTGAACGTGCTCCACCTCCAACGTCCCGGGCCGTGAGCGTGATATCCAGCACGTCCGCCATCACTTGGGCGTCTTCATCAAACGTCTCGTAAAAGTCGCCCATCCGAACCAGAAGAAGCGCGTCAGGATGCTGCGCCTTGATATCCAAGTACTGTCGCCTACCCGGCGAAAGGCGTCGATTCCTTGTGGTCACTGCACCTTCTGCCTTCTCGGCATCGCGTGCTTTGGCGGGGGGCTGAGCCATGGTGGGCTGATTCTACGCGCGCCCAAGACCCCCGAACAGGGGCCGGGACGATTCGGGCGCGGACTAACCGTCACCCAAATCCCAGGTTATGCCCAAGATGCCACTAGTCGCGGAAACCGACGTGGATGGTATCGGAGGCTTTCCAGTTGAATCGGTCCGCCTCGAAATCCGGTGGAACTTCGAAGATGAGCATCCCCGCCACCTCTTCAGAGCCTCGCATAATGATGCTGCGCCATAACCCTACAAAGTCCGGGTACCTGTACCGGGAATCTATCGGGCCGGACATACCCTCACTGCGGGTCACAACGTTAATCGGGGAGAACTCGGTTCCGTCAACACCGATCAAGACGGCGGCGGCTTCGTCGATATTTATCGACACCTGCTGCGAAGTTTCATTATGAAGAGAAACGTGAACGACCGCCAGGTTCCACCCATTACCCGGGCCTGAGATGCGGAAATTAACGGCGTCACCCGAAGTGGTTCGACCTCCGTACTGTAGTTCGGAGACGACATCCGGCGGTGAGACGCGCATCCATAATGTGCGGCCGGCACGGTAAAGAGGATCTCCCGTCGGGTTAGATCGAGCAATGATCATCGGAACGAGGACCAATGCCGCAATGACCGAGATGCCCGCCAGCACTATCAGGACCCAGGGTTGACTGTCCTTTGGCCTCGAGATCAACTCGCGTGCGCGGACTGCACCATCGGAATCAATCAGAATCCACTCTTCGCCCGAACGGCCGGAGAAACCGCTGGATGGTCGATACCCGATGCGTACACGGATATCGTCCCCATAACGATGGGTCTCCAAGATTTCAAACAAAAGTTTACGTCGTGACATCGGGCCGCCATAAGGCGATCGGTCTTCATCGACGTGTGCCAGGGCCACGGCTTCAGCCGCACTGAACGCGGCACGGTCCTCGGAAATCAACCCCTCGTCGCTGGACGAAGAATCTCCCGAGTCCATGTTCGCCGGGGCATCAATGCGCTCCTCGGCCATAAATTCCTTCTCGATTATTGGGGGGTGGTTTTTTAGCGATCAGGGCGTGCAGAAAGCGACATCGGCTCCGACATCGTCTTGATCAAATGTTTTTCTGTCTCCGATGCTACAGCTTACGACGCGGCACCGGTCTCTGGTCTTCCACAAACAACGATGAATGCAGTTAGCTTCTTCGAAAAGTGCCCAGAGCGAAATTATTCCCCACAATCAAGTGGCCGAGGCAAGCGACGGCATGTCTCTGAGGCGGGAGATGACGTCAGGGAGGACATCCAGCGTCGTCCGGATCTCCTCTTCGGTGCTATCGCTGCCCAACGTGATTCTCAGGCTGCCGACGGCCAGGTCCGCATCCAGACCGAGTGCAATCAGCACATGTGACGGCTCTATAGATGCGGAACTGCAAGCACTTTGCGTTGAGGCGCAGATTCCGGCGAAGTCCAACCCCAGTAACACCGCCTCACCTTCCACTCCGTCGAACGAGAAGTTCGCGTTGTTGGGAAGTCTCCGGTTACGGTCGCCATTTAGCCGGACTCCCGGAATACGCTCCAGCGTGCCTTCGATCAGCATGTCGCGAAGTTTGATGACCTTATTAAACGACATTTCTCGTTCCGTTTCCCTAAGATCCAGCGCAACGGCGGCACCGACGATGCCCGGCACGTTCTCAGTACCAGATCGACGTTGTCGCTCCTGTCCGCCCCCAACTATTAACGGATTGAATGGAGTGCCACGGCGAACATACAAAATGCCGACGCCCTTCGGCCCGTGGAATTTGTGCGCGGACAGACTCATCATGTCTACATCAAGTTCGTTGACGTCCAGACTCAACCATCCCGCCGCCTGCACTGCGTCCGTGTGGACGACGATATCTCGGCCCATCGCTTGCGCTTTCCGGTGGGTGCGCCGTGCGATATCGGCGATGTCCTGGACCGTGCCGATCTCGTTGTTCGCGTACATCACGCTAACGAGAGTCGTGTCCTCACGAATGGCTTCCTCAACAGCCCCCGGATCCACCACTCCGGAGCTACCGACCGGCAGGTATGTAACCTCATAGCCGGCCTCGACGAGCTCTTCGCACGAGTGGATTATGGCGTGATGCTCGATGGCGGTCGTGATTACGTGCTTGCCGCCCGGCTTCAGCGCGGTCGCCACGCCCTTGATGGCGGAGTTATCTGATTCCGTGCCGCCGCTCGTAAAAACCACTTCCCGTGTGCGGCTTCCGAGAACCGCAGCGACCTTCTCCCGCGCTTCGTCCACGGCGTTTCGGGCCTCCTGCGCGATGGCGTACGGGCTGTTCGGGTTGCCAAACACATCCGAAAAGAACGGCATCATCGCTTCCAGCGCCTCTTTGCGCAGGGGAGTTGTAGCTGCGTAATCCAGATATATCGGTTTCTCGTTCGTCAAATGCGCCCGTTGGAGAGTTCTGGAGATAAGGTGTCGCCCGTCGGTCGTCGAGTCCTAAAGGATACCGGGCGAACCAACGACATTCGAGATCTGTTGATCGAATGTTTCCCCGGTTACATTCCCGCTTTCAGATTTCCCGAAGCTATACAGATTCTACATCCGTATCGTGCCCCGTAAGGCAGCTGTTAGAAGTCGGGACGACTCGCAGGATGCGGCATCAGCCCGTTCAAAGTGATTCAACGTGTCCGCCAGTGAGGGACAAATTGACCGTGTTCGTACTCGAAATCGGTTGGCCCGCGGTCGAGGCGTGGGCTAAGATACTCCGGTTGCGCGGGCATCTCGTCATCGCAGCAATCCGTTGGGCAGTGGAAGGTCGTAGTCCTCATGTACAACTATGGCCGTGCTTCTCAACATCGATAGGGGTTCCGGGAGAGTAAACCTCACGATCCGGTAACCCCAATACGGCACAGGAAGAAGGCTCCAGACCTACATGATCCGGCTCGAACATATGTCGAAGTCTTACGGCGATTACCCAGCCGTGATCGACGTGTCCGCGCACATCCAGCAGGGAGAAGTCGTCGGTTTTCTCGGGCCTAACGGCGCAGGGAAAACGACGACCATGCGGGTACTCACAGGCTTCACCCCTCCAACCGAGGGAACCGCGGCGATCGCCGGTTACGACGTCGTTTCTCACTCACTGGACGCTCGACGCCACATCGGATACCTCCCCGAGTCCGTGCCGCTTTATCTGGACATGACCGTGATGGATTACCTGCGGTACATGGGGCAGCTTCGAGGCATGAATCGAAAGTGGATCGATGAAAGACTTCCAGTCATTATCGATACTGTTCGCCTTGGCGAGTACCAGAACGCGCTTGTCGGCAAGTTGTCCAAGGGATATCGGCAGCGAGTCGGCATCGCCCAGGCGATCATCCACGAGCCGGACGTTCTGATCCTGGACGAACCGACGATCGGTATCGATCCCATTCAAGTGGTCGAAACCCGCTCCCTCATCAGCGAACTGGGCGGCGATCACACATTGATTTTGAGTTCACACATCCTTCCGGAGATTGGTGCGATCTGTCGTAGGGTGCTGGTGATTCACGAGGGCCGCATAGTCGCAGACGACGACCCCGAGAACCTATCGGACCGCCTTCAGCATGCCGAACGCATCGAGGTGAGCCTGCGAGGAACCGAGTCGAGCGAGGCCATCACCGCCATCCGGAAACTCGAGCATGTGGTTGACGTCCGCAGGGACAGCCGTCCGATGCAGGACCGGATGGCCGAACAGGGCGTGGTCGCTCTGGTTATTGACGCGAAACCAGACGAAGGCGCCACCGAAGATGTAGCGAGAACCATCGTCGATTCAGGCTGGGGCCTTGTTAATCTGCACCCACTTCCGATGACTCTGGAAGAGATCTTCCTTCAGTTGACCACAGAAGAAGGGGCATAAGCCTGATCCCGTTAAACCTCTTGATCTTGCAATCTGGTAATTCTGGCCGGTCCATAACCGGGCCGGAAACCGAGAACACATTTGCGTAATATTCAAACTATCGCCTGGAAAGAGATAAAGACGTACTTCGCGTCGCCGATGGCGTACGTCGTTGCGGCGTCCTTCCTTGCAATTACAGGCTTCTTCTTTGTCGCTTCGGTTTCTGACCCTTTTGCAGAGGCCAGCATCCGGGGCTACATCGCAGGCGCCATCTTCTTCATGGTGTTCCTGTCCCCCGCATTGACGATGCGCCTCCTCGCAGAGGAGCAGAAACTCGGGACCCTTGAGCTTCTCATGACCTCCCCGATTCGGGAGTGGGAAATCGTGATAGGCAAATTCATCGCAGCGTTCGTGATGCTGGCGTTAATGGTTGCGGGGACCTTCTACTTCGTCGTCGTACTCGCCTGGTACGGGGACCCGGACATCGGTCCGATACTCACCGGGTATCTGGGCGTCCTTCTTTACGGCGGGGCGACCCTGGCGATCGGACTCATGGCATCAGCGCTTTCTAGCAACCAGCTGGTAAGCCTGGTCGTAGGAGCTGGACTACTTACCGGGCTCACCGTCAGCAACTTCGTCGCAGACCGGCTGACCGGCGCAGCTCAAGAGATCATTTCTAACTTCCAGCTCGGAAGTTCGTTTTCAGTTTTTGACACATCAAGTTTCGGAGTGGTTGAAGGCGGACACTTCGCCGACTTCGCCCGCGGGATCATTTCGGTCACAGACATCGCGTACTACGTATCGATTACGGCGGTGTTCCTGTTCATAACCGTGGTGCTCCTGGAATCGAGAAGGTGGCGCTAGAGCACCATGGCTAACCAGGACCCGGAAGCCGAGCGCGCGCGGCGTATTTCATCCCGGCCGGATGAGACGCGCCCGCGGACATCGATAATCGATTCCATCCGCAACAACCTGACCTCGGTCAAGTACATGTTGATCGTGGCCGGCATCGGTGCGTTTTTCGTCGGTGTGTTGATCTACATCTTTATTCGTGACCTGGAGTCAACCGGTCGCTGGACCATGGTCATCGGCCTTGCCCTCATCGGCGTGGTCGGAATCGCGTCGTGGCGCCGGGTCGCCCGAGCCGTATTCGGGCGTAGAGGCAGATACGGAGTCAACACGCTCATAGTCGTTGCCTCGTTCATCACACTGTTAACGCTCGGGAACTTTGTACTGTGGTGGCTCAGCGACCAGGACAACGCGCCAGGTTGGCTGCGAACCGATGTCACATCGAACCAACAGTTCGGCCTCTCGGAACAAACTGTTCAGTTGCTGAGCGAGCTAAGCGATCCGATACAGGCGACCGTCTTCCTGCAAATCGATACCGCCGAAGGAGCGGCAGCTTGGCGTGACACACAGGACCTTCTATCTGAATTCTCACGACGCGGTGGAGTCGATTTTCACTTCCAGTTGATCGACCCTGTTCTTCAGCCAAATGTCGCTGCGGACTTCGGGGTCACACAGACGCCTGCAATCGTGATCGAAGCCACCGATTCAAGGCGCACCGATATCATTGTTGGTGGCAATCCCAGAAACGGCCCGGACATCTTTGACGAACAAGGAATTACCACGGCGATGCTTGTGGTGAACCAGATCCGCCAGAAACAGGTGTTCTTCATCTCCGGCCACGGGGAACGCGACATCACGTCCGCCCAGGGAGACGATGAAGGTTACGTTCAGGCTGCGTTATCGTTGATCAGGGACAACTACCGTGTCTCGACAGCGACATTGATCGATCTGCTCCCACAGATCTTCAGCAACAGTGCAGATGACTTCCCGGCAGCGCTGATATTCGCAGGTCCCCAAAGTGGGCTTGTGAGCGCATCCGGAGAGTTGCGTGACGAGACCGACATTCTTCGGCAGTACATGCTGAGGGGTGGGAGCGTGATCTTCTTGTTTGAGCCCGATCCCGATCCTTCGTATGGGGATCTAATCGGCGAGTTCGGGGTGGCGATTGGCACCGGGCATCTGGTGGATCAGACAAGTTTCGTCGCGCCGGAAACGAACTTTCTGCAGATCACACGTTCAAACCGCCAATTTAATCCGCCACACCCGATCACCGAACCGATCGACGTTATTTACATGCCTGGCGCAACCTTCATTGGAAGAACCATTACCGATGACAACATCCCACGCACCGCCACCGGCGAGCCACACCTGATTCTGACCGGCCTCGCCACTACCACCCTGAACAGTTGGGAAGAACTCGGCGACTTGGACTCGTTCGATATCGATGAAGACCGACCGGGTCCATTCACGGTAGCCGTCGCCGTCGAAGCATTAGCGCCTATCGGATTCACTCCCCAGATCGTTGATGGGGAGTTGGTGCGGACGAACATCGTGATCATAGGCGACACAGACTTCGCCAGCGATCGCTACTTCTCGTCCGCCAAAAACGGAGACTTCCTTGTCAACGCGGTCAACTGGGCGGTTCGTGACGTTGAACTGATCTCAATCCGCTCTAAGACCAAAGCGTTCAGAGAGCTGGTACTGACCAGGTCTGAGCGTGACTTCGTGAGATGGTCCGGTTGGCTGTTGATGCCGTCGTTGATCAGCGCCATCGGCGTCTGGTCCTGGTGGCGGAGGCGCTGAACCTTGAACCTCCGCTTACTGCTCGTGCTCCTGATATTGGTATCGCTCTCTTCAATCGTCGTGACGTTCATCGTCACCGATCAATCCATCGAGCGCGTATCCGGCGGACCGCCTTTTTTCTACACGATTCCAGAGACCGACATTGTCAGGTTAGATATCGACTCCCCGACCGGTGTGATGGCGTTTGAACTGGACCAGGAAAACAATTACTGGATCTTCGGCGGCGACGAGACGATGCCCGTCGATCGCCAGCGCTGGAACGGTATCACCACACTCCTGGGTGGACCTCGATCACAGAGAGAACTGGAATCGTCTTTTGGAGACCCGAGTCGTTATGGGCTTGAAACGCCGGACACCAGTGTGACCATCGGACTTAAAGACGGATCATTTGTCCGTCTGTTCCTCGGGGATGAAACGCCTGACCGGTCCGGTAACTACGCACGGATTGAGGGATTCCCACAACTCGTCCTGGTCAGTTCGGCATGGGGCGAAGTCTTGAATGGATTGATCGCAGACCCGCCGATCCCGCAATGGCGTTATGACCTGAACGTCGCCGACGTTACCGAAGTCGTGTTCCTCATTGAAAACGAAGTTGTCGGGGCGCTCGCTCTCAACCTAGATACGGACATATGGCACGTCTGCAACCTTCCCCTGAGAGGGGATGCGGTTTGCGACGGTGACCAGGACATCGAGACCTCCCTCGTTCTGGACCACCTGAATGTTCTCGCTGACCCTCAATTTATCGGGGTCAAAGAAGTCGGCGATACAACCGACGACGTACAGGCTGAATACGGAATAAATGCCGAATCTCCATACGCTACCGTTCGTTTTGAAGTGGAGATCCAACAGGGGTTGCGGCAAGCGAACCAGATATCGCTCACCCTCGGCGATCTGACGGAGGACGGTAAAGGGATGTACGCCCTCGCCAATGAGCAGCCGGACGTAGTCGTAATAGATGCCGTATGGGGACAGACAATAAGGGAATTTTTTGACCTTCCGGCGGCGCTGGCAGCAGAAGAGTCCGCCGCATCCTCACCAGCCGGATAACTGCCCGCTTTCCGCTCTAAATCGGACTGCTCACCAACCTGAGGATCAGATCACCCGTAATCCAGGGCAATCCGTTCCAGCATCTCGTATGTTGTTGGTCAATCTTGTGTAGGTTTGGAACGCTGTGATCGGGAATGCGAAATTGTTCCCATTTCAAGATCTCATGCCTTCCACTCAGAGCAGGTGATGAAGCATCAATGCGGAGGAACGCTGAATGAATGCCGAGATCCTGGCTGTAGGCCACGAGTTGCTAATGGGCGAAATAGTCGACACGAACTCCTCATACATCGCCCAGCAGCTCTCAGGGACCGGCATAACCGTTCGGTGGATGTCCCACATCGGCGACAACATCGACCACCTTTCCGATGCGTTCAAGCGCGGCCTGGAACGCTCTGACGTGGTGATCTCCACCGGAGGACTCGGCCCGACATCTGACGACCTGACTCGCGAAGCCGTCTCCAACGCCGTCGGTGAACCCATGAAGGTGGACCCAGACATACTGTCTTGGCTCGAGGGCGTGTTCGCCCGGCGCGGCATGGAGATGCCTCCCACCAACATAAAGCAGGCCACTCTGATCCCTTCAGCCACGAGCATCCCCAACCCGAACGGTACAGCCCCCGGCTGGTGGGTGGAGAAGGACGGCAAACACATCGTCATAATGCCCGGCCCACCCCGTGAGTTAAAAGAAGTCTGGGAAGCAACGGTGGGGCCAAGATTCGGCGAGATCTCCGGGAGTGGCGTAACTGCAACACGCACTCTGAAGACTCACGGCCTGTCTGAAGGAGGCATCGACGAAATCCTGTCTGATCTGTTTGGGCAGGAGAACCCTTACCTCGGAATATATGCACACGTAGAAGGCATCCACCTCAGGATGATCGGTCGTGGGACTGATCAGAAAGCCGCCGAAAAGATTATCGAACCGGTCGAGGCAGAGATACGACGGCTCATCGGGGATTCGATCTGGGGAACCGACGATGACACCCCGGCGGGCCGCGCAGCCTCGATCTTGATCGACCGCAAACAGACGCTGGCGGTGGTTGAGGGCGCAAGCTCAGGAGCCCTGGCTTCGATGCTCCATGTGCTGCCAGAACGGGAAGCTTTCTTCAGGGGAGCGCTCGTGCCCGGTTCCGGGCCAGTCCACGCCGGACATGAGCCCGCTACCATCAACCCTGACGGCGCACTGACCCTGGCGCATTTAGCGCGGAAAACACTGTCGGCAGATGTGGGGGTTTCGGTAACGCCCGTGAACCTAGACGACGGTAACGTCTACATCGGTATGGTGTCTGATTCCGGGACGCATGTGGCGCAGGGCCGCTTCCCGCGCCGGAACCCGCAGTGGGTCATTCAAAGGTCTGCCACAACGGCGATCGTCCAGTTTCTGGCGGCGCTCTCCGCGGACCAGATCTAAATCCCGGCGTTCGTTCCTCCGGACACAAGACGCTTCCGCTCCTGCCCCACTACCCCCGCGGGCCTGTTATTCCTGAATCAGTAATCGGCGCTATCATGTCGACATTGAGACCGGCTGTAGACAGCTATCACGGAGGATCCAGATGACACAGACGAAGCAGTACGGAAGCGGTGCTGACGCCACGATCACGATCGACCAAGGCGCCGATCTGTTTGTGGAATCGATGCTTGCGAACGATGTCGACTACCTGTTCATCAACTCAGGAACTGACACATTCCCGATCCAAGAGAGCCTCGCCAAGTACATCGACCGCGGCCAGACCGTCCCGGAGACCATCCTCTGTCTCGACGAAAAGATGGGCATGGCCGCCGCCCACGGATACTTCATGGTTTCCGGTAAGCCGCAGGTACTGCTCGTACACGTGGACGCCGGAACGCAGGCCGTTGGCGGTGCCGTCCACAACGCCCAGCGAGGACGTGCGGGAATCGTGTTCTGCGCCGGTCGCGCGCCTTACACTTTTGAGGGGGAGTTGCCGGGCGGAAAGAATATGAGCATCCACTGGATCCAGGAGCAGATAGACCAGGGCGGTGGCGTTCGTGGGTTCACGAAATGGGACTACGAAGTCAGGCGCCCGGAAAACCTTCAACAGATCATGCAGCGGGCGTTCCAGGTCGCCAGTACAGAACCGGCGGGGCTGGTCTACGTAACGCTGCCCCGCGAAGTGCTGATGGCGCCAATGGAGACGGCAACCATTCCGGCGGCGGCCCGACACTCCCGTGCTACAACGCCCCAGGCGGACCCGGAAGTGCTATCCGAGGCTGCGTCCATACTTGCGGCCGCCCAACGCCCTCTGATCATCACGGCGCAGTCTGGTCGGCACGAGAACGTGGTGCCCCACATGGCCGAGCTCGCCGAGTTGATCGGCGCGCCGGTAATTACGGAACGGGTCCGGCTCAGCTTTCCGAGTGACCATCCAATGGCCGCACCCGCCGCGCTTGAGCCCGACTACATCCGGAATGCCGACGCCATTCTCGTGGTCGATTCCGACATCCCGTGGATTCCAGCGAACGCCCGGCCATCTCCGGATGCCGCCGTCGTATGGATCGACCAGGACCCGGTCAAAGACTCCATCCCGCTCTGGACATTCCCGGCGGACATCCTCATGGAGGCGGACTCCTCCAAGGCGATCCCTGCATTGGTATTTGAAATCCGGGAACAGATGACCGCAGCCCAGTCGCATGCCGCGGAAGAACGAGCGACTAGCACCGGTGCTATCCACGCATCGATAGTTTCCAGGCGACGAGATCAGTCCGAAAGTCTCGCCACCGAGTTTCCGATCGTTCCCGACTGGCTCTCCTATTGCATCGGCCAGGTGATGGATGAAAACGACATCCTGCTAAACGAGACCGTGACCAACAGTGGCTCTGTCATCGCCAACATCCCGCGCACAAAGCCGGGGACAATGTACGGCAGCGGCGGCTCAAGCCTTGGCTGGGCGCTTGGCGCGGCGTTCGGGGCACGGCTCGCGGCTCCCGACAATAAAGTTGTGTGTGCGGTGGGCGATGGTGCATTTGTGTACGGCTGCCCCACATCGAGCATCTGGGCGGCGCAGAAGTACAACGCTCCGTTCCTGACGGTGATCTACAACAACCAGATTCACAACGCTCCCCGCGTCAGCCTGCTAGGCGGTTACTCTGAAGGCGTCTCGGAACGCACCAGTAACTGGGTCGGCATGGAGATATACCCATCGCCCGACTACGCGAAGCTTGCAGAGTCTTGCGGTGCATACGGCGAGAAGGTGGAAGACCCGGCAGAAGTCATCCCGGCGTTAAAACGTGCATACGACGCGTTGGCCAACGGGCAGCCCGCCGTACTGGACGTGCGAATAGCGAGGCCGGCTGCATCCTAAAGCGCGAGACATAAAACTTGCACCTGCCCGTTCGCCTGCGCCAGGGGTATGAGCCACAAAATGTCGCCCTGAGGAACTTGCGACGGGGGATCTCACCGTTGGATGACGTCTGCACATCGGACATACTCAAACTTTACCGACCAGGAGACTGTCCTGAATCAAGTTGAGGACAGTCTCTTCGCCTCGGCTCAGGATGACGCAGCGTAGTCACTCATATTCAGGGTCCATGGCGAATCCACCAAACACAAGACGCGAAAAGGCCTGGGCGATTGTGCCCGGGCCTTTTTCTTTAAGCCTGCGTTAGCTCTCGATAAAGCTGCGGGAGCCTGGTCGGCAACATCGTGATGTCCGACAACACCTCGTAGCTCATGTCCTGCATCATCGTCTTCAGGTAGTCGTGCCCGTTCTTGTCCACCGTGAGACAGAACGGCGTCACGCCCTCCTTACGAGCCTCGTCGAAGGCGACACGAGTGTCGTGCACCGCGTACTCCTTCTCGACACCCTCACGACTGTACCCGCGGTCCTGAGGCCTGCCGTCGGAAATCATGAACAGGATCCGTGACTTGGCATCCACCTGCGTCAACTTGCTGGTGGCGTGGCGAATCGCTGGTCCCATTCGGGTCGCGTGGAGCGGGGCAATTCGGTCGATCCGTTTCGGGATAGACGGACTCCAGCGCTCCTCCATCTCCTTGATGACGTAGAACTCCACGTTCTCCCGGCCGTAGCCTGAAAAACCGTAAATTCCGTACATGTCGCCGGTCTGTTCAAGCGCGCTCGTCAGGAGGATGATGCCCTCCTTCTCGATGTCCACGATGCGCTTATAAGACCGTCTCAGCCCTTCCGCACGACGTGACCGCAGCCAGACCATGTACTCGACAGGATCGTCCGGCGCGCCCCAATCATCGGTCGGACGTTTGTTCTCGTCGATAGCCTCGGCGGTGGATGCGCTCATGTCCAGAAGGAAGGCAACAGCGACGTCACGTTCGACCTTGTTCCGACGCCAGAACACTTTGTCGCTGGGCGTCGTGCCGGTACGCCTGTCAATGACCGACTCGATAACGGCATCAAGGTCAAACTCTTCGCCGTCCTCAAGCCGCTTTACCTTGCGGAACATCTCCGGCATTACCAACTCAAACTGCCGGTGGATCTCACGAACCAGAGCGGAGTGCTCGTTGAGCGTGTCCTGGTAGAACTGCGGCTCGCCCTCAGCCATCTCTTTTTCGTGAACGACACACCATTTCGGCTTGTAGTCGTTGGCGCGGAAGTCCCACTCCGGGTACACGAAGGTTTTCGGCTCTGTAGCTTCGAGAGGGCCGCCCTCTTCTGGCACATGTACCAACGGGCCGTCGCCAAACTGTTGGTTGTCCGGATCGCGCTGCTGCATCTCCTTCATCAGGTTTTCCAGCATCTCGTCCATCTGCTGCTGTTGGCCCTCTTCGCCCTCCTCCATCTCACCCTGTTCGAGCTCTGTGGAGTTCTTCAGCAGCTCCTCGAGCTGCTCCTGCGTGATCGGCTCCGGCTCGCCGTCGAAATCGGCGGAGTCCATCGATATCTGTGACAGGAGTTGGGCCATCTCCGGCTTGAATTCGCCGCGATAGTCCACGTCTTCCGGTGAGTCATACGATTCCTCGTCCATCTGCTCCTGCTCGTCTGTCTCACCAGCCTCGCCCGCCTCTTCACCGGCGCTTTCACCCTCACCACCGAACATTTGAAGAATCTCGTCCGTGTTCTCTTCTTCATCCTCATCAGGAATGTCGTCGTCGAGGTCAACATCCTCGAACTCTTCTTCGGGAATGGTGTTGTTCGGCACGTCGGCGATCATGGCGTAAATCCGGGTCGCCGCCTCGGCAGAATCTTCAACTGTGGCACCGATTTCGGACAGCATGTTCACGAGGCGGCGAATCTGCTGTGCGATGTCTGTGAAGTCCTTCGGGACCTTTATGCTGCCGGTCTGCCGCAGGCTGAGTCGAACAATGAATTCGATCATCGCCTCCCGCATCGGAAGCTCTTCGATCCGCGGGCGTTCTCGCAGCGAAAACTCCTGCGTTTGCAGGTAACTCGCGGCCAGTCCCCTGTACTCGTGCAAGATCCTGGAGTCTAGGCGCGTGTCCTCGACCACAGTGAATATATCGAGGCCCAGAGTTCGGTCGGTGAACATGTCAAAGAACCGGCCCATATCTGTCAGGTAGGCCGTCTCTATGCCGCCCTCTTCTTCCTGTGCTTCCGGAACACTTATTCCTGGTATCGCGGCCTCTGCAAGTTCAGCAACTACGGCAGATGCGTCCGTCGCAACCTTGGCCACAGGTTTCATTTGCGGACGGAGGTCCTTGAACAGGGTCGACGGGGTGTCGAAATCGAACTCAAAACTGCCGAACTCTATGTGGCAGCTCTGGTGCGTGGCGATGACTTTGTACCAGCCAAAGTTCTCGTCCTTTTGGGGGAAACGATCGGCCACCGGCGGCAAATAGATCGTGGTGCCTTCGGTCGTTGCGCTCTGCTCGTCCACCCAGCCGATCTTCTTGTCGACGATCGTCGAGGTAGCGTTGACCTCTATGTCCCGTGCGGACAGCGCACTGCAGTATGTCCTCAGCAGATCCTTCACCCGATTGAGTTCCACGCCCGAAGAAAGTTGGTCGAGGGACTCCCGGGAGCGCGCTGACTCCAGTCGGTAGTAGGCCGGGCCGGACTCCGGGGACTCTGCGATGGCGCGCATCCCTTCCCGGTGCC
>JAPKBN010000086.1 GCA_026421215.1 Dehalococcoidia bacterium
AGATCCACCACGATTCGACGGTCGGATGGCGCATCGACCCATCTGGTCACATCGGCCGAAGGCGAAAGGACAATGATGTCGTGATCCTTCCAGTCGGTAACCGACCGGAAAGACAGTCCTCGCATCTTCGCGTAGCAGGGAAACCGTCGGCGATCGAATGGTCGCTCAAGTCTTGTCCCATGGGGGACGTAGCCGATCTCCGACCACGTCGCGTTATCTGCGGTCACGTGTCGAGCCTCCGTAACTCCCGATTCGTCCAGATCCCCGAGATGATCGCCAATGCCGCATGTCCTAGTAGGCATGCATATGCCGCTCCGCGCATGCCCCACACCGGAATCATCACCAAATTGAGCAACACCGCCACCACTCCACCAAGGACCTGGGGAGGACCTATACCTCTCGGCCTGCTGAACCCAACCAGGAGTGACTGGTACATGAAGTAGATAGACAGCACCATCTCGGCAATCGTCACTATTGCGAGGACGCCTAGAGCCTCTCTGAAACCCTCACCAAACACCGTCAGAAGCAGCGTCGAACCGACTACGGCTGATACGCCCAGAATGAGAACCTGTGCGACGACAAAGAGCCTGGCGTAGCGCCGCACCGCCTTTATTGAATCGACGCCACTACGGCCACGATCTGCGATCACCTGACCGAATGCCTTCGGAACAATCCGAAGTGTCTCGGGGATAGCCAGAGCGACCACATACAACCCGAGCGAATCGGCACCTGCGACCGCAGCCAAAATGATCCGATCAGAACGAAGGGCCACAAAGATCGATACCTGCCCGAGCATCGGATAGAAGCCCTCGGCGATCAGGCTGCGCCAGTGGGTCGTTAGGCCAAGCCCGGCCTTCTGTCGGACTTGTACAACTGGGCCGATTAGCCAGCTAGCACCGAGAACCATTCCCAGAGCCATCGTTAGGACGGCCGAGGTCGAGTTGAGTTGTCCGCTCCTCAGCAGACCAACTACTACGACAGCTTGGCTGACACCGATAATTACCTCGGCCGTTAGAACCTTGCTATACCGACGAAGCCCGTAGAGCACCGCAACCGTGGAGTTGAGGAGCATTGTGGCCAAACTCAGGGCAACGATCGCCAGCGAATACTCCCAGGTCATGTAAAAGGAGGTCAGGGAAATAACTCCGATCGATGCAACTACTAACAGCGCCTGAAGCGGCAGAAGTGCGATTGTTAGCGAGATGACATCTCGTGGCCTTACTGGGTCAGCGGGTCTGAGAAGCCTTATACGACCGCTAGTGGACGTCCCAACATTGGCGATATGCGTCGCCGCCCAAGCAATACTGAAGGCGAGGGCAATTTCTCCTCGACCAGCCGGTCCAAGATGTCTGCCGGTGATGACTACGAACGCAAAACCAACACAGGCATTTGCCAGGCGCGACAGAAAAACGATCAAGACCTCGCCTCTGAGCCTCTGGAGCAAACTTCCTGGTGTTTCATCACCCAACCATCGGCTTATAAGGCTCACTACGTCCACCCACTTGACCGACCGGACCCCCAGAGGCGAGTTCGGCGACCAAGGCGACGAAACAGTGCTCGAACTGGCAACGTGAAGACTCGCCGCGGGTCATGGCGAATAGAACGCCACAGGTTAGTAAACGCGGGTTTCACCTGGCCGCGCTGCAAATACGAATATCCAATATGGGCGGAAAGATTGGCTCGGCATCGCCGCTCAAAGGACGGGCTTTCTCCTCCAGCGAAGACGCGATCGTAGAGGAGGTGCACATCACTAGCCAGCCCACTTATCTGACGATGCATCTGCTGTGCGTGGAGCCGGTATCGAACTAGCACCTGAGGCAGCGAGTCGATGTGGCCAACATCTGCTATCCGGAGGGCGAAGTCGAGGTCGGCTGAGACAGAAAATTTCGGGTCGAAGAGACGCAACTCATCGAGCGCCGGTCGGCTGATAAGTGCGGCAGAGGCCAGCGCTAGACCGTTTCCCTCCAGCGCCATCCAACCTCTTAGCACCGCCGAACCATCCCTTACACGCACCACTCCGGTTCGTCGACCAGTTCGATCGTCAAAGTACTCGAAGCCGCAGGTACACATCGGTGCGCCGCTGTACTCCAGGCTTGCAACCTGCAGCTCGAGTTTTCGTGGGTGCCAAAGGTCATCTGCATCCAGTAGGGCAATGAAAGTCCCAGTCGACTCCTCAATGCCTATGTTGCGCGCAGCAGCCACGCCACTATGGGTCATCTGAAGCAGTTGTACTGGTTTCTCACTGCCAGCAGCGAACTCGGCGACGATCTCCGCTCCCCGGTCTGTCGATCCATCGTCCACCACAATGATCTCAGAATGTGGATACGTCTGATCAGACACCGTGGCCAAGGTCTTATCGATCCAACTCGCTGCCTGAAACATGGGAATCACTACAGACACGAGGGGACGATCATCTCCGAGAGGACTCATCGACTGCCCTGGCTACGCCAACCGACCGCAACCCACCAGGGTGGGCCCTCCGCGAATACAACATTCTCTAGGCCGGCGGTCTCGAGGAGCAGACGAACATCGTCACGGCTGTAGCGCTTCTCCAACCGAGTACCGAACCTGTCCAGGGCATCATTTCGCATCACGTAGAAAGATCGTCGTCGATACTGGAACAGGGGAACCCAAGACGGATCTCTTCCTGCCTTCTCCAACAGTTTGGCAAAACGAGCTAACGGCCAGTAGACGAGAGCGCTTATGACATCGGCAACAAGTAGTCGAATTCTTCGCGGAAGGCGCGCAATTACATGACGGACGGCAGTGACCACAGCTAGTAGCAAGCGTTGTAGCAGCCCGCGATTATCCAGGTCGTAGTAGAGGTAGACAAGAAACGGTGCTCCAGGCTTGAGCTTCTGCACACATGTGGCCGTAGCAAGCTCAGTGTCAGGAATGTGATGAAGCACTCCCAGGGAGTATCCGAAATCACAACTATCGTCCGGGAGTCCGAGTTCACAAATATCTTGATGGTGGAACACCACATTGGGATGTTCAACAAGAGTCCGGCGTGCAATTTCAAGTGCAGCATCGCTGGCATCGATGCAATGAAGCAGACCTACTCTTGGCGCAAAAAAGGCAGCCCAGCGCCCGGACCCACAACCGGCGTCAAAACCTACTGCGTCCTTGGGCAGGTCTCGCCATGGGAATATCGCCGCGTAGAGCTCAAACATTTCCTGCAACTCATGAGCTGACAGCGCTTGGTTGGTGAAACGAGACCACTCCTCGCCGAATCCCCTTACGACCCGTCGACTCAGATCGGCTGATTCAGACCCAGCTGAGACCTGGTTGATTCTTTTCGAATCATCGATCTCGTCATTCTTCATGAGTTCTTGAACACTCGTCCGCCTAACCAAGGATCAAGTACGACTCCAATACCCGGGTGCTCCAGAACGAAACAGATCTGCCCTATGAATCGAGTCTGCACCTTGCCACTGTAGGGCCACCCTGAGCCTTCAAATGCAGCTATGACCGCCTTCTACAATGAAAGGCTCCTATCGCTCACTAACGGTATCGATTCGCCACCAGCCGCTGATTCAGCAACCTGGCTGATCTGGTACAGCGCAGAGAGACGCATGTTTTGATGCCTCCGTGTAACCAAGATGGTCATAGATCTCACTTACGATCAGCCACCTCTCCACATTCTCGTCTTCGAGCGATATCGATATCGTGCCAAGAGCTTCAAAAATTGCCAGTAGTTGCTTTGCTCTCTCCTCACTGCCTGTCAAGGCGAAGAATCCTGCCGCCTCAACGAGCACACCAGATCCGTGGGGATCTAGCCGGACGGCCTCCTCGAACCATTGGCCAGCTACTTCCAGCTGGTTCACCCGAATTGCCGCCCTGCCAACCTGGATCGCTGCGAACGCATTCCCCGGCTCGAGGCGGGCAATCTCCTGGCGCTCTGCGAAGGCGACCTCGTACATCTGGTTCTGT
>JAPKBN010000038.1 GCA_026421215.1 Dehalococcoidia bacterium
CGGATTAAATGGTCGGGGCAACAGGATTTGAACCTGCGACCTCCTGTCCCCCAGACAGGTGCGCTACCGGGCTGCGCCATGCCCCGACTATTTCGAGGATATCACGCGGTGATGATCGGTTTCATATAAGTTGGCAATTCTTTCTGCGTTTCGGTCCATCTATATATGGATATGGGGCGGGATGTGGTTGCGGGCATTAGGCTGGCGCTCAACATTGGCCAGGCGCCAACGCTGCCATCATGAAATTTACCCAGTACCTGTTTTACTCGTGCTCGACGTGGTCTAACGGTCATTGGGTGACGATGACAACTTGTTCACGCCCTCTGAATAATTTACCGCCGATGGAGCCGATCCTGACTAACGTTCAAGATGACGGAGGCCATGTTCAGAACGGCAGGGACCCGGTTCGTGAGCACAAACCGATGTTTGTCCAAGAACGTGCGGGGGAAGCGCTGCTATGACGTATGTAGTATCAAGACGTTCTTGCCGACTCGACCTTGGTATACTTTTAATCTAGAAATTTTGCTGCACGGTTCGCCTTTATTTCGCCCACTCACGGCGTATGTGGCGGCTGTTCACATTCCGCCGCTTTAATCCAATGCAAGGAACCCGGACGTGCGCGATCTCCTGGGCGACATCTCGACTCTTCGGCAACGCGTTGCCGGAATTGTGAGGCGACTTTGACTTGCCTGCACTTGAGACGCGCCTGAGTGAACTGGAGAAGTCGGCGTCGCAGCCCGGCTTCTGGGACGACACCCGGAACGCGCAGGCGGTGTCCCGCGAGATGGCGGGCGTCCGAGACGATGTCGAATCGTGGCGCGAGGTCGAGTCGGAGTCTGAATCCCTTGACGAGCTAATACAGATAGCGATCGAGGAGTCCGACGAGTCCCTTACAGACGCCATCCGTGAGGACTACGAAGCTCTTACGAGCCGGGTTAAGAAGATGGAGTTCGCCGTACAGCTCTCGGGCGAGTACGACGAGCGGCCGGCGATCCTTTCCCTCAAACAGGGCGCGGGAGGCGTAGAGGCCCAGGACTGGGTTCAAATGCTGCTCCGCATGTACCTTCGATGGGCCGAATCACGTGGCTTCAAGGCGTCGGTCTTGGAATCTACAGCCGGGGATGAGACAGGCCTGAAGTCGGCCACCACACAGATCGAAGGACGATACGCATACGGATACTTGAAGTCTGAACGCGGCGTTCACCGTATGGTCCGACTCTCGCCCTTTGACGCTGACCACATGCGCCACACAACGTTCGCGCTTGTAGAAGTCCTTCCGCAGCCGGAGGACCAGGACACCACGATCGAAATCAACTCGGATGACCTACGGATCGACACATTCCGGGCGGGCGGCCATGGCGGCCAGAACGTCCAGAAAAACGACACAGCTGTGCGGATCACACACCTGCCAACCAAAATCGTCGTATCGGTTCAGAACGAGCGGTCCCAACTACAGAATAGGGCCGTCGCAATGAAGATCCTGACGGCCCGGCTCATGGATATCCAGATGCAGGAGGCGGAGGAACATCGGGTCAAGCTCAAGGGCGCGCACGTGGCCCCTGAATGGGGACGCCAGGTTCGGAGCTATGTCCTCCACCCGTACAAGATGGTGAAGGATCACCGGTCCGGGTATGAGACTGCGGACGCAGAGGGCGTGCTTGAGGGCGAGATCGACGGTCTGCTCGAGGCATTCCTCCTGTATTCGATGGGCGCCGCTTCAGAAACCTAGGCCACTCACCCATAATTGATTATTGGATTTACTTTTTACGATGCACCCAAACCGGCAAGTCGTGTACAACGTAATAGAACGCAGTTACTGACTCTGGAGCTCTGATTCCGGCCGACAACAGTTTTGGTCCACGGAATTAAAGCCCCGAACCACCCAACCGGCAACGCGATACAGAATCGTTTAGCCATATCGAACAAGAAGTACGAGGTGTCGAGGCGCATGCTTCGAAAGTTGATCGCATCGGGTGTATTTACCCTGTTCCTCATGGGCGCTGTGGCATGTGGAGGGGGCGACTCTGAAGAGCAGTCTCCGGCCGAATCTGACATAGCTTCCGAGGCCACTTCTGGGTCGGCCGGAATCGAAATCGCACCCGCTCTTGGCGGCGATGCGCCGGCAGTCCCGGACGTGAGCGCCTCTGTCGGCGATAAGTTCGGAGGCAAATTACGGGTGCTTGGTGGAGACCCGCCGACCCTTGACCCGGCGCTTGTGAGCGACACCGCCTCGGCCCGGATCGTCCTCGAGCTGTTCTCCGGCCTAGTCCGGCTGGACAATGCCCTGCAGATCGTCCCAGACCTCGCAGAAACATGGGTCGTCACAGAGGGGGGGACGGTATACACCTTCACGATCAAGGACGGCGCGCAGTTCAGCGACGGCACGCCCGTAACGGCGTCCGATTTCAAATACGCGATGGAACGCGCCGCCAACCCTGACACCGAATCAACGGTGGCGGAACTTTATCTAGCGGACATCGTCGGCGTGATGGAGATCATCGATGGTAAAGCGATAACGGCGTCCGGAATCGAGGTGTTGGACGATAAAATTCTCAAAATAACTATCGACGCTCCAAAGGCGTACTTCCTTGCCAAGCTCACCTACCCGACGGCGTTCGCGCTCATGAAGAGCAACGTCGAAAGCGGCGGACAAACCTGGACGGACAACCCGATCGGAAGCGGTCCCTTCATTCTTGAGGAGTACCGTATCGGCGAGCGCATGATCCTCGCCCGAAACGAAAACTACTACGACCGAAACGCTTACCTCGACACGGTCGAGATCAATCTGGCCGGCGGCGTCGCGATGGCTATGTACGAAGCAGACGAGATCGACCTCACCGGCGTGGGGCTGGCCGACCTGGACCGGGTGCAGGACCCCAGCAACGCAATCAACCGTGACCTCGTGAGCGTCCCCCCGGGGTTTTCCACCAGTTACCTCGGGTTCAACATCGAGGAAACCCCGTTCAATGACGTGAAGTTCCGGCAGGCGCTGGCGCACTCGATCGACAAGGAGTTGATCGCAGAACAGGTGTTTGCTGGTCTCGTGCTGCCGGCCGAGGGCGTGCTGCCGCCGTTGTTCCCGGGATTCAACGAAGATCTAGTTTCGCTTGATTTCGACCCCGATAAGGCACGGGAGCTGCTGGCGGAGTCCTCGTACTCGACGCTCACAGATCGGGACAAACGCATCGTTATCACCACACAGGGCACCGGGGGTTCGCCGAGCCTGTCTATCGAGGTGATGGCTGACATGTGGAGCCAAAACCTTGGCGTAAACGTCGAGATCCAACAGGTTGAGTTCGCGACCTACCTGCAGGACCTTTACCGAAACCGGCTTCAAGCGTTCTTCGGCGGGTGGGAAGCTGACTACCCGGACCCGCAGGACTGGATAGACATCCTGTTCCACAGTGAAAGCCCTCGAAACGACGGCAACTACTCGAACCCAGAGGTTGACCGTCTGGTAGAGCAGGCGCGGACAGAGCAGAACGTGGTGCTCAGGACGCAGATGTACCAAGAAGCCGAACAGATGATCATCGACGACGTCGCATGGCTGCCGGTCTGGTGGGACACGCAGGGGTTGGCGCTTATTAAACAGCGCGTTCAGGACTACAACTTCCTGCCGATGACCATCGAGATTTTTAAGGACGTCTGGATCCAGGAATAATCAGCATGAGGGCCGGTGCGACGTCGGCCCTCTTTTTCGGCCAACCTTCTGGAAACATATTCGAATTCACAGCAACCGGGTTGACCCGTCGACCCCAATGGAGGCAAAGTCCCGCACATGCTCTCCTATATCGTGCGGAGACTCATGTGGACGCCGATACTGCTGTTATTCGTTTCAGCGATCGTGTTCACACTTGGTCATTACGGCCCGGGCGACCCTGTTCAGATTCAACTCGGCCAGCACTTCACAGAAGAACGGGCGGAACGAATCCGCGAATCACGAGGACTGAACGACCCCGTAGCACAGCAGTACCTGCGCTACGTCTGGAACGCGCTTCAGGGCGACTTTGGCGAGAGCACCCAGTTTCAGGGTAGGGGCGTGACAGAGTTATTGGGGGCCAAACTCAAGGTCTCGGCGCAGCTCTTCCTTGCGGCAGCGTTGATCACTATCGGAATTGGCGTACCGCTCGGCTTTTACACGGCGCTCAAACAGGGATCATGGCAGGATCCGACAATCGTGTCCGGCTCGTTGATGCTGGACGCCATGCCAGTTTTCCTGACCGCTCCATATCTGATCATTATTTTTGCGCTCAAATTAGATTGGGTTTCGGTTTCCGGATGGGGCGGCTTCTTCAGTCCGCAAATCATCCTGCCGGCGCTCGTAATCGGGTTGCCAGGCGTCGCCATATTCACCCGAATCATGCGCTCCAGCACTCTGGATGTACTTGGTCAGGACTACGTGCGAACGGCGCGTTCAAAGGGTGTTCCTGAGCACGTCGTCAACTATCGGCACGTCGCGCGGATCGCCCTGATACCTATCCTTACCCTGATCGGCTTCTCGCTTGCCGGTCTTCTCGGTGGAGCGTTCATCGTGGAGTTGATTTTCGGTATACCCGGCGTTGGCCGGTTCACGCTTGACGCTCTGTTCGCCCGTGACTTCCCCGTCATCATGGCGGTTTCGCTCATCGGCGCCGCTTCCCTCGTCATGGCCAACCTGATCGTCGACATCCTGTACTCGATCGTCGATCCACGGATCAGGTACCAGTAAGTCATCATGAGCAATCAGGACGTAACTACACAATTTCTTCGCACCGGTCGTGATGTGACGGAAGGTGTCGATTTCGCCCAACCCCCGGGATTTATCGGAGAGTTGATCGGTACGAGTGGTCGAATAAACCGATTCGGCTTCTTCGCCAGGATTCTTGGGGCCACGGTTGTGTTCGTGCTGGGCCTGTTGTTTTTTGACGCGTCTTCTAGTCGTTCGCCGTTGTCGAGTCTGCCGTTTGTTTATCTCGGATTTGTAGTTTCATTGTTGTCCGTCTCGATCGCTGTCTCGGCGGCCATAAGACGCACCCATGACATTGGCTGGAATGGCGCACTCGGACTGTTGGTGCTCATCCCCCCGATTGGATTCTTCTTTGGGCTATTCCTTTTGTCCCGCCGCGCCGAGAGCATGACAAATTCATATGGGAGAAGTGCGGTAGGCCTGAACGTCGGCGCCGCAATGTCCACCATAGGAATAAGCCCGATAACTCAGGCGTGGCAAAGGCTGCGTCGAAAAAAGATCGCGATGGCGACGCTGACAATAATTCTCTTGATCTATGCCGTAGGTATACTCGCCAAACCTCTCTCGACTCACTCCTACTCCCAGACAGATCTACGCCACACACAGGAAGGTCCAAGCACCGGCCACGTTCTGGGGACAGATCGCATCGGCCGCGACATCTATACGAGGGTGATATGGGGAGTCCAGACAACGGTCCTTCTCACGATCATCACCGTAGGTACAGGCGGCATCATTCTGGGCGTTACTTTGGGGATGGTCGCCGGATACTTCGGCGGGAAAACAGACGCCGTGATCATGCGTGTCGGGGAGGTAGTCGCGGCCTTCCCGGGTATATTGCTTGTGATATTGATAGCCGCCACTTTGAGACCGCGTATTGTCGGGTGGACGCGGGAATTTGAAGACTGGAGCAACTATCCGAATTGGAGCCCGTTCGGGGGACTTGTGGAATCCGGGTTCGTCGACTATCTGGTGGTCACGATCGCCCTGTTGCCGTTCGCCTGGTACGGGATGATGAGGCTTGTCAGAGGGCAGGTGCTTTCCATCCGCAACGCTGACTACATCGAAGCCGCTCGCGCTGTTGGAGTCTCCACTCCGCGTTTGTTGTTCTCTCATATCCTGCCCAACATCACCGGAACGATCATTGTGACCGCTTCAGCCGGCATGGGCGCGATCGCGGGGAGTGAGCTAATCCTAAGTTTCCTTGGAATCGGCGTTCAGCCTCCACGGCCAAGTCTGGGATTCATGATTTCGGACGTGTCCGGACGTGGCACAGCAGTCGTGTCGGTCATACAGCAGCACCCGGAGCAGTTGCTCGCCCCTATCGCCGTGATCTGGTTGCTGATATTTACCTGGAGCCTACTCGGCGACGCCTTGAACGACGTGTTCAACCCGCGCACGAGGTAGCTGGACGTCGGGCCTGCGACTGCCAAATTTAGAGGCGGGGCTAAGGCCTAACACCCGTCACTTCATTCGCGGGCGTGACACCTTCCGAATTCCCGACCATTACAGGATGAGGAGTTAGTCGCGTGTCCCGATTTGGCGACCCACCCACACCGAATAACCTCATCGTACGATACAGTGCCCTGAGACTCACCACCCTCACTCACACTGGAGACAATGGATGCCCGTGTCAGACGTAAAGGCGTTGACGTTCGACGTGTTCGGTACCGTGGTCGACTGGCGTGGCAGTGTGTCGCGTGAGATCGCCTCGCTCTCAAAAGAACGCGGTCTAGATATCGACGCCGATCTTTTCGCCGACGAGTGGCGCGCCGGATATGGACCCGGCATGAACAAAGTCCGGACCGGCGAATGGGAGTGGATCGGCATCGACGCCATCCACCGGCGACGACTGGACGACCTGCTGGTTCGGTTCGGAATCGAAGGTTTAACCGAAGACGAAAAGGTTCACCTCAACAAGATATGGCACCGGCTCGACCCGTGGCCCGAGGCCGTTTCAGGCCTGACCCGCCTCAAGAGCAAGTTCATCATCTCCAGCCTGTCGAACGGCAGCGTGGCATTGCTCACGAATATGGCGAAGCGAGCGGGGTTGCCCTGGGATTGCGTCCTGTCTTCCGAGCTCTCCGGTCACTACAAGCCGGACCCGGAGTCATACACAAAGGCCGCCGAGTTGCTCGGTCTTGAACCCGGAGAAGTGATGATGACAGCGGCGCACCAGAACGACTTGAGATCTGCTGCGAAGTCCGGTCTCCACACGGCGTTCGTGCGGCGCCCGGACGAGTTCGGGAACGGGACAGGCCTCGGCAATAAGGCGGACCCTGAAACTGACACATCGTTCGATTTCACGGCAAACAGCTTCAACGACCTGGCAGACCAGCTGGCCTGCCCTCGATAGGGCCATTATTTGGCCCCACCGGGACGTTTATTAGCATGAGGTGATCCCACTTTCGGGGTCAAGCCGCCAACGCAAGTGTCCAGAGGTTCGCGAAGAACCAGAGTCCCAGTAATTACGACATTTCTGGCCTGAACTTTGTAGAGGCGAGGCTTTCTTCGGCCGGTTGGCGGGCAAACAAGCCTTTCGCCACATCTATCGTAGGGGTTGTTTAACGACCTCCCCCCCCCTCGCCTCAACCCTCTCCGGTCGGGAGAGGGAGATGACAACGGACAGAGCAAGCGCCGCTACCACAACACACACCGATGCCCCAACAGCGCGAGTGCGTCTTTATTGGTAGGATTGCGCCGGTCTTCGAATCGACCCGGCGATAGACAGGTTTCACGATGTATCGCCCGAATCTTCCTCTTAAGGACGTGAACGTGACTTTCTTCCGATCCCGCCGATCCGCAGTGGTCGCCCGAAACGGCGCCGTCGCAACCAGCCAGCCGCTCGCAGCGCAGGTCGGTCTCGACATCCTCAAAGCCGGTGGCAACGCAGTCGACGCTGCGGTCGCCACGGCCGCCGCGCTCAACGTGTTGGAACCGATGTCAACCGGGGTCGGTGGAGATATGTTCGCCCTCGTCTGGAAGAACGACGAGAAGCGTGTACGTGCGCTGAACGGTAGCGGCCACGCCGCAGTCGCCGCAAACCGCGACGATGTCGTGCGAAACGGGCACTCCGGTATTCCGACTGAGGGCCCGGATGCTGCTTTCTCGGTCTCCATACCAGGCACGGTCCACGGTTGGGAGACGCTGCTCCAGGAAGACGGCACGATGACGCTGTCCGAGGTGCTACAACCCGCCATCAAGTACGCCCACGAGGGTTACGGCGTCAGCGAGATCATCGCCAACCAGTGGCAGGGATCTGAAGAAAAACTGGCGGCCCGAGCTTCAGGTCGCGAGATGTTGCCAAAAGGTCGCGCACCAAAGTACGGGGAAATCGTGAGCCTGCCGGAACTTGGTCGCACACTTGAGGTGATCGCGGAAGGCGGCAGCGAGGCATTTTACAAAGGCGAGATCGCCAAGAAGCTAGCCGACTTTGTACAGTCCGAAGGCGGCTGGATCACAGAAGAGGACATGGCGGCACATCACTCCGACTGGGATGTGCCGATCCACACCGAATACCGCGGCGTTGACGTGTGGGAATGCCCACCAAACGGCGACGGAATCGCAGCCCTGATGGCGCTCAACATTGCCGAGGGTTTCGACATTGCTGGCATGGGTTTCCAATCGCCCGACACGTATCACCACCTGATCGAGTCGACACGCATGGGCTTCGCCGATGCGCTGGATCACGTGGCCGATCCCCGGGTCAACGAGGTTCCAATCGACTGGATGCTGTCAAAAGACCGCGCCGCAAAGCAGCGATCCCGTATCACCGGCGGACGGGCGATGGAGAACGTTGGATCAGGTATGCCCTACCCGAACTCCGACACCGTTTACCTGACGGTCATCGACGGCGACGGCAACGCCTGCTCATTCATCAACAGCCTGTTCAAGGGATTCGGCAGCGGTATGGTCGTACCTACCACCGGCATCGCACTGCAAAACCGGGGCGCGCTGTTCTCCCTCGACTCTAGCCACGCGAACTTCCTCAAGGGCGGAGCCAGACCGTTCCAGACCATCATCCCTGCCATGGCGACAAAAGACGGCGAGATGTGGCTCAGCTTCGGGGTAATGGGCGGCTTTATGCAGCCCCAGGGTCACGTTCAAATGATCTCCAACATGGTCGACTTCAACCTGGACTCTCAGCAGGCGCTAGATGCCCTGAGGTTCCGGGTGTTCCTCGAGTCTGGCACGATCGGCCTTGAGGCCGGTGTCGATCCGGACACGGTTAGGGATCTTCAGAGACGCGGCCACCAGGTACGTGTTGACGACGGTTACGATCGCGTCGGTTACGGCGGAGGCCAGATCGTCTCACGTGACGCGGAGACTGGCGTACTGGTTGCCGGTTCGGAGCCTCGCAAGGACGGAGCAGCGGTCGGGTACTAGAAACCGCTCTCAGTTGAACGACCCACCGCATACCACCGACTACAAATAGAAAGACTGCCCTATGAAGATCGGATTTATTGGCCTAGGAAACATGGGACGTCATATGGCTCGGCACGTCGTGGAGGGGGGACACGATCTAACCGTGTTCGACCTGTCACGTGAGGCAGGACGCCCGCTGGAAGAAGCAGGAGCTACATGGGCCAACAGTCCGGCCGAGGCCGCACGCGGGGCCGAAATTGTGTTTACGTCACTGCCGGTACCCGCCAACGTGCTGGAAGTGGCGACTGGTGAGGGCGGCGTTCTCTCAGCAATCTCCCCCGGGGCGGTCCTTGTTGATCTGAGCACAATCGATCCCGACACCGCGGTGACGCTTGACGCAGCCACCCGGGCTGCAGGCGCACATGCGCTTGACTCGCCCGTTAGCGGCGGGACAGTCGGCGCGGATCGCGGAGATCTTTGCCTTATGGTCGGAGGCGATCACGAGATATTCGAACGCGTCGCCCCTGTGCTCAACCTGATCGGCGCCGCCGAGAAGCTTGTCTATTGTGGGGGAATCGGCACGGGGTCTATCTGCAAGCTCGCCAACAACCTACTCGGACTGAGCACCGGCGTTATGATCTCCGAGGCATTCGGTATGGCCATGAAGGCCGGGGTCGACGCCCGGACGCTGTACAACGTAATCTCAGCTTCTTCCGGAGACAGTGCGGCATTGCGGGGCTGGGGCACTTCCATACTCAAGGGAAACTTTGAGCCGGGTTTCATGGTGGATCTTGCGGCGAAAGACGTGGGACTCGCGACGCAGCTCGGGCGATCGTTGGGCCTTCCTATGGAAGCAGCCAACCTGGCGCAGCAACGCTTCATTGAAGCTCAGCGTCGAGGATGGGGCAAAGATGCAATGCAAGCCATCGGACGGATCCAAGAAGAACGCGCCGGAATCGAGTTCCGGTTCCCGGAAAGCGAATCAGAATCTAGCGATTGATCGCAAAATAAACTCCCCAGGATCGCAGTCCCGTCGACGCTGGAAGAATCACGCCACAATTCGACTTACCGCTTGCAATTGCATTAAGCGATAAACGGACATGCAGATTTTTCGTAGTGCCGTCCTATTCAGTCGCAGTGTTGGTCGAGTAACGGTATCAATGACTGGCAAAGTCGCTATGCAGACCAACTCTCGTTGTAAGACTGAAGGAAACCCATTCTGCAAAAGATGACTTTAGCTCAAACCGTACAGACTTTTACGCACTTTTGAAGACGTAGTGTCACCAGGACCCCCTTTTAGAGGACTTAAGGCCGTTTTTATATCCTTTAGTAGAATAAGATGGAATTATCTGCCCGATTTTCCAATACGAACTATTAACAAAGGACTCCTTAGATGGCCAGCCTGAAGGTTAGAGATGTTGCCGCCCGTCTCAATGTGACCGAGAAGACCGTCTACAAGTGGCTGACACAGGGCCTTATCCCGGCCACCAAGTTGGGCCGGACCTGGGTCGTTACTGAGGCAGCGTTGGAAGCCGTCCTGGCGACTCCCGGTAGTGAGAGTGCAACTTCCTCTTCCACGCCGGTGTACTCCCAACCCGTATCCCGAGATGTCAGGAGTCCCCGGCGTGTTGGGCAACCCTCAGAAGACCCCAACGTGTCAACAGAAACGCAAGAACTCGACACGCTGAGCAGGATCAGCGCACTCGCCGAGGGCGCTATTCGTACCGGCATTGAAGATGTGCTGTTGCCTAGAAGCGGCAGCTTCGAGACAAAACGCGCTATCGGCCAGGCTCTTGAGGAGGCGCGCGGCGAGGTGCTGTTACACGGTATCGGCCTCCGGGAGTTCTTCGGAGATATCGACTACACACCCGTACTGCGACGTATGATGATTGAAGACCGAGATATATCCGTCAGGGCCCTGCTCGTCCACCCTTTAAGCGACTTCGCACGAGCCCGTGCCGTCGCCGAAATCGGGGAGCAGTTCGTCGATGAATCCAGCTTCCGCGCCGGTCCATTATTCAGTGATAGTTGGCGAAGCCTGAACGTGATCTCGTCGCTCAGAAGAACCGCCCATGAAGGCAAAAACTCCAGCCTTGATGTCCGATTCGCAGATCACTGGCCGTCCGTGTACCTGTTGATGACCGAATCCTGTTGCTTTGTGGAGACCTACCACTTCGGCAAACCAGACTCGGATCTCGATGGGTCATCGATCGATGGGCTTGTACCGATCTTGAAGGTGTCCTCCGAATCCCATTACTACCGGGTGCTACGGAACCATTTCGAGTACGTGTGGGGCGGTTCAAACCCATACATCTCCGTCCAGACACTTGAGCAGGTAGCGGATACGGTCAAGGTGAACATCTAGCTCTACGTAATCCAATTGACAGGAAAGTTACGGAACTTTGCGAATTGGTTCGTCGAGTAAACCGCACAATCTGCCCGTCAACTGTTTGTAATATCCATCGGTCGTAAAGACTTTGAGGATCGCGCACCCGCAGAAGTGGTGGGCCGAACACCAGAGCAACAGGGGTCACAAATTGGGCAAAATCAACGTCGCCGTCGTGGGATTGGGCAACTGCGCCTCCTCCCTCATCCAGGGCGTACACAAATACCGGGAAGCTGAAGATGGCATCGACATCCCGGGCATCATGAACACCGTGCTCGGCCCCTACCACATCGGCGATATCGATGTGGTAGCAGCATTCGACGTGGACGTTGATAAGGTCGGCAAGGACCTGTCTGAGGCGATCCACTCTGGCCAGAACAACACCGTGGAATTTCACGACGTGCCGCACACCGGCGTTACTGTAGACCGCGGTATGACCCATGATGGTATCGGCCAGTACCTGTCCGACGTGATCACCGTAAACCACGATTCGACCACCCCCGGCGGCCAGACCGCTGACATCGTCGGCATCCTGCGTGACCGCGAGGTTGACGTGATGATCAGCTACCTCCCAGTCGGTTCCGAAGACGCCACCAAGTGGTATGTAGAGCAGGCGCTTGCGGCCGGCGTCGGTTTCGTCAACTGCATCCCCGTGTTCATCGCCCGTGAGCCGTACTGGCAGAAACGATTCGAGGATCGCGGCGTGCCGATCGTCGGCGATGACATCAAGTCCCAGGTCGGGGCGACCATCGTTCATCGCGTGCTCACCCGCCTGTTTGAAGACCGCGGCGTGCAGCTTGACCGCACCTACCAGCTCAACTTTGGTGGCAACACGGACTTCCTCAACATGCTTGAGCGAAACCGCCTTATATCTAAGAAGATCTCGAAGACCGCTGCCGTGAAGTCGCAGTTAGAGCAGGAGATCAAGACCGATGACGTACACATCGGCCCGTCCGACCACGTGCCATGGCTCAAGGACCGCAAATGGGCTTACATTCGTCTTGAAGGCACTTCCTTCGGCGACGTCCCGCTCAACGTGGAGCTTAAGCTCGAGGTACACGACAGCCCCAACTCTGCTGGAGTCGCTGTCGACGCAATCAGGTGCGCGAAGATCGCCATGGACAACGGCGTTTCCGGCGCAATCCAGGCCCCATCCGCCTACTTCATGAAGTCGCCGCCGGTCCAGTACACGGACGACGAAGCCCGACAGATGGTGGAGCTATTTGCGGGCGGCGAGATGAACCCCGAGAATAACTTCACCCCGAGGAAGTTCAGCGGTGTTGCTGATGCGCAGCAAGTAACTGGTGACTAGATAAGTCCCAATCGCTGCCCGGGTATGTAAAGTGACCCGCTAAACCGTGGAGGGATGAGCAGATCAAAATCGCTCTGGTTTCCCCTTATGATTTTGCGTACCCGGGCGGCGTAACGACCCACATTGCGCGCCTCGCCGATCAGTTCACGGCTAGAGGCCACGAGATCAATATCTTGGCCCCATGCTCTGTAGAACCCGATCCTAACCAGGGATACGGCGTCGTTCCCTGTGGTCGACCGGTTCCGGTTCCCATCGGCGGCACTGTGGCTCGTGTATCGCTTTCCCTGTGGAACCAACCCCAGATCAAGGCTCTGATCCACGAAGGCAATTACGACGTCGTGCACATCCACGAGCCTTTCGCCCCGTTTCCTCCAAACCTGGGAGCGCGCACTTCGTCCGCACTCACCATCGGTACCTTCCACGCCTTCCGTGAAAGTGGGCTCCTCTATCAGATGTCCAAGTACATGTTGCGCGCAAACCCGCGGCAACTGAATGGCAGGATTGCCGTGTCAAACTCAGCCCGCAAGTATGTAAACAGGTTTTACCCGGGCGATTACGAGATCATCCCGAACGGCATCGAGTTCGACCGCTTCGCAAACCCGGCGTCGCCGATAGAAGAGTTCGCCGACGGCAGTATTAACCTTTTGTTCGTAGGACGCATGGAGAAGCGCAAGGGGTTGCGATATCTGTTGAGCGCGTACGCCGATCTCAAGTGGGAGTATCCGGAGTTGAGATTGATCGTCGTCGGGCCCGGCGAACCAGACGATGAATCTCAGCGCGTGATGGGCGAGCGTAACCTCACGGACGTGGTATTCACGGGCCGCGTTTCTAACGAGGCGCTACCGGCGTACTATCAGGCGGCAGATATCTTCTGCAGCCCGGCGACCGGCGGCGAGAGTTTTGGGATGGTGCTGCTTGAAGCGATGGCGGCCGGAGTTCCCACCGTCGCCACGGACATAAGCGGCTATCGTGAGGTGGTTACTCACGGGGTGGACGGACTCCTTTCCACCCCGAGCGATCCTATGGTTTTTGCCAGTGCGATCCGCACCTTGATCGAAGACCCAAATCTCCGTACACAGATGGGCGCGGCCGGCCAGATCAAGGCATATGGGTACCGGTGGTCTGAAGTAGCGACCAGGGTGCTCGATTTCTATAAACAGACAGCCGATAGGACCGAACTTCCCAGTATCGTCTAAATACGTGAAACAACCGATGTCCAAGATATCCTGTACAACTCCGAGTTTTTAAAGAAAGGCCTCAAAAACGCGTGCCCAGCCTCCAGACCGCCCGTTACGCGCTTCGCGGAAAGATCGCCAGATGGTTTGAGGAGCCGGCTTCGGCCCTCCTGGACAAGCTCGGATTCACGCCGAACCTAGCGACACTGACAGGCACCGTTATTTCGGTCGGAGCCGGCGTGGCGGCAGCGGACGGACGATTTGTACTGGCTGGAGTGCTTGTATTAGTGGGCGCCACCTTTGACATGCTGGACGGTGGAATCGCCCGCCGTACGGGGCAGGTGTCAGACAAAGGCGCGCTGTTGGACTCCGTGATGGACCGGGTGTCTGAAGGTGCGCTGTTGCTCGGCCTGCTGATCTTCTATACGCGGAGCGCTACCTTTGATCAGACGCTAATCATCCTCGCCTTTATCGCCTTTTCGGGGTCGATGATGGTGAGTTACGTGCGTGCGCGTGCTGAAGGTCTCGGCATGAAAGGCACGGCGGGGTTCGCCACCAGGCCGGAGCGTGTCGTGCTGATCACCGTGACCCTGTTGATCAGTCAACCAGACTGGGGATTGTGGATCCTGGCTGTAGCAACCCCGCTCAGCGCGCTGTACCGTTTCTGGGCAGAGTGGCGCAGCACCGATGAAGCCCCGGGTGAATCCAAATAGCCCGGACCGGTCATTCGATACCGAACCAATGTCATCCATTCCGACGTATCACGTTTCGCACATGAGTAGATTGACAAATAAAACACCGGACGAGAGTCAGCGCGACCGGCCTCGGGCGGGACGGCTGATTGCTCGATGGACCTCGCTGGTCGTCGCGATCGCTGCATTTACCGTCATCGCCCTTCTCTCAAGCTCCAACGACATCGCCCGCGCCCAGTCGTCGGCCGTCGAGATCCTGAGCTACTCCGCAGTGAGCAAGCTACCGAACGGTATCGAGTTCACGGCTAACGTCATCGGTGACGTAGAAGAGGTCACGGTCCGTTTTTCTATCTTGGGCCGTCGTGCCACTCAGTACGACTATTTGGATTTTGGCGAACCCACCACTTTTACGACGAGCGCGCCCGCAATCGGGACGCTGTTCTACCGGACCGACACGCTCGCCCGTTATCTGCCGCCCGGTGTGACTATGGAGTACCGGATCGAGGTATTGGATTCCAGCGGAAATCTCCACGAGTCCGAGCCGACCCAGATAGTCCTGACAGATTCCCGATTTGACTGGGAGACGGTGACAGAAGACGGCATTACGGTGTACTTCCACGGCCCGGTCATCACCCGTGCGAACTCTTTGCTAGACGCATCACTCCAGACGATTCAGAACATGGCTCCGGTGCTTGGTATTCCAACAGAAGGAGCACCAATCAACGTGACGATGTACAACAACATCGCAGAAATGACGGACGCCACAGCCGCACGCAGCGGAGCTATCTCACGCGAGTTAATCACCGAGGGACAGGCTTTCTCTCCAGAAAACACCGTCCTCGTTCAGGGAGGCAGCTCACGCGCCACCGGAACAATGTCGCACGAGTTGACGCACGTCCTGCTGAGCAGGGCCGTATCGGGCGCTCGCGGGGCTATACCGGCGTGGCTCAACGAGGGTCTCGCTGAGTACGGGAATATCGACCCTGGAGTCGCTTACGACCGTTACTTGGAGTGGGGCATCGACACGAACAAGATTGCTCCACTGACATCCCTAGGCACCTTCCCAGGCGATCCTGATCTCGTGATCGTCAGTTACGGACAGGGGCGAGCCGTCGCCAGATTCATGGTCGAGGAGTTTGGGCCAGGAATGATGGCAGCGTTGCTCGAAGAGTTCGATTCCAGCAGGCGGCTCGACGAAGCGATGTTGTTGGTATACGGAGTGGACCGCCGCGGCATGGACGAACTGTGGCGAGAAACCGTCGGAGCGTTCCCGCTTGTTGACGAGGTGGTAGTCATAGCGCCGACAGCCCGCCCGCTTCCGACCTTTGTTCCCTACACGCTAGACGGCTTGGGGGCGGCCCCGACATCGACTCCCAAGCCGGCCCCAGAAGCATCGGCCCAATCGGAATCGACTGTGGCGTCGGGCGAGGAAGGCGAATCCAGCGGAGGGTGTTTCGCAAACCCGGGCGGGCCTATCGATGGCGGCATGGCACTGATTATCGTGGCCGTTGGTTCTGCGGCGGCGTTCCGAGCCGTAAGGGGGAAAAAGGGACCGTAAAAGTGGCCCTGGTTCGCCTCCTGAAGTGGCGAATACGCGTCCGGAGCCCAGACAATGGTTCTTGATCGAAATCTCGGCAAATGTAACCGGGCCGTCACGCCTGCGTAACATTTCCGAAACATAACGACCATAACGTGACACTCCATCGTACGTGTGCCTCAACCGGTGCGCGACTGTTAACGATCCTAGGAGGTAACGTCCCTTATGGACTCCGGCAATATTGCATGGATGCTAATGGCATCCGCCCTGGTGTTATTCATGACACCGGGACTCGCGTTCTTCTACGGTGGACTCGTCCGTGGGAAGAATGCGATCAACATGATCATGTACAGCTTCACGGCGATGGGTGTCGTCAGCGTTGTATGGCTGCTCTGGGGGTACTCCCTCGCCTTTGGAGGCGATGGCGCATTCATAGGCAACTTTGACTACCTGGGATTCCAAAATGTCGACCCGGATGTTGGGCCCGATGGCGGCTACAACTCCATGACGGTCGCTATCTTCCAGATGATGTTCGCTATCATCACTCCGGCGCTAATCACCGGTGCGATTGCGGAACGATTCAAGTTCAAGACCTATCTGATCTTCCTCGTAATCTGGGTTACGGTCGTCTACGCGCCGATAGCCCACTGGGTGTGGGGTGACGGCGGCTGGATCCTTGAGATGGGTGCTAAGGACTTTGCTGGCGGGACGGTCGTCCACATTAACGCCGGTATCGCGGCTGTAGCCGCAGCACTTTTGCTCGGCAAACGACGTGGGGTTGATCGTGGGGTAGAGCCACACAACGTCCCCTTCGTAATCCTCGGCGCCGGCATACTTTGGTTTGGTTGGTTCGGTTTCAACGCCGGTAGTGGCCTTGCTGCGGACGGTGTCGCCGTTAACGCATTCCTCGTAACCAACGTTGCGGCGGGCGTCGCAGCAGTGACCTGGGTGATCCTGTCTTATCTCCAGACCGGCAAGATGAGCGCAGTTGGTGCCGCCACCGGCGCAGTAGCCGGACTTGTGGCGATCACGCCAGCCGCAGGGTCTGTTGGCCCCATGGGTGGGCTCGCAGTAGGCTTCGGTGCCGGCATCCTGACCTACATCGCAGTCCTGTACCGGCACAAGTTAGGGTTCGACGACGCCCTTGAGGTGTTCGCAGTCCACGGAATTGGCGGCATCTGGGGCGCGCTTGCCACGGCGATTTTCGCGGTCGGCGGGGTTGGCGTCATAGACGGTAAGTATGAGTTGCTCGGCGACAACTTCGTCGCAGTGGTGGCCACCATGGCCTACTCGTTCATCGTCACCTTTGTGATCTTGAAGATCCTGGACATCATTCCGGGACTTGGGCTGCGAGCCGAAGAAGCTGAAGAAGGCGCCGGGCTGGACATATCGCACCATGGAGAACGTGCCTATGTGTCTGACGGAGCCGATTAACCGCCCTTAACGGGCATCAACATGGGAATAAACGCGGCTCTGGAGCCAGAACTGCCACGAACTATGAGGTGGTGCGGTTCCAGATCCGCAATTCCCGGCAATCCCTGTTAAGGGGTGTACTAAAAATGATGGTCAAAATTGAGGCGATAGTCAGACCCGAGAAGGTCAACGACGTCACGACGGCACTGGAAAGCATTGGTTGCGGCGGATTTCATTTCGTCAACGTGACCGGCCAGGGCCAGCAAAGGGGCATTGAAGTCTTTACCGGACGTGGCGCGGCGCTAACGCATCGGTCGTCACTGCCAAAAACGCTGCTTGTGACTGTTGTCCCGGAAGAGCAAAAAGAACAAGTACTGGAGACAATAATCACGTCAGCCCGATCCTCGGAAGAGGGAACGGTGGGCGACGGAAAGATTTTCGTTTCCGCAATCGCAGAGGTGATCAGGGTAAGGACCGGTGAACGGGATCTTGCCGCTCTCACAGCAAGCGAAGACGCGTAATTCTGAGCGGCTGATTTAGCTCAGAGATACGGCAAAGCGGTCAGCCCCTACCGGGGTTGGCCGCTTTTTTACGATTGGGAGTGGCCTGCCTTCGCCTGCGTGGAGATTGACGCAAATGAGGCTGTCCGGTCCGCGAGTGCTGCGTTATGATTCTAGTCGGATAAAACGTGCGCATGTGGTCACATGGATGGGCGCTGACGCGCCGGTGACATAGGGGCGTAGCTCAGCTGGCTAGAGCGTCGGTCTCCAAAACCGAAGGCCGGGGGTTCGAGTCCCTCCGCCCCTGCCACACGTTTGACCGAGCGAGTACCTGAGCCGAGGTGTTGGAATTGGTAGACAAGCAGCGTTGAGGGCGCTGTGCTCGTAAGGGCGTGCGGGTTCGAGTCCCGCCCTCGGCACCATAATTGAATAGATAATTCGCACCCGGAATACCATCTGGACAATGGCCTACACGCCATGCCACGCTTGAACCGGATGCAATGGCGACGTAGCCAAGTGGTCTAAGGCAGAGGTTTGCAAAACCTCCATTCGGCGGTTCGAATCCGCCCGTCGCCTCCATAGCAAATTGCTTCGTAAGACAGGCCTCGATATTAGAGGCCTGTCTTCGCGTTTGACAGCAACTTTGACAGCAACCGGGCACTTCCGCTCAACTCCGGTAGTCCGTCACCTGCCACAGCACCGCTAGTTCGTG
>JAPKBN010000087.1 GCA_026421215.1 Dehalococcoidia bacterium
TCACCCGCAATTTTTCACGCGTGAGGCTTCCAACACCGATCCCTTCGCCGCCACACGCGCGTTCAACGATCTCGACGGCAGCAACCGGCGAATCGGTGTCCCCACCCTTCAGAAATGCCACATGTCCTGGCTCGGTAATGGTGAGTATTTCATGCTTGGCGATGGACTTGTTCGTGGCCGTAAGTGGAATGAGCCCTTCCCGTCCAGCGTCCACATTCTTGCCTGGGAACGCATGGGGGATGTGGGCCCATGCGGCGCCAGTGGTCGCTGGGCTTGTGGTGATTCAATCGTCGCTGACCTTCGGTCTGGCGACTGCTGGGAAACGATTCACCCGCTCTCCCGACTCTGCTTTCCCGCCAACGTTGGCGACGGTTCTGCGATCTACGACGCCGATCCCAAAGGCAGCCCCGATGGAACCAAGATCAGTTTTGTAACTAACTATCCATTGGATACCGGTCCCGTTACGCGCATCACCGATGTGGGAAGTAACGCCATTGACGTCGCGTCTACTGCGGGCTTCCCCGACCAGGGAGAAATCGTCGTGCGTCGCGAAGTTATCCAATACGAACGAAAAACTTCCACCAGTTTTGACGGCTTGATTCGCAAGGTGCACAACACCGAAGCTTCCAACCTCCGTCAACATCAAATTGTCACATCCTTCGAAGCCCGCTGCCTGACCGACAAGCAATTTCACTCTCTTAAAGAACCGCACACCGGACTCACCAAGGCCGTTAACGACCTCGCATCTCCCCTTATGCGGCAGCGCATGACGGATATACATCTTGTCGTCGTCCGTCGCCCCGATCGTCCTCATCTCCGCATCATGGGCGATACCATTGAACTTGTTCCTGGAGAGAATCACCGTGAAACCCTCGGTTACCATTTCTTGTTGGGTGGAGAGCGGATCACTCGAAAACCTATCGTCCCCGGTGACTCGTTCACCCTGGAGCAATCCGGCGTCTGGCGTGCTATCGCCGTCGAACACTCGGGTCTTGAAAGTGAGCCTTCGCTACCCATCAAGCTTCCGGCTGGCAAGCTCACCATACTCAGCAGCGCCCCTGCCGATTTCGCCTGGACGAGCGTCAGGGAACGCGATGGCGTTTTCGAAACCGTTCACCTCCACGATGGGGTGATCTGTCTGGAATGGTATGCAAATGGCGTTCTCACTCGTCGCCATGACCTCAACGCCACGGGCAAAGCGACTCGCCGCATCAATTACAACAACGGTCGAATCGCCACCCGCGAGTACTACAAGCCCGATGGCCACCTGGTGAGTCGCGAGATTTTCGATGCGTCTGGTTCCGTTGCGGAACACATCCGATTTCTTCCTGAACCCAAAGGCGGCGCCCGCGATATTCCTCGCGAGACCTGGCACTATGATAGAGGGATGCCTATCCGCCACATGAAGCACGATACCGGCCGTGAGTATTTCAAGAAAAAAAATCGTTGGGGTTATCTCGACAACAAGGGAAATTTCATCGACACACCCCGCGAGTAGATCCCTCAGGTTTCGGAGGTCACCTCGTTCCTTTTCTGACACATAAACGGTCAGGCCAGGATCGGTCCGATAAAACAAGAATCCCGGTAGTCGTTCTGCCAGGGAAAAGGCCCGAACTGACCATCGGACCCAATCGTAGCAGAGACGATGCATCCCGGGCAGCGCTTAATCCCGGTTTACGATCGGGCCTGGATCGATCTCAGGACTTCTTGTTGTCGACCGACGCAGCAGGCGTTGGCGTGTTCGGGTCGAATCGAGCATGGTCAGGAGAAGGTTGCCGAGGATTGTTCGGGCGTCTTTCGAGTTGAAGGTTGGGCGGCGCTGGTCGGTGATCTTCGCAACGTAGGTTTGCAGCTCAACTGAGGCCAGCCGCGTCGAACGCGCCGGTGATTCGCTGATGATAATTTCAGCGTTAGCCTTTCCTTCATCAACCAGAAACTGCTCCTCGGCGTTAACCTGCGCGATGGCAAAACCGAATGCGCAGACAGCAGTAACAATTCGAAACTGTCTCATGGTGATGTCATATCGCTCAAACAAATGTGAGTGATGCTGGCCCTGCCTTCGATTGAATTGGTGCGGAAAACTGTCCCGGAACGGTATCGATATTGCGTGTCCGGCGGAAACCGCCCAGGCCTGACACGGGACTCACTTCAGCCATTCGAACACCGCCGCCGTGATATCCTGCTCTGCCTTCTTCCAGCCTTCCGCCTGCTGCTGCTTGAGCTTACCGGCGAACGATGCAGGTTCCACCGTAAGCAGGTCCATGAGCGGATCCAGAGAAGTCGCTGCGGAACGGACGGCCGTGACGTAGTTCTGCAGGGCGGCCCGAAGTCTCTTGCCACCTCCCTCGTCACCCCTGCCGGCTACGGCAGCAGATAGCGCATTGAGCCGCTCGTGAGCCCGCAGAACAGCCATGACGTGACGAGTCTCCGCAGCCAGGTCGGGTTTGTCCAACACCTCGGCTACCGCGAGCGCGTGGCGGCATGCCACCAATCCGTCGATGATGATCCGGTCGTCCAGGAACGTGCACGCCTTGCCCTCGCGGAATGACTTTGCTGCGTCATACGTGAAGTGCCAGCGGGGACGGTACTTATAGATGATGGCCGACTCCACCGGCTCCATCAACTCGACCCAGTCGGCAACCCTGGCCGGGTCCGCGTACCCTTCGCGTGTGGCCCAGGCCACAGCAAACTCCCTGGGAGTTCGCCCTTTTACGTTCCACGACCACTCCGCCAGGCCGCTGAAGTTATAGCTGTGTACCCGCTGGTTATAGGCAGAGGCATCCTTCGAGTAGAACTTGTACAGGGGCAGTACACCGGCCAGCCGCTTCTCGTATCCGTGGGTGAGCCGATCCCGGTAGTACGACGTGTAGTGCCGAATGCCGACCGAGTGCGGCTTGTTCAGCATCCAGCCGGAGTAGCGGATGACCTTCTGTCCCCGCGTCGCGGCCTCCTCGAACAAGGGCTTCCAGCCATAGACCTTCTCGATGATGACCCCGGGGGGGAGCGTTTTAAGACAGCGCCGGACAAGGTCCGGGGTATGGTTCCCCAGGCAGAAGAAGATCCGCAGCCGGAGGTCAGGGAAGTCTTTCTTCACCGTTTCCCACGCGGGCAGGATGGCGTCCACCTCGGCCTGACACTGCCCGATTTTTGTGCAGATATCACATCCACACTGGGCCTCAAACTCACTCTGCCACACCGCGATTTCTGGCACGCCCTTCTTCGCGAGAGCCCGGAAGGACTGCGTCAGCAGCGTTTCAAGTACCGGGTGCGTCGCGCAGGGCACTGGCCGTTCATGAGAAACATCGGAGAAATCGGTCGCGCCCGGACCTTTGCCCTTCAGCTCGGGGTATACGTCGTACAGACCGTAACGATGCCAATAGTTGATGTGAGGCAACTGCCCGAAAGGTGTCATCGCGTGCCGCCGCGCCCAATCGATGTTCCTGACCTCTGTTCCGTCAGGCAGGACCAGTGTCGCCATGTCCCACGCTGGCTCCCGATCCCGGGTGAACTTTCCCTTGAACCGGGCCAGCAGGGAATGGTGGTTCAGCTTCAAGGATGCCTCGTATGAGATAATCTGCAGGGGGGAATTCCACATACCCCGCTCTATCATGTCAGGCCAATCCGTCACCTTCGCCAGCGGGATTTCGACCTTGTTCTTTCCCAGATGCGGCTCAAGCAGCTGGCGAAGTGTCTGCACGCCGTAGTAAACGCCACGCGCATCCAATCCGGCGATGATGAGCCCCGTCTCCCCCAGGGGACGAATAAGATACGCCTGGTTTCTGTTGCGGCATTTCATCAGACGCTCGGCGCCGTCGAAGTCCTGGCCGTTGAACTTACCCTTAACGTCGAGTACTCCCAGAAAGATCTTGAACTTGCTGCCGTC
>JAPKBN010000006.1 GCA_026421215.1 Dehalococcoidia bacterium
CACGTGACATAGACATCAAGGTTCTGGCGCCGCTTGTAGAGACGAAAGCGCGAGAACTGGTCGATGAAGGTGCACGTGCTGTCGTTGTGTGTTGCGCCGGCGATTTCCCGGACATCGATTGCGGTGTTCCGGTGCTTAGGCCGGGCAGGTTGTTGCCGGCGCTTGCCGGGGCGATCTGCCGTACTCGAAGAATCGGAGTCGTTTCACCTATCGCTTCGCAGATGGCGCCTGCGCAGGATAAGTGGGAGCGCGACGGGTTCTCGGTGAGAACAGCCTTCGCGTCGCCGTATCGGCACGATGAGATAAAGATTGCAGCCAGAGAGATGGCGGACTCGGAACTTGAGGTTGTGATTCTCGATTGCATGGGCCACGGCGCGGAATATAGGGACGAGTTCACCCGGCTATCCAGACGCCCGGTGTTGCTGGCACAGACGTTGCTGGCGAAGGTGGCAGCAGAGGTGGCTGGTGGATGATCAAGTGCTTTCAGGTAATAGCCTGAAGTGGTCGAGTGCTTCCATCCTGAGCCCGATGCGAAGGGTATGCCGAACTGTCGCACGTCACACAGGTAGTTCGTGGTTACACCGATAATCATGATGGCCGTGTAAGGTTCACGGTAATAACCGGCTGGGCGGAGAAAGCCCCACCACTACAATGACAGTGTTGTGTTGGGCACCCTTCGAGAGCCTACGGACATGTGTGGATGTTGGAGGAGGGGTAGGGCATATAGTCGCGTCCCCCTACGACGTGTTGGATCGACTGATGGAGAAGAGATATGCTCGGACTCGTGACCATTGGGCAGACGCCGCGGCCGGACTTCGAGACGGCGTTCCGAGAGTACGTCCCAGGCGTTGATTTCCAGATCGTTGGCGTGCTCGACGGGATGTCCACGGACGACATCGCAGAATTGGAGTCTGAATCGGGTGGATACCCGCTCCACATGTTACTGGCTGATGGTTCCACGGCAGATATCCAACTCGATACGATGGTGCCACTCGTAGAGGATCGAATGCGTGCCTTGGTTAGCGACGGTGCTCACGCCGTGGGGCTGTTGTGCACCGGACGATTCCCGCGTTTTGAGGTCGGTGTTCCTGTACTGGATCCGGGCAGCTTGCTGCCCGCAATTGCTGGCGCCATTGCACCCTCCCGTCGCGTCGGCGTGGTTACGCCCATTGAGTCCCAGGTCGACATCGTGAGGGAGATCTGGGAAGGGGATGGTTTTTCGGTCACCGTGGCGGTCGATTCGCCTTACCACGAAGGTGGAATTGAAGCTGCTGCGGCGGTTATGGCGGGTGCGAGGCCCGAGGTGGTGATACTGGATTGTATGGGGCTTGGTCCAGGATATAGAGACGAGTTCGCCCGGCTCTCCGGGGTTCCGGCGATCGCGGCACAGACACTCCTTGCCAAGGTTGCGGGAGAGGTGGCAGGCGGGTTGTCCCGAATCTGATCCATTTCCGAACTGGACGGGCCGAATTATTGCCTCCCTCCTGTGCTAATCTTCCCGGCGGATTGCTTGGTGATCGCCCCGCCACGTGGATGAGGGCGATGCCGTTCAGAATGAGGCTTAATTCATGACGAAAATGACGGGCGGCGAGGCGATTGCGAAATCGCTCGTACGCGAGGGTGTCGAGGTGGTCTTTGGACTTCCCGGGGTCCAGCTTTACGGAATTATGGCGGGGCTTCGTGACGAACCGAGCGTTCGTTTCATCACGACTAGGCACGAACAGGCGACCGGCTATATGGCCGATGGTTATGCCCGTGCGGGTGGTGGTCCCGGATTCGGAACCGCCCTCGTCGTACCCGGCCCCGGCTTGCTTAATGCAGCGGGCGGACTTTCAACCGCGTACTCGGTCTCATCGCCCGTCTTCATGATCTCCGGCCAGGTGCAGCGTGACTTCATCGGCAAGGATGTCGGAATGCTGCACGAGGTCAACGACCAACTGACGCTGATTGAGCCGATCACTAAGTGGCGCAAGCGTGTCTTGGAGGTCGGTGAGATTCCCGCCGCAGTGCAGGAAGCTGTCTACCAGCTCAAGACGGGACGGCCCCGACCGGTCGAGATTGAAGTACCGCCGGAGACGATGGAAGAGCAGGGCGAGGCGACGCTGCTCGACCCGAAATCAGCGGTTCGGGAAGCGGCCGACTCCACACGAATAGACAGCGCTGCAGAGATGCTTATCAATGCCAAAAGCCCGGTCATCATCGCGGGCGGTGGCGTGGGTCTTGGAAATGCCCACGACGCGCTGATAGAACTTGCGGAGGCGCTCCAGGCCGGTGTGTTCACGACGCTCAACGGCAAGTCTGCGATCCCGTGGTCGAATCCCTTTAGCCTCGGATTGAACAGGGGAGCGAGCGCAAGCACTCCCGCCGGGAAGTACTACGGAGAGGCCGATGTGGTCATTGGCGTAGGTTCAAGGCTCGCAGGTCTCGGCGGATCGATCGTGTCGGGCGATAAGAAGGTTATCCATATCGACATCGACTCCGAAGAGATCGGCCGGAGCCACGACAACACGTATGGTCTGGCTGGCGATGCCGGAAAGACCATGAAGGAACTGGCGGCGCGTATCCGGTCGGCCGGTTCGCGGCCATCACAGGTCGACAAGATTGCTGATGTCAAGAAGACCGTGTTCGACTCGGCGCCTGGGACACAGCCCCAGTGGGACATCCTCCAGAGCCTGCAGGCTGGCGTGCCGGATGACACGATCCTGATTCCAGACAGCACCCAGATTGGCTACTACAGCATGGCTTTCTGGAAGGTAGCTTCCCAGAACTCTTACATCGGCTCTGGTTACTCTGGGAATCTCGGATTTGCGTTCCCGACCGGTCTTGGAGCGAAGGTCGCCCAGCCCGACCGCCCTGTCGTCGTAGTCGCCGGAGACGGTGGCTTCATGTACAACGTTTCTGAGATGGCGACCGCCGTTCAGCACGACATCAACCTCGTGACCGTGGTGTTCAACGACAATGCATTCGGTAATGTTGGTCGTGACCTGGACCTTGGATGGGGTGGCGCTTACGGCACCGAACTCCACAACCCGGACTTCCCTCGGCTCGCGAGATCGTTCGGGATGGAGGCCATACAGGTCAAGGACCCGACGAAGGTCGGCGATTCCATATCGGACGCGATTCAGATGAACAAACCGGTGCTTGTCGAAGTGCCGGTAGGTCCTATGCCGGTCCCCGGGTTCTTCGGCCAACGGCCTCAGGCCCCGAAGAAACCCGAATAGCCGAACTCCAGCTAATAAAATCCCAACGTTTGGCCGTTTCGGCCCGCGCAACCCTGATCAGCACACTCGGTGCCGATCACTTTAGGAGAGTCCTGAATGGCTCAAATGACCGGTGGCGAGGCACTCGCAAAGTCGCTCTATCGAGAAGGCGTCCGTGTAATGTTCGGGCTCCCCGGTATCCAGATGTACGGCATCATGTCAGCCCTTCGAGACGAGCCGGGCATCCGGTTCATCACAACCCGTCATGAACAGGCAACGGGATACATGGCTGACGGCTATGCGCGTGCCGGCGGTGAGGGTGGGTTCGGTACGGCGCTCGTCGTTCCCGGCCCCGGCCTCTTGAACGCCGCAGGCGCGCTGAGCACGGCGTACTCCGCTTCATCCCCGGTGCTGATGATCTCCGGCCAGGTGCAGCGTGACTACATCGGCAGCGATGTCGGAATGCTCCACGAGGTCAACGACCAGATGGAGGCGATCAAGCCGATCACCAAATTCCAGCGACGTGCGCTTCAGGTCGGCGACATCCCGCAGGCCGTCCATGATGCCGTGCTCGCTATGAAGACCGGACGACCCCGTCCGGTAGAGATCGAGATCCCGCCTGAGACTCTTGAAGAGTGGGGCGAAGCTGAACTGCTTGAGGCGAGCAATCCGATTCGGCCTTCTGCACCCGCCAAAGACGTCGAGAAGGCTGTGGAGATGTTGGCGTCAGCCAAGCGCCCAGTGATCTTCGCAGGCGGCGGCGTGAATCTGGGTGACGCACAGGAAGAACTCAGGGAGGTCGCAGAGTTTTTGCAGGCGGGAGTCGTAATGACTGGCGAGGGCAAGGGAGCGATCGACAGTCGGCATCCTCTGGCCATTGGCTCGGCACTGAGCCCCGGCAGCCCGACCGTTGAGTATCTTCAGACCGCTGATGTTGTTCTCGCTGTCGGCACTCGACTGGTCCGTGCCGGTATCAGCCCAGACCAGACGATAATCCAGTTGGACATCGACCCCGACGAAATTGGCCGCAATTACGAGGCAGCGCACGGACTGGCTGGGGACGCAGCCGCGACGCTTAGGTCGGTCCTTGGCGGCTTGAAAGCCAGCGGCAGCCCGCGCGAGTCGACAGCAAACACGATTGGTACGGTTCGGGATGCAGCAGACGCTCTCGCGCCGGAAACTCAGCCGCAGGGCACGATCCTTAAGAGCATCCGAGACAACACGCCGGACGACACGCTCTTTATTAGCGGCATGACGCAGGTCGGCTACTACAGCCGGTCTCACTGGAAAACCTACGGACCACGCAGCTTCATTACATCCAGCTACTCGGGAAACCTTGGTTATGCCTTCCCGACGGGACTCGGCGTGAAGGTCGCCCAGCCGGATAAGCCGGTTGTGATCACCTCCGGAGACGGTGGTTTCTTGTACTCCTCGCAGGAGCTTGCCACGGCCGTACAGCACGACATCAACGCCGTGGTGGTGGTGTTCAATGACAACGCATACGGCAACGTATCCCGTGACTTGGACAACATGTGGGGGGGGACGTATGGCGCTGAGCTGCACAACCCGGACTTCGTTGAGATGGCCGAGGCTTACGGCGTCAAGGGCATGAAGGTGGACGAGGTGGAGAAGGTTGGTGAAGCCGTCGCCGACGCCATCCAGCTCGACCGTCCGGTGTTAATCGAGGTGCCGGTCGGGCGAATGCCACAGCCCGCGATGTTCAGAGGTTCAGACCCCGTCAAGTAGGCAGGTGTCCCTGCACCTTATCTTGGCTAGATATGCGTTGCTTTCGCGGACCACTGTGGCGGACTCAGATGTCTGGCGTGGCCGTTCCGCGCGCCTAGGTTTGTTTGCTGTGGTGGGGTCTGGGTTCCGATTTCTTAAAGAGTTTGCGCGACAGGCAGATTCATACACCGTCCCAGAGATCAATCGGTTCGTCTGATCGAACGACGGTCGGGCGAAGATCTCGGCGCATCGGTTCCGGAATTTGTCGCGTTTTAGTGGGGAGCTTTATGTAACCGGCTCTAACCGCGGTGTCTATCGGAAAGTGGATGCGTCTGAATGATGCGATTCCAAGCCGGATGAGAACGGCTCGGACACCTTGACATCGCCCCTCGATGGAGTAGCGTGACGCCCCGTTCCCGCGGACGCCTCGCGCTGCTCGTCCGCCTCCCCTGGATACACGAAATTTGATTTGCAGCGGTGCCGTAACAGAGGACTTCGATGTACCCGAATCCCCTAAAGCAGAAAATTCAGGATGGCAAACTCGTGCTCGGCACAGCCATCCCGACCCACGACATTCGTATCGCTGCCGCTCTCGCATTCGACAGTACTGCCGACTTCATATGGATCGACCAGGAGCACTCTCCTTTCGGCCCGCGTGACATGGAGATGATCCCGATCATTCTTCGACAGCAGGGTATAGCTCCAATGGTGCGAGTGCCGTGGAATGATCCGACGCACATAAAGAAAGCATTCGACGCCGGCGCCTCCGCCGTCATGGTGCCTCAGATCAATAACGTTGAAGAAGCGAAGTTGGCCATCCAGTACGCCAAGTACCCGCCGTTGGGCAACCGCGGTATCTCACCAACGTGGCCCGCTCTCGCCGGCGAGAGCTTCATAGACGTCATCAACTCGGCGAATGACGAGACGGTTCTGATCCTCCAGCTTGAATCCGAAGAACACTACAACCAGGTAGATGACATCCTGGCTCTGGACGGATTTGACGTACTGCTCGTCGGGCCGATGGACCTGTCTGCGTCTCTCGGAGTAATGACCGATATGCAGAACCCGAAGGTCCAGAAGATCATGGAAGAGATGCCGAAGCGTGCCGAGGGCAGTGGCAAGATTATTGGCACAACCCTGGGAGATCCTGAGGAGATCCGGCAGAAGGTCGACTGGGGCTACAAATTCCTGAACCTGGGCAGCCCGCTAGGATTCGGGATTAGCTTCATTAACGACAGGTTTGTCGAGTACCGAGATCAGGCCGGGAATTAGGCCGACTGATCCGTACCGCAGATAATTAACGGCATTAGTGTGATACGCCTGCACTGCGAGTGCCTCAGGAAACTTGAGAGCCTCAAAGAGTGGGCTGGTAACTGGAGTTTTAAATGGTTCTGCCACGGTTCCGAGTTCCGGAAGACATCGCGATACGCGTCCCGCAGGAGAACATGCGGGCGACGCTCGAGGACATGTTCCAGCATGTAGGGATGTCACCGGAGGACGCGGCGCAATCTGCCGACGTGCTGGTGTTCGCCGACCTGCGCGCTATCGAGACGCACGGTGTGTCGAACATGATGCGGTCTTACATGGAGCGTTTCGCTGCGGACGACATCAACCCTCGGCCCAACTGGAAGGTCGTCCGGGAGTCGCTTTCCACGGCAACAATCGACAGCGACTCCGGGCACGGTCTCGTGATCGGGCCGCTGGCGATGAAAATGGCTATCGAGAAGGCGGAGAAGACGGGCATCGGCGCGGTCGCCGTCGGAAATGGCCGACACTTCGGCGCCGCCGCGTATCACGCCATGATGGCGCTGCCGCACGACATGATCGGCGTGGCGATGACCGTGGGCGGGATCAATGTACTGCCGACCTGGAGTTCAGAGCCGTTGATTGGCCTGAACCCGATCGGATTCGCTGCCCCGACGCGTAATGAAGCACCGTTTGTTTTCGACGCAGCGATGAGCAGTGTGGCGGGGAACAAGGCGACGCTTGCCAAGCGGCTTGGCGTCAAGATGATGCCTGGCTGGATCGCCGACGAACACGGTACCCCGATCATGGAAGAGACGGATGTGCCTGAGAAGTCGTTCATGCTGCCGGTAGGTGGCACACGTGAGCTCGGCTCTCACAAGGGGTACGGACTATCGGTCATGGTCGACATCCTTTGCGGCGTGCTGTCTGGAACCGGCCCAGGATTTGTGGTTAAAGGCCGGGCAGAGCAAGGCAAGGCATCTGGCGGCGCTGCGACGCATCACTTCACCGCGTACAAGATCGAGGCTTTTACGGACCTTGAAGGCTTCAAGGACGACATGGATCATTTCATGAAGACCCTGAAGGACTCAAAGCCCGCGCCTGGAAACGACCGGGTGGTTTACGCCGGGTTACCTGAACACGAGGACAACATCGAACGGCTGGAAAACGGAATTCCATACCACCCTGAGGTGATCGACTGGTTCCGGGATATTACGTCCGAACTGGAACTGGAGTGGCGCCTGACCTGAGTCACCGCGTTCTGGAAGAACTCAAGAATCCATTTACGGGTGTTTGTCGCGTATTGAGGCCAGTCCCCGGAGAGGGAACTCGTGGTCAATTCCTGCTCATACCAACCGAGATTCCGTGCCGGTCACAATAAGAGGACTAACGGGAACTGTCCTCTGCGGCGTCCCGTTCGGCGTCCGGCGTGTAACGGTAGTTACTGACACCGGGGAGGAATTTCCAGATTAACCCTACGACTACGATGGATATCAATCCACCGATCACCATGGTGGGACCGGCACCAACTATTGCAGACATTTGTGCCACTTCGTACTGACCGACATGATTAGCACTCATTGCGGCGAATGAATGTGCGCTGCTGGCTCGGCCAAGTAACCGGTCCGGGGTAGTCAACTGAACCACCGTTTGGCGCATGACCATGCCGACGGCATCGGTAGCACCGAGACATGTAACGATGATGATTCCGACCCAGAATATATGGATGGATCCGAACGCTATCAACAGCAACGCGTAAAGTGCGGTAGCGAACAGCACTAGCACACCTTTTCGAGGCATCTTCGCGGTGTAAAGGACCAGGGCACTACCTGCGATGCCGCCTATGCCGTTAACGCTTGTCAAGATCCCAGTACCCGCGGCGCCTAAACCGTAGAGTTGATCGGAAAATATAGGGAAAAGGAATCTGTAGAAGCTGAATACGGTAACTCCGATATCCAGTAGGTACAGACCAGGTAATATCCTGTGTCTTCGTACGAACTTGACTCCTTCTATCAAAGAAGTCCATGTGGATGTGAACGTCACCTTGACTGTTGAGTCGGCAGGTTTTCCAGATACGCGAATGAGGTACGGTGCGATCACACTTACGGCCGACACAATCATGGCTAACGCGAAGGCCCAATCCACCCCAAATAATTCGTAAACCCCGACGAAAGCCAGTGGGGCCACAATGCTGGCTACCTGGAACGTAGCAGTGTTGGTAGATACAGCGTGTGACAGGAGCCGGCGCGGGACAACACGCGCGATCATCGCGGGTCGAGCGGATCCTCCCAGCACGTTGACCATGCCGGTTATGCCTTGAACAAGGAATATATGCCAAACGGCCAACGATCCACTGAAGGCAGCCAATGAAAGGGCAACAAGTGAGACGAAAGACACAAATTGAGTCATCGCCATCAACTTTTTGCGGTCAACTAGGTCGGACAATATTCCGCCGAATAAGACGACTGGAATTTGAGAGAGTTGTATAACGCCTAGAAGCCCCAGCGTGACTGCTGATCCGGTCTCGTCATATATCCACTGGGCACTGATCAGCAGCCTGAGTGTCATGGCGGTAGACGCAGCAGTCCCGCCTAGCCAGAGCATAGTGAAATCGTAGTATGCGAACGCCGACCACGGTCTGAGGGCTACTTGAGGTGCGGCCTGACTGGCTGCTGGGGACTCTTCGGCAGATGCCTGCGTATCGTCTACAGCCATCGGCCTCGCCGCCTATGAGCGGCGTCGGCGTCTGAATTCACGGCGGGAATCTTAGTCCCCGATACCGGGCAACGCAATGGCTGATATCGATGAGAAATGAATGTCAGACCTATTCGCTGAACTGGACTACGTAATCGACATTCGTGTGGGCGTTAGGGAATTCGATTGGCTGCGTAACGATAGTCACTTCCCCACCGATTTCTCGAAACATTCGAGTCACTATGTCCCTGTCGAATCCCGGGTGTGGCTTTCCGAACTCTGGCGGGGGTTCTATTCCGAGACCCTTTAGGCGATCTGAGAAAGCGGCCAGATTATGCTCATCTCGCTCAAGATCTATATCGCGTTTTTGCAGCCGCCCCATCCACGTGGTTCTGTTTTCCTCTCGCCCGCGCTCGCCCGACTTCCACTGGTTGGACCGTTCCCGGTCCGGGATGTCGCCGAACATTACGGTGCCGCCTGGTGCGACCGATTTGCAGAGAGTTTCGATGTGCTCCCTCACTTCCGTGTGGGTCGTAAAGCTCTGGGCGTTGTAGTAGGAGAGTAGTTTCGTGAAAGAGCCACTCGATGATGGGTTCAGCGTCAAGTCTGGGTTGTCATCGCCAAGGACCACCCACTCGATATCGCCACCACCCTTGATTCCGCGATTGACCACGGCTTTCGTCATATCTGCAGCGGTGGTTGACGAGACCCGGGTTGCCAGTGCACGAGTTATGGCGCCTGTGCCACTGCCGTAATCCAGCAATGTGTCGCAAGCATTCAGGTTCAGTTTCGTCGCGATATCATCCGCCATCTGTTCGGCGAGCTCGGGACTCAATCCCCCAGGACGGCCGGTCACGAACTCGTCGTTTGGCTCCAGTTGCGCCAGAGATTCAAAGAAGGTTGTCCACTGCACTCGACAGTATCTCCGTTTCGAAGCCGAACACTCGGCAAACGTATCCATGTGGTCCCACGCGACAGCGCATGTAATGGTAGCGGTGAAGTGTGTGGTTTTGGTTACCGTTTGTTACCCCTTCCAATGGGGTCTACACTCCGGGCCGCAGGCAACGCTTTAATTAACCACTTCAGGAGGAGTTCCAGAAGATGGCAAAACGCATCAATCGCTGTATAGACCTGATGGAGGCCGGACACCCGATCTACTACACGGGCGCCGGAGAACTGACATACGAAAACGGCAAGGAGCAGGCACAGACATGGGCCGACTTCCTGATCGTGGACTTTGAGAAAGATCCGTTTGATGTCGTCGGGCTTAATCAGTTCATGCAGGGGATCGTCGACGGCGGACCTACTCCGGACGGATACCGCATGGCGACAGTGCTCGCGACGCTTCCAGCGAACGCCAAAACCCGCAACGAGGTAGAGGCGAATGCATGGCAGGTGAGACATGTTCTTTCGGCCGGCATCCACGGGATTCTTCACACGCACGCCAGGCAGGCAGACGCCGTGCAGGCATTTGTGGAGCAGGTGAGGTGGCCGTTCCAGACTATCGGCGTCGGACGTGATGGCGGACTGGGGCAGGGTCAACGTGGCGCAGGCGGGCAGGCAAAACCGGCCGCTCTATGGGGCATGACGCCACAGGAGTACACCCGGGTGTCTGATCCGTGGCCGCTCAACCCGGATGGTGAGTTGATTCTTGGCCTGAAATTGGAAGACCGTGAGTGCGTCGCCAACGCCGAGTTCACGGCGGCCGTTCCCGGGATCTCGTTCGCCGAGTGGGGCCCGGGCGATATGGGCATGTCTTACGGTTTCTCGGACGCTCACGATCCTCCTTACCCGGAAGAGATGGATCAGGCGCGCCTCAAGGTACGCGCTGCGTGTGATAAGGCGGGGATCGGATTCCTGTGTAGTTGGCATGACCCAAATATGTCGGAAGAAGAGAACCTCAAGTACATGCTCGACTGGGGTGTGAAGGTGATCTCGGGCGGCAACTCAGCTGTCAAGGAGATGGGCCTCAAGATCTTGCCCCGGACGTAGTGAGGGAAGCCAGATAACCGAAGTAGCTCAAGTACTCAGGGGGCGATCGCTATGGTGATCGCCCCTGCTGTTACCAGCACTGCGCCCAAAATCCGGCCCCCCGGAAATGGCTCCTTTAAGACAAACACACCAAGGCCTACTCCAACGAGCAACCCGATCTCACGAAACGGCCCGACGTAGCTGACGGGTGACACGGTGAGGGCTGTAAGGATCATCCCGTACGCGGCGAACTGAAACATGCCGCCGGCGACGATAGCTCTTGCATGTCGATGCCATTCGTTGGCGAAAACGGCGCGGGTTCGGCCACGCATGATGAACGGCAGTAACCCGAACGTAGCCGACGTTGTCATCAGGTACATGTAGAGCAGGGGAGTGACGTGTTGCACACCCTGTTTGTCCACCGTTGAGTAACCGGCGATTATCAACCCGGTCAGCAGCGCGTACACGATTCCTGGAGATCGCAAAACAGCCATGGGATCGGAAAGCATGGATCTGACTCTGCCCCACCAGGAGAGGGTGAAGATTCCGGCCGCCACGCCGGCCACTCCTATGACGGCAAGAAACGACATCGATTCGTTCAAAAGCAAAACACCGGATACGGGGATCAGCATGAGGCCGGTGCCTCGGGCGATCGGATAGACCAACGAGAGGTCGCCATCTCGATAGGCGCGACTGAGCGTGAAGAAGTAACCCAGGTGCAGGATCCAGGTGGCGGCGAGGAATATCCAACCCCTCGAGTCGGGCGGATTTGTCCAGAACAGCACGACTGCAAGCGGCAGTAAAATCACGTTGATGCTCACCGCCATCCACCAGGTGAACACCTCGGCGTCATCGGCACGCTTTATGAGGAAATTCCAGGAGGCGTGCGCGAACGCTGACATTATTACGAGTGCGATTGTTGCGCCGGTCATTGACGGGAGGATAACTGTGAATGGCAGGATAAAGTCAGCGGATTCCGGCTGCGTTTTGCTGAATGTATGGCCGGTGTCCGTTTATATGTAGTAGGACGCAAATCGCCCACCGGTGAAGCCGGCCGATTGACTCGTGTATGTAGAGGCGAGTGCTAAACCCGTCAAACCGCAGAGATCGCCCGGCCCACTCGCATTTCAACTTCGCCTTCCGGCGAGTTGCTCACGTGAGCCTTCAAAACTCCCGGAGATGTTGTCGGGGATTGATCTGATGCGGTTCCGTTGGTCAGTGTTTGTCCCGATCTAGTCGCCGCCCCAACAAATCCTAACCACGTCATAATGTGTCCTGAAAACGCATCGGACGTGATTGCAAGCCCACCTGAAGGGACCCTCCTCGTTGGTTGATATCAAGATCGTTAACGGCCAAGTGATTGATGGCACTGGAAGCCCCGGGTTCTACGCCACGGTGCTTGTAGAGGGAGATACGGTCTCGATACACCGGGGTGAGCATGATCACATCGAGGCGATGCGGACGATCGACGCAACGGGGCATGTTGTGTCGCCGGGTTTCATCGACGTACATTCACACGCCGGTCTTACGATCCTGGGTGAACCCCATCACGATCCAAAAATTAGGCAGGGCGTGACGACCGAATTGATTGGCATAGACGGCAACTCGTGGACGCCCTTTCGCACACACGATGAATTACGGCAGTTCATAGAACTCGACAGTGGCCTCAACGGCTATCCACCGGAGCCGGCTGACTGGCTGACCCTGACCGAGTTCCTGGCGAAGTTTTACGAGCGAGTAGCCGTCAATATCTGCTACATCCTCGGCAACTCGCCGGTACGTATCTGGGGTGTCGGCTGGGACGACAGACCGGCAACACGAGACGAGATCGCCAATATGCGGGCGGCCGTCAGGGAGACGATGGAGGAGGGCGCATGGGGATTGTCAACGGGACTCGACTACCCACCCGGCTCGTACGCGTCGACTGAAGAGTTGATCGAACTGAGTGCTGAGGCGGCAAGGTTGGGAGGTTTTTATCACACGCACACGCGCGCCTCTTTACTAAAAAAAGGGTTACTTGCGCCCTGGGAAGAGGCGCTCGAAATCGGCCGTAAGGGCGGAATTCCGGTGCATCTGACGCATTACCGGCAGGGTGCACAGGGCGTTGGCAGTCATCTCGACTACCTGGGGCTGGTGGAAGACGCGGTTGATGAAGGCATGGACGTCACGTTTGACTGCTACACCTACCCGTATTCAGGGACCCGGGTAACGATAGCGTTGCCGCAGTGGACGATGGACGGAGGGGTGGCGCGCCTCAAGAAGGCGCTTACGGATGGCGAGGATCGTGAACGTATCACCTCAGAGATGTCGGACGGTGGATCAGCCTGGCGAGATCTGAGTGCGAACTGGCTTACAAACTTCAGGCAGCCGCATAATCATGGTTACGACGGGCACTCGATCACAGAGATCGCGATAATGCGGGGCCAGGAGCCGGTCGAGGCGCTCATGGACCTGTTGATCGAAGAAAACCTCGGCATTTCCACTGTTGCTTTAGGAACCAACCCGCACACGCTTTCGGAGTTCGTTTCGCACCCTTACGGAATGATCGGGAGCGATGCACTCTTGTTTGGCGAATACCCGAGTCCGAGATCGTACGGCTGTTTCCCACTGGTGCTTGCAGAGTTTGTACGTGCCGAGAAGAATCTGCGGCTTCCTGAGGCCATACGCAAAATGACCTCGTTCCCGGCGCAGCGAATGGGCATCCCGGATCGAGGGATTCTTCGGGACGGGTTTCGGGCGGACATCGTCATTTTTGACGCGCAGAACGTGAAGACTCGCGCGACGAAGGCGAACCCGAAGGTGTACCCGGAAGGCATTCCGTATGTGATCGTCAACGGGAAGGTCGTGATAGATGAAGGCGAGAACACCGGTAATCTGGCCGGTCGGCCACTCAAGCGCGGTAGGGCGAGGACTTAATTAATGCCATTGGATTTGATCTACGAGGCACGCAGCACATCGCTTCATCACGGCGCGCTACCGGAGTTCTTAGAACAGATCGCTTCCGGGGAGTATCCGGGGCTTCATCAACCCGGCGGCGAGGTACTACGCGTCATGGGCACGATCATCGGCGCGCCCGAGACGGACGTGCTTCGGGTGACGACTTTCAAAGACATCTCGGCCTGGGAGGCGTCTGTTGCCGATTACACTCGCTCATCTCTTGTGGAGAGCGAGTCTGTGCGGCTAATGAGGCCCATCGCGGAGCGCCCTCTGGCGCAGATTCCGGATGAACACCGGCGAAATTTCTACGGGTATCGACGGTTTCATGTCGATCCCAGCGACCTTGTTGAGGTGGTGGATACATCTGAGAACGGGGTGTGGCCGCGTATCGAGCAGCAGGACGCTCGGATTCTCGGCTTGTGGCAGACAGTGGGATCAGCTTATCCGCTTGAAGTCACATTGCTCACCGGCTACCACTCGCCGACCCACTGGGAATCTACCCGGGTATGGACGGGCAGGCCGGATAACATTTCCGACGCCGAGTGGGAGAGCAGTAGAAAGCGGCGGGACCGCCGTGCGGCATTGACCAGATCCCAGTGGGTCCACCTGATGCGGAACTTTACTTTCGGGCCGCGGAACGATTAAGACTGATCTAAGCGCAACACTAAAATTAAAGAAATTTACCAGGAGCTTCACATAGTGGCAGAGCAAAGAGTCGATACGGTTGTTTCAAATGGAACGGTTGTCACCGCGACGTCCGAGGTGGAGGCTTCGATCGCAATCAAGGACGGACGGGTCGTGGCTATCGGGTCGCCGGACTCGATGCCCGAGGCTGATCGCGTTATAGACGCATCCGGGCGCTACGTTCTGCCGGGACCGATCGACGGGCACGCTCATTTCCGTGGTTGGGAGGATTTTGAGCTTGCCGGGAAAATGGCGGCGAAGTCCGGGTTGACGACAATTATTCCCTTCGGCGAGCCAAACCACAGCGAGCACGAGGGATTGCCGGCTGCGGCTACCCGAATTTCTGGCGAAATCAACGCCGGATCCGTGATCGACATGGGTCTCCACCTGATGCTAGGCGCAGACCCGTATGTCTTTGACGGCATTCCGGACGCGATGGACATGGGTATCCGTTCGTTCAAGGCGTTTATGACCTACAAGAGTCGGCGGCCGAGAACGATGGTGGACGACGAGTTCATCATCCGGGCAATGGAACTGATAGGCAGCAACGGCGGCGTAACGCAGCTTCACTGCGAAAACGGCGATGTGATCGACCATCTCGAGAAACGGTTCCGTGACGAGGGCAAGGTCAAACCGATCGATTTTCCGGACGTTGCGCCGCCATGGGTTGAGGAAGAGGCGATTAACCGGGCGATTATGCTGGCGAAGATGACTGGCAGTCCGCTCTACATCGTTCACCTGAGCACACGACTCGGGCTGGAACGGGTCAAGCGGGCGCAGGCGGAGGGTTTGCCGATCTGGACCGAGACCTGCCCGCAATATCTGCTTCTGGCTGCCGAAGACCACGAGAAGTGGGGGCCGTTGCTCAAGATCGGCCCGCCGCTGCGCTACCGGGACGGTGGAGACCATGATGCGCTATGGGAGGGTCTCGAGGGCGGGTATATCTCATGCATCGCGAGCGACCACTCTCCGCATCCATATGAGGACAAGATGAAGGGCGCGGACAACGTGTTCTTCATGCCGGGTACGGAACTTCCCGTACCATTTGGCGCTCCAAGTATCGAGACGATCGCCCCGGTGGTGTACTCGAAGGGTGTCGAAGAGCGAGGGCTTGGCCCGCGCTGGTTCGCCCGTGTGATGTCCGAGAACCCGGCCCGTATATTTGGCCTTTACCCACAGAAGGGAACGATCCAGGTGGGTTCAGACGCGGATCTGGCGATCGTGGACCCAGACAAGATGCACACCATCCGGGAGGCGGACATGCTCGGCAAGGCCGGATACACGCCTTACGAAGGAATGGAGCTCAAGGGAGCGATCACTATGACGCTGCTCCGAGGCGAGGTGTTGATGGAAGACGGTGAGGTGAAGCTCGGCCCGGAGTACGGTCAGTTTGTACGGAGTGGTGCGCCTGTTGCGCCACTTGGTGGGCGCGTTCGGTAGGAGAGGTGCGGGGACCCAGCACGCGGGTTGTAGTTATTAAACCTCGTCTTCCACGATGTCCACTGACACTTCAGAGGTTTCGTCCGAAACGGCAGGTGTGGACGCCACCGGAGGCACTACATAAGTAGGCCTCGGGTCCGGCACAACGCCCCATGTAGCGCGGTCGACCTGGTGGGCGCGTACCCAGTCCCAATCGATCTCTACTCCGATCCCCGGGCCTTCCGGCGCGTACACATTGCCGTCTGAATCGATGGCGTCCAAGTCATCGCTGTAGTTCAGATAGACCGGAGATTTTGTGGTGCGCACCATCGGATGAATCAAGCCCAGCTCGTACCAGTTGGTGTTCCTGATCGCTGACATGATGTGGCGATGGACGGGCCCCGGCCCGTGCAGTTCCACGTCCAGACCGAAGCCCTCGGTGGCTGCGGCGATCTTCATCGTACCGGTGATCCCGCCATCCTCATGCGCTCCTGCCCGTACAAAATCGGTGGCATCGGCGACTATGAAATCGACATGCTGTTCAAGTAATCGAATGTGTTCCGTCTGGAGGATCGGTGTCTTGATCATCCCGCGTAGCTTGCGGTGAGCGAACTGCGAGACTCCGCCGTCCTTGTACGGGTCTTCGAACCAGAAGAAACCGGCCTCGTCACAGGCGCGGCCAACGGCGAGGGTCTCTGCAAAGTTTTCGTATTCGCAGGCGGGGTCGATCATGAGCGCGATCTCGGGTCCCACAGCTTCCCGTACACCGAGAACGTTGGCTATCTCCCGTGATATCGGGCCATTGCCCCAACCGTGAATTTTGAATGCCTTGTAGCCCATTTCTTTGCATTGCTGGGCGAAATCGGCGAACTGTTGCGGGGTGCCCAGACCACCGTTTTCGTCCCCGTGCAAGGTGCTGGCGTATGCGGGGAGCGCCTTGTGGGTGCCGCCGAGCATGCGGTAGAGCGGTGCGTTGAACAGTTTGCCGGCAATGTCCCAGAGGGCGATGTCGACCGGTCCTGTACCGGTCATATCGAAGTGCCTGAGGCCCCGCTTAGAGTCCTGGTAGATCTTTTCCCGCTCAAGTGGATTTTTGCCGATAAGGTAGCCGGTAAGCATTTTGATCTGCTCGGCGGTCGGCCCCCTGAGGCCGACGTGATCACCCGTGATGCCTTCCGAGGTGTGGATACGGAGGATGCCCTCTCGGCTCGTTTTCCGTGCGCCCGCCTCAAACACCATGTTGAAGGTGTTGTAGTCAACGCCGACGTTCTCAAGTGTGTGTTCAAACCAAAGCATCTCTATGCCGGTGATGGTCAGGTTGTTTAGTGACATCTGGTCTTTAATTCCTTTGGCGATTCGATAAACGTGCAAGGCGTGCAGTGACAGGCTGCCCGCTCAGGATTTCTCCCTCACATCTTGAAATAGGTTGACCCTCTCCCGTGGGAGAGAAAATCCTTGTTTACTCCGATCGGGAAATGGTTACTTAAATACTTCGAAATAGGACTTGAAGAACCGTGGTGCATTCACTTTCACCCCGACGCGATGCGGTCCATCTTCTCCTGGGGTCCAGTCCGTAATGCCATCATCGCGGTCGTCCGCCCGCGTAACAATAGACGTCCCTGTCTGGAACTCGACGACGCTATCGTCGAACAGCGTCACCGCCGCCAGCGGATCGTGGAAGTTCAGGATTGCGCGTTCGTCAAACCACACTTCTGACATTTCGTATACCGGATTCAGCAGCGGGTGTTGGAAGTACTGCTTCACCTCGTTGGAATTCATCGTGACCTTAGCGGTTACGTCCAAGCCAAGTGACTTGTGATTTGAGATATTGCGGGAACTCGGGCCCGAGTACACGATGTCGGCGGCTGCCGGGTCACAGTGGGCATTCCACTCCGCCGATGGAGTTCCGTTGTACGGGTCGATGAAGCGGCCCAGCATCAGTTGCAGTGATTTCAATAGGCCCGGGATGTCCGGGTGCCTGGTGAACAGGTTGGCGACGTTCGTCATCGGGCCAACGGCAAGCAGGACGACCTCGTTTGGGTGGGACCGTATCGTTTCAGCCAAGAACTCCACAGCATCGTCATCGCCAAACTCGGTTTCGTGAGGCCAGTTTGGTAGGACTGACGCCTGCGGGACCCGCGATTGGCGTGTTGGGCCGTCGAGTCGGTCTTCGGCACCCGGCACGATGCGGATGTCCTGTCCCGCCGTCTTGCATATGGCGCTAACTAGCTTTGCCCGCTCCACTGGCTGCCCAGATACGGTCGTTATTCCAAGAAGCTCTGCGCGGGGTTGTGCGAGCAGGTATGCGAGTGCGACGGCGTCATCGATGTCCGATCCGATATCGGTGTCGAACAGAATTTTGACAGTGCCGTCGCTCACTCAAATTTCCTTTTGTTCAAGGCCTGCACGTGGTTTGCCGAATCGTAGCACCGTGAACGGCGCAATATGGTTGCCTGGCGATGGGGGCCGTGAAAGAATGCGGCCGCATCAGCGGGCTTCAATATCACGGCAAATCACTGCGAACGGACATGATGCGAGCACTCGTCTATCACGGCAGAAACGATATCCGGTTGGATCAGGTTCCTGAACCCGAAATCGGTCCAGGTGAGGCGAAAATTCGCATAACGAACACTTCGATCTGTGCTACCGATATCGAAGAGTGGAAGTACGGTCCAACGTACATCACGTCCGTTCCGACCGTGATGGGGCACGAGGTATCCGGGCGTGTGGAGGAGATAAGGGACGGGTCTTCCGGGATATCTGTTGGCGATCGAGTGATGGTGGACAACGTTCTCGTTTGCGGCACCTGTTACTGGTGCCTCTCTGGCTCCCAAGCGACGTGTCCCAATATGGAGGTCGCCGGGTTGGGGCGCGACGGCGGACTCGCGGAGTTCATGATCTGGCCCGCAGATCACCTGATCGAACTGCCGGAGGGCGTGAAGGACGACGAAGCGCCTCTCCTTGAGCCGGCGACTGTGGCCGTGCATGCGGTCCGACGGTCCGGTGTGTGCGTTGGTGATTCGGTGGCGGTTTTGGGAGTTGGCACGGTGGGTGCGCTGACGCTTCAGGCGTATAAGGCGGCGGGCGCTGTCGTGTACGCCGTGGACGTTCGCGCGAGCAGTCTTCAGATGGCGGCCCGACTTGGCGCGGATGAGGTGGTAGATGCGAACCGGGGAGATGCCGGAGACTCCTTGCGTGATCTGACGGGCGGCATCGGACCTGATTTCGTGGTGGAGACCGCCGGAGCCGTCCGTACTCCGCTAGACGCGTTCGACTGGGTGCGGCGAGCCGGGACCGTTGTGCTGGTCGGAATCTACGCCGCCAAACCCGAGGTTGATTTCAACGTGATCGTCAGTAAGGAGCTTCGGGTGATCGGTAGCGTGGCCGCCGGCACCGGCGATATGCGCGCCGCCGCGAAGTTGGTCGCCGACGGCAAGATACGGCTGGGAGAGCTTGTATCGGACCGCATCTCGCTAGATCGCGTGATTCCCGACGGTTTCGAGCGCATGGCGTCCGAATCTAAAGATGTGTTCCGGATAGTTGTCTCGCCGGACGCCTGATTAATACCCGAATCAAACATCTCCAGAAAGGCGTGATCCATGCATTACGAAGGTGAACGGACCTATGGCTGCCGGATTTCGAGCGCCTGGACATATCGCGGCCTGAGGACGGTGGTTCTGGAGAACGAACTGCTCCGGGTCGTAGTCCTCGCGGACAAGGGCGCTGACGTCTACAGCATCGTCCACAAACCCTCGGACACCGACTTTATGTGGCGGACTCCATGGGGGGTAAGGGATCCGCAGAAGTTCATCCCTACCACCGGGGGTGCCGAGAACAACTGGCTGGATGTGTACGAAGGCGGCTGGCAGACGGTCGTGCCGCATGGTGGGTATCCCTCGACGGTGGCGGGCGCCGAATTAGGGCTGCACGCCGAGATGAGCACGATCCCGTGGGATGTCGTTATCGATGAGGACACCCCTGAACGCGTGGCCGTGACCTTCAGCGTCCGTGGATATCGGACTCCTTTTTCTGTGACCAAGACCATGACTCTCGAATCTGGGAGCGGTGTCTTGACCTTGGACGAGACTGTGACGAATGACGGAGAGGTGGAGGCTGACGCCGCCTGGTTGGAGCACCTGGCAATTGGCGCGCCTTTTCTGTCGGACCGCTGTCGGCTGGACGTTCCGTCGTGCACGGTGTTAACCGACCATGAGTCGACGGACGGGTCATCAAAACTGGTGACCGATCACAGAGGTCCATGGCCGAACGTTCCAGCCAAGGACGGGACGTTGATCGATTTCACTCGTATGCCGCCTATGGAGGATCGCTCTCTGGACATGGCGTACATGACAGAGATGCCGGAGGGTTGGTACGCCGTCACTAATGAAGAGACCCAGGTTGGCTTCGGGCTGAGGTTCCCGGCTGATGTGTTTCCGTACCTCTGGTACTGGCGAAACCTTGGCGGTGGCTGGGGTTATCCGTGGTACGGACGTTGCTACAACGTGGGGCTGGAACCCTGCACCTCGATGTCTAACGGCGGGTTGGCGGGGGCGATAGAGAACGGCACGGCGCGCCATTTCGCGGCAGGGGAGTCGCTTTCGGTGACGATTAAGGCAGTGGCTTACACGGGCACAGGGCCTGTGATAGGGATCGACGCCAATGGTGTGGTGACCCGGGGGTAGAAGTGGGTGGTGAGTAAAGCGCTTTTTGCCGTGAGAAAAACGTATGTGACGGATGACAAAAGGGCGGTTGATGCGAGGCTGAGAAGCAATCAAATGTGTGATTATTCCCGGCGAGAGATAGTTGGAGTGAAGGCCATAGGCCTAACATCACACCCGTACGTAATGGCTGCACACCTCTACAATGCGGCGACATTTGATTACGTAACCGATCCGGCACCTTCAGAAACCATGGACACAAGAAGAAGGACACGATATGCGCACACGGCAGTTCGGCGACTCGGGCCTGGAGACATCGGCGATCGGATTCGGCGGCTGGCCAATGGGACGTGGCCAGTACGGCGACCTTGACGACGATGAGGCGATATCGGCCGTACACGCAGCCTTTGATGGTGGGATCACTTTGTACGACACCGCCGCGGTGTACGGCTGGGGCTACGGCGAGACGTTGATGGGAAAGGCGATCAAGGACCTTAAACGGGAAGATATCGTTCTCGTAACCAAGGGTGCACGGGAGTGGAAGGTCGATAACTCTGATAACCGGTCCGCCACGGTCGCAGACTCCGATCCAGACCTGCTGCGGGCTTCGATAGACGCCAGCCTGAAGAGGCTCCAGACCGATTACATCGACGTGTTCCTGATCCACTGGCCCGACAAGGGCCGGCCTTTCTCAGACCCGATGGAAGTGCTTGAGGAGGCCAAGAAGGCGGGCAAGATCAGGCACACGGGTGTGTCCAACTTTTCCGTGCCGATGATGGAAGAGTCGCTACAGACCAGCCCCATCATCACGGAGCAGATCGGCTACCACATCTTTGATCGCCGACCTGAGGCGGATGTTATGCCATTCGTACAGTCGCACGGCATGGGCGTCATGGCCTACGGGTCGATGGCGCACGGGTTGTTGACAGGATCGTGGAGTCCGGTGCAGAGCTTTGGCGACGACGACTGGCGTAAGGGCGGCGCTAATTTCGGTATCCAGAACTGGGGGCCGGAGCACCTCGCTGCAAACGTGGCTGCTGTTGAGAAACTGAAAGGCATCGCGGCCGACCACGGCAAAACGATCGCTCAGCTGGCCATCGCGTGGGTTCTGGACAACCCGACGGTGAGTGTGGCGCTTGCCGGGGCCAAGAAACCTTCAGAAATAATCGAAGACATGGGCGGCGACTGGGACCTGCCAGCCGGGCTCAAGGAAACGATCGACAACCTTGTCCTTGGCGAAGGCTCGGGTGTAGGCCTGTCCGGCATGGAGATCGCCACGTAATGATGATTGTTGACACGCATTGCCACGCCAGTCACAACTGGTTCGAGCCGGTCGAAACCCTTGTCCACGTCATGGACATGGATGAGGTGGACCACGCCTTGCTGCTCCAGCACCGGGGCACATACAACGCCGACTACCTGTTCGAGTGCTGTGAGCGCTTTCCCGGCCGCTTAAGGGCCGCGGTGCAGATCGATTCTAGCGGTGATGACCAGGTCGGAGCGCTGGCGTACGAGGCCGAGCGCGGCGCTGCCGGCGTGCGGCTGTACACCGACGATAACGGCGCGCCCGAGCAGCCGGGATTGTGGAAGGCTGCCGGTGAACTTGGCGTCGCGGTTAGTGCGCAAGGCACGTTTGAGGGCTTCCTGACGGACGGATATCGGGATTTGATCGCTTCGGTGCCGGATACACAGATCGTTATCGAACATTTCGGCAATGCGGGGCATGGTCATAAAGCCCCGTATGAGAAGTTCAAGAGGCTGATGGAGCTGGCCGAGTTGCCAAATACGACTATGAAGCTACACGGCCTCGGCGAGATAGCTGATAGGCCTGCCATCCTTCAGCCGGACTATCGGATCGAGAACATCCCGCCGTTTGTCGAGATGGCGGTGGAAGCGTTCGGCCCAAAGCGCCTGATGTGGGGGAGTGACTTTCCGCCGAGCGCCGGGAGAGAGGGTTATCACAACGCCCTAGAGGGTATCCGGAGCCACCCGGCATTGTCCGGCGGTGAGGATGCGCAAGAGGTGATGGGCCGTACCGCTGCACGCGTCTTTGGTTTTGGATCTAGGTGACCTATGATCCCGAGGGAACGGTATTCAATCCGGAACCACCGACGGTTCCAAGGGATCTGTTAAGTCGAGCATTAAACGCTGCGTTGCTCAATCGTGTGACGTTTCGGGACGTCAGCGACGATGTTGGCGGAAACGTACAGGTTTACGGACTTGTTGGCGCGGCGGCTGTAGCTTCCGCGATCGGGTCGATCGGAGATCCGGGCATCGCCATCGCGAATGCGGTCCTGGTGGTAGCCGGTTGGTTGATATACGCACACGTTGCGTCGCTCATGCGTGGCGTGCTATTCGATTCGATACACGCCGACGCCAGTCGTGAGGGAATGATCCGCGTCGTAGGGATCGCATATGGCCCGACTCTATTAAGGGCATTTGCGATCATCCCGGTCATCGGCGGAGTGATCTGGCTGCTGTCCACAATATGGTTTCTAGTGGTGGTTGCGGTCGGTTTGAAAACGACCCTGGCCTTCGACAACTACTGGCCGGCGATCGGCATCATCGTCGTGGGAGCGCTGGTGAACGGGGTCCTGTCCTACATCGTCTTCTACATGGTGTTAGGAGTCCGTTGAACTTCTTCATTAACGAGATGTGGGCGGAGTCAAATAACTGGGCCCGCCCTTAACCCTCTGAATCGACACCCTTAAGTGGACCAGGGAGACTAACAATGGTGGACACAACCGGAGTATCTGTATTTCAACGAATGGGTCTAACGCCCGTCATCAACGCCGGTGGGACGAACACAAAGCATTCCGGTTCGCGGATGCGGCCTGAGGTGATCGAGGCCATCGAGGAGTCGTCGAGCGTGTTCCTGAACATTGACGAACTGCTTATACGGGCGGGTGAGATGATCGCACAGGCGATAGGAGTTGAGGCGGCGTTTGTGACAAGCGGCGCCGCCGGTGGACTGGTCCTACAATCGGCCGCTGTATTGACCGGTACGGATGTGGCACGCATCCAGAGTCTTCCGATTACCGACTGGTTTCCGAATGAGTTGATCATCCAGCGTCAGCACCGCTTCCACTACGACCACGCGTACCTGATGACGGGGGCACAGTTTGTTGAGGTAGGCAAAGGTCGCCACTGCTACCCGGAAGAGGTCGAGGCGGCGATTACACCCAACACGGCCGGGATCATTCATCTCGTATCACCTTTCACCGGTTCGGGTGACATTCCTCTTCCGGTACTGGCGGAGATCGCACACCGGCACGACCTCCCGGTGATCTGCGATGCCGCATCCATGCTGCCGCCCCGCGAGAACCTGACCCGGTACCTGGATGAGGGCGCCGACATCGTCAGTTTTAGCGGCGGTAAGGGTATGCGTGGGCCTCAGAGTACGGGCATCTTGATCGGTAGAGCGGACCTGATCGAAGCTGCCCGGTTGAACGCAGCACCGAATCAGGCGATTGGCCGCCCGATGAAGGTCTCCAAGGAAGAGATCGTCGGGTTGGTCGCTGCTATCGAAACGTTTGTATCCGAGGATCAGGATGCCGAGACGAACCGGTTCCGGCGGCAGTGCGAGATGGTTGTTGACCAGATCACCGAGATCCCGGGTATCCGGGCTCAGGTGGAGCACGACGACAAGGATCACCCGATTCCGCACGCGGTTATCTATTTTGAACGTAACTGGCGCGGCCCTGATGGCGATGAGATTCATCGGCGTTTGATGGCGCGGTCGCCGAGGGTTTACATCAGCCCGCTTGGGTTTATGGGCGAGATATACATGGATCCGATCAACCTGCAGGATGGCGAGATCGAGATCGTGGCCGAGGCGATAAGGGACGAACTGTTGAAGGCCTCGAACGGGGGCTAGGGGAGCTGATCGGGCAGAACAAGGCTCGCCCCTACGACCTACACACGGTCATCATGAGTCCGAGGCGAAGAATTTTCCGTGGGTCCGTTAATTAGGGCTATTGTCGGACGGCAAGATTTTGTCATTGTCGGTAGCCGGCCTCAACGATAAATATCGCGCTGGCGGCTTGCTGCTCTACGAGCGGGACACTTCTCACCTCACTCCTTTCCCTGACCAGAAGAGGAGGGCAGAAGTATCGATACGAGTGAAGTCACCAATTCCTTAGTTCACCTGCCGCCGTTTACAATGTCTTTTCGCCAGTTGGCGATCGTCGATTCTTTCGTCGTAACAACATCCACCGGTACCCGTATTTCAAGTGCCATATCTCCGTATAGCTCTCCCATCTGAAGGCGCACTCTCCACCGCCGCAACTGAACTGCTACGTGACGCAGGGATGCGCGTCAATCGCTCAAGCAGTCGTACCTACACGGCCCGTATTCCGGCCGTTGACGGTGTCGAAGCGCTCTTTCAGCGTGCTTCCGACATCACTGGTCTGATAGACCGAGGTGTAGCCCACATCGGGATTGTCGGCCTGGATCAATTTGAAGAAGAACATGATGAGGATGGTGATGGGGTCATCCTGATTTCGGACCTCAAGTTCGGTGGGTCTGACCTCGTATTCGCCGTGCCGGACGAGTGGACCCTGGTCCACTCGATCGAAGATCTAGCGCGTAAAGCGGAGGAGATCGAGAATGGTGGACGCATACTCAGGGTCGCCACCAAGTACCCTCGACTTGTCGGCCGTTATCTCACGGAGCACGGCATCAATTACGAGCCGGTGAGCGCCAAAGGCGGACTCGAAGCGCGCCCGGAGATTGGCGACGCCGACTTGATTGCGGACATAACAGCAACCGGCACGACGTTTCGTCAGAACCGACTACGGCGCCTTGACGACCCGCCAGTCCTACGATCTTCGGCGGTATTGATCGGAAACCTGAAGTCTCTTGATCGGGATGACGCCGGACTCGAGCCCTTGCGACAGATTCTCGAACGCCTCGAATCGCGCGTGGCAGGACAGGGTTATCAGTGGGTGATTGCCAACATCGAAGGTGAATCGGCGGAGGCTGTCGCGAGCCGCGTCAACTCAGATCCGCGCTACTCCGGGCTACAGGGACCGACGATCGGACAGGTGTTCAGCAAGTCCGGCGGTTCATGGTTCTCGGTCCAGGTGGTGGTTCCCAAGAAAGATTTGATCCCGGCCATCGATTACATGCGCCAGCTCGGGGCCAGCGGTATCACCGTCAATGAGCCCGCATACGTTTTCGAGACCCCCTGCGCCGCATACGCCGAGCTTCGGAAGAAGCTTGGCCGACCGCTCGCAGGGAACGGCAGTGTAAAGGCATGAAACGGGTCACGGGTCTCTCGGCAGCCCTAGGGTTACTGTCTGGATCACAACCGAACGACGAAGAGGCCGACAGGGTGGCAGCGCGAATCATCGACGATGTTCGCCGCAATGGCGACGCTGCGGTGAATCGAATCTCCGGCGAACTGGATGGGGAGCCACTCGACTTCCTGGAAGTGTCCAGGACCGATATTGACGCAGCTTTAGCCGCCATCCCGACCGAGACCCGTGAAGCGCTTGAGACGGCAGTGGAACGCGTACGCACTTTCCAGTCGGCTGCGATGCCTAAGAGCTGGCACGACGATGAACGGCACTACGGCGAACTGGTGACGCCGGTAAAACGTGTTGGCGCATATGTACCCGGCGGTACGGCGCCGCTGGCGTCCACCGTAATCATGACCGTCGTTCCGGCACGTGTGGCAGGCGTGGACGAGGTTTACCTGACGACCCCTGCAGCTGGGGACGCGCTTCCGCACCCGGCTGTACTCGCCTCCGCCGCCATATCTGGAGCAGACCGCGTCTTTAAGGTAGGCGGAGCGCAGGCGATCGCCGCGTTTGCGTATGGGACGGAAACCGTGCCTGCCGTTGATCTGATCGTCGGCCCCGGTAACGTTTGGGTTACCGCCGCCAAACGCCAGTTGTTCGGGCGTGTGGGCATCGATGGCCTGTACGGACCTACCGAGACGCTCGTCGTAGCGGACGAGACGTCGGACCCGGAATTCTGCGCCAGCGATCTGCTTGCCCAGGCGGAGCACGACGTCCGAGCACGGCCGATCCTTGTTAGCACGTCCTCGGAAATTGCGGACGCCGTCGAGGCCGCCCTCTGGAGGCAGTTAGCGGATCTGCCTAGAAATGCGATCGCCGGCGAGGCTGTCGAGACCAATGCCGTGTCGGTTGTCGTCGGTTCCGTAGAAGAGGCGATAGAGGTCGCAAACGCGGTGGCGCCCGAGCACCTTTGTCTTGCGATTACCAATCCTGCGCCGTATATATCGCTTGTCCGTAGCGCCGGCGGGTTGTTTGCCGGTGAGTATTCCGCCGAGGTCATAGGGGATTATATTGCCGGTCCAAGTCATGTGATGCCGACCGGAGGTACGGCCCGATTTGCTTCAGCACTGAACGTGAGGCACTTTCTCAGGTTCACGCCGGTCGTTGACCTGGATAGCACAGGATTCATGGAGATCGCACAACAGGCCGCGGTGCTGGCTCGCACAGAAGGCCTTCATGGTCATGCCAACGCGGCAGAGCTGCGCATGAAACGGCTTATCGGGGAGTAGCCCGGGGCACGGTCATGTGGTGTAATCCCGTTTACTGAATGCCGACACCACGGGCACTCTATTTACCCAACAGTATTCATACGGAACCACGTTTGTCACAGATGCAGATACAACAGCTGATGCGGCCGCACCTGATCACACCTGAGACGTACGCCACGGCGGTATCGCCGGACGAGATGGCGGCGAAGGCCGGTGTCTCGCCGGAGATGATCATCAGGGTCAACCAGAACGAGAATCCATTTGGCGCAGACCCTGATATCGCTGCTTCTCTTAATGACATTCCACTGCACCTGTATCCAGACGCAGGTCAGGTCAAGATTCGGACGTCACTGTCACAGTACACGGGACACCCGACCGAACAGATCATGGCAGGGGCGGGCGCCGATGAGATGATTGATCTCCTGATGCGGCTGTTCGTTGCGCCGGGTGAGCGTGTCTTGGACTGCAAGCCTACATTCGGCATGTATCACTTCTGCGCACGGGTGGCTGACGCAGAAGTCGTTTCGATACAGCGTGACGACACGTTTGATGTTGATGTTGAGGCGGTTGCTCGTGAGGACGATGAGCGAACGAAGATCGTCTTCTTGGCCTCGCCCAACAACCCGACCGGGAACATCCTCACGGAAGAACAGACACGCGATTTGCTAAAACTTGGCATGGTGATCGTGGTCGACGAGACTTATTTCGAGTTCTCCGGTCAGACGGTTGCGCACCTGATTCCTGAGTTCGAGAATCTTGTAGTTCTGCGATCGTTCAGCAAATGGGCCGGTATCGCCGGGTTGCGTGTCGGATACATGATCGCCAGCACTGAAATCATCAGCCGTCTCATGGATATCAAGAACCCGTACAACGTGAACATCGCTGCGGAAGCGGCGTTGCTGGCGACGATGGAACACCGCGCCAAGCTGCTGGGGAAAGTGACGATTCTTCTTGAACAGCGGAAGCGCATGGAGAAGGCGTTCGACGCGATGGATCGTGTCTCGTACGTGCCTTCGTACGGCAATTATCTATTGACGCGTTTCGATGATCATCTGGCGATTGACCTGTACGAGGCGCTGGTCAAAAAGGGCATTTTCGTTCGTCCGTTCTCAGATCCACGACTCACCCATGATTTGAGGATCAGTGTGGGGACGCCGGATCAGACGACACGTGTGCTGGAAGCGATATCAGAGTTGATCTAGCCGTTTCAGGCACTTTCTGACGGGCACGACGACGCGACGCATTCCTGATAACCGGACGCGCGCTGCGCTTGCACCTTTGGGGCTCTCCCACAGACTATTGAACTTCATCGTCGCTTATGCGGTGTTATTACTCGAAAGACAGACCAAATGACCCAGGACAACCCGCGTACGGCGACCATCGAACGGGGAACCGGTGAGAGCGATATCGCCATCACGGTGAATCTCGACGGTACCGGCGTCACCGATATTAAAACTCCGAACGGGTTTATGAACCACATGCTGGACGCTCTTGCACGGCATGGCTCGATTGATCTCTCCGTGCGGGCATCAGGCGACACGGAGTCAGGCCCGCACCACATCGCCGAGGACACGGCGATCGTGCTCGGTCGTTGCATCGACAAGGCACTCGGGGAGCGCCGGGGCATCGTGCGCATGGGGCACGCGTTCGTGCCTCTGGACGAGGCTTTGACGATGTGTGCTGTAGACCTGAGCGGTCGTGGCTACGCGGTTGTGGACATGGGATCTAACAACAATATCGGCGAGTTTCCGACCGATCTCGCGCGGCATTTTTTTGAATCGGCATCTGCCGAGGGACGATTCAACATCCACCTCCGGGTCGAGACGGGGACGAACGAGCACCACATCATCGAATCCGCGTTTAAGGCGTTTGGCCGATCGTTACGTGACGCCGTGACGCTAGATCAGCGAAACCGGGATACGATCCCCAGTACCAAAGGCGCGTTGTAAGGCGCGTTGTTCTGGCGGCCGGGATCGTTCCGCACTAGGCTGCGTCGGTGGGCCAGGTGCCGTTCCATGGTGTGTGGGACTCAAAGACTACCGAGCTTCCTCACATCCTCTGTCATCCCGGGACTGGCCGAAGGACCTTCGTCGCGAGTCTTTTCCCGACCAGACTCTTTGAGACTAAACGCTGTCCTACACTGCCATCAGGATGACCGGAAAGAGTGAAGACTTGAACCTCTCTCCACCCCAGCAGTGTGTGGTTTTTATGACTGATGAGCCCGATTCCTGAGGTTATTGAGACGGGCAGGGCGGGTTCCTACCCTGTTGCTCTAGGCTGGTCCTCAACGTGTGCATAGGCCGTACCCGAAAGAACAAAGGTCATCCGAGATAAGGTGCAGGCGTGCCTGCCAACGCGGGGATAGGGTGCAGGGTACCTACTACAGGCGTGCCTGACTGTTAAGCGGGGTTGAGGTCGAAGTTGTAGCGCTCAATCACTGGATTCGCCAGTAGTTTCTCGCACATCTCATTGACCTGTTTTTCGGCTACTACACGATCTGATTCATCGAGCGTTATCTCGATGAACTTTCCTGCCCTGACACTATCTACAGAATCGAAGCCAAGGGTCGCTAGGGCGCGGGCTATCGTCAGGCCCTGTGGGTCGTTAACGGTCGGTTTGAGCGTGACCCGTACGGTGGCGACAAACATTAGAAGAGGTTGCCTGGCACACTTTCCGGTGCTCGGTCCAGGTAGGCGTCGATGAAGGCGTTCAACCGGTCGGCGTCGAACTCGTCCATCTGATCGATGTGCCTCCAGGAGGTGATGGCGATTCGGGTGGACATGTTCGGATATGGAGCGAGTATGAACTGGGCGCCCTGACCCGGGATTACCGACTGAAGTTGATTCACAAGGTCGGAGCAATCTTCTGCGCAGTTATAGTTCAAGATGATGCCGCCGTGCTCCAAATTGTGGATCTGAACCTCATCCGGGAGTGGAGTTCCGTAGGCGCCCCAGCGTGCGGGAGAGCCGGTTGGGACGGTCTCTGACGGATTAGTAATCCAGTGCGGTCCGGAAGCTGGCGGGATGGTGAGGTAGGGGCCTCCGGCTTCTCCCGGTGTGATGTGAGCGCGCCCCTGATCATCGAGGATATCAACGGGCCCGCCAGCGTTCAGGTTGACGTTCGAACTCGTTTGATTCCCCGAACCTCCCGGAACCAGGAGACTGATGATGAAAAGGAGGGCGACGCTGGAGCCTATGGCGATAATGATGTAACGTTTTCGCCGCTTACGTCCATCCGACTTACTACGACGTTGTGCCCGTCGCTCTCCGCGCGTCAATCCTCGTCGGTTGTCTGGCCTTGTGGTCGCTATGCGGTCTGGCATTTATCCCTCTGTGATCGCCGTGTCCACCGGGTTGGGTGGAATTCAGGCGACGAAAGTGTCTCCGGTCAGGCGTTCGAATGCCTGGATGTACCTGTCACGTGTCATACGGATAATATCCGCAGGAAGATCAGGGGCAGGTGGTTCCCTGTCCCATCCGCTTTCCAGCAACCAGTTTCTCACGAATTGCTTGTCGAAAGCTGGTGGAGAAGCCCCCGGTTTGTAGTCCGATTGCGTCCAGAACCTGCTCGAGTCTGCCGTAAACAGCTCATCTATCAGCGTGAGTTCGCCGTCGATCAAGCCAAATTCCATCTTGGTATCGGCGACAATCATTCCACGTCCGGCGGCGTACTCTTGGGCTACTTCGAAGATACGTAGCGTTACTTCTTCAAGTGTGGCGGCCATTTCGACGCCGACGAGATCCACGACCTCGGACGGCGTCATTGGGATGTCATGTCCCTCTTCCGCCTTGGTGCTCGGGGTGAAGATCGGCGGCTTAAGTTTTTGCGCTTCAACGATACCTTCCGGTAGATTCTGGCGGTTGAGCGTCCCGTGTTCCGAGTATTCAGCCCAACCTGCGCCCGTGATGTATCCACGTACAACGCACTCGATATTAAGGCGCTCGGCACGACGAATCACCATAGAGCGCCGACGCATCTCGTCCGGCAGTTCCGCAAGCGCCCCGGTGCGTGGCACTTCTGACAGCGCGTCTTTGTCGTCCGCCATACCGATGACGTGATTCGGCATGACGTCCGCTGTCAGATCAAACCAGAAATTGGACATCTGGGCCAGGATCGTTCCCTTGTCTGGAACCGGTGAAGGGAGGATCACATCAAAAGCCGAAATACGGTCCGTCGCGATCATGAGAAGGCGACCGTTGCCGATGTCGTACGTGTCTCGTACCTTGCCACGGTGGAGGAGGCCGGAGAAGTTGGTTTCGCTTACTGAAGGCATAGAACCGATTAGTCCTCGGTTGCCGGCTCTGCCACGACGCAGAACCCGAGTCGTCCGTATGTGTGCCGGACGTAGCGCAGGAAGTGGTTGTAGTCGAACAGGGTCTCCAACTCTTTGGTTCCGATCGCGTCCGTCACTTCTGAGTCGTTGCGGAGCAGTTCTCTGAAGTCCAGGCTTTCGTCCCAGGTGCGCATGGCCAGAGATTGGACCTTTTTGTAGGCCGCTGTCCGGGCCATGCCAGATTCCACGAGCGCCAGCATGACACGTGGCGAGAAGGGCAAGCCACGGGTCAACTCAAGGTTGACCATCATGCGTTCCGGGTACACACGCATTCCCTTGATTACCGCGGTGAACCGCTCAAGGATGTAATCGACTGCTAAAGAGGAGTCCGGAAGGATCATCCGCTCTGCCGATGAGTGGCTGATGTCACGTTCGTGCCAGAGCGGGACGTTGTCTAGCGCCGTAATGGTGTGTCCCCGCACAAGCCGGGCCAGGCCGCAGATTCGTTCGCAGATCTCGGGGTTCCGCTTGTGCGGCATGGCAGAAGATCCGGTTGTCACGAATCCGGGTTGGGCGAACGGCTCTTCAACTTCTCTTATTTCGGTACGCTGCAAGGCCCGGATTTCGGTGGCGAACTTGTCCAGGGATGCCGCTATGAGCGCGAGCGTCTGGACGTACTGGGCGTGGCGGTCGCGCTGGATGATCTGGTTAGATACGGGCGCGGGTTCGATGCCGAGTTCGATGCAGACGGTTTCCTCTATCTCGGGCGGAACGCTGGCGTATGTCCCAACAGGTCCTGAAATCTTCCCGACTCCGACGACTTCCCGTGTTTGTGCCAAGCGAACCTTGTGGCGACGCATCTCGTCCCACCACAGGGCAAATTTGAGTCCGAAGCTCATTGGCTCTGCGTGTATGCCGTGGGAGCGACCCATCGCCGGTGTGTCAATGAACTCTTCTGCACGCACTTTAAGAACAGCCATGAGGTCATCGACGTCTTTATCCAGCAGGTCAATCGCTTGGAGCAATTGGAGGCTCAAGGCGGTGTCTTTGACATCATTAGAGGTCAGGCCGTGATGGATCCAGCGGCTCTCGTCGCCGAGGCTGGCCATAACGGAGCGAGTGAACGAGACGACATCGTGTTTCGTCTCTTCGAAATGCAGGTTGTATAGCTCCATGTCGAAGCTGGCGCCCCGGATGAGATCCATGTCTGATCGCGGCACAACTCCGAGGTTTGTCCAAGCCTGGCTGGCTGCGATCTCGATGTTAAGCCAGAGGCCGTACATGTTTTCGTCCGACCAGATTTTTGACATTGCCGGTCGTGAATAGCGAGGGATCATTCGGCGGCCTTCGTGGGTGTTGAGTTGCTGGAATTTTGGTCTGGTTCGAGCTTGAATTCTGAGATGTATTCAGCGATCGAGTGAAAGTCTTCGAACTCGATAGCCTCGATACCGTTGTTTCTGCAATGCTCCAGAAGCCTTGAACGAGCGAACACTGTATCCGCCTTTTCTGCGGCGCATGAATCGGATCGTAGACCGTCGCCGATGAATATCACCTTCTGGCCGGCTGCACGCGCTTTCTCGATTGGTTCGCATTTGCAAACGGCCCAGTCGCGGCAAAACTCCCGGTTAGATGGGTAATCGTAACGGAACGACATGGTCGTACCATCCGGCGCGGTAGGCTCACCCATGACGGACAAGATAGGGACATCAGCCAGACCGTTCACCGCCAGGACTGGCTCGATGTAAAAATCGATCCCGGCGGAGGCGATCATGAACTGGCCGCCCTGTTCACGCGTCGTTTCCACGGCCTCGAGAAAGCCGGAGCGAAGGTTCACATTATCGCTGGCCCACGATCTGAGTTGTTCGACTGGCGCCGTAATCGTACTGATTATTTTTTCTTGATAGTCGCGGAACGTTAATGCCCCGTCCTGGTATTCCTGATTGATAGCGGCGGCATCCGGACCGGCGAATTCTGCGATCAGACGCTGCGCCGCGTTGCAGTCGGCGGCGGTGTCGTCGAAATCGCACACAACAAGGAGGGTGTACTCAGCGCGCTGTGTCACGGGGCGGGCGATTTCACGGCACGTGTCGCGATGTCTCGCCGATACTCAACACCTTCAAAGTTGATTGCTTGAGTTATGGCGTATGCGGTCGTCCGCGCCTCGAAGATGTCCGATCCTCTCGCTACAACATCGAGGACTCTCCCACCAGCGGTGAGGACGGTTCCGTCCTCTGCTTCGACGGTTCCGGCGTGGAACACCTCTGTATCACCAGAGATGCTGGCAAGGCCGCTTATCGGTTTGCCTGTCTCGTACGAGCCCGGATATCCGCCGGACGCCATCACGACGCACACGGCAGCCTGGTCGTTCCACTGGACATCGATCTGATCGAGCTTTCCGTTTGCTGCAGCCAGTGCGATTTCCAGCAGGTCTGTTTCAAGTCGGGATAGAACGACTTGCGCCTCGGGATCCCCAAAGCGGCAGTTGAATTCGATCACGCGTGGCCCTGACTCGGTCAGCATCAATCCGGCGTAAAGGGTTCCTGTGAACGAGGCCCCCTCGGCATCCATCGCGGTTGCTATCGGTTCTAGTATCTCCGCCCGGACTTGCATCGCCAGTTCCGGTGTCCAGAACTCGGGCGGGGTGTACGCGCCCATTCCGCCGGTATTGGGGCCGATGTCTCCGTCATATGCCCGTTTGTAATCGCAGGCCGCGACCTCGTTTGAAACCGTTTGGCCATCCACGAATGCGAAGACACTGACCTCCGGTCCCGTCATGCACTCTTCGATCACCACCGTGGCGCCGGCGTCTCCGAACATCCCTCCATGCATCATGTCCGTTACGGCCTTGCTTGCTTCCTTTCGAGACCCGGCAATGATTACACCCTTGCCCGCGGCAAGGCCGTCTGCCTTCACGACAATCGACCCTTCGTCCAGAGCGTGAATGTGCTGGAGCGATTCCTGTTCGTTGTGAAATGTCGCGAATCCGGCGGTGGGCACGCCGTGACGCGCCATGAGCTGCTTTGCCCAACTTTTTGAGGACTCGATGCGGGCGGCGGATTGAGATGGCCCGAATACCGGTATGCCGGCGATTTTGAGCTCGTCAGTCAGGCCTTCCGCAAGGGGTGCTTCCGGTCCGACGATTACGAGATCGATGCTCCGGTCCTCGGCAAGGGACACGATTCCTGGGATATCACTGATCGACAAAAGGACGTTCTCGCCGAGCGAGGCTGTCCCTGCATTACCAGGTCCAATCAGAAGTTGGTCCAGCAGCGGACTCCTGCTCAGGGCAGCTGCCATCGCATGTTCACGCCCGCCAGAGCCGACCAGCAGGACCTTCAACGTCGTGAGACCTGTCTTGCCACTATTCCCACTCGATCGTGCCCGGGGGTTTGCTGGTTATATCCAGAACGACGCGATTCACCTCAGCGACTTCGTTCACGATTCGGTTTGAGATGCGGTCCAGCGTGTCGTACGGCAACTTGGCCCAGTCTGCCGTCATAGCGTCTTCGCTGGTTACTGCGCGTATCGCCACGACGTAACTGTAGGTGCGCCGGTCGCCCATTACGCCGACGGTCCTGGTGTCTGTGAGTACTGCGAACGATTGCCATAACTGTTCGTAAAGGCCATCGTTCTTGATTTCGTCCATTACGATCCAGTCGGCGCCACGGAGCGTCTCAAGTTTCTCGAACGTGATGTCGCCGATCACTCTGATAGCGAGGCCTGGACCAGGGAAAGGTTGCCTGTTGAGTACCTCGGGTGAAATTCCCAGCTCTGCGCCGGCGAGTCTGACTTCGTCCTTGAACAGGTATCTGAGAGGCTCTACCAGCTTCAGGTTCATGTGGTCAGGCAACCCGCCAACATTGTGATGGGACTTAATGACGTGCGCAGCTTTGGTCTCCGAGCTCGTGCTCTCGATCACGTCCGGATAGAGCGTTCCCTGTGCCAGGAAGTCGATCTCACCAAGCTCATCGGCTTCTTCCTCGAAGACACCGATGAACTCCCGGCCGATGATTTTCCGCTTCTCTTCAGGGTCCGTGACCCCGGCAAGCGCCGAGAGGAATCGCTCTGTTGCGTCTATGTACCGCAGTTTCAGGCCAAGCGTGCGGCTGAACACCGATTGGACACGCTCGGCCTCTTCCCGACGCAGCAGTCCGTTATTGACGAATATGCAGGTTAGATTGTCGCCAATCGCACGGTGCAGCAGTACCGCTGCCACAGCCGAGTCCACGCCGCCAGAAAGCGCGCAGATCACTTTGCCGTCGCCGACCTGTTGCTTGATGCGCTCGATCGCCTCGGTGACGAAGTGTCCCGGCGTCCAGTCGCCTGCGGCTCCACAGATCTTGTGGACAAAGTTACTGAGGAGCATTGCACCCTGTGGCGTGTGTGCCACTTCCGGGTGGAACTGAATACCGAAAACTCCTTCATCATTTCCTATTGCCGCGACAGGGGAGTTTTCGGAGTAAGCAAGTGATTTGAAGCCGGGCGGGAGCGTTTCGATTCGGTCCCCGTGGCTCATCCAAACTGGAGACGCTTCGTCCAGGCCTTCAAAGAGGTCGGTCGTCTGGTCGTTCCGATGGATGACGGCGTATCCGTACTCCTGCTGCAAACCCGCAGTCACTGTGCCGCCCAGTTGGTGCGCGAGCGCTTGCATGCCGTAGCAAATGCCGAGGATGGGCACTCCCGCGTCGAACACCCAGCCTGGAGTTAGCGGCGCATCATCTTCGTAGACGCTGTTGGGACCGCCCGAGAGGATGATTCCAACGACGTTCTTGTTTTCAAGGACGGCGCCTTTTGCGGAGTGCGGGACGATTTCGCAGAATACGTTCGCCTCGCGTACGCGACGCGCTATTAGGTGGGAGTACTGCGACCCGAAGTCCATGATGATGACCGTCTCAGGCTCTGTAGTGTCCTGATACGGGTGTCCTCCACGGACCCGCTCACCCTGTGCGATTTCCAGATATGTAGCGACCTCGATGTCGCCCGTCGTCGAGACTCGGCGGCTGTCTGCCACCGCCTTTTCGAGTGCTTCCTGAGGGGTCGTCGCTGCGTCTTCTGACATTAACTCCCAGTGCAGGTCTGTCGGTGAACTGGCCTGTCCAGTTCACCGGCGCTGAAGGGCGTCTGATTAGAGGATTAAAGCTAGCACCCGTGCTAAACTCCGTCAACGCAATTCATTCGTGGGCATCGTCGCCCGCGCCGCGCCGTCTAACGGCGGACGGAGCTTCCAATACCAGTGACGACGGGAGCGGCACGTTGCCCCACCACGGAATTCGACTTTGAGCCGTACCACGGAACGGGGTGCTACCGGCCGTTCCGCGGACGGATCAGTGGAGTCGGCGGCGGACGTGATAAGAAGCGGGGGAGTGGTCGCCTTCCCAACCGATACCTTCTACGGACTCGGTGTCGATCCTTTTAATGCCGCCGCGGTGAAAGGGTTGTTTGCCGCCAAGGGCAGGCCCGGAAATAGCCCGGTTCCCTTGCTGATACCGGGGCCTGAGGATCTGGGATTGATCGCCGCATCTGTGCCCACCGGAGCTACCGCTCTTGCAAGTGCGTTCTGGCCGGGCGCGCTGACTCTGGTGCTTACCGCTGTCGAAGAATTGCCGGAGGTGGTCTCGGCGGGTGCGGGCACCGTCGGAGTGCGTGTGCCAGATCATGACATCCCAAGGGACATCGCCCGCGCCGTTGGCGGTCCAATTACCGGAACGTCGGCCAACCTATCCGGGGAGCGATCTCTGAAAACGGCGTCGGAAGTTAAGGACGCGTTCGAAGACGCCCTTGGATTCGTTGTAGAAGGCGTCTGTGGAGAGCACGACGCGCCCTCGACGGTCGTAGACTTCTCGGTGGACCCTCCGCTGGTTCGCCGACATGGAGCGATCTCACTGGAAATGATCCAACGCGTGTGGACGAATGTCCTTGGCTGAGTTGCCCCGTGACAGGGCACTTTCCAATATGTATCGGTATTTACAAACGAACGGTGACGCTCACTGATGACGACCATGTCAGGCAATCCGCCGGCCGGTTTGACGCAACGGGAAGACGAGCTTGAGACGGCGCTAAAGGCGCTTGTCTCTGAACGGACTTTGCCGCTTTATCGGATGATGGGCTATCACATGGGCTGGTACGAAACGACCGGCGAGCCCAGGATAGGATCGCCTGGTTTACGCGTCCATGGGGCACTGACTCTAATGACTTGCAGCTCCCTCGGTGGGAACTATGCCGATGCACTACCGGAGGCATGTGCCGTTGAGTATCTGTACAACCACATCCTGATCCATGACGATATCCGCGACGGCAACTCGGAGCGCGACAACCGCGCATCTGTGTGGTGGTCATGGGGGCCGGCGCAGGCGATCAACACGGGAGATGGCATGCACGCCCTCGCACGTCTGTCGTTGTTTGAAGCTCGCAATAATGGCGTCCCGACCGAGTCGATTGCGAACGCGATTCGCGTGTTGGACCAGGCCAACCTTGATACGTGTGAGGGCCAGTACAGGGACATCGCACTCCAGGAACGACTCGATGTCGGCGTGGACGAGTATCTTTCCATGGCGGAATCGCAAACGGGCGCTCTTCTCGCATGCGCCGTCCAGCTTGGCGCGCTTGCGAGCGGTGACGTTGTTGACTCCGTTGCCGAAGGTCTTAATACGTTTGGGCGAAAGCTCGGGGCAGCGATAAGGGTGGGAGACGACTGTGACGTGTTCTGGCCGGACGGACAGCGTGATGAGACACGACAGGGTCGGCTCGTTGCCAAGAAGAAGACCCTCCCCGTGGCGTACGTGGTCGAGTCCGGGACGCCTACGGATCGGCGCCGCGTTGGTGAGATCTACATGGAGCGCGTGATCGACCCGGAGTCCGCTAAAACCCTGACCGAAGTATTGGATGCAGCCGGAAGCAGGGAGTTTTCTACGGAAACGATCACCCGATTGCTTGATGAGGGTATATCTGCTCTTGAGACGGCGAACCTACCTGCCGAGACTATCGAACAGTTGAGCCAGGCGGCGAGATTCCTGGCGAAACCGGAAGGGCTAGATTTGCCCGAAATCACAAACGGCAAGGACGCCTAGATGCCGGCAGCAGGTAAAAAGACCGTAGAAGACATAGACCTCGAGGAAGCTCGGGTGCTCGTGCGCGTGGACTTCAATGTTCCGATGTCGGGAACAGCGGTGGACGCGGATCTCCGAATTTCAGACGACTCCCGGATTCAGGCGGCACTGCCGACGATCGAATACCTGAGAGACCACGGGTGTCGCGTGATGCTCTGCTCTCACATGGGTCGCCCGGAAGGTGAGGTTGATCCTGATCTTCGGTTAACTCCGGTACGCGAACGGCTATCGGAGTTGCTAGGCGCAGAGGTCAAAGAAGGCAAAGGGCCCGCTGGCAAGGTTCCGATGTTGGTGATGGAGTCGATGGAGCCAGGCGAGGTAGCTCTCCTTGAGAACCTCCGGTTCAATAAGCGAGAGGAACAGAACGACCCTGGATTCGCACGCAAGTTGGCCGGTCTGGCAGATGTTTATGTCAACGATGCGTTCGGCACTGCGCACCGTGCACATGCGTCTACAGTCGGCGTCGCCGAATACATGCCCGCGGTTGCCGGAATGTTGATGGCACGTGAACTTGAGATGCTCGGCGCATGCCTGGAAACCCCCGATCATCCGGTAATCGCCGTTATCGGCGGCGCAAAGGTGTCTGACAAGATCGCCGTGCTCACGCATCTGGCGAGCAAGGTAGACACAATACTGGTAGGCGGAGGAATGGTTGCGGCGTTCCTGTCCGCCGCAGGACATGTGGATGCCGACCCGGAAAGTTACGCCGAGACCGAAGTGGCGCGTTCGCTGTTGAAAGATTCGTCGGCCCGGATTGTGATCCCAACGGATGTCATCACGGCGATGGAGTTTTCCGAGGACGCGGAGCCGACTACAGTAAGCGTTCCCGCTATCTCAGAGGGGGCACTGATCCTCGATATCGGTCCGGAATCGGCCGTCGCATACGCTGAAGAGTTGTCCGGGGCGAAAACGATTATCTGGAACGGACCGATGGGCGTATTTGAGTGGTCGTCGTTCGCCGCGGGCACAACTGCGGTGGCACAGGCGATCGCCGCAAACAATGACTGTGTGAGCGTTGTCGGTGGCGGATCGACCGCCGAGGTCGTGGGGTCTCTTGGACTCCGGGGCCGGATCACACATGTTTCGACCGGCGGCGGGGCGTCCCTGGAGTTCCTTGAGGGCAAGACGCTTCCGGGCGTGGCGGCTCTACTGGATGCGGTTCAAGCGCCAGAAGATTCACAGGGCGAGTCACAAGATGAATCAGATGTTTAGTCGTATCGAGGGCCTTAAATGCGCACACCTGTAGTCGCTGGTAACTGGAAGATGAACAACACACTGGCGGAAGCATCTGCGTTGGCACGGGGCGTGGCAAAGGGTGTATCCGACATTAAAGGTGTCACGACCGTCGTTTGCCCGCCGTCGGTGTCGTTGGTGCCCGTGTCGATGGCGCTCAACGGAACGAACGTGTTCATCGGTGGCCAGGACGTCAGTTCAAACGCACAGGGAGCGTATACCGGAGAACTGTCGGCGGACATGCTATTCGGGTTGTGTACTTATGTGATCGTTGGTCACTCGGAACGACGTTCGATGCACGGCGAGGATGACGGGACAACAGCCGCCAAGGCGCGGGCCTCACTCGCCGTGGGATTGCGGCCGATCATCTGTGTTGGTGAATCACTAGAAGTACGAGATTCCGGCGATGCCGCAGCGTTTGTGGCGTCCCAGGTAGAGGGAAGCCTCGCAGGACTCTCGGACGTCTCACAGGTTGAGATTGCATATGAACCTGTCTGGGCGATCGGTACCGGCCGGGCTGCGTCGCCGGAAATAGCGCAGGAGATGTCTTCTGCCATTCGGGGGGCCGTGGCGTCACTGTATTCGTCAGAAGCGGCCGAAGGTATCGCGATCCTCTACGGAGGCAGCGTGAATGCTGATAACGCCGCTTCTTATGCGGCGTCTCCGGACGTAGACGGCGCACTGGTCGGTGGGGCGAGCCTGGACGGAGAGGCGTTCTCGCGAATTGTCGAGGCGTTTGCGGCGTCCGATTGACGGACAGAGCCGCTCATCAATCCCTATGCCCGGCATGAACTCGCCAGCCTCAAAGCCAAAATTGCTCGTCGTGGTTGGCCCGACGGCTTCAGGCAAGACCGCTCTCTCCATTTCACTGGCGCAGGCGTTTAACGGCGAAGTGATCAACTCAGACTCGCGATTGTTCTACCGGGGGGTTGATATCGGAACGGCGAAACCGTCGGAAGAAGATCTGGCAGCGGCGGCGCATCATTTGATCGACTTCCTCGAGCCAGAAGATCCGTTCGGACTGGCGGATTATCTTGATTCGGTCAGAGAAATCGCCGCCAAAGTAATGATCCGAGGGGCCCTTCCAGTTTTGGCTGGCGGGGCAGGTCAGTACGTTTGGGGGTTGCTGGAGGGGTGGAACGTGCCGCGTGTGACGCCGAACGCCGAACTGCGGGCTGAATTGGAAGGTGTCGCGCAGGAGGAGGGCTATGAGGCGGTATTTGTGCGCTTGGAGGAGCTGGACCCGGAGGCTGCTGAACGGATCGACTCCAGAAACGTGCGCCGGGTGATAAGGGCTATCGAGGTAGCCCAGGCGGGCGGGAATACTGGGCCTCGACGGGCTGAAGAGCCTCCTTATGATGCCCTCATTATCGGCCTGAAATTGAGTAGGGAGCATCTTTATGCCCGAATCGATTCCCGAATCGATGGAATGTTGATGGCTGGCTGGGTGGATGAGGTGCACCAAATGGTGCAACGAGGGGTGCCGATGAACGCTCCGGCGATGACCGGCATAGGCTATCGGGAACTGGCCGGGTACCTGGCGGGAGAGCGGACGTACTCCGATGCGGTGCATGCCACGAGGCGGGCGACGCGGAGCCTAGCGCGACATCAGGACAACTGGTTTTCGGCGGACGATAAGCGCATCAACTGGCTGGACGCGACCGACCCGGAAGGTGTATCAGCAACGGCGACCGATCTGGTTGAGTCATGGCTGTCTGAACGCGATGCAATCGGAAAATGTAGCAAAAGATAACCCTAAAACATCATTTTACGAACCGATATAACACCTTTAGAATGACACGCTACGGGTTGTGAAGATTCTGGATTAATTTAGTTATCAGATCTCATCGGAACTCCAGTCTCTAACCTGTAATCAGGGCAAAGGAATCATTTTGGTGCTGCCATTCGTCAAGTTGCACGGAGCCGGGAACGATTACATTGCCATTGATGGTCGAGGAATCGATCGCGATTGGGGCGAGCTTTCGGTCGCCATGAGTCGGCTCAACTTCGGTGTCGGATCTGACGGGATAACGCTTGTTCAGGATTCGGACCTTGCGCAGGTGCGCATGCGGATCTACAACCCGGATGGCTCCGAAGCCGAGATGAGCGGGAACGGTATCCGACTTTTCGCCAAGTTTGTGATCGACCGCAAAATTGCCGTGCCAGGTCCGGAAGGGCTGATTGTCGAAACGGGCGGAGGCGTTCGGACAGTCATACCCACGATGGACGGCGAGGTGATGGTGGCGGCACGTGTGGCAATGGGGGAACCAACCCTTGCGCCGGCAGATATTCCCGTAGATGCGGTGGCAATGGGCAACCCGGACCGCGTTCTCGACTACGAAATCGAGGCCGGAGGCCGGAAACTCAAAGTCACATGCCTGTCTGTTGGCAACCCACACGCAGTCGTATTTCTTGAGGAAAACGTGGACGACTTCCCGTTGTTGGAGATAGGCCCGTATGTCGAGAGCCACTCTTTGTTCCCAAACCGGATCAACTTCGAGATCGCCAACGTTGTGGATTCCGGCACGTTGAAGGCCCGGATATTCGAGCGCGGGGCGGGGGAGACCCTATCCTCCGGCACCGGGACGACTGCGACGGCGGTGGCGGCCAAGCTCCACGGCTTCACAGACGATACGGTTCGAGTCCAGGTTCCGGGTGGTGAGTTGCGGATCACGTGGGCCGGTGAGGGTGAAATTTACCTTGAGGGCCCAGCTGTAGAGGTGTTTGAGGGTGTCTGGCGGGACTGACGAGGCCCATTCACTGCGCCCTTCCGCCTACAATCTCTGCCTTGCCCAGTAATCCCCGTTAATAGTCATATCCCAAAGGATCCCCAGCAACCATGCACATCGCCGACCGCGTCACACAACTGCCCGAATATCCGTTTGTCACGATCTCACGCACGATCGCGGCCAAACGGGCGCAGGGCATCGACGTGATCTCATTTGGGATCGGTGATCCTGACCGGGAGACGCCGGGCTTCATCCTGGACGCGCTGGATAAGGGGACACGCACCACCCCGAACCACCGCTACCCGGAATCTGAGGGTTTGCCGGAGTTTCGCAAATCGGTATCGGACTGGTACCAGCGCAGATTCGGGATTGCGCTTGACCCGGAGACGGAGGCCATCAGCCTAATCGGCGCAAAAGAAGGGATTGGCCACGCGGCGTTGGCGTTTTTGAACCCGGGCGATATGGCGATCATGCCTGACCCGGCCTACCCGGTGTACGACGTCGGGACGATCTTTGCCGGTGGTGTTAGCTACAAAGTTCCGATGCACGAAGAGGCTGGATGGCAGTTGGACCTAGACGACATCCCGGCCGAGGTTGCAGACAAAGGGAAGATCCTCTGGCTCAACTACCCGAACAACCCCACGGGTGGCATCGCATCGATTGAGTACTTCCAAAAGGTGGTTGAGTACGCCAAAGCCCACGACCTGATCGTTCTGCACGACAACTGCTACAGCGAAGTCACGTACGACGGCTACAGTGCCCCCAGCTTCCTGCAGGCCGACGGCGCCATGGACATCGGCATGGAGTTCCACTCCCTATCCAAGACCTTCAACATGACCGGATGGCGTGTTGGGGCGGCTGTTGGGAACGCCGACCTCGTCGAGGCGCTTCGCGTCATCAAGTCCAACTTGGACTCTGGAGTTCCACAGGCGGTTCAAGAAATGGCGGTCGAGGCTCTCAATAACCACGGTGACTGGGTGGTCGAGAACAATCGGGGATATCAGGACCGGCGGGACAAAGTCGTCGATGCGTTGCGATCAATCGGATTGGCGGTTATCGCTCCGCAGGCTGGTCTGTACGTCTGGACACGAGTGCCAGAGGGCTACTCGTCAGAACAGTTCGCCAATGCGCTGCTTGAAGAACGTGACATCGTAGTGACGCCGGGCAGCTCGTATGGCGAGGCCGGCGAGGGTTATATTCGATTATCGCTTACCCTTGCAGATGACAGAGTCGCCGAAGGGCTCTCCCGTCTGCGGGACTGGAAAATCCCGCCACCGCCCGCCAGTTAAGATTCAAGAAGAAGAGCACCAGTAGGTTTGGAGTACCTCGAACAGCTTGGCCAAATCCTCAAGAATCAGGACGTCGAGGCGTCAGGAACGCGTCTTCGTTGTCAGCGCACAGGTCCGTAGACAGAAATCGGTCTGGCCGGTCGAAGACTCGCTTGATGAGCTTGCGTCGCTTGCCGAGGCATGTGGAGCGGAAGTCGTGGGACGGATGTCCCAGATGCTCAACAAGTACTCGCCGACGTACATCGGCAAGGGCAAGATCGACGACCTACGGGTGGCGATCCAGGAAGAGGGCGCGGATACCGTCATCTTTGACGACGAACTCAAGCCATCGCAACAGCTTCGCCTTGAGGATGATCTGAAGGTCAAGGTGATCGACCGCAGCACACTCATCCTAGACGTGTTCGCCCGTCGTGCACGCTCCTCCGAAGGTAAGTTGCAGATCGAGCTGGCGCAGAGCGAATACTTGTTGCCGCGACTAGCCGGGCAATGGTCTCATCTTGAACGACTTGGTGGTGGAATCGGAACCCGGGGCCCGGGTGAGACGCAGATCGAGACCGACCGTAGGCTCGTCCGTAACAAGATATCGCGCATCAAGAAGGAACTCAAAAAGGTTCGGCTGCGTCGTGAGGGTCAGCGAAACAACCGTCGTCGATCCGATCTCGGTGTGGTGGCATTTGTGGGTTATACGAACGCCGGCAAGAGTGCCCTGTTCAACAAGCTCACGTCTTCCGAAGTGATGGAGCGCGATCAGCTTTTCTCTACGCTCGACACGACGACCCGCCAGATACATCTGCCGTCCGGAGCGCCGGCGACGATCTCAGATACGGTCGGGTTCATCTACAAGTTGCCGCCGATAGTTGTGGAGTCATTTGGAGCGACGCTTGAGGAGCTGGAAGAGGCCGATGTCCTGGTGCATGTTGTGGATTCGAATTCCGAGTACTCGGAGCGGCAAATCGAGGTCGTGGATAAGATTCTGGACGACATGGATTTATCACACGTGCCACGAATACTGGTCCTTAACAAGATGGACCTCCTCACGGACGCAGAGCCGGATCAGCCCGCCGCCGAGTCGTACGTAAGTGTCAATGGCGATGGTGACACGGCTGCGAATAGCGGTGATTCTTCTGATGTGGGAGTCGGCCTTATCGAACGAGATCCGGCGGAATTTGGCGGAGACCTGCGAGGGGAGATTTCTTGCGTCGTGCTCGCGTCCGCAATCAAAGGCTGGGGCATCGACAGGCTCCGGTGCGCGATCGACGATGAGCTGAAGTCGGCGGCAGAGCGTGCAGAGCTGGTGGCTGAAGCGGTCGGATAGCGCTTGTTTGCCCGCTAGATGGAAGTGACGAAGGCAACGACTGGATGTCCGTCAGGTGAAAGCGGATAAGCGTTTATTCGCCCCAGAACGCTATTGCGTGGCCGTCCGGTCAAATGATGTTCAGAATCGGTCAAGAAACTTTATATCTGCGGTAAGGGAGTCCCGTGGGCATCCAGAATCCTCGCCTCTATTAAGGCCTCCCGGATCTCTGCCGTCTGCGCATCCGTCATTGGAAGGTTTGGGAGCCTGGGAACTGTGCCTTCGTATCCCAGCAGGTTCAGGCCTGTCTTCTGTACGCCGACTCCCCATGCCATGCCCAGGTAATCCATGTGGTTGATTCGATCCTGGATCTCCCTGGCCTCGGCGTATCGGTCGTCCAGGCAGGCCTGGATGATGTCACGTGCGATATGCGGCCCCCAGTTTCCGAACAAGAGGCAGGCTCCGACGGCACCGATGATGCCGCCCGGCATCAGCAACGTCCCGTTACAGGTCCAGAATTTCACGGCATCGTTTACAAACGACGACATACGGCACTCGTACCTGTAGTTTAGCGACATGATGTATGCGAACACGTTATCGAACGCCGTGATGTCCGCGAGCTCGTCCGCGGCCACGTCGACGCCCATCGCTGTTTTTGGCTGATGGATGACGATCACAGGTACCGGACTGCCCGCAGTTACCTGTTCGAAATAGTCCTGAACTGGCGCTTTGCCGCCGCCATCTCCCATGCGTGGAGGAATTCGTACCCGCACGATGTCAGCTCCGGCCTCTGCGTACAGGTTCGCCAGCCGAACGGCCTCCGTCGGCGAAAGAGTATCAATGCCTGCGATGACGAATTTCCGGCCTGCTTGTGCATCGACAACGGTCTTGATGGAAGAAACCTTTTCCGGTTCGCCCATATGGAACTCTTCGCCGCCGTAACTGCCAACAACGAATCCCGAAAGAGCGGTGCCGCAAAACTTGTCAATATTGCGGGCAAGGGCATCGAGATCCAGCGACTCATCGTCCCGGAACGGCATGTTTGTTGGGGCGACGATGATCGGGTCAGTTGTCGGAACGGACATATGTAATCCCTGGCGATTAATCGGTCAGATGGAGTTCGAGTGCCTGACTCTCGCGGAGTCCGCTGGACGGGAAATCGGAGGTGTGACGAGATTGTATGCCTGGGTTGAGGGCTCGTCACTGATGTTAAAAAGGGAGGTGTAAGAGGCAGGGTAGGTGTCTGATTACGATAGAAACAACGTCGCACTATAGTAGTTATGTCAATTACGACATATTACTTCCGATAAGTATCTAATCCTCATCCGATCACGTTGCAATCCCAACGGCACAATCTAAGGATCTACTGAAACACTCCTTCCCCCCCAATGATCCTGCCCGCCTGAACCCGGATGCGCCGCGGTTTCGTATCGTCATGTGTAAACATCGCATCCAACGGGCGTGCACTGAGCGCTATCACTTACCTCGCCACAGCGTCATCGTGCTACGCTCGAATGAATCGTCGCCGACCGAATGGTCGTCGGCCTTTTTGTTTCAGCCCGGCATCGCGATTAAGTCAGCGTATTTAACTGACTGGGCCAAAGGTCAAATTGCACTTCATGTTGAAGAGTCTCAAGCGCTGGAGTCCACTCATTATCGGCGCGTTTATGTTGCTCACCGTGGCGTGTGGCGGTGGTGAAGATGAGGCCGTTACGCCATTTTTTGAAGAAGACCTGCCGGGACGAGACCGACTGATAGCAACGGCAAGTCCATTGCCGGTACTCGATAGCCCGGGAGACATTCCAGAAGGGCTGGAGCCCGTCTGGGAGACGTTCGCGATGCTCGCTCGTGAATACGTTGAGCGGGAGAGCATCGACCCGGAAATTCTGGCACGTGGCGCTATTCGGGGCTTGCTTGATGCGCTGGACGATCCATACACCTCTTATGTGACGCCAGCGGGATTCGAGCGGCAAATGGAGTCGTTCCAGGGCGATTTTGAGGGTATAGGAGCTCAGATAGACAACACACCGGACGGCCAGCGAATCATTGTGGTCGCCCCGATTCCGGACACCCCGGCGGAACGCGCTGGAATCAAGTCCGGAGACATCATCATCGCCGTCGATGGCGATGATACTGAGGGTTGGAGCGTGATCGACGCTGTGAACAAAATTCGCGGCGAAGGGGGCACGCCGGTCGTGCTCACGATACAACGGCTTGGAGAGCTCGATCCCATAGAAGTGACGATCATCCGAGGCACGATTCCAACGGCGAGCGTATTCAGACGTGACCTGCACGATGGCGATGGCAACCCGGAGGACCCGCCTTACTCGATTATCAGGATCACACAGTTCACCGAGCGAACGCCTGAGGAGTTGCGAGCAGTCATCGAGGACATCAAGGACGTGGGTTCTGAGGGGATCATCTTGGATGTTCGCTCCAACCCGGGCGGACTGCTGGAATCGACCGTAGACGTTGCTGCCGAGTTCTTGGACGGCGGAATGGTGACGTACGAGATCAACGGGCGCGGGGTTCGCAGGGACTGGCCAGCAGATCCGGGCGGTTCGGCTCTGGACATTCCACTTGTGGTACTCGTGGACGCGTTCAGTGCAAGCGGCAGTGAGGTGCTTGCAGCGGCGCTACAGGATCGTGGACGGGCCGCCATCATCGGAACCCAGACCTTTGGCAAGGGCTCAGTGAACATCCTTCGGGACCTTGAAAAGGATGACGGAGGGGTCTACCTGACGATTGGACGGTGGTACACGCCAAACGGTGGCCTGATCGAAGGCGAGGGCGTGATCCCGGACGTGACGGTCGAGTTGCCGTTCGATGCCGAAGTGGACCTGCAACTTGAGGCTGCTATCGAGCAGCTCAACTTTCAGTTGTCGATTGTGCAGGTGGGATAGATATGCCCAGGCGAGTGGTTGGCCGGGAGCGAACGGCGGTGACGGATGTCGGTACGCGATACAAGACGATAGCGCAGAACCGTCGCGCCCGATTCAATTACGACATCGGGGAGCAGTTTGAGGCCGGGATTGTTCTCAGTGGGACGGAGATTAAATCTGTGCGTGAAGGGCGGGTCAACATCGCCGAGGCGTACGCCCGCGTTCGTGCCGGTGAACTGTGGCTCATGAATGCCCATATCGCAGAGTTCAAGGGCGCGAGCCACTACTCAGAGCACGACACACTGCGACCTCGAAAGCTTTTGATCCACAAGAAGGAACTGCGACGGCTGGAACTGGAGCTCGGCCGGGAGCGCTCCACGCTAGTGCCACTTCGTTTGTATCTAAAAGATCATCACGCAAAGGTGGAGATCGCGGTCGCAAAAGGGCGCCGCCAGTACGATCGGCGCAACGCGATCAAGGAACGGGAGACCAAGCGCGACATGCAGCGGGCGACGAGGCTTCGGGATCGTTAATCCGGACCGCCCTGCCCTGTTTGATTCAGCGTGAAAATGGTCAGGTCTGGCCAGGTCACGGCGCAGTAGATGTGACTGACGGCTTACGTAAGGTATCCGGTTCGCGGTAGGATTAGGTGGTATCTGGGGACGCGTGGTTTCGACAGAGAGGCATCCGCCAGACTGCAAGCCGAGGGTGCCAACTTCCTCGATAATCCGCTGGCGCAACATTAAACGGCGAGAAACAACTCGCTATGGCCGCCTAGAAACGGCCACGTAGCCACGATTCTTCCCCCGAGGGGACCGATGGCTGCGACGCTTACTTGGGGTGCTGTCCGCCTGACGCCGATTGGTGCGGACCTAAGATCATCGGCTGGCCGCTGAAGTAGCCTGACGGAGAGCGAGATCAGCGGCGAGACAATAAATCGCCGACTAAGCTTGTAGACGTCGAAGCGAAACCCTAGCTGGACGGGGAGTTCGACTCTCCCCCGTCTCCACCAGACCTACATTGGCGAGCCGGTCGGCTTCATCCGCCGTAAGGAGGAGGAAGCTGATCGGCTCGTCCGCGTGATGGCAGTTTTGAGAAGTCCGGTGAACGCTGGTCGGGCTTCGGAGTCAGGATGAGACCAACGCCCCCTCGCCGTACGCTCGGGCGACCCGTCGATGTCACCTGGTCTTCAGAATCTCAACATCAGGTCACGATTAAGTCGGTGTCATCTGAGCTAGATGTTGAACTGCGGGTCGCCGTACCCGTCCAGCTTGTCGAAAATCTGTATTCGCCAGCGCTGGGAATCGATCACGAACAAACGTGATCGTACCGCGTCGAATTTGACCCCGGTTGGAAGTGCAAATTTCCACTCCGGCTCCAGGCTTTCGACACGACGGCGGGCTTTGTGTACGTCCGGGTTTCCGCGCACGTACAGCTTCTGCCACTTCGACAGTTCGATGGCAGAACCGCCCAGTTCGCTTATGTAGTTGTATTCGCTGTCGAACACCTGAACGCGATTGTTCACCCAGTCACAAACGTAAATATCGCCGTTGGGATCTACCGCGACGTCCGATGGGTGGTCAAACTCGCCGGTATCAGATCCGTGACTGCCGATGGAGGCAATGAAGCCGCCGTTTGAATCAAACTTCTGGACGCGATGGTTCTTGTGATCGGCCACGTACACGTGGCCGTTGGCGTCGACCGCGATGCCCCACGGTGACCGGAACTGGCCTTCACCTGATCCCTGACTGCCCCACCCGTTTACAAACGCCCCGGCGGCAGTCAATTCCTGGACCCGATGGTTGAGCGTATCCACGATCAGCATGTTGCCGGCCGCGTTGAACACGATGCCTGAAGGCCGGTCGAACTGACCCTCGCCGGTTCCGGACTCGCCGATGTGGTTCAAAAACAGTCCGTCTCTATCGAAGACGCTTACCACGTGGCGCAGCTCGTCGGTCACGTACACGTTCGAGTTCGGACCCACGGCCACGCATGCTGGCCACGCTCCTCTAAAGAAGCCCTCGTTGACCTGGCTGAATGTGGTAGTGATTTCCTCATCATCGGGCTCGCCGCCAATGGAAAGCCTGAGGACATCGGAAAATCCCGCAGCCTTTTTCACAATGTAGACGTCATCGCCTTCGCCAAACGCGATGTTGACGATGCCGGTGATCTGTCTGCCGCCGACGACGTGGCTAAAATCGAATGCCCGTCCGGCTACCGATGTCGTGAGCACTTGGACCTCTTCCATTCTGTTGGTAACTGAAGGTGGGATGTTGGCGCTTTGTGCACCAGGCGCTCGCCGTTACTTCTCTATGAATCCCGGATTTTCGAAGTTCCCACCGACGATTGGCACGGGGTCCAACCCGAGCCAGTCTTCGACAAGGCTTGTGTAGACGCTGCGGAAGTCCAAATCAGGAACGAGGTCTCCCTGGTCAAGATCTTTGGCCTTTGTCGATGGGTACTGGCCGTACATGCCGCCCTTGACGCCCTTGCCGATTGCGATGCAGACGCCCCCGGCGCCGTGATCCGTGCCTGATCCGTTGTCATACACGCGGCGTCCGAACTCTGAGAATAGAAACATCACCACATTGTCCGCGGCGTTGTGCTCTTCGAGATCGTCGAAAAAGTCACGTATAGCTTGAGAGACCTGGGACCACAACTTGTGGTGAAGACTCAGTTGGTCGGCGTGGGTGTCAAATGATCCGTGGTCGGCGTAGAAAACCCTCGAACCGAGGCCCGCGAGGTGAACCTGTGCTATGCCCTTGAGCTTTTTCCCGATGCTGGAGTCTGCGTACTCTACGGTCGATGAGTACTTCTCCGGTGCGACGTTCAGGATCTCGGCACCCTTCAGGGCGTCCAGTCCAGTTTGTCCAAGATAGTCCATCACCGGACCGGTACCGATCGCAGGAGAGTACATACGCTGGTAGCGGCCGAGGACGCGGTCGAGTTTCTCTTGCGGTGTAATATCGGTGAGAAGTCCGTAGCTATCGATGTTCTCTACGGTGGCTACAGGTACGTTCGGTGCGACGAGTGCACGGAATAATGCCGGGCCCATGCTGACGGCTGTGACAACGTTTTCCTTGTCGGGGTCAAGTTCACGTACTACCCGGCCAAGCCATCCTTCGGTTCCAAGCTTGTCGGGTTCACATGTGTGCCATATATCCATGGATCTAAAGTGGGATCTGGGCGAGTTCTCGTAACCCACGCCGTGGATGATCGCCACGTTTCCGTCTTTGTACATGTCCTGAATCGGACCCATCGTCGGATGAAGTCCTATCTCGTCATCCAGAACGAGAACGTCTTCTTCGCCAACATTCACGATCGGCCGGTAGTCCCGATATAGAGGGTCGTTATACGGAACCACGGTGTTCATATAGTCGTTGCCGCCGCTCAACTGCAGCACGACGATTACAGGATCATCAGTTGTCCCGGTTCCGTTTGTTCCGTTCGTTCCGTTTTCCAAGAGACTCGTCAAGCCTGGTGCCTCCCTGTGTCCGTTTCTGTTCGGTATGTTTAAGCCAACTGGTCGGGATATCTAAGGACTTTGCCGTTAGGCGAACTGATACTCCCTGAGTGAGACAACGAGTTGAAGGATCTCGGTCACCTTCGTAGCTCCGCCTTGCCCGGGACGATCGTCTTCCCAGTCAAATTCGCCAAGTTTCCGGGCATGGTCTAGCAGTTCACCCCTTGATTCGCTGGGGATCTCAAGCGGACCCATCACATCCAGACAGGCATCGACCACGGCCTCAGGATCGCTGCCAGATGACTTGATACGGTCGATGATCTTGACCACGCCGGGCCGGGACAGATCACTGATCATCTCTGCCGTGAAGTTGGTGCGCTTCATCAGCGTGCCACTGTTGATCCATTCAATTCCGGAGTGCCAGCCTTCGACGCTTGGCGGATTTAGAAGCTCCTGCCCCATAAATCCGATCTGGCTGGCCCAACTCATCGTCTCCGGCACCGGGCGTTCTGCGTCCTCCACCAACCGGAGTGTTCCTATAACAACCTCGGCGGGATTCTTTACCCGTTTGAACGTGGAGTCTTTGAAGAAGTCCGAGTTGAAAATTTTCTTGAGCACCGTCCCAATGTGATAATCGCTTTCGATGAGGGCATCGGCGATGAACTGGACGGCTTCAGGATCGTTTGGCGGAGTGACCGACCACGCGGGAACCTGATGCTCATCGGCTACGAAGAAACTATAGAGGTGACGGGCAATAAAGGCCGCCGTGGCCGGCTTGGACAAGATGATGTCGATGATCTCTTCGCCATCGAAATTGCCCGTGTGACCGAGGAAGGTCTTTTCGCCGTAATCGTGGTCGTTCGCCCGGAACTCGTAATCCCAGTCCCATCGCCCCATATGGAACCGTGGGAGCTTGTGTTTTAGCGTCCAACCGGTGAATGCCCGTGAGCACTCCCTGACATCGGTCTCGGTGTAATTTCCGACGCCCATCGTGAACAGTTCCAGGAGCTCCCGACCCCAGTTCTCGTTCACCGAATCCGCATGGTTCTCGTGATTGTCCAACCAGTAGATCATCGCGGGACTCTGCGCCACCGCCATGAGGAGGTCCTTGTATTTACCAAGACCCATCTCACGGAACGACTCGATCATGTCTTCGATCTCATCGTAGTGATCGACTTTGGCGACGCCGGTCGCGAAAAGCTGATGGTAGAAAAGGCAGAGTTTCTCTTGGAGCGGGGCCTTTGTATTGATCATTCTCCAGACCCACGGGGCGTGACCCAGCCCGCCCATCGTTCCCGGTTTCCACCACAGTGGGTAGTAACGCAGGAACTCGTAGATATCTACGGCATCCTGATCCCCGGGGTTCAGAAGCTCCTCGACGGTAGCTTCATAGCCGAGTTCGACGCGACGCTCAAGCTCTTCTCTTGACGCGCCGAATCCAGCCCTGCGCATCAGGTGTGCCATTAGCGCGATGTTCTGGTCGGTCATATATCCGGGCTCCCATCGTGAAATTGTTACCGGCAGTGTACGGCAGACACTGGTTCCATGTGGGACCCGATTTGAATTTAGGACGTACCAACCTGGAAGCCTTGTGGGCAGGACGGTGGCGCGAAATAACCGCCACACACTGTCTTAAAATACGGCTCTGCGAAGGCAAAATGGATCTTCAGGTGTTCACTACCCGAGGAACGCTAAGAACACGTTGGCAACATATACACGTGCGTTTATTTCAGAAGGGTGACAGTTTTATGGATCCGTATGCCCCGTTGAAGTGTTGCTCCACCGTGCGCCGGCTAACTTCAGGTCTGTCTGCCGCGACCTGGTTGTCGTAACACTCACTCACCAGTTCCAACACCTGAACTGGACGGACGGCCAGCGGCCTCGTTAGATACGCTTCTCGGCTGCTGCAGGAATGCGTCCCTATGACGAATTCGGAATCTACGATGGTAGTTGAGATTGATCCAATCACCGTGGTGGAGGGATTACCTCTGATCGGCGTCTATTTCAGGTTGGGCGGATGATGTGGAGGCTGACCATCCCGTGTCGGAAGCCCCATGGCGTGCCGAAAAGTAGTCCTTGGCCTTACCTACAACCTCGGCGAGGGCAAACATGGCGACCGTGGTCAATACGATCGAACCGCCCGCTGCTAGATCAGCGTAAAACGCGACAGCAAGTCCAACCCATACGCTGAGCAACCCGAACCCGATCGCCAGCAATAGAGCCGTCCGGAAGCCTCGCGCTAACCTCAGCGCCGCCAATACGGGTATCACGATCAACGCTCCCACCATGAGTACGCCAACAACCCGCATGGATGCGGTCACTGTCGCTCCGGTCAGGATGGCCAGAGCCAGGTTCGTCGCTGTGACCCGGACGCCGCTCACGTGTGCCAGATCCTGGTCGAACGCGCTCTGGGTTAGCTCTGCGTAGAACGATGCAACGAACACGATGACGACCAACAGCAGGATTCCGATGAGCCAGAGATCGCGGTCGTTTATAGAAAGAACAGTGCCGAACAGGTAACCAAAAAGGTCTGCGTTGAAGCCGGAAGATTTACTGATCACGATTACGGCGATAGCCAGCGATGAATAAAGGAAGATTGCAAGGGCCGCATCACCGGGCAACCGGCCGCGTGATCGGAGTTGCTCTATCCCGGCAGCGGATGATGTGGTTGCTATTAACGCGATAAATGTCGGGTAGATGCTGGTCACGAAACCGATGGCGACGCCCATCAACGCAACGTGGGACAAGGTGTCAGCGATCAGGGAAAGTCGACGTAGGACGATAAATAGACCGAACGCAGGCGCGAGGATCGCGACCATCGACCCTCCGATAAGGGCCCGGGTCATGAAGTCGAACTGAAAAATCTCAGGCAAGGATCAACTGTCCTTATCTGTGCTCATGAAGGGCGTCGTGTAGGAGGACATCTACGGGAAAGCCGTACAACTCTGATAAATGCTCGCCGGTTATGTGGTGAGGTGGCCCGTGGAACACGACCGTCCGGTTGATACAGGCGCACACGGTCGCTCCCTGCATGACCGCACCTATGTCGTGCGAGATCAAAAACACGGTCATTCCATGTTCACGATTGAGTGATGAAATGAGTTCATGAAACCGATCACGCCCTACCGCGTCCACTCCGGAGACCGGCTCGTCAAGAAAAAGAAGGTCAGGCTGGCCGACGATGGCGCGCGCAATCAATGCCCGTTGACGCTGTCCGACCGACAACGATTCGATCGGTCTCCGTCGGAGGTGAGATATACCGGCGACGTCCAGCGCTTCAAGAATCTCTTTACGGCCGTGTCTGCGGAAGATAGCGAGCGGGTTGAATCCCCTGTACAACCCCTGTTCAACGATCTCCTCTACCGTCGCAGGAAAACGGGTTCCCATCCCTTCCACACGTTGCGGGACGTAACCCACCCGGGACCAGTCCCTGAACCGGGCGGAGGACTCTCCAAATAGCTCGACCGAACCTCGAGTTGGTTTCAGCAGGCCGAGGGCGAGACGGAGTAACGTGGTTTTCCCACTTCCGTTTGGGCCGAGAATGGCGGCGAACTCGCCTTTACGGACCTGGAACGATACGTCCTCCACGGCGGGCTCTCCGCCTCCATACGAGTACCAAGTGTTCGTAAACTCACAGACCACCGGCCGATCGGTCGCGAGCTCTGGCCCATGTGACTCTTCAGGACTCAGCGCCACCGATTCCATGGAATCGGTGGCGCCCATGTTTTCGTTCGGTTCGATGATCACTGCTCACATTCCAGCGCGGTCACGAGACTCGCCAGGTTCTGTTCCATAAGGGAGAAGTAGGTCTCGCCGGACTCTTTCTGGTTGCTGGTGAGGTTTTGCAGAGTGTGGAGGGGAAGTGATTCGACATCCGTTTCACGGGCCAGAGTGTCGCTCAAACGGTCAGAGTCGATAGGACTCACAAGGACATACCCGATACCGCTGTCAGAAATAGCGTTGCTTAAGTCAGCGAGCGCCCGCGGGCTTGGCTCTGACTCCGGGTTGATCCCGTTTATCCCGACTGCGTTAACGCCATATCGGGTGGCCATGTAGTTGAAGCTATCGTGGGATGTGATGAATGTGTCGCGGGAGCAACTCCCAAGGCCTTCTATGAACTGGCCGTCCAGCCCAGTAAGCCGATCGACAAGCGCATCAGAGTTCGCGAGGTATACCGTCCTGCCGTCTGGATCGGCCTGCACGAGTCCCTCGGTAATAGCGCGTGCCTGCGTGACGGCGAGAACCGGATCGAGCCATATATGCGGATCAATATCGTCAATGAGATCTGTAGCGACCCCATTGGAGTCAAAATGCCGGGCGACGGAACTTGAGCTTGCCTGCACCGCGATATCGGGAGCGTCCCCGGCATCAAGCAACGCATCGATCCACGACTCAAAACCGAGGCCGTTATACACGATCACATCGGCGGCAGCGATCTTGCGGAGATCGCCGGGGGTTGGCTCAAAATCGTGCGCGTCGCCACCGGAGGGGACGACCTCGTCCACATGCACCCGATCGCCGCCAATCTGGCCAGTGAAATACTCAAGCGGGTACATAGAAACGACCACGCGTACAGTCGCTGAACTGGCGTAACCGTCGTCAGTGGAAGCGCCGTTTCCCGCGCAGGATGTTGAGATCATAGCCAGTCCAATCGCTGCTAACGAAATGGTCAGGTGAGGTCGGTTGATGAGATTTAGTATCAATAGAGGGCGTAGTTTATTGAGGCGGTTGAATATATATGGGGCATCAGGAAGAAGACGAATCCAGGCAACTTCGGCATCGGATGAACACCTCCATCCGATGGCCGACGATCTCGCCTTCGATCTCCCGGGTGAGGGATCTGAGGACGCGTTCCACGGTGGTATCACGGAACTCTTCGACGGCCCCACACGAGGTGCAAACAGAGTGGTGATGGTGTTCAAGACGTGACGGGCTGTACATCGGGGTGCCATCAGGCAGCACCAGTTTGCAGATCACATCTGCTTTGACCAGTAGTTTCAGTGTCCTGTAAACAGTGGCGCGGCCTACGCCTTCGAGTTCGCCCGCAATATCCTCCGCCGAGAACCCGACGTCCCTGCGCTCTATGGCCGCGACAACCTGCCGCCGCTGGCCTGTAATTCGGAGACCGGCGTCTTCCAGGGCGGCGATAACGTCAGGTTGTGATGTCCGGGTACTGATCATTGTGAAGCGGTTGAACTTTTCGGGGATTCAAAAGTTATTGATAGTAAGTATCAACTATCAAATGCATAAGGCGATGTTATGCCGGGCAACGCCATCAGTCAATCAGGTCAACGACCGGTGAGGCGTGACAGTTCGTTCTGTGCGAGAGTTCGACTCTCGGGATTGGTGAATCCGTAAGCTAGGGCCTGTGTTAGGTCCCGAATGGCTTCGTCCGTGTTGCCCTGCTGCGACTCGCCGAGTCCCTTGATCAGGTAAAGAATGGCGAGCGAATCGGTCTCTGGGTCAGCAAGCAACGCCTGTCGAGCGAGGGAACTGGCCTCGTCAAAACGTTCTTCCAGAAGTGCCGTTATTGCACGTCCCGTCAAGTTTTCCGTGAGATCTCTGTTGGCATCCGAGTCTCTGAGTGAAATCAGCACGGTGATCAGTATCAGCACGGCAAATGCGGTGACCGTCGCCGTACCTATAGTCGCCAAACTGGCCTGTCGAACCACAGCTTGAGTGCTCACAAGACGACGATTCAGGCCGTACGCGATTTCGGTACTGGCACGCGGTGAGAGCCTGAGTGCGATCGCCGTTCCGGCTATCAGCCCACCGAGGTGCGCCCAGTTATCGACCCCGGTAGTTGTGAGACCCAGCGACACGTTGACGATGATGATGAGCGCGAGACCACCGAGTGATCCGGGTGCGGACGACCCCAACAGAGATCGGTTCAGGTACAGGTAGACCGCAAACGCGCCCAGCATTCCGAATATCGCCCCGCTGGCGCCCGCGCCCACGGTCGGTCCCGCCGCATAACTGGCAACGTTTCCGGCGACGCCCGCAGCGAGATAAAGTGCCAGGAAGGCACGCCAACCATAGGAACGCTCAACGATACCCCCGAATATCAACAGGGATACGCTGTTAGCCAGAAGATGGAACGCCCCAATATGCATGAACACCGGCGTAACCAGACGCCAGTAATCGCCGTCCGCGATATCGGGGCCGTATTTAGCGCCGTACTTGATCAACACCTCAACGTTTTCGGAGCCACCAGCCAGTTCAAGTAACAGGAAATACGCCACATTGATCGCAAGCACGGTCCACATGGCCGGATTGGCGCTCAGCATCTCGGACACACCGCCACGTTCCGGGCCTCGCTGGAACGGACTCCGTTCAAACATTCAGTTGTCTCCTGTGACCTTTTTTTGTCTCTTGTGTTGTATGGATTTCAGGACGGTACCGAAGTTGAGGATGGCGCAATCAGCCTCACAAGGATCTCCGGGTAGCGTTACGACTTTGTCCTAGTAGACCTGGTGATGTCGGTCATGGACGGTTTTGAATTCCTGCGGCAGTTACGAGACATGGGCGATGATTCCAGGCCCTATCGTGTGTCCCTTTTGAGCGGAATGGTTGATCCCGCACTCCAAGCAAACGGACGCGAGTTTGGTGGCGACGCGATCCTGTGAAAATTACTTCGGCTGGACGATCTTCGACCCCCGCTTGTAGATGAACCGGATCCTTTATAAATTACCGGGTTCTCATCCACTCAGATCACGATTTATTCCACAGCTGCTCTAGGTGATACCGGGGCTGCCAACCCAATTGCGTCCGCGCCTTTGAGTTATTGAACATTCCGTGCGGAATGTCCGTGAAAACCATGTAAGTCTCGGCCCGGCTCGGCAATCGTTCCAGTGGCAACTCCATTGCGCACCGGATCGCCTCACCAGCGTCCGGCCAGGCGATGCTGTACGGGGTCATCATGTCTTTGCCGAGCGATTCCAAGCCGCTGCCGCCGGGTCCGTTTCCAACATCGGCCGGGTCGTACAGGTGATAGAAGAGCAAGGTCTGTAGATAGATGTCGTGCTTCGTCGTGAACACACGGTCTATCTCCTGTCCAAGCGCTTTTGTATGCGCATAGAGGCGTGTACCCGGCTGCGGAGGCATGTCCGGGTTGAGATCGAAATCCCAGTCTTCGTAACTTGGCCCTGCCATCTGGTAGTGCGGCCCGGTATTAATTACGCGCTGGATGCCGTGAGTTACGGCGGCGACCATCATGTTGTAGTTGCCACGTGTGTTGACGTCGAAAGCGCTCCTCCGGTGCGGTCTGAGAACGGACAGGTTGATGATCGCGTCCATTCCCTCCGCCGCGTCCACCACATCATCCAGCGAGGACACGTCGATCTGGCGCCACTCGTGTGTGGTGACAGGCGATTCACCGATGTCGGTGATCCGGAGACGATGACGATCGCCAAGTGCATCAACGACCCACGGCCCCAGCATCCCGTTTCCGCCCAGTATCAAAATGTTCATCAGGCCGCTCCCTGCCCTTCCCATAGCCCGAGAATCGATGCCGCACGTTTGAGAAGGAATCGTCCATTGGGGATCGGTGACTGTACGTGGATCGTCCGGAACGAAACAGGATGCGGGGCATCGGCCGATTGCGCATTGGCACTGAGATCGGCGATCAGGGCTGCTTTGATTGCCGTGGCGAGGTCATCGCTGGCGAGCGCAGCACTCTCACCCGAATTGACGGCAGCGGCGGTGTCACCGTCTACCAGGGGAAACCCGAGTCTCAGGTTGGCAATCTTGACGGTACCTTCTCGGCCAAACTCCCGGCAGACGTATTCACAGAGATGTGCCGATAGGATTACCGGCTCAACGCCCGGAACGGGCCGCCAGTTCTCGGTGACGGTCAAGTTCTCCGAATAGTCATCCAGCAATCGCAAGGTGCTCAAGTTGACGAACCGGCCAACTCCAGCGGAACGGGCCGCCGTAAGAAGGTTGTACGTGCACCGCGTGTGGAAATCCAGGAGATCGGAAGAGGAGGCGAAGTGACCACCGTATCCTATGTGTACGATGGCGTCGGCACCTTCAACAAGGCGGTCCGTAGATTCGTCATGACCAAGATCACAGGCCACGATATTTGTTTCGCCGTCTGCATGACCTGCGAGGTCCGTCAGCACCAGATCATGGTGCGGGGCTAATAGCTCGGCGAGCGACCGGCCTAGTTCGCTCGTGGCCGAGGTCAATAACAGTCGCAACTTGTGCCTCCGGAATGTGGCGGTATTTCGATGGAATCTTGCCAGCGTAACTTGTAATTTATTGCCGCATACGACTCTCGGGACAGCTTAGGCGCAGCCAATGCCCGTCTCAAGGCGTTTAACGACAATTCGAACGCTGTCTCCACCGCTGCCCTGAACAGGCACAAAAAAACCCCGAATATCTTTCGGGGAATCAATTCCATTGGTCGAACCGCGTGAGTCTCTTACGGCTCTATGCCTAGTCCTTCAATCGCATTGAGAAATCTATGGAACGCCGAGACGGTTCGCGTCCAACTCGAACGCAGAACTCCGGGACTTTCATCGATCTGTGGAGTTGGGATCTGTGTAGAGGTAGCCATTTGTTCTTCCGCTGCTGTGTACAGGCGTCGGGTTCAACAGATCCCGGGAGCGGAAGCCAATAAAAAAACCCCCGGGAACGAATGTCCGCAGGGGCCGCACAGAACGTTGTGGTTATCAACCAGCTAGCGCGCGATTGCTCCTCCCCTGCGGGTGGTACAACAACAAGGGCACATGGTTGCTAGTGATAAAAGGTGAGTCATCGTGCCTCAATTCTATTCGGAATGTCCGTGATTGCAAAACTTAGGTGGCACGAAACATGTTTTACCGGGCTCTGCCAGTACTGGCCCCGGCTTCCGTTTGTAACTCAATCAGACTTTAGGCCCAGTAAATCCATCACATTCCCTCCGAGTGCAAGGTCGATATCTATGTCGTTCAGCCCCGAACCACGAACACCCCGTATCGCCCTACCCTGCCGTATCACTGGAAAGTCGCTGCCGAACAGGATCCGATCCCTTCCAGTGGCGGCTGCAGAGATGGCGTACACGTCGGGTCGATACAGGAACGGCGTGGCGGCACTATCGAAGTAGACGTTGGATAGGGTTTCCGCCACCTCTGGCATGAGGGCGTAAAACGGCAAACCTCCACCGAAATGGGCAAATATGAACGCCACATCCGGGAATGCTGCCGCCAGGTTTAGCAATCTATTTGGAGTTGTGACGCCCTTACCAGGGTAGCTGTGACCGACAGGCTCAGACGCGTGTACGAGCACGGGAACCGCGGCTTCGCTCGCCAACGCCATGATTCCCCGCAATCCTTCCACATCCTCCGGGCTCCAACCCTGCGTATCGGCATGCAGCTCCCCGATGCCACGAGCACCTGAGGACAAGCAACGTTCGACCTCTCTTAGCGCCGCCTTACCCCATGATGGGTCCACGCTGCAGTAGGGAACGATTTTGCCGGGAAATTCGGCGGCGGTTGCGATTAAATAATTGTTCGACAGGCGCGCTGCGTCCTGATCGGTCCAACCGTATCCCAGCGCCACAGAAATATCGACACCGGCCTCATCCATCTCCGTGATCAAGTCTTTAGATGAGGCTGTAAGGGCGGCTGTGTCGTTAAACAAAGCGGAAAATGTACGATCAGCAGCCAACCAGCGTTCCCGCTGATCTCTGAACTCGCCAGGCAATATGTGTGTGTGAGAGTCGACTATCAAAACGTTTGACTGGCCGTCGGTGAAACGAAGGGACCGGCGGAGATTGATATACTTTCGGGACGAATTCACGTTGGCGCACAGAATCCCGACGTAATTGCGCCACGCCTCACTTTACCCGACGTTCAACCACCGGAGGCCTGATGGCCAATCCCGAGTTATCCTCTGCTATCCCACACACCACGCCGAAGATGGGCGTGGTTGCTGCGATGTACACGACGCCGGAGACGGTTATCGAGGACTACGGCAAGCTGCTCAAACTCGCCAACTACGAGGAAGCGCTCGCCCCGGGGACGCAGACACTCCTCAAGATTAATCTGTCTTGGCAGCACTATTACCCCGCTTGCTCCACAACTCCGTGGCAGATGGACGGGGTGATCAAGCAGCTCAAGTCGGACGGGTACGATGATTTGATGGCCGCGCACAACGGGACCGTGGTGGTCGACCCGTTTGAGGGCGAAACCAAGAACAAGCACAAAGTGGTGGAGGAAAAGCACGGTATCCCAAGCATCACGCTTGATGTGGCGCCAAACCGATGGGTTCCGTATACGCCAAAGGGCGACATGCTTGTGCTGAACGACGTGTTCCCGGACGGTTTGTTCATCCCTGAGACCTTTGCCGGCAAAAACATCATCCACCTCCCCACCGTCAAGACGCACGTATTTACGCAGATGACCGGCGCCATGAAAAACGCGTTCGGTGGATTGTTGCATCGCAATCGTCATTGGACCCACGCCGTGATCCACGAAACACTGGTCGATCTTTTGACGATCCAGAAGGAGATCCACCCCGGAATATTTGCCGTCATGGACGGCACCTTCGCTGGCGATGGGCCGGGCCCAAGGGCCATGCGCTGGCACGAGAAGAATCTGATCCTTGCAAGTGCAGACCAGGTTGCGATCGACGCGATAGCGGCGAAGATGATGGGGCTTGATCCGATGTCCCTGCCAAAGATCCGTCTTGCCCATGAGGCTGGTCTCGGAGTCGGAGATCCGTCAGAGATCGAGATCGTCGGAGAGGACATTTCCAACGTTAACTGGCACTTCGCCAGTGGGCAGAGCACGTTCGCCAGCCGGGGACAGAAGCTGATATATCACGGACCTTTAAAGCCGCTTGAGCGCATCCTGCTCAGGAGTTTTGTAGCTCCGTGGGCCTTCTTTGCCTCAAACGTGTATCACAACTCGTTCTGGCTGCGGTTCATTGGCCGTAAGCGCGTTGCAGAGGCTATGAAGACAGGCTGGGGCCGGCTGTTCCTGAGTTACTAAACGGCGATGCGAGCATTACCTATCGACGCATCCTGACTATTCAGTGGGCAGTGGATGTCGTCGGCGTACTTAAGCTCGGAATCGTCTTCAGGTTCGTATCCCAGCACTCGTCGTGCGCTTTCGAGCGACCAGACCTCGAAGTGGCTGGCGCTATCCCAGAGATACCACCCACGACTTTCTAAGCCCCTTCTTCAGGGTGTGCGTCACCACGAGGCCACTCGTTATGGGCAAACACGCCCAGGTCGCGGCCCTGGTGCACATGGACGATTAGCTCTTCACGGTAGATACCGACGGCGTCGATCAAGTCCTCATCGATCATCTCGATTATGTCTTGAATTCCCTCTTGCGTGAGGCTCTCAGACACAACTAGGGTGGCGTGCACAACCGGGGAGGCGTAGTGAATGTCCAATCGCCCAACCGGCGTAGCTTCTTCGATCACCGTGTAGCACTCGGAGTTGGGGGTGCGCGTCTCGCGCTGGAAGTAAAAACCGGGCATTGTTAGTTGCGCACCTGGCCGTCGCCACGGACGACCCACTTGTATGTAGTGATCTCACGGAGACCCAGCGGGCCCCGTGCGTGCAGCCGGTCCGTGCTAACTGCAACTTCCGCGCCGAGGCCGAACTCCCCGCCGTCATGGAAGTAGGTCGAGGCGTTTGAAAATACGGCTGCGGCATCCACAGTGGACAGGAACCGCTCGCTCGTCTCCTCATCCTCGGTGACGATGGCCTCGGAGTGGCCCGAGCCGAACTCATCGATGTGACCGAACGCGTCGTCCATGGAGTCCACCACCTTCACAGCGGCGACTAGCGCCAGGAACTCCTGGCCATAGTCCTCATCCTCGGCGGCCTTCAAATGGTCGCCGCCAAGGACAGGTTCCAGGATGGCAAGCGAGCGTCGGTCGCAGCGAAGCTCAACGCCGCGGTCTGCAAGTTGGTGAGCGATGGTGGGAAGATAGTTGGGCGCGACCTGCTCATGTATCAACAGGGTGTCGAGGGCGTTGCACACACTGGGACGCTGCGTCTTGGCGTTCACCACAATGGAGATGGCCTTTTCAAGATCGGCCTCGACATCCACATACGTGTGGCACACGCCGATACCGCCGGTGATGGCGGGGACACGGGCGTCTTCACGGACGCGGTTGATGAGCGCCTCGCCGCCACGGGGGATAAGAAGATCAATCAGGCCGCGGGCCTTCAGCATCTCGTCAACTATGGCACGGTCCGTAGTGTCTATGAATTGGATCGCATCGGAGGGTAAACCGGACGATTCGAGCGCTTTTCGTGCGATCGATGCCAGTACTTTATTTGAGTTGATGGCCTCACGCCCGCCACGCAGAACGACCGTGTTCCCCGCCTTCAGACAAAGAGCTGCGATATCGACCGTTACGTTGGGCCGGCTCTCGTAGATGACGCCGATTACACCAAGAGGCACTCGCACGCGTTCGATCTTCAGACCGTTGGGACGTGTGAATGATTCGATCTGTTCGCGCACGGGATCGTCCAGCGATGCGACGTGTCGAACGTCGGTTGCGATCTTTTTAATCCGGTCGGCATCCAGTTTCAGTCGATCGATGATGTGATCGCCAAGCTCGTTGGAATCGGCCGCTGCAACGTCCATATCGTTGGCCAATAGGATCTCTTCTATGCGTGCTTCCAAATCCGAGGCCAGAGACATCAGGAATTCGTTCTTCTGATCCGTCGAAGCGGATGCGAGAATTTTACCGGCGGCGCGCGCCGCAATGGCTCGCTGCGTGAACTTTGGGTCAGTGCGAGTGCTCATATTCCCGCTGCCCTTTCAGTCGGAGTTGAATCTGTTTGCGCCGATATTTCAGATCCGTTGTCGGCGAGAGCCATGTTGTTGCGGTGGACGATATCGGGGCCGTAACCGTAACCAAGTATCGGTTCTATCTTGTCCGATCGGACCCCCAGGATCCGACTTATCTCTACCGACCGATAGTTAGCGATGCCCCACGCTATCACCTCTCCGGCCGGGTCGACGATCGAGATGTTTTCACCGCGTTCAAACGAGCCATCGACCCGCACGACACCGGCGGGAAGAAGACTGTTGCCTCCGTATCTCAATGCCTTTGCCGCTCCGGCGTCGACAGCTACGCTGCCTCGACTGCTAGCCTTACCGGTAAGTAAGAATCGTTTCCAGCCTTCAACACGATTGGTTGTCGGTTCGAATCGTGTGCCGATCTGCTCGCCTTCAGCGATCCGTCGTATGACATCAGGCGTTCTCCCTGCGGCGATAACGGTATAGGCGCCGAATCTCGTCGCCATTCGTGCGGCCTCGACTTTGCTGCGCATACCGCCCTGCCCTCGCCCGTCACGAGCGTCGCCGGCCATCGCCTCGATCCTGTCGTCGATATGCGCGACCGATTCGATACGCGTCGCCGAGGCGTCAAGGTTAGGGTCGGCAGTAAACAGGCCATCCTCGTGCCCCAGCAGGAGAAGTCCGTCCGCGTTCACGGCGTTCGCTATTGAGGCGGACAGGCGGTCGTTATCGCCAAATACGTCCCCCTCCAGCTCTTCTACTGTCACCACATCATTCTCGTTGATGATCGGAACGGCCCCGATGCTGAGGACCGATTCCAGCGTGTTTCGTACGTTCAGGTAGCGCTGACGATTGGTAATGTCGGGTCGTGATATCAAAGCCTGTGCTACTGCAACGCCGTGTTTTGCGAAAAGCTCGTCGTAGGTGCGCATGAGCTCGGGCATTCCTAGCGCGGCAAGCACCTGCCGTCCGGGTACGCCGCCGGATCGAGGTTGCTCG
>JAPKBN010000039.1 GCA_026421215.1 Dehalococcoidia bacterium
TGCTGCCAAAATAACGGCTCGTGGAGTACACACCGGAAGCGGCGGCAGTTCGGTCTTCAGGGGCGGCTTCGATCGCACCGGTTTGCATACCGGGGTTTGCGATGCCGAACCCGATGCCAAATACGACCAAAGCGGCGACCAGTACCGGCACGGAGATATCGGAACCCTCGAAAGCAAGCGGAAAGGCTGCTGCTGTAGAGATTGCCAGTCCGAGCACCGTCGGGGTCCGCCGACCCAGTCGATCTGCAAAACGGCCGGCGACCGGGGACACGACGAACGATGCTATCGATAGCGCCGTCAGAACGAGTCCTATCTCGATCGTGGTGTAGCCACCCCTTGAGGTCAACATCAACGGAACCGCCAGCAGTGTCACATACATCGACATATTGCTGAACGCCACGCCGCCCGCCGCCGCGGTGAAGGCCCGTATCTGGAACAATCGCGGTTGAATTACCGGAGATGAGGCGCGCGTCTCGATGAACGCAAGTAATACACCGCCACCGGCGACGGCCGTAACGGCTGTGCCGACTAGGGCCAACGGAGCGCCGCGAGCTATCGCCGTAAGCACCCCAGCCAACCCCGCTAGAACAATCGGAAGTAGCACCGCCCCGGTGTAATCAAATTGCGCACCGGCTGGATCTCGTTGCCGGGTCCGCGGCAGAACACGCCATCCGAGCAACAACGCTGACGCCACAACGGGGATGTTCACGTAAAAGATACCGCGCCAGCCTGCGAGTTCCGTCAAAAGGCCGCCGATAGGCGGTCCCGCGCCTGCAGACAGACCAATAATCGAACCCATCAGCCCGAATGCGTATGCACGCCGGTGCTCGGGAACGACTTCTCGAATTACGGCCCAGCCCGCGGGCAATACCATCGAGCCAGAAATCGCCTGAAGGATTCGGAAGGCTAGTAGCGTTTCGAAATCTGGCGAAACCGCCGCGCCTATAGACGCGAAACCGAAGACGGCAAGCCCGGACAGGATCATGCGCCGCCGCCCGAACCGATCCGCAAGATCGCCGGCGAGCGGTAGCAGCGCCGCAAGTGCGACCAGGTACGCCGTCACCAGCCATGCTGAACGGGACACCGTGACACCGAGATCGTCGGTCAGCTCAGGCAGTGCCACGGCAATCATCGTGGAGTTGAGCGGCATCAATGTGGCGCCGAGCACCACTGCGATCACGGTCCAACGCGTCGCCGGCGCACCAGTGCTCGGGATGGTCGATGCTTCAGATGTATCAGGCATTCGGATCGAGCTGGACTCCTCGATGGGATGAATATCAGGGATTAAGGCGTGTGAGAATCAGACCATCGGGCATTCCTAGAAACGAGATCAATAGATTATGGACCCAGACGCGGCGGTCCGCCCTCACTTTTCCGATGGCGGATCGGCATCGTTACGTTATCAGGGCCAATAGCTGCGATCTAACTTACAGGAGCCGTACATCTGCCGATCCTTTGCTGACGTACTTCTCCCAGATCCACCCGGCGAGGGGTGTAATCTGGTTGGGGGCCTTACTACGGGTACCGTACGCGCAGCAGTTGTTCGTCTTCCGGGTCCGCCCATGTCACCGGGAACTTTCGTGTGATCGGGATTAGTTTTGGTTCCCGGTGATGGTCGCCTTACTAAGTCTCTGGGACCCGTTACATGATCCTAGGCCCGGTATCATTCGTCATCTTTTGGAACTCTGTCACGTTGCTCGGTTGCTGAATCTTTTTAGCCCAGCGTGGTTATCGGCCTGCACTGAAGCAGGTAAAGCTTGTCCTGAAAGAACGCCCACTCGATATCGACCGGGTGCCCTTCTGCTTTCTCCAACGAGGCGGTGAGCCGTGCGACATCGAGAGCCTGCCCGTCAGACATCGATGGCCGTTCCCGCATGATCATGGGAACAGCCACCTCTTCCGCACCGTCACCTTTGGAGATCGTCATCTTTGCCTTGTTTGCGATCTGGGCTGAGACGAGACTCTCGTTCGATTTATTGATCGTGTATGTGTCCGGCGTAACCGTGCCGCTGACGACGCTTTCGCCCAGCCCCCAACTCGAGTTGATGACAACCTGACCGAGATCGCCGGTGATCGGGTTAGCGCTGAACGCCACCCCCGCAATATCGGCCGGCACCATCTGCTGAACAACGACCGCCATGACGGCGTTATCCACTGAGAGACCGCTCTGGCGCCGGTAGTCCATGGCAACATCGCCGTCCAACGAAGACCAGCAACGGACAATGGCCCTAGCGACAGCATCTTCACCCTTCACATTGAGAAATGTGTCGTGCTGTCCTGCGAACGAGTTGTTGCTGCCGTCTTCGTCCACGGCGGAGGAACGCACGGCGACGGCCGGATCGTTGGTGTCGCACAGCGTTCCCAACGTGGCGTACGCGGCAGCGACAGCCTGAATCATGTCATCAGGTGGGTCAGAGGAATCGTGTCGGCACTCTCCCCAACGATTGAACGCATCCACAGTCAGGTTAAATGCGGGAGGCACCGCAAAATCCCCAGCTAATCGACCGAGCCCAGCGCCCTTACCGCCGACCTTAGTTACGTCACGCGACCACGCGTGATCCAAGAACACAATCTCCAATTAGGCCAACCTCCCGTGCGCGCCTTGCTGGATCATCATCACGAAGTGGTCGAATCGTACACACGACACAGGCTTCAGCCCAGTAACACGATAGGGGCGAGCGCGATACGCCCTTGGGTCGACCACACCATACCCGGACAGGACAGATCCGCACTTTTGGGTCCAAGCGCGTATCTCGAATCTCCAAGAGCGTCCGGGCTTGACCGGGAGGCCCATGTGCGCGGCCATGTTCGCAACAACATCTTAAAGGTGGCCAGCGGTCCGCCCACCCGAAGCCTATTTCTTCAGAGCGTCGGCTAGCACTTCCACGAGGTGACGTGCGGTACGGCCCGTGCCAAAGGATGTCTGTTCCCGGCACGAGATGCCGGTGATACAAACCTCTGCGTCTGGATTATTCCGGACATATGGGAAGAAACGCTCTTCGCCCGCAGCCATGGACACCTCGACATGCTCTTTTTCGTACCCGAAAGACCCCGCCATGCCGCAGCAACCGGCCGGAATATCGATCACCTCAAAGTTAGGCGGCAGGTTCAGCGCCTTGATACTGGAATTGAGGCCGGTGAGCGCCCGTTGGTGACAGTGGCCCAGAAACTGAACTTTCTTTGACATATTTGTGAACACAAGCTGTGGCCCATCATCTCCAAGGCAGTTGGCGATGATTTCCTCAAGCATCACGGTGTTATCCGCAACCGCTCGAGCTTTTTCATCTCCGCCTAGGAGATCGGGGTATTCGTCCTTGATCGCCATTACACACGACGACTCACAACCGGCGATCTTGATCCCGCGCTCAACGTACTCGTACAAGAGATCGACGTTGTAACGGGCGTTCTCGCCGGCCATGTCCAGCAGCCCCTTTGAGATCATCGGGCGACCGCAGCACTTTCGGTCTTTGAGGATTATGACCTCGAAACCGAGAGCTTCAAGCAGGTCCGTCGCGGCGACGCCGATCGACGGGTAGTTGAAGTTCATGAAAGTGTCGTGGAACAGCACGATCTGGCCGCGGGGGAACGTGCCGGTCGGCGCCTTCCGCTTGTCGAACCACTTCTGGAAGGTGTTTCGTACCACCGGCGGCGCAGGCCGATCTGACGAAAAGCCGACAAATTTGTCCAGCGCCCAGCGCATCGGCGCGCTCTGCGTTATGGCGTTCGCTATCGGGGCGATCGGCGCCATCCGGGCGTTAGTCTTGTGGATATCGGCGACCATCCTTGAACGTCGCGGCACCTTGTTCGTCTTGTAGTACTGGTGCAAGAACTCGTACTTGATCTTGGCCATGTCCACATTTGAAGGACATTCCGCTTTACATGACTTGCACTCCAGGCAAAGGTCCAGCACCTCGAACGTCCGCTTGGAGGTCAGCTGATCGACCGGGAACTTGCCCGACATCGCCGCCCGAAGTACGTTTGCCCGGCCGCGCGTCGTGTGCTCCTCTTCGCGGGTCGCCATGTACGAAGGACACATGGCACCCAGATTGAGCTTGCGGCACGCGCCGACGCCGTTGCACATCTCGACAGCTCCGGCAAAGCCGCCTTCGGCCGTGAAATCCAGGCGCGTTTCAATTTCGTGCGAATGGTATTCGTCGCCAAACCGAAGGTTATCTAGAATGTGGGGCGTATCGAAAATCTTCCCCGGATTCATGATCGTCTTTGGGTCGAACGCCCGCTTCACCTCGCGGAAGTTCTCGACCAACTCCGATCCAAACATCTTCTCGGTCCAGAATCCACGCACGATCCCGTCGCCGTGCTCGCCGGTCATCGAACCACCGAACTCCTTCAGGAGATCGGACACCTCGTCGCTGATCTTGTAGAGCCGGTCCATGCCCTCTCGGGTCTTGATGTCGATCAAGGGACGGATGTGCATGCAGCCCACTGAGGCGTGGCCGTAATAGCCGGCCTCGGTGCCGGAGTTCTTTATGATCTCTTGGAATCGGCGTACGTACTCGGGCAACTTTTCGGGTGCGACGGCGGTGTCTTCCACGAACGGAAGCGGCTTGGCGCTGCCCTCGACGTTATTCATCAGCCCGAGTCCGTTCTCGCGCATGGACCATACCTGTGCCTGTTCGGCCGCGGTGTGGAGTCGTGTTACGGCGAACCCAAGTTCTTTTCGGGTCATGTCCTGTTCGAGCTTGTCGAACTTATCAGCGATCTCCTCTTGAGACTCCCCGTTGAATTCGACGACGAGAATGTCGGTAGGCTCGCCCTGAAGGAAGCCGAGATTCCGGGAGAAGCTGATGTGTCGGCGGGCTTGCGTGATGATGATTGCGCCGATGTGCTCGACCGCGGACGGATCGTGCTCAAGCGTGGCGACGGTGGCCTCCATCGCCTCGTCCAGACCCTTGAAATGCAGGACGGCCAGTCCGGAAAAATCGGGGATTTTGACGAGGTTTAGTCGGGCCGACGTGACGGCGGCAAGTGTGCCCTCAGAACCGACCATGAGCTGTGCGAGGTTGAGTCCTTCCGGATCGTTCACGAGGTCTAGGTTGTAGCCACCGACGCGTCTCAGCACCTTCGGAAAATTGGCCTCGACAAGCGGGGCGGCGCGCGCCGCAACGTCGCGGACGGCACGGTAGATATCACCCTCAAGGCCGCCAAGACGTAGTTTGGCGTCCAGGGCAACACCTGAGACGTTTTCAAACCCGGCGATGCTTCCGTCTGAGAGGACAACGTCCTGACCAAGCACGTGGTCCACGGTCTTTCCGTAAATGATCGAGTGCGCGCCGCAAGAGTTGTTGCCCATCGCTCCACCGACCGTCGCCCGGCTTGCCGTACTCGGGTCAGGTGTGAACATCAGGCCGTGTGGACGCAATTGCCGGTTCAGCTCTGTGAGCGTGATGCCGGGCTGGGTGCGGACCCACTGCTCCTCCGCATTGATCTCAAGCACATCGTGCATGTACTTGGTGTAATCGATGACGACTGCACCTTCCTGCACCGTCTGTCCGGACAACCCGGTCCCGCCGCCACGGCTTAGCACCTTCACACCATTGCGGTTGCAGATCTCAAGGACGGCCTGGACGTCCTCCACGGACTTCGGTAGGACCACCCCGGCTGGCTCCATCGAGTAAATGCTGGCGTCCTGACTGTAAAGGGCACGAGAGTAGCTGTCGAAGCGGACCTCACCCTGCACGACACTTCTAAGGTCTGCAGCGAGATCGCTTCGCGCACTGATGGTCATCTTGTTCGATTTCCTCTCGTGGTGACGTCTGCCTAAAAGCGGGGGTTAACCCTCTACCTCGGTCGATTCTCCTGGTCCGTCGGCCTCTTCAGGTTCCCGATCTGGCAACACCCAGGACGCCAGCATGCTAACCCCCAGAGCGGCCAAAATCACGGCAAGGGAGAGGATGGTCTCTATGTGGATGAACTCTTCCGAGATCATTTTGAATCCGACGAACCCTAGAACCGCTGCGAGACCGTACTGGAGATATCGGAAATGAGCGACAGCGCCGGCAAGAACGAAGAACAATGGCCGCATGCCAAGTACCGCCATGGCGTTTGAACTCCAGACGATGAAGCCGTCCGTTGTTATCGCCAGGACCGATGGAATGGAGTCAACGGCGAACACGACGTCCGTCGTAGCGAGGACGATGACGACGAGGAGCATGGGCGTGATGGCACGCGCGCTGCCGCCGATACGCGTGAACATCTTTTGGCCGTCGTAATCGTCGGAGACCGTGAAGTACTTTCTGGCCAACCTGAGAGCGATGTTTCTCTCGGGGTCTACCTCGGAGTCGCCAGACGTTGCTAATTTGTATGCCGTGTAGATGAGGAAGGCTCCGAGCACATATACGACCGGCTCAAAAGCGTTGATCACGGCGACACCGGCCGTGATGAAAACAGCGCGCGCCACAAGTGCGCCGATGATCCCCCATAGCAGTGCGCGCATCTGAAACTGTTTGGGGACGCCGAAGTACGTGAAGATCACCAGAAACACGAAGAGGTTGTCGATGCTGAGCGCGCGCTCAACGATGTAAGCGGTCAGGAAATCCGTGCCCTCGGCCTTGCTACCGAAGAAGAATATCGCCCCGTTAACGGCGAAGGCTATAGCCGTCCAGAAGATCGTCCCGAGCACCGCTTCCCGCATCGAGACGGTCCGGGCGCGACCGAGGACCACGAGATCCAAGAAGAGCAAGATGACCAACAACGTGTTGAAGGAAATCCAAACCCATAGCTGGTCTGACAGCATCATTAGAGCTTTAACTCCGACCGACTAGATCGCGCTGGTGCGGAGTCTTTGGACGTCCTTTTACGTAATGAACTGATGTGGCTCGGGAGAGAACGTCTTGTCACGGTCGCTTGCGAGGCATGCGCGTGGTCATCCGTGGCGTTTATATCGTGGCTTAACGTGATGGAAACGTGTAGCGAATTGACTTGGGATTTATTGGACTATTGGCCCAATACGGGCCGATAGTCCACTGAAAAGAAACCGACTAGTTGGCCTTGACGATCTCGAACTTCTTCTTGCCGGCCGGCGTATCAACAGTCACTGTGTCTCCAACCGTGCGGCCGATGATCGCTCCACCGACGGGCGAACCGCTGGACATCTTTCCAGAGAGAGGATTGGCCTCATCAGGGTGGACCAGTTGGACGGCCGTAGCACGTCCGGAACTGAGTTCTTTGATGGTCACTCGACCGCCAAGCCGTACGACACCTTTCTTTCGTGTGCCATTACGCTCAGTGATGATCTCGGCACCTCTGAGGGTCTCCTCAATCTCACCGATCTTCAGGCTAACCATGCCGTGAGCCTCGCGCGCCGCTTCTAACGGCGCGTTCTCACGGACGTCCTTGTCAGCTGCAGCCTTTCGGATGTCTTCCGAAAACTGGGTCCGCTGAATGATTAGCTCGGCCAGCTGATTTTGCATCTGCTGGTGCCCTGACTTGGTTAATCGTGCTCCCGTACCCGCGGAGGCAGCTGATGCCATCCTTGCTGCGGTAGCGGTGCCGCGTCCTCTTCGAAGTCTGAGGTGCTGCGCAAGGTTTACCCCGATATATTCCTTCTTCTTCAGATGGGCAAGGAAGAGCTTTACAATGGCCAGCCGGTCCACCGCGTCGGGAGCCGTTCCGTGCGCTCCGATGTGGTCGCTGTAGTCGCCAATTTCTGGCGGTGCAAGTGAGTCAAGCGAGCGGTCATTGCCCAACCACCTTACGAACCTTCCCAGCTCCGCGCTTGCAGTGGGCCGGTCGTCCTCGGCGATTGTCAGTGTGTAGTCCCGAAGCGCTTCTGTGACGGTGGAAACACCATCCACTTCAGGGTCGATTCCGGTATCCTTTGACTTGGCAACCATAAATCCCTGCGCGCTCCTGTCACTTCAAGGCCTGAGACATTGAGGACGGTCGCCCGACTGTCTTTGTCGGGACCCCAGACATTCGATTCTAGGAACGCCTAGACGAGCCGTCAAGAAAACAGGTACAAAATCCAAAATATAACGTCTGTAACCGGACGGCTTCAGCGCCTATAATCGTCAAGTAATTTTTTAGAAGTCCTGAGATTTTTCTGAGTAAATGCCAAAACGCACATACCAACCAAAGAAGAGACGTCGCCTCCGTGTTCACGGATTCAGGCTCCGTATGCGGTCCGTCGGTGGGCGAAGGGTTTTGGCTAGGCGCCGGGCTCGCGGGCGTTCACGTCTGTCCGTCTAGACCCTACTTGGATCGCTCCGCACAGGTTCACTGATGCGCAACGCTGCGAGACTACATAAGAGCGCTGAATTCCGTGATGTCCGTAAACGCGGACGACGCGTGAGCGATGGCCTTATGGCGTTTGGATCTGCGAGATCAGACAGCGAGATCAGCCGATACGGGTTGGCGGTCAGTAAACGGGTCGGCGGTTCTGTAACCAGGAACAAGGTCAAACGCCGGTTGCGTGAGTGTTTCTCAACATTTGAGATCCTTCCGGGTTATGACATCGTCGTCTCCGCAAGGCCCGCGGCGGCGCAAGTGGACTACCAGATGTTGCTATCGTCGTTGAGACGGCTGGCCAGACGAGCCGGGGTGTTGCAGTCCGAAGAAACGGCGCCGGTGAAACAGAGTCAACTCGAAAAGCAACGTTCCTAAAATGCGCCGAATTGTGATTCTGCTTTTGCAAGGATACAAAAGGATAATCTCTCCGTATCTGCCTTCAGAGTGTCTGTATGAGCCCACGTGCTCTATATACGCGCAGGACGCAGTGCGCGAGCATGGCGTCTTCAAAGGCATCCGCATGACGTTCAACCGTCTCGGCCGGTGCCATCCCGGACATGAAGGTGGATACGACCCAGTCCCGACGGCAGGTGCCGTCGATTCCGACGCCGGTACGGGGCACAACGCCTGAGATACCAGCGAATTTTGACACATCCCGCTCCCCGTACGGATCCATCAGTTGTCTGGCCGGAGCGAGCAAATGACCAGACCCGGAGATACAACCCGCCCTTGAATAAACACCCGGAGAGAACACCTGGGCCGCGGATATTGCGGTCCAGATCACGCAGGCCACGGCACCTTGCCATTGCGCTCTTGTTCTCGGCATCGCTGTTCATACTGGCCGCTTGCATCGGAGACCTGGACCCGGATGGTGGTTGGGCCGCGCCTGTGGTTAGTGGGGAACACGTCTACCTGGGCGCGAAAGACGGTCGGATCACACGACTTGATCTAAACGACAACGGTCGATACGACGGCGCATGGGGATTTCCGGCGCCCGCCGTGGACACACTCGGGCCCATCTATGGCACGCCTCGCGTAGACGGCGACCGGGTGCTAGGCGCCGCATACGACTGTGACGGCCTCGATTGTTCCGCAACGGTTTTTGGGGTTTCCACAGAAACCGGCCAGGAACTCTGGAGATTTGAACGTCAGACTCAGGTCGTTGGCGCAGTCGCCTTAGCAGGGGACATAGTGTTGTTTGGCACGGCGCAGATCGACGACGAGTTTGACAACGACCCTGGACCTGGTTCATCCGGCGCAGATGGATATCTGTACGCGTTGGACATCAGCGACCCCGGAACACCGTTCGTGAGCTGGCGATTCGCCACCACGGATTCCGTGTGGGGAACTCCGGTCGTGTCAGATGAAGTCGTCTACTTCGGCGATCTTGATGGTGTCTTCCACGCCGTATCGCTGGGCGGCGAAAGTGGAACCGCTGGCGACGAGTTGTGGAACTTCCATGCAGAAGGCGCTATCGTCGCAGAGCCACTCGTCCTGAACGGGAAAATTTACTTCGGCGACTTCAGTGACAACTTCTATGCGCTGGACATAGCGACCCGGGAAGCCGCTGGGCCTGGATCAAACCCGCCGGGCGCAGGCGAATGGTCATTTAGCTCAGACGGCTGGTTCTGGGCCACCCCACTTGTTTACGAAAACACACTTTACGTGGGTACTTTGAACGGCAAGTTCTACGCACTCAACCCGGATACCGGGGCGGAAATCTGGGCGAACCCCGGAGAAATTATTGGCCAGATCGTCGGACGCGCGGCCGTTATCACTGAACGGAACGGCGGAGACGCGGTTGCGGTGCCTTCCGGTAAGGACAACATCGCCGTGTTCAACCTGGCGAACGGAAATGAACTGAACGGCTTTGCCACGGATGGCGGGGTGAAGGCCAGCCTACTTGTCGACGATGGCTTCCTGTACGCCCACACCACCGATGATCAAGTGATCAAGTTCAACACCATTGACCGCAACCGATTGTCGTGCATCGAAGCAGAGACGGGAGCGGCGTGCTGATGAGTGCGTTCTTCTCCAGAAGGATGATGATCATCCTCGGCGTCGCAGTGATTGCGATCTCCGTCTTCAAGTTCGACCTGTTCGTCATCGGACCGATGGTGAACTCGCTGGTCTTGTTGGACAAAATATTGTTCAGCAATTTCGGTCTGGCGATCATCTTCTTCACCGTAACGGTGCGACTGTTAATGATCCCGTTGACCATTATGCAGACGCGCAACATGCGCAAGATGTCCGCTCTTCAGCCGCGCATGAAGGCCATGCAGGCCCGTTACAAGGACCACCCGGACGGTCGTCGCATTCAGTCCGCAGAGACGATGAAAATGTACAAGTCCGCGGGCGTAAGCCCGATCGGCTGCCTGGGACCGATGGTCCTGCAGATGCCGATCTGGTTTGGACTTTACCGAGCCATCTTCAGGGCCGTCCCGGCCACGCCCGAAGGTACAGCCAATCTGTCGACCGTCATATATGCATGGAACCCGGCAGCCAGCGATGTCCCGCTGGGAAGTATGTTTATAGGTATGGACCTGGTTGACTTGGTGCAGAACGCTCCAGCGCCGTTCAACTTTGCACTGCCCATCCTGGTCGGCGCATCAATGTGGGCGCAGCAGAAGATCAGCGCCATGCCATCGATGGATGAACGGTCAGCACAGACCAACCAGATGATGCTGTGGTTGATGCCGATCATGTTCGGGTTCTTCACATTCCAGTTCCCGGCGGGACTGGCCGTATACATTCTGTTCTCCAACTTGATTGGAGTAGCAATTACTGCCGTGATTTCCGGACCGGGGGCCCTTTTGGGCACACGGTTCGGCACATCAGCGGCCACGGCGGCGGCGGCTGTAGAAGCCGGCGTTGCCGTGACCGAAGATGAAGATAAGGGGGAGATCATTGATGGAACCGCGACGGTTCTCGGGGAAGACAGTCGGAGAAGCGACAGACAACGCGCTCGAAGCGCTCGACGCAAACCTCGAAGACGTAGAAGTCGTCGTCGTTAACCCTGGACGATCTGGGATTCTTGGGTTCGGGGGAGAGCCGGCCGAAATTACGGTGACCCTGCTTGAGGCGGGCTCCACCGGCCGCACATATGAAGACGAGCCTGAATCTGGCGAGGATGACTACGCGCAAGATTCTGACGACGACTACGAAGATGACGTAGGCGAAGACGAGCCCTTTCGGTCGGACGAAAATGACGCGGAATACGAGGACGAATCGTCGGAAGGGGATGACTCAGCCCCGGCGGCTTCTTCATACGGGGAGGCCGGAGAAGAACAACCGGCGAGCGATCAACATACACCGGAACCTGCAAGCACTGTACGCGCCCCAAGGCGTGGCGGTGGCCGGCGTGATCAAGCGGATCGCGGAGAACGTTCACCTCGCCCGGAGCGACGAGACCGTTCTGAACCGAGGGAACCGGACCCCGAGGTCATCGAGTTCGCATCGGAAGTAATCGACTACTTCCTAGCTAGCATGGGTGTCGTCGCAGACACCTATGTTCGGGAAGAGACTGACGACGGCGTTTCCGTGTTCGATATCGAGGGAGAAGACTCTGGTCTGCTCATCGGACGACGCGGCGAGACGCTCCAGTCACTCCAGTACCTGGTCAACCTGATCGTCACCCACCAGCTCGGCCGCTCGGCGTATGTCCAGATAGACATCGAGGGTTACAAAGAGCGTCGCCGTGACACCCTGGCGGGCGTGGCGGCACGCACCGCAGAGCGTGTCGCCGATACGGGCGAGGCTGCAGAGCTTGAGCCTATGCCCGCGTATGAGCGGCGCTGGGTCCACATGGCCCTCGCCAATAACACTGAGGTGCGGACCGAGAGCAGCGGACAAGGATCGGATCGTTTCGTCATCATCTACCCGGGTGGTGATGGTGGTGGTGAATCAAGTTCACAAGGTGGGCGTCGCCCAAGAGGCCGTGGAGGCCGCCGGGGTCGCCGTTAGCCTCTGATCTTGGCTCCCCGGGTCCCGTTCGCTGAAAACGCGAACGGCCCCCGGGGACTAAGTTCGATCCAATCTTGGAGGGGTGTGCTGACGATGCCTGCATTTATAACTCCAGACTTCCTCGCTATCGGCGTTCTGACGTACGACGTGACACCCGAGCCGGGGAATCCTCACGGCCGGGTTCGGCCGGGCGGCGCAGCGACATTCAGCGCCCTGTGTGCGCAGGCGCTCGGACTCAATGTGGCGGTCGTTGCGAGCGCCGCCGCTGACTATCCCGTCGATTCCGTCTTACCCGGTATCGAAGTATCGATCGTCGAATCCGGGTTCACGACCTTCTTTCAGAACGTCTACAGCCGCAACGGCGAAAGGACCCAGGTGCTTGGAGCTCGTTCGTCTTCCATCAGTCGTTCAGACATACCCACTGAATGGCTGAACGCGCCGATCGTGTTCCTCGGCCCACTGGTTCAAGAATTGCCCCCGGACGCGGTCCGCTGGTTTACGAATGCCATCGTCGGCGCAGGGGTGCAGGGCTGGTTGAGGCGATGGGACGACTATGGCCGCGTGACCGAGGAGAGCGGCCCGGACCCTGATCTGGCAAACGGATACCGATTGTTGGTGGGTTCGACCACCGAGTTCCATGAGAATGATCCCGGTGAGATGGCAGGCTGGATGGGTTACGCGGACATTCTCGGGGTGACGGGAGGCTCGGAAGGCTCCCGTATATACACCGGTGGGGATCCTGCACATGTTCCGCCATACGCAACGGAAGCGCTGGATCCGACCGGCGCGGGCGACATCTGGGGGGCGTCATGCCTGGTGCGATTGGCCGAAGGGGCTGATCCCGTAGAGGCAGCGCGATTCGCCAATGCCGCCGCAAGTCTTTCCGTAGAACGGGAAGGGCTAACCGGTGTTCCGACCCGTTCAGAAATCGAGGCCCGCCTGATTCGGGGGACGCCAAATTCCTGATGCCACGCCGACGCCTGTAAAATCACGACTCTGACTGCCCAACTTAGCACCCCTGACAATAAACATGAGAAATTCGGTTAATCAATCTTCTGATAATTCGACCGCCCGCGTCCTGACAATCCCGGTCGGAGATAGGGCGGCGTTTGAAGACGCGTGCGTAAGGGCTGCCACAGATACGGAAGTTCGGGCGGCGATGATCGTCCTGACCGGCGACGGGATTGGGGATAACTCCGTTGAACCGGGAATGCCGGCCTCCATCGGCGCGCTTCTGGTACCCGTGATCGCAGGCTTGTCGGGTCGAATCGACGACCGCGTGCTAGAACTGGCGCTCGCAGCAGACATACGGCTATGTGACAGCGATACCACATTCGCTCTAACTGCGGTGACGGAGTCCGGGAGCGGTCGACTGCCATCTGATGGTGGGACACAGCGCCTTCCCCGGATAGTCGGCCCAGGATTGGCTACCGACATGCTTCTTACAGGCAGAAGGATTATTGCAGAGGAGGCGCTACGGGCAGGGCTGGTGACCGAGATATGTCCGGCCGGGGAATCCAAAATTCGGGTGGAGCAACTTTCCAAGGAGATCGCCTCAAACGGCAAATCGGCGGGACGGTTCGCCAAAGAAGCGGTGCTCAAGGGATCTGATATGCCGTTGGATCAGTCGCTTAGATTGGAGGCTGATCTGGCGATACTTCTCCACACCGACCCCGAACGTGCGGAAGGGATAGATGCATTTAATGGAGGTAGGCATCCAGGCTTTCGGCAAGATGACGGGTCGAAATGACCGAAAGCACTTTCGAGACCGTGACATATGAAAAGTGCGGTCAGATTGCGTATATCACTTTGAATCGGCCCGAAGTGATTAACGCCTTCAATCTCCAGATGAGGGACGACCTGTCAGAGGTGCTAGATGCCGTTCGTTGGGACCCTGACGTGGGGGTTGTGCTGATCAAGGGATCTGGCGATCGTGGATTCTGCGCAGGAGCCGATCTTTCCGAATTTGGGAGTGCTCCATCCCAGGCTGCGGCCCGGCACGCCCGTTGGGAGCGTGACATATTCGGTGTATTACGGAACCTGACGGTGCCTACCGTAGCCTTACTTCACGGGCATGTCATTGGCTCTGGCGTCGAACTGGCGCTTCTATGTGACATTCGCGTCGCCGCCGATAACGCTGTCTTCTCGATGCCAGAAACCTACTATGGGCTGATTGCCGCAGCCGGCGGAACGCAGACACTGCCACGGATGGTAAAGCAGGGTAGGGCGCTCGATATTCTGCTCGCCGGACGCCGTCTTAACGCCTCGGATGCCAGAGACACCGGACTGATCCAACGCGTCGTAAAATTGGACGATCTTGAGATGGAATCTGAACGAATTGCCCGCCATTTGACGGAGATTGATCCAGCTTTATTCGGTGCGATCAAGATCGCGCTAGCTACGGCTCGGGATCTTCCGCTTGCAGACGGCCTTGCGCACGAACAAAGGCTGTCTATCATGTTGGACCGTGGCGTCGCAGGTACCTGACTTCTTTTCATATGCAGGTAAATTCGAGAAAACACCGGCGCAACCGGGAGACTATTGAATACATTTGAACTGCTCGAGATCGCATGTGCGATCGTTCCGGACCGCCCGGCCTTCGTCGCCGGCGAGGACGGCGAGATCAAGCCAGATTTCGCGACATTCCGGGACAGGGCATCCCGGCTTGCTACCGTCCTCGCAAATATGGGCGTCGGGCGCGGCGACCGTGTCGCCCTCATGGACATTAACTCGCCTGCGCACGCAGAAACCTACTTCGCCTGCGCCATGTTGGACGCCATCTATGTGCCCGTGAATTTCCGCTCCCGAACAGCAGAGGCAAACCACATGCTGGAGCGCACGTCGCCGTCGGTTATCCTCGCCGGTGAACGGTACATGGAGTTGATCGATTCGTGCGAGTGTGTTGACCGCAATAAGACCGGCCGTATTGCGCTCGAATCCGCTGTTAACCCGGACGGCTGGACGGATTACGAGGCCAGCATTAAGGCCGCAGAGCCGTACCTCGGCTACCCGTCTGGCGACGACGACGACACGACGATGATCATTTTCACGTCCGGGTCCACCTCGGCGCCAAAGGGAGTGACGCTCACACACGGAAGCTTCACATCATTCGTAATGGACAATGTGCCGCCGGCCGATCCGGACGCCAACGAATGCAACCTTCTGACGGTTCCGCTCTACCACATCGCGGGTGTCCAATCGATGATGGCTGGCGTATGGGGAGGCCGCACACTCGTCCTCCAGCAACAATTCGAGCCTGAAGGCTGGATGGAGCTGGTTCAGAGGGAGAACGTGAACAGGGCGATGATGGTCCCTACCATGCTCAAGACTCTTATGGACCATCCGAAATTTTCTGAATTTGACCTCTCAAGCTTAGATGTAATCACGTACGGCGCTGCAGCGATGCCGGAATCCGTGATCCTGGAAGCCATAGAGAAATTCCCAGACGTTAAGTTCATCAATGCCTTCGGCCAGACCGAAACCGCCGCCACCATCACAATGCTTCCACCGGAAGACCACGATCTGACGGGTACGCCGGAGGATATCGCTAAAAAGCGCATTCGACTGCGTTCGATCGGTGTCCCGCTTGATGGCGTCGAAGTTCTGATCATGAACGAAGAAGGCGAAGAACTTCCGGATAATGAAAAGGGTGAAATAGTCGCCCGCGGCAAACGGTTGATGAAGGGCTACTGGGGCGACGACACGAACAGGGCATTGAACAGCGAGGGTTGGCTTCACACCGGAGACCTTGGATACCGGGACGAGGACGGTTACATCTTCCTGACAGGTCGTGCCAGAGAGATCATCAAGCGGGGCGGAGAAATGATCTCGCCTGAAGAGGTTGAAGAGACGCTGGAGCGTCACGCAGCCGTTCGTGAGGCGTCGGTTATCGGGGTCCCGGACACCACATGGGGTGAGCTGGTCCACGCCGTCGTAGTGATCGAGGACGGCGCCTCGGTCTCCGAGGCTGAACTGATCGAGCACACGCGCAAGGCGTTGGCCAGTTACAAAAAACCGGAGAAGATTTACTTCACGGACGCGCTGCCGAGGAATGCGCTCGGCAAAGTAATCCGCCCGCGAGTCAAAGAACAGTTCGGCGGTTCATAGGGTTCCAGGAATCTGGGCGTGATTGCCAGCGAGTCAGACAGGTAAGGGCCGTCGGCCGTGCTCGGGTTGACCAATCGTGGTTTGGACGCGTTGATAGTTAGACGAAACGTCTGATCGCACCATTGCACAATCCGGCCCCTTCAAGAGTCTCGCTTCCCTGACACCGACCTCTTAGGCCAGCGACCCACCATCCACCCGCATCGGCACGCCCGTGATGAACGCCGCGTCCGGGGACGACAGCCACACCACCGTCGCCGCAACATCCTCGACCTTTCCAAAACGGCCGATCGCCTGTCGCAGCCGCATCCGAGTTTCAGACTCAGTGTTTTCATATAGCGGTTGAGCAAGCGGTGTGTCGATGAGTGATGGGCACACAGAATTAACGCGAATTCCTCGTGCCCCGTAACTTCGTGCAGCTGAGTTCGTCATGCCAACAACGGCGTGCTTGCTAACGGAGTACGCCGGGATAGTGGGACTGCCCACCAATCCTGCAACGGAGGCGGTGTTCACGATCGAGTGACCGCCGTCGGGTGGATCCTGCACAAGCATCTGCCGTAGCTCCGCCTGCATGCACAGCCACACGCCAGTAACGTTCACGTTGATCACTCGATCGTAGTCCTCACGGCTGTACTCGGTGAACTCCGCCACAGGCCCCAGAATCCCGGCGTTGTTGTGCGCACAGTCCAGTCGGCCGTACTCGCTCACAACGAACTCGACCATCGATCCAACAGACGCTTCGTCTGTTACGTCGACATGCGTTGACAGCGCCTCGCCGCCGGCGTCACGGATAATCTTCGCCGTATCTTCGCCCGCCTGAGGCACGATGTCCGCAACTACAACCCGCGCTCCCTCAGAGGCAAACTTCAGGGAGGTAGCGCGACCGATTCCCGAACCTCCTCCTGTGACCAGAGCGACTCGTCCGTCGACCTTTCCCGGCATTGCGCCCTCCAGAGATGGCAGCTATTCAAAATCAGGTACGTGACTCGCCAACCGAATCAGGCGAGAAGGCGAGGCTAACCCATCAGGAGGCTCAGAGGGTTGGATATCGGGCGCATTGTTGCAATGTGCCGTTGGCACATCGATCACCCGAAGGATGACGGGCGATCTAGAATCCAGCCAGCAATGCAACTCAAGCCGCGGCGTAACCGTGGCTCAACAGACGACCCGGTGGAGGCAACCATGCCCGAAATATATGGCGAAGCGGACCAGTACAAGAACCTTCTGATCGACCGGGTCGGTGTGGACGGGCGCGTCGCCCGTATCACGCTCAACCGTCCTGAGAAGCTCAACGCGTTATCGCAGGAGTTGCTTTTTGAATTCTGGGATGCGCTGCATGTGTTGGAAGCAGATGACAGCGTACGTGCCATCATTGTGAAAGGTGCCGGCAAGGCGTTTTGCGCCGGGTACGACATCACGACGCCACGTGGCGAAGGGGCTGACGGCGTGGTACGCAACTACAAGAATGTGGACAGCAAGAACCGGCGGATGCTAATGGGAATTCGGACCGGCATGCAGCAGATTACCGATATCCATATGTACTTCTGGAACATGGCAAAGGTGACCATCGTTCAGGTCCACGGATTCGCTATCGCCGGTGGATGTGAGCTGGCGATGATGGCAGACCTTGTAGTCGCAGCGGACGACGCGCAGCTGGGGCACCCAGGACTTCGAGGCATGGGAACGAGCCGCACCGGCGTAATCTGGCCGCTCGTTATCGGCATGCGCAAGGCGAAGGAACTCTACCTCACCGGGGATCCCGTGACCGGGACCGAGGCGGAGGAGATGGGAATGATCAACTACGCCTGGCCGGGGGATGAGCTGGAAGATCGGACCATCGCGTTGGCGAACAGGATCACCAACATGACCGCCGACAACCTGGCGATTCTAAAGCTCAACATGAACCGCTTCTACGAGAACATGGGCATCTACTCGTCAGTCCGTTCAAGCACGGACCTGGACGCTGCGGGCCAGTTCACGGAGCACTCGTACACCTGGCAGGACACTATGAAAGAGGAAGGATTCCGGGCGGCGGTTCAATGGCGCGACACCCCGTACGAGGACTACAGCGCACGGCCAAGGGAGTAATGAGAAAAAGCCAATGCATTCTATTCGGGACGGGTCGGATGCATTAGCGCGATAGATTGGGCGACGGTTTCCTAAACCGCAGGTCGTGAGTTCGATTCTCACCCGGGGCACCATA
>JAPKBN010000088.1 GCA_026421215.1 Dehalococcoidia bacterium
CTCTAGTACAGTTGGATTCAGAATTATTCCCCAGCCTGGCGCTTTTTGGTCACAGGCTCATGCGCACGCCTACCTGGAAACGCCGCCCGGTGTTCGAGACCCCATGAAATTGATTCCAATCCGACACCGGGCCCACGATGTTGTATTCCTCGACGTTGTTGTCAGTGAGGTTGAGGCCCTCGACCACCAGGCTGATCCTGTCTGTCAGGTTGACGCCTAAACTTGCGTCCAGCTGCGTGTACGACTTGACGAACCTGGGGTTGGACCGAGTATCGGAGACACGCGACAGAAATTCGTCGCGCCAGTTCCACGCCAACCGCCCGCTCCAGCGATCTTTCTCGTAGAAGAGCACCGCATTGGCCGTGCCCTCCGACAAACCCGGCACGTTAAAGGAGGCGCCACTGTTCGGGTTGATGAACTCCGCATTGGTGGTGATATACGTATAATTAAGCTGCGTGCCGAAGCCGTCCCAGGGCGAAGGCAGGTTCGTGAACGCGTACTGTAAAGCGAGCTCGACACCGCCGATGAAGGCGCCATCCTGATTCGCTGGACCATTAAGCTGTAGCCGTACATTACCGCCGCTCTCCGGGTCTGAGATCGGCTGACCGGTGATTGGATCAAGCCAATCGACAACCCTCGTTTCTGTGATGATGAAGGACTCCACCAATTTACCGAAACCCGCCACCGCGATGATGGCATTGTCTGTCGGGTACCACTCCAGGGTGAGATCGAGCGCCTCAGCCACGTAGGCCTCCAAAAAGGGGTTGCCCTCATTGATGGTACGGGTGGACGCCAGCTTGGTGCCCCCGGGATTCAGCTGTGAGAAGGACGGCTGCGTCATGGTTTTGCCCCAGGCGAATCGCGCGACCAGATCGTCGCGCAGATCGAACTTCAAGTTGAGCGATGGCAGCACCTCGACCTTATCGCTGCTGAATGTCTGAGGCTCGGCTGGCGCCAACTGGAATACCCAGACGCCGGACGCCTCACTAAAAACCACGTCATTGATCGGCTGAACGTTACCCGTCGAGGCGCGTTCGACCTGCACGACCCGCACGCCGACGTTCCCCGAGAAGGGTGTGTCTCCCACGAATCCCCCAAGATTCAACATGACGTATCCGCCCAAGGTCTTTTCGTTGATCAAAAACGCTTCTCCACTCAGCGCATCCGCGCTGGCGAACTGGTCGTCCGGAAGTTCGTCTCTGCGGTCAACCATATACTGCTGCCTGACAGCCGCAGGATCCGCCCACAGCCAGCTCTTGGGCCACGTACTCGCGCCGCCACCGATACCGGAGAAGAGGTCGCTCACGGGCAGTTGGTGATAAACGGTGTTGGTGAGCGGCTCGTTGAGGAAGTTACCGAATCGAGTACCGATGGTTCTGCTGACTCTGTCGTTTGAACGTTCCCGCTCGCGGAAGCTGATGCCAGCGGCGATCGAGTACCCATCGTTGAAGAAGTATTCGACATCGCCCCGCAACTGAATCTCCTCGTCCACCACGTTCCGCTCGGTGTCCGAAAACAGGGAAAAAGTGTAGGCCGAAGGGTCGGTCAGATCGGCATCAACACTGACCGAGGGAATGAAGCCGCCACGTAAATCGAAGGTTGCCGGCACTCCGCCCGCGATATCGTAGAACGCGGACAGCTGTAGCTCTTCGGTCGTGGACTCGGACCAAGACGCATCGAGGTTGATCTCGATCTTCTCGTTCGGTGTGAACGTGATGTTGCCGGCAATCTGATCCTGCTTGACCTTGGTATCGAAGTCACGCGGAAATGGCCGTGGGCGCGCTCTATCCGTGGAGAAATACGTGACGACCTCGTCCTCGTTCCGGAAAACCTCCCGCGCGCCAGCGGCGAGTCCGGCCTGGGTACGCAGCGGCAGCTGGACATCAAAATATTCGCGGGTGAACTCATTGTGCTGCAGGTCGATGGTCACATCGACGGTATCTCGAGGGCGCCACTGGAGCGCCGAAGAAATGTTCAGCCGCTCGCGCTGATCCTGAACGAGACCCATGCGCACGTTGCCAGCCGCATACCCACAACCCTCATTGGTATCCAGGAGCGTGCAAGTTCCGTCGAGCGAAACCCCGTTCTCGTCGACCGCATTTTTGAAGATCTTGGGCTCGTAGTCCGGTATTGAAAACCAGTCCTCCCGGACAGGGCGATCGTCATACGCGACGCCGACGAGAAAACCCCAGGTCTTGTCGGCGAAGGTGTCACTGAATACACCAGAGAAACGGGATCCATTGTCATCGGCCAGCTCGCTGTAGGTGCCCGTCACACTACCGGCAACGATGCGGTCCCCCCCATTATCGAACGGTCGACGGTTACGGATTTTGACCGTGCCCCCCAGGCCGCCTTCTAGCAGGTTTGCCTGCGTCGACTTGTATACCTCCACAGCCCCCACGAGCTCGGACTGCATGGAGTCGAAAAAGAAGTTGCGGCTGTTGGTCAACCCGCCGATGCCGCCTGCAGCGCCCCCACCGGCTCCGGATAGGCCAGTGCGGCCATTGACCTCGACCCTGACGAACTCCGGTCCCAGGCCGCGGATGGACACGAGCGCACCTTCACCGCGCCGCCGGTCGATGGAGACCCCTGGAATACGCTGTATTGACTCCGCCAGATTCTGATCCGGAAACTTACCGATATCCTCCGCGACAATGGCGTCGACGATGTTGCTGGCGTTACGTTTAATTCCCAGCGCCCTCTGCAAGCTGCCGCGGATACCAGTTACGACAACCTCTTCGATAGTATCTTCTTGTGCCAAGGTTGGGGCCGTCACCACTGATGCGAGCATTATTGCGCCTAAGCGAGCGAAAATTGATTTTTTGCCTTCCTTTTTGTTATTCATCTTCATATTATTTCCTTGCCCTTAATGTGCTTGTAACGGAAGCTTCTGTTAGCGATACCTAGCATACACCTTTTAATTTATCAAATGGAATGCGATTTTGTCGCAAATTGTAACGATGAGGAGGCCGTGACTGATTATCTCGTCGATAGTACTCCTTGCCAGTTATACGGGCCGTTGCAGGGTTTTTAATCGAACAGTTCTAGCGAGTATCTACAAGACATATCCGGGACTTGTCGTCACTGTCTCGCCGTTTTCTTCGCTACAGTTTCGGGCGTGATGCGCTGCGGCAATAGGAAGGTCACAAACACCGGAACAAGTCGTTGTAGTTTGCGTTACGTGATTGACCAGATATGATTCGATCTGAAAATATTGAAAAGAATTACTAGCAAAGACTTATTAGATGAGAATATTCATGCCCATCACTTACAGCATCTACAGGAAATTACGCACACTCCTGGTAGCGTTCTCTTCCATCCTCTTGTTAACGGTCACGTTGAATTATTCGCAAGCCCAGGATCAGGAGTGGCACACTTATGGAGGCGATCTGGCCAGCACCCGTTATTCTCCACTGGACATAATCAATGGTGAAAACTTCAACCAGTTAGACATAGCCTGGGAATTCGATACCAGTAGCTTCGGCAGTAGCCCGGAATTCAATTTTCAATCAACACCCTTGATGGTTAACCGCACCATCTATACCACTGCTGGAAGCAGGCGGGCTGTTGTTGCTTTGGATGCGCAGACTGGAGAAATCATCTGGGTGTCCCGCCTTGATGAAGGAGAGCGCGCGTCGAACGCTCCCCGCCGGTTGTCAGGTCGCGGACTGGCATGGTGGGACGATGGCAGTGACAAGGGCCGAATCATTTATGTGACACCTGGCTACCAGATGATTGCTCTGGATGCGGCAAGCGGGGAACGTATCGAGAACTTTGGACTCGATGGCATTGTAGATCTAAAGCAAGAGTTCGATCAGG
>JAPKBN010000040.1 GCA_026421215.1 Dehalococcoidia bacterium
CGCCCAATTAGTAGCGTAGTCGTGTAACAGGCGCCAGTAGGTGCAAGCCCTGCCAAGCCCTGCTCCTACCCCCTTGCAGTGAAGTCTGGATCACCTGGAGGTCTTAACGCATACATTTCCCGCGTGCCGTCTTTTCTCGCCGTATAGTGGGTAGCGTTCGTGGTGGGACAGTTGTTCCTCTTCGGGCATTGATCGACTGAATTTCACATTCGACCCTTTTTGCTCAATTCAACGAGAGCAGGCGGAGATTCTTGACACTTCAAGATCTCCTCCGGCGGAGTTGAGGAGATCTTGGATTTTTCGTTGTTCAGCGCAACGGTGTGTGATAAAGTCCACAATCGAAATTCGGAGCGAGATCCACTCTTTTTGTGGGTTCGTACGGCAACGATGGGCCAATCGTCCGGGAATCGGAGCACCATTGGGCTGCTAGGGCGGCTTATGGGTGTAGGTTGGGCTGTTGCCCTGAGCATCGCCGGTGGGACGGGTGGCGGCTTCTGGCTGGACAGTCGATTAGACACAGGTCCAGTTCTGACGCTTGTCGGCCTCGCCGTCGGAATTGTGGTCGCGCTTGCAGGGATGATTCGAATATTGCACGCCATGTGGGGCGATAACTCGGATTAATTCGCTGATGAGCTTGAAAACAGGGATCCTAGGTAGTCGTCCGGGATAGAACCGTGTTGCGTTGAAGCGCAGAGGTAATCGAAGATTTTTTCCAGCCCGAAAAAATTGATCACGCTGGTAATTATTGTTGGCGTGTTTGGTCTATCGGTCGTCGGTGGCGCACTTGGCGCACCGTTTGGCCTGGGATTCCTCGGTGCTCCGATCGCCGCGATTCAGCTTCCTGCTGAACGTGTGGCGCCTGCGATTGATCTGGGTGTTATCGAGTACGAAGTGAAGAACACGGCGATCATGTTTTGGATCGCTGGCGTCATTCTGATCCTTGTCGCCTTCTTCGGCACTCGCAAGATTCGAAGCAACTCGTCGGAGAAGGACGTCCCGACTGGACTGCAGAATTTCCTGGAAGTCATCGTTGGCTTCTTTATCAACCTTGGGGAGTCTGCTGCGGGAGGCCGTCATGGCCGACGGTTCCTTCCTTTAGTCCTATCGATCTTCCTTGTTGTCGTGGTGAATAATTGGATTGGTGTCCTACCGGGCGTTGGCACCATAGGTTGGGTTGAGACCTCTGAAGAGTTTGTCGAGCATCGTGAACACGCCATAGAAGAGGCCGATCACGATGGCGGCGAGGCTGATTTCAAAGACCCGGATCTTGTTATCTTCAACGGCGGTGGCGGCAGCTTCAAGTGGATCGGGTTCGGGCAGACAAGCCAGGATGCGATTCCTCTGGACTCTCTATCGTTAGATGAAGAGTCACACCATCTCGCAATCGACGAATCGAAGTTGGAGCGAGACGACGACGGAGATCTCACAATCGACGATGGTCTTTTGAGTGATCTCAAGGGCGGCGACCTGGACCTGGCGGAAGATGTCGGGATCCTCGTCCCGTACCTCCGCGGTGCCAATACCGACGTGAACAACACCCTGGCCATTGCGCTGGTAGCTATGATCACTGTCCAGATCTGGGGATTCCGGTCACTGGGATTCCGCGGATACGGCGGCAAGTTCATCAACCTCAAGCAAGGCCCCATCTATTTCTTTGTCGGGATTCTAGAAATCATTGGTGAGCTGGCCCGTACGATAAGCTTCACCTTCCGTCTATTTGGAAACATGTTCGCCGGGGAAGTTCTGCTTGTTGCTATGGCGTTCTTGTTCCCGCTGATCGGGATTATCCCGTTCATCGGCCTGGAGCTGTTCGTCGGCGTTATCCAGGGCTTCATATTCGCAATGCTCACCCTCGTGTTCGGAGTGATGGCATCGCTTGGACATGCCGAGGAGGAGCACTAGCTCGACGCGCTTAATTTGACTCTGTCGGTGCATCAGCCAACATGCTGGAGAGTTCCAGCCTGTGATGCCCGGTGACCTAACGTTTAATCGTAGAACTCTGCAGGAGAGGTACCGAAATGGAAACGGATCTGACCACACTTGCCGCCGGTCTGGCAATCGGACTCGGCGCCATTGGCCCGGGCATGGGAATTGGCATTCTGGCCGGTAAGGCGATGGAAGCCCTTGGCCGCAATCCCGAGGCCAGCGGTGTCATCCAGCAGAACATGATCCTTGCGATCGCGTTCGCTGAGGCCATCGCAATTTACGCGCTGGTGGTGGCAATCATCATCATCTTCGTTGCGTAGTCATAACACCTGCACGACGCCGGGGACGCTTTCAAGCGTTTCTTGGAGTCGTGGGTGCGTGTCCGGCGTTAGATCGCCGGGCCCGATGTAAGGAAGATCGATGGAAGCCATAGGCATAAACCTGCCGGGACTGATAACACAGCTCGTCAGTTTTCTGATCCTGTTTTTTATTCTTTCGAAGCTTCTCTACGGTCCGATATCAAAGGCGCTCGATGAGCGCTCAACTCGGATCAAGGAGAGTCTCGAGGCGGCCGAAAGGGCACAGCAAGACGCTGCGTCCTCTGCCGAGCGTGTAGAGCAGGAGATAGCCGAGGCCCGGGTACAGGGCCAGGCGCTGATCGCGGAAGCGCGGGAAGCGGCTGGAAGACTGCGGGTCACGGAAGAGGAACGCGTTCGCGCTGACCTCGATAGCTTGCGCGAGCGGGCTACTGAAGAAGTCCGGCGTGAGCGGGACGGCGCTATTGAAGAGATCAGGGCCGAGTTTGCGAACCTGGCGGTTGACGCCGCCGAGCGCGTGATCGGTCGATCGCTTGATGCGCAGGCGCACCGAGAGATCATCGAGGGCGTTCTTCAAGAGGGCCTCTCCAGAGATGGTGGGAACTCTTAGATGTTGACCGACGTTACCGGACGCGACGTAAATAAAAGGAAGGGGGTCTAAGCATGGCGCCAAAAGCACGGCGTTACGCACAGGCCGCCTTTGATATTGCGTCCGAGAACGACACATTTGACGAGTGGGCGGCAGACCTTGACACACTGGCGACTGCGCTGGGTGACGAGGATTTTGCTGCGCTGCTTGACGCTCCCCAGGTCCCGATGTCCGTCAAGATGGACGGCATCGATAAGGTCCTCGGGGATGTTGGCGACAAGGCCCAGAACCTTGCAAAGCTACTGGTGACGCACAGTGCGTCGTGGATCGCTCCGGCGGTTCGGGATGACTACCGGGCGATGCTGGACGCTGAGCGGGGAATCGCACGGGCTGATATCGCAACGGCGGTTCCGATCGACGACGCAGTGCGCTCGGAGATCGTTACACGCCTTAGCGCACTGGTCGGTCAGGAGGTCAAAGCGACCTTCAGGGAAGACCCTGAGATCCTGAGCGGAATAGTGGCACGTGTTGGAGACCGGCTGGTCGACGGCAGCGTGCGGTCAAAACTTCAGTCGCTCCGACAGACACTCGGACGGCCGGTTGTTGTGACCCGCGGGGAAGACTAAACCGGGAGTCACCGGTACTAAAGGAAATAACGTCGCCCGGCTGGCAGCATGATTGCCGGTTCAGGGCAGCTGCTTACCGCCTCTCTATTTCGAGGGTCCGGTGAGTGTCACGAACACAGGGCTTCTTAGAGGCTCACGGAGGAGATCGCATGGCGGTCAGAGGACAGGACATAGCCTCGGTCATCAAGCGCCAGATCGAGGAATTCGGCGGCGAATTGACCATGGTCGACGTTGGCACAGTCGTTAAGGCAGCTGACGGCGTGGCGACTATCCACGGCCTGTCCGATGTCAGTTACACGGAGCTGTTGCAGTTCCCGGGTGACGCGATCGGCATGGCGCTGAACCTTGAAGAAGACAGCGTCGGAGCCGTGATTCTCGGCGAGTACACGCACATTAAAGAAGGCGACGAGGTCCGAAGCACGGGTCGCATCGCTGAGGTCCCGGTTGGCGAAGGCCTGATGGGTCGCATCGTTGACTCGCTGGGCAGGCCGCTGGACGGCAAGGGTCCGATCGATTCTGCCGCCACGATGCCGATCGAGCGACTGGCTCCGAACGTTGTTGTGCGTAAATCTGTGAACGCCCCGCTCCAATTCGGAATCAAGGGCATCGACGGCCTGATTCCGGTCGGTCGTGGACAGCGTGAGCTGATCATTGGGGACCGGAATACCGGCAAGACGTCTGTATGTGTTGACGCCATCATCAACCAGAAAGACACCGGCGTTATCTGCATATACGTCGGCATCGGCCAGAAGGTCGGTAAGGTTGCGCAGGTCGCACAGACTCTGCGTGACCACGGCGCGATTGACCACACGATCGTGGTCGCCGCCAACGCTTCCGACGCAGCCCCGCTGCAGTACCTGGCTCCTTATGCCGGCGCTGCGATGGCCGAGTACTTCATGGACCAGGGCAAAGATGTTCTGATTGTTTACGACGACCTCACCAAGCACGCATGGGCCTACCGCCAGATGTCGCTGCTGCTTCGCCGGCCTCCGGGTCGTGAGGCGTACCCGGGTGACGTCTTCTACCTCCACTCCCGACTTCTTGAGCGAGCCGCCCGGCTCGACGACGAGCACGGCGGAGGTTCCATCACAGGTCTGCCGATTATCGAGACGCAGGCTGGTGACGTGTCGGCATACGTGCCGACCAACGTGATTTCGATTACGGACGGTCAGATTTATCTTGAGTCGGAGCTGTTTAACGCAGGTATTCGGCCTGCGCTGAACGCCGGTCTCTCGGTCAGTCGTGTTGGCAGTGCTGCCCAGACCAAGGCGATGCGTGACGTTGCCGGTCGGCTGAAGCTGGACATGGCTCAGTTCCGTGAACTTGCGGCGTTCGCCCAGTTCGGAACCGACGATCTTGACACAGCGACCCGCAACCAGCTTGAGCGTGGTCAGCGTATGACTGAGGTCCTGAAGCAGAACGAGACGGCGCCGCTCACGATGGAGCAGCAGGTTTCGATCTTCTTCCTCGGGACGAACGGGGACCTGGACGACGTGCCGATCTCCAAGATCCTCGAGTTCGAGGTCGGATGGCACGAGTACACGGCCGCCAACCTCCCGGAGGTCCTCGCTGGGATTTCCGAGACGGGTGAACTGAGCGACGATGCGCGCACGAAGCTTTCCGAAGCGGCGGCCGCGTTCAAGCAGACAATCAATCTGGAAAACTAGGAGCGGTTCGGGCGGGCGTAACTTCGCCCGAGAGCACCACCATTCATGCCAAGCACCCAAGTATTAAGACGCAGGATTCGGAGTGTCGCCAACACGGCGAAGATCACCCGCGCCATGCAGATGATCGCCGCTTCCAAAATGCGGCGCGCACAGGAGATGGTGGTGGCCGGACGGCCCTACTCTGAGCACATGAACTCGGTGCTGTCTCACCTCGCCGCACTTGAACGCGGTTCTGAGGACACATCTGTTCCGTTGCTTGATGCAAGAGAAGTGAAGACCACGGGAATAGTCTTGATCACACCGGACCGTGGGCTAGCTGGCGGACTTGTGACAAATCTGACACGTGCCGTGGAGCGAACGATCAAGGAGAGCGAAACTCCGGTGACCTTGGTGGCGATCGGCAAAAAAGGCCGGAACTTCTCGGTCCGCACGGGTAATGAATTGAAAGCGGTGTTTGACGGCATCGGGGATAACCCGACGGTCGAAGACACTCGTCCTATCTCCAATCTGGTTATCGCAGAATTTGAATCGGCTGGCGTGGACAGGGTGTTGCTGGCTTACTCTCGCTTCGTTAACACGGCCGTGCAGGCCCCGACCATCGACACGTTAATTCCGGTCGAGCCCGCAGAGCTGACCGGCAATGCCGCAATCGGCTACATCTACGAGCCGGGACCGGTGGAAGTTCTTGAAAAACTGCTCCCCCGTTATATCGAGATGGAGGTTTATCACGCCGTCCTCGAAGCTATGGCGAGTGAGCACTCGGCCCGCATGGTGGCGATGAAGAACGCCACGGATGCGGCCAACGATCTGATTGATGGCCTGACGTTGCAGTTGAACAAAGCCCGTCAGGAAGCGATTACCTCCGAGATGCTGGACATTGTCGGTGGTGTGGAGGCGCTTGCTTAGCGCTTCTCTGACCTCAAGAAAGACACGTGAAATTCACGGGACGGATATCGGGATTGACCCGGTGCCCGAGTCCGGCATTTGGCCCAAAGAGCGGATTACAGGAGCCCCAAAATGGCTAACGGCAAGGTTGTACAGGTCATCGGAACTGTTGTGGACGTGGAGTTCGCATCTGAAGACCTTCCGGAGATCTACAACGGCCTGGAACTGGAACTGTCCGGCGAGACGCTCTACCTCGAGGTAGAGCAGCACGTCGGCAACAACTGGGTGCGCTGCTTGGCTCTCGGCCCGACCGAGGGCCTGAAGCGCGGCGCCGAGGTTACGGACTCGGGCAGGGCTATCGCAGTCCCCGTGGGCCCGGCAACCCTCGGACGGTTGTTTAATGTGACCGGAAAGGCGCTCGACAACCTAGGCGATGTCGACGCCGCCGACTACTGGCCGATTCACCGCGCTGCACCGTCTTTCGACCGACAGACCGGTACCACCGAGATTCTGGAGACCGGGATCAAGGTATTTGACCTGATCACCCCGTTCCAGAGGGGCGGCAAGGTTGGCGCATACGGCGGGGCCGGCGTCGGCAAGACCGTCATCATCACGGAGCTTATCCGAAACATCGCGCAGGAGCACTCCGGTGTGTCCGTGTTCGCAGGTGTTGGGGAACGATCCCGTGAGGGCAACGACCTGTGGCATGAGATGCAAGAATACGGTGTGATGGACAGCACCGTGCTCGTGTTTGGCCAGATGAACGAGCCTCCCGGAACCCGGGCAAGGATCGCCCTGACGGGTCTCACGATGGCGGAGTACTTCCGCGATGTTGAGAAGCAGGACGTTCTGCTGTTCGTAGACAACGTGTACCGCTACATCCTGGCGGGCATGGAAGTGTCCGGACTCCTGGGTCGTATGCCGTCTGCTGTTGGTTACCAGCCCACGCTGTCCACCGAGATCGGCGACCTTGAAGAGCGAATTACAACCACGGTCGATGGTTCGATCACGTCGTTCCAGGCGGTATATGTGCCGGCTGACGACTACACGGACCCGGGCATCGTGACCACGTTTGGCCACCTGGACGCTAACATTTCACTTGAGCGATCGATGACGGAGCAGGGTCTCTACCCGGCTGTTGACCCGCTCGCTTCAAACTCCCGAATTATGCAGCCGGGTATCGTCGGCGAAGAGCACTACGGCGTTGCACGTGAAGTGCAGCAGGTGCTTCAGCGCTACCGTGACCTGCAGGACGTTATCGCCATTCTCGGTGTCGAAGAACTTTCCGACGAGGACCGTGTGGCCGTAGGTCGCGCACGCCGTGTCCAGCAGTTCCTGACGCAGCCGTTCTTCGTTGGTGAAGTGTTCACGGGTATCCCGGGACGCTACGTGCCGCTGGCAGACACCGTTCGCGGGTTCCGTGAGGTCTTGGACGGCAAGCACGATGATCTGCCGGAGCAGGCATTCCGGATGGTTGGCGGGATTGATGAGGCCCGTGAGAAGGGCGAGAAGATGCTCGCCGAAGCCAACGACTAATACCGACATTGTTCAGGCCCCCGTACGGGGGCGGAGCCCCCAGTAAATGGCCACTTTCAAACTAACAATCGTCACCGCCGAGAGGGAAGTGTTCTCGGAAGATGTTGACTCGCTGGTAGCGCCGGGTATCGACGGCCAGCTTGGCATTCTTCCGAATCACGCGCCGCTGATGACTCAGCTCCAACCTGGCGAGATGACGGTACGCTCCGATGGCGACGAGAACGTTCTCGTTGTTACGGGCGGCTTCCTAGAAGTTTTAAACAATCAGGTTACGATCCTGGCCGATACGGCCGAGATGGATGTGGCCATCGATCTTGAACGTGCCGAAGAGGCGCTCAAGCGTGCTTCGGAACGTGTGGAGAACAGGCAATCAGAAGTCGATCTCTCCCGCGCCTTGCAGGCATTTCGGCGTGCTCAGATCAGAGTCGGCCTGGCTCGACGTCGTGGACGTCACAGTTCCACCGCAACGCCGCCGGTGCAGAGGACTTAGGTCTTCAGGGCTAGATAAGTTTTTATGACGGGTGTGGTTGTGGGGCGGGTCTGGGTTTTGTTCCGTAGGTGGGATTTTGGAAGCGTTCTTTGCTAAAGAGTGAAACCTCCAAAAGATGCGCCGGCGATTTGTCCTTCTTCGAAAGCACCCCATCATTCCTTTGTATGGCTCAGGACAGGTTATGGACCTTCTCCCGACTGGGAAAAGAAACGCGTTTTGCTCGTACGTGTGTCCCTTCGCCATTCACGCGCGAGTGAAATGATTCGGTACGCGTGTGTTGGACGGGCGCTGTAACTGGATTCCCGGCTGATCGGGAATGACGGTCCATCAGGGAAGCGGCGTTTCCTGAGCCCTATGACTTCAGGAAATAAGTCATCGACTGGAGAGCTAGGACGGGATCCACTCCTCTGACCTTTACTTCCAGCGGGACCTGTGGGGCTACTGGGGCGTAGTTCAGGATCGCCTTGATGCCTGACTCGACGAGGGCGTCGAACACACTTTGGGCATTCGGTGCCGGGACGGCTACGATGCCGATATGGATGCCAAGCTCGGCAACCGTTTCCTTGATCTGTTCTATTGGTCTTACGTCGATGCCCCCGACCGACGACCCAACTACGGATGGATCCTCGTCAAACGCGGCCACCACATGGAATCCTTCCGGCTTGAATCCGGGGTAGGCGATGATCGCACGGCCGAGTCTTCCGACCCCGACCAGCCCTGCGTTCCACTGGCGATTGAGCCCGAGAATGGAACGGAGCTCCTGAGAGAGTCGTTTGACGTTGTACCCACGGCCCTGTTTGCCGAATCTTCCAAAGTAGCTTAGGTCCTTTCGGATCTGGGCGGGCGTCATCTGGAGTTGGGTGCCAAGCTGTTCTGAAGAGACCATCTCGGCACCTGTGGCGTCAAACTGGGCCAGCACGCGGACGTACAGGGGTAGTCTTTGAACGACGACCTCGGGCGCGTCTGTGCTGGGCCTAATTTCGTCGTCTGAACGATCTGTTATGTAGCCGTTGGCCATGCGGCGCGCCCTTCGGTACGGTGTTTCTTGGAGTCTACTGGCACTGTCTCACATGTGAGACAGTGCTGATCATCACTTATCCGCCTCCGTGCGTTTTATCACAATCGCCCACAAACGATCAACTTTTGTGACTACGGCAGATCGAACATACCCGGATGTTCAGGGCGGTCGAAGTTAAAGTGGCTACATGAAAGTAGCAGTGTGCAGGTTAACGCTCCGTTTACACGATAATCGATCCTTGAAGGGCAAAAGACGGGTGGTCCGGTCGCTGATAGATCGCATCCAGCACAGGTTCGATGGCAGCGTGGCTGAAGTGGGGGACCAGGACCATCTCAAATCGGCATTGATCGGTATCGCCTTAGTGAGCGAGGAGGCACGTCACGCTTCGGAGATGATGAATAGCGTGATCGATTACGCCGAGTCGCAAATGTTTGAGGCCGACATCATCGATATCGAACGTGATGTGATCGATCTGGACTGATGCGGTCAGTCTCTGGACCGGGAGTACCCGCCAATCTAAGGATACGAAAAGAGACCCCAGTTCGTAGGAACTGGGGTCTCTTTTATTTAGGAGTGGACGAACGACTCGGGTTACGCAGCCTGCGTTCTCGATGGCGTTGCCGGGACGGGTTTCTGTTCCGCCATGGAACGAATCAGGAATCCGCACTGCAGGCATTCCATGTATCGCCCGTACTGGTCATCGTCTAATGCAATGTCCCCATGGCAACGGGGGCAGGCCTTCAAGTAAAGAGTCATCTTCTAGGTTCCTATTTCGTCGGGAATCGGCACATCCGCTCCCGAATTCGTTATAAAAATCGATATCGTTGTAATTGCTAACCGTTAGTGACTAACGTCACAATGTCAACAGTGCGGAAGTTTACTACGCCAACGGAACCTTTGCACGCGGTATTGAGTCGGTTTCGTTAAATTTATGTGAAATCCTCAGATCGTGACGTTGGGAGACTGTGGTCGGTAGGAGGAGCAATTATCACATTGACATGCACCGTATCAACTCATAAGATACAGAGCGTGTTATTCGTAGATGAAGAACTTTGTCGTGTGACACTTCAAATGGTTGATTTGATGGATACAGGAATTGGTCGCTGACAGGGGAAATGCAACGACAGGTGCCGATGGTGTCGCATTCAGTGGCGTTTACATAATCAGTGTCGCCGCCCGCCTGTTGGAGATGCACCCACAGACCCTCCGTAAGTACGAGCGGGTGGGCCTTGTGCAACCGTCACGTACCGGCGGGCACCTCAGGCTTTACTCAAACGACGATCTTCTGCGCCTGCGCGTTATCGGCCGTCTTGTTGAGGAACTCGGGTTGAATCTGGCCGGAGTTCGCCTTGTGTTGGACCTTGTTGGCCCGTTGCGCAGGCTTGTGGACGGGGCGGAATTGAATACAGAAACTCTTAACGCCGCCGCTATTAGAGCGACGGCCGAGTTGAGATCATTTTTGAAATATGTGGGCGCTGACCCGGACGACCTGGATTAACTAATGGGCGCGTTTTACGCGGAGGAACTGTTGTAAGTGGAAAAAGAGATGAAAGACGGGTCGGCTCCAGAGGATGAGCTGACCGAAGTCGGGGACGAGGCCAACGGCCCGGACGCGACGGAACTTGAGGAACCGCTCGTTTTCGAAGAGCCGCTTGATGCAGCGATAAGGGAAAGGGACGAGTTGAAGGCGCTAGTGCAACGTGTGCAGGCGGACTTCGTCAACTATCGAAATCGAGTCGCAGTAGAGCATGAAGAGATTCGTCGCAGCTCGACGAGGCGCTTGGCGGTGCGGGTATTGGACTCTGTGGACCAGTTCGAGACAGCACTTGGTGCTGGGCGTCCGGACGGTGTGGAAAACTCATGGTTTGACGGGTTTGATGGCATTCGTCGGTCGCTGTTGCAGGTGCTATCTTCGGAAGGGATTGAGCCTTACGAAACCGCCGGCGATCTGTTTGACCCCAGGTTGCACGAGGCTTTACTAACGGCGGAGTCCGATGAAGTGCCAGCCAGCACCGTCCTCATGGTGTTGCGTAAGGGCTACAAGATGAACGACGAGGTGATCCGGGTAGCGCAGGTCCAAATATCCACCGCGCCATCCGAGCCATCTGGCGAAGAAGAGTAAGCGGGATATTTCAAGGGCGTGATATCGCCCGACAAGCCCCGAATTCGGGGCGTTAACGACGATCAGCAAAATTGAAATCAGACGAGGAATGAACTGAAACATGGCTAAGGCGATCGGAATCGACCTGGGTACGACCAACTCCGCGATGGCGGTCATGCAGGCCGGGGAACCGGAAATAATCGAAAACAAAGAAGGACGTCGGACGACTCCATCTGTAGTGGCCGTCAACCCCAAGACCGCAGAGCGGTTCGTGGGTGAACTGGCGCGTCGGCAGGCGATCACGAACCCGGAGAACACGGTGTACTCCGTGAAACGGTTTATCGGCCGCAGGTTTGATGACCCGTCCGTCCAGGAAGACGTGTCGCGCATTTCGTTCAAACTGACCGCTGGGAGTGCTGGCGATACAGCGGTCGTCTTTAACGATAAGCCGCAGTCCCCGCCAGAGATCTCGGCGATGGTGCTGAGAAAACTCAAGGAAGATGCCGAGACCAAGCTGGGCGAGCCCGTTGATCGTGCCGTAATCACGGTACCGGCTTACTTCGACGACAGTCAGCGTGAGGCGACAAAGGTCGCCGGAGAGATCGCGGGGCTAGAGGTTCTGCGTATCATCAACGAGCCGACAGCTGCCGCACTGGCGTACGGGCTTGAGGGCAAGGGCGATCAGACCATCGCCGTGTACGACTTTGGCGGCGGCACTTTCGATGTGACAATCCTCCAGATCGGCGACGGCGTTTTTGAGGTGAAGTCGACAAATGGAGACACTCACCTAGGTGGCGATGATCTTGATCTTACGATAGTCGACTGGGCAGCAAGCGAGTTTCAAGCCGACAACGGCATTGATCTCCGGAGTGATCCGGCCGCGCTCCAACGCCTGCGTGTTGAGGGAGAGCGGGCGAAGATCGAACTTTCGTCTGTTGCGCAGACGGAACTCAACCTGCCATTCATCACGGCGGACGCGACAGGTCCGAAGCACCTGACGATGACACTGACCCGGGCGAAGCTCGATCAGCTTGTCGGCGCGCTGGTGCAACGGACTGTCGGCCCGACGGAGGCCGCTCTGAAAGACGCCGGCGTGAAAACGTCCGAAATTGACGAGGTGATCCTGGTCGGCGGCACCACGCGTATGCCTGCGGTTGTCGCCAAGGTCACGGAGATGTTCGGCAAGGAGCCCCACCAGGGTGTCAATCCGGACGAAGTGGTCGCTATCGGTGCAGCTATTCAGGCCGGCGTACTTGAGGGTGATGTCAAGGACGTTCTGCTCCTGGATGTCACACCTCTCACGATGGGGATCGAGACGCTGGGCGGCGTGATGACGGTGCTAATCCAGCGAAACACCACCATTCCGACATCCAAGTCGGAGGTCTTCAGCACGGCTGCGGACAACCAGGCCTCGGTTGAGATTCACGTTCTTCAAGGGGAACGGGGGATGGCTACCGAAAACACGTCGATCGGGCGCTTCATGCTGGACGGCATTCTTCCCGCACCGCGTGGCGTGCCACAGGTCGAGGTTACGTTTGATATCGACGCCGACGGAATCCTGAACGTCTCGGCGAAGGACAATGCGACAGCCCGGGAACAGCACATCACCATCACAGGACGTTCCGGGCTGTCTCAAGAAGAGATTGAGCGTGCCGTTCGGGACGCGGAGGAGAACGCCGAAGAGGACCAGAAGCGGCGCGAGGCGGTAGAGACCCGCAACGCGGCTGATAGCTCCGTCTTTGCGGCGGAGAAGCTGCTTGAGGAGCAGGGCGAGAACGTGCCGGCCGAGGAGAAGACCAAGGTCGAGGCAGTGATCACCCAGCTCAAGGAGTTACTTACCGATGAGGAGTCGTCCACAGAGGACCTGGCGGCCAAGACCAACGAACTCCAGACGGCGCTTCAGGCGATCGGACAGGCGGCGTATGCTGCCGCCGGAGCCTCAGGTCCTGAAGGCGGCTCTGAGGGCGACGACGACGGCGGCAACGACGGCGCCGACGATGGAGAGACTGTAGATGGCGAGTTTCGCGAGGTCCCCCCAGAAGAGGTTTAACCGAGCGGGCGTTATCTAAGTAAAACGAGATACGAGTAAAGAAAGGGCCGGACGGTTATCGTCCGGCCCTTTCTTTATTGCGGGATTCCTGAATCAAGTTCAGGATGGGCTCTTCGTCTCGAACTCAGGAAGATGTCCGCCCCCCTTGCGTCAGGCCGAAGTGCGGGAAGATCTCTTCATGGACCTGTGCCACGCTTCGTTCGTTGAAGTCGCGTACCTGCATCTCCACCAGCTCTTCCGGGGCTTCCAGGTCGTCGGAATATGTTGTCACTGTCGGAGACTCCGGAACGAGTGCCGGGAGATCGACCGGCAACGTCACCCCTGCCATGATCGCTAAATCTACCGTCCATGCCCGCGCCACCGCGCCAAGGTCGTACCCGCCGCCGCCAACTGCGAGCCAGCGACCGTTCTCCGATGCAAGCTCACGCAGGCGCCTAACTACTGCGGCGTGGCCCTGCACCGTGAGCTGGAGGTGTGTTATGGGGTCGAGAAAGTGTGTGTCGACGCCGAGCTGGGTAAACACTACGTCGGGCTTGAACGCTTCTACCAGAGGTGGAACCACGGCCTCGAAGGCGTCGAGATACGCGGCGTCCGATGTGTGCGGAGCTAGCGGAACGTTGACCGAATACCCGTGGCCCGCGTCGCGACCGGACTCTCTGACGTTGCCCGTGCCTGGGAACAGGAACTGCCCGCTTTCATGGAGCGATATTGTTAACACCTCTTGGGAGCCGTAAAAGGCGGCCTGAACGCCATCGCCGTGGTGGCAGTCGATATCGATGTAAGCGACTCGCATCCCCCGTTCCACTAGCCAACGAGCCGCCATGACGGTGTCGTTGAACACCCCGAAGCCGGAGGCGTGGTCTGGCATTGCATGATGCTGATGTCCGCCGGCGAAATTGAACGCTATGTCGGTCGAACCATCGGCGATAACCTGCGCCGCCACCATCGTGCCGCCTGATGTGAGGGCGTTGGCTTCATACATACCAGCGTATACCGGGTTATCGCCGGGTCCAAAGCCGTGAGATGGGTAGGCCGGGGAATTGAAACCCGAGGACATGGCCTTTACGGCAGAGAGGTAATCAGCCGAGTGCCCCAGTTTAATTTCGTCGTCCGTGGCCGGACGGGGAGGGATGATCGAGACGTTCGGAGCCTTCGTTAAACCTGCGGCAGCAATAAGGTCAAATGCCCGCTTCCAGCGGACCGGGCGCAGTGGGTGGGTGGTGCTCATCTCGTAACGCCATACTTCGTCCGAATATATGACGGAGACGCGTTTTGGAGATACAGGAAACACCAATCTCGTTACCCGACATTCAGGCCGGCGATTGTTAATGAGGCATGGGATTTGTAGCGCTTATTGATGTTGATTAACAGGGCGGTAGCACCCTCCAGGTACCGGGCGCTCTGCAAAGAACCGGCGTCTATGGGCCGCAGGCCCGGGACCTCCGACAGCAGTTCGCTGACCGTCAATTTGGCGTCGTTGTCGTCGCCGCAAATGATGGCGTCGGTATCGAGCGAAGAAGTGGGTTTGAGCAGGTCTCGTGCAGAGAGTGTGTGCAGCCCGGCGACCCATCGCAGATCCGGTGTATGCTGTGCGGCTTCTTCCGCGGCGGATCCGATTTCCGGAGGGGCCGCTGCCGGGATACCGCTTGCGAACGACAGTGGGGCGATTACGTTCACGCAGATCTTTCCTGTCAGCGAAGAAGATAGCTGTTCCAGCGACGCTATCATGCCGGCGTAGGGGACGGCTAGGAAGACGATGTCGGACGCAGCAGCAGCATCGGCGTTAAGCGCTCCTCGTACATCGGCCGCATCGTTAACTTCGGACAGTATGGCCTTTACCTCGTCAGCCGCCTCGGTGGCGCGGGAGGCGTCCCTAGAGCCGATCACTATCTGGTGCCCGGCGACGGCAAAGCGCACGGCAAGCCCGCGTCCTTCTGGGCCGGTGCCGCCTATGAAACCTATTGTGGATACAGATGACTCAGGCAAGTGTGGGCTGATTCCTTCTAAATGCTTTGCGATACGCCCCCTGAACAGGCAATTGAGAGCGCTACCCTGGGCGTCAGTAACGTCTATAAAAGAGTCAGCGACCCCTTTGACAACGATAGGGCCGAATCGTAGCATCGCCCCCGCTTGTGGGCCAGCAAAAACGTACCGTTGGCACGGTCCAGTGTGCACCATGATCCGGTAACGGCCTGGTTCCGCGTTATGACCACTTCTACGGACTTTCTCAAGAACTCAACATGCTTCGAACGATGGCAACGCCGGATCTACATGGGCCAGCCGGTCGTTCGATATTTATCAGTAAAACTTCATCACTGAGCTGAAGGCAGGACCGCAATGCGTTACTACCAGTTCTCGATTCGGGGAGAATCCCACCTGGGGGTGGAGACATCTGACGACACCCTGTTTGACCTGACCTCTGCGAACCCTCACGCGACCGACCTGTTTGCACTTCTTCGTGCGGCGTCGTTGATGGGAGTATCGCTGGACCACGTTGCGCGCCAGATCGTCGATCGCGGCATCGCTAGCACGTTGTCGATCGAGGAGCTTCACGAGAACAGCGTCAAACAGACGCATGGCCCGAAACTGGAAATGCCGTTCCTACCACCGGAGGTCTGGGCCGCGGGTGTGACCTACCAGAGCAGCATGTTCGAACGGCAAGCTGAGAGCGACACTCCGGACGTTTACGGCAAGGTGTACGCGGCAGACCGCCCAGAAGTGTTCTTTAAGGCGACGCCGAGCCGGGTGACGGGCCCTTATGGCGAGGTAGGAATCCGGGCGGACTCCACATGGGACGTTCCTGAGCCTGAGCTGGCATTTGTACTCTTTGACGGCAAGGTCGCCGGATACACCTGCGGAAACGACATGAGCAGCAGGTCGATCGAAGGCGACAACCCGCTCTACCTCCCACAGGCGAAGGTGTACGACAAGTCGTGCTCCATAGGCCCGTGTTTCGCCACCTTGGACGCGGTCGGAGACCCACAGGATCTGGCGGTCAGGCTTACGATCCAGCGCTCCGGCATCGAGGTGTTCAACGGGACGACCTCCACCAGCGAGATGTTCCGCGACTGTGAATACATCGCCGACTGGCTTCAACGGCACAACTCCGTGCCGGACGGGACGACTGTGGTGACCGGAACCGGGGTAATCCCGCCGATGGACTTCACACTTGCCGAGGGCGACATCGTCAACGTTGAGATCGAGGCTATCGGCCGTCTTACAAACACCGTCACGGTCGTGTGATTACCGCATAATCGGACTGAAGCGGTCCGTGCTGCTGCCTGGTGCGTATAGCATTGCGCAACAACTTCTACCCGCGACAGTCGTTGACGATGTCAACGAAGGGCCGTGGAATCGGCGGAGGTGATGTGTGTTTTGCGCTCACTGTGGGACCGAAAACGCATCCGGAATTGAGTCGTGCGACAGGTGCGGTGAGCCGTTGATCGTCCCGGACCTAAATCAGCGACAGCCTCAGGGCGTGAAGGCCTGCCCGGGATGCGCCTCTCACAATGAGGCCCATGCATGGTTCTGCATCGGATGCGGAAACGACCTAAACGGGGTGCCTGCTCTGGCAATGCCGGCCGAGGCCTCATACTCGGGAATAACAACCCCCACGGAACTGCAGGCACCTCCCAAGATGGTTGATTATGGGGATGCGCCTACTCCCGCTATAGTCCCGCAAGTGGATCTTATTAACGCGGATTCGCCGTACGTCAGGCAGGACGATCAAACTCCGGCCGAGACGGATCAGAGTTCTGCGTCGGAGCCTAGAATATCGACACCAAATCAATCTTCTGTGAATTCAGGGGAAGTAATTCAATTTCTAAGTACGGTGCTAGAAGATGACCCAATGATCGAGGACGGCCCGACCTCGAAGGCGGAGGACGGCATGAACGAGGACGTATCGACGCTGCCCCTTGAGACCTCAGATACGCCAGAATCTGAAACGCCCCAAGGAGCGGTAGCATTCGCGGAGTCACGGGCGGACGATCCTGGAGAGGTAGAACAGATCGCGGGACTTGCCTCACGGATTCGTGAAGCGGTTCAGCAAGTGATCGTTGGGAAGGACGGCGCCATCAACCTGGCGATTGTGGCTCTTCTGTGCCGTGGCCATCTGCTGATCGAAGACGTTCCGGGTTTGGGTAAGACCACTCTCGCCAAAGCACTGGCGGCGTCACTTCGCTGTGACTTTGGAAGGATCCAGTTCACGCCGGACCTGATGCCGGCGGACGTGCTTGGAGTCTCTATTTTCAACATGCGGGACAACGAGTTCGAGTTCCGCAAGGGTCCGATTTTCACGCAAGTACTACTTGCGGATGAGATCAACCGGGCCACGCCACGAACACAGACGGCGCTGTTAGAGGCGATGCAGGAGCGGCAGGTGACGATGGATGGGAAGACCAGATCGTTGCCGGACCCGTTCCTCGTGGTGGCGACCCTGAACCCGGTGGAGTTGGAAGGGACCTTCCCGCTTCCGGAGGCGCAGCTTGACCGATTCATGCTGCGAATTTCTCTCGGATACCCGAGCCTTGAAGAAGAAGCGGGCATTCTCGAACGATTCACCGCCGGAGGACGCGTTCCTGAGACCCCGGCCGTGGTGACACGCGAAGAGTTGCTGGGCGCTCAAAATTTGATATCAAACGTGATCGTCGAGCCCAGCCTCCGAGATTACCTGCTCTCCCTTGTGGCGGCGACGCGGGAACACGATGCGCTGCACCTCGGCGCAAGCCCGAGGGCGGCGATAGCGCTGTACAACGCGGCACAGGCGTGGGCAGCGATACAGGGACGTGGTTACGTGCTTCCGGACGACATTAAGCATGTGGCTGTCCCGGTCCTTGCCCACAGGGTGATGGTGTCACCACAGGCG
>JAPKBN010000089.1 GCA_026421215.1 Dehalococcoidia bacterium
CGATCATAGTGCTGTCCGGCGACCAAGAGTAGTCGACTACGCACCGCACACGGTCGGTGAGAGATCGTGCCTCGCCGCCGTCCACTCTGATCACCCACACCTGGTCGCGCTGTTTGTCATCCTTCCGGAGAAATGCGAGCGATTCACCATCGGGCGACCAGCGGGGGAGCGAGTCGCTAGGACCGCGTGTGAAGCGAACAGGCTCGCCGCCAGATGTGTCTTTCAACATCACGCGGCTGGTCGTCTTGTGGTCCTCTGTTGATGTTGTCGAGTCGATGAACGCGATCCGATTTCCATCTGGAGACAGTGATGGCGAAGACACCGAAACTATTCCGTAGACGAGGTCGGCTGCGGTCAGAGGCGAGGCCATGTGTCTAAGTGCTCCAGCTGTGGGTCCGTAAGGATCTGTCGAGGGCGGTATCTTGCCACGGATATGTTGCCGGATGACGGGGCTCCTGCAAGGGGGCATTCCCATGCTTTTCTTCGAAGGCGGAACCCCTCCTTTCGGAGGAACGGTTGTCTGTTCCGGAAATGGGCTCTACGAATGGACGACGCCCCTCACCCCAACCCTCTCCCGCTGGCCGAGGGCGCAGCGTAGATTGGTTATGAACGCGAACAGGGGCACCCCGACGGATCGGAACGCCCCTGTTCTGCAACACTTCTAGTCCCCGACGGTTAGCCTGCGGCTGCTACCGCCTGCTCGATTGCGTATCCGGCGTATACCTGCGTCAGGTGGTCCCGGTACTCAGCTGAAGCGTGGATATCCTCGTTCAGCGCGTCTCCGATCTCCGCTGCCGCCCGGCTTGCTGCTCTTCGGATTACCGCCGGCGTGATTTCCTTGCCCTTCAGGATGCGTTCTGTGCGACGTGCTCGAGTGGCCTTGTCACCAGCTCCAGTCACGGCGATGCGCGCGTCGGTGCAGGTTCGGCCCGAGGTCGTGATCACCGCTGCCACGCCGGTGATCGCGTAGTGCGAGGCAGGCTGGTGGAACTTGGTGTACGCCGTGCCTGTCCCTGAGGCCAGTCTCGGCAATTTGATCTCCGTGATGATCTCGTTGTCCCTTAGCGCGGTCGTGAGCAGATCGACCTGGAATCGGTCGATATTGATCTCACGCGTCGAGCGACGTGTACGCGCCACCACACTCCCGCCAATGGCGAGAACGACCGCTGGTATGTCGCCCGCAGGGTCAGAGTGCGCCAGGCTTCCGCCAATGGTCCCACGGTTCCGGACCTGCAGGTCCGCGACCCTGGCAGAGGCATCAGCCAACAGTGGATAGTTGGACTGGATTACTGAAGATGTTGCCATCTCTCGGTAGGTGGTCATGGACCCGATAGCGACCCCGTCTTCTTCTTCTCTTACGTACGAGAGTCCTTCTATCTGGCCTATGTCAACCAGAATCCCTGGTTCGGCGAGGCGCAGCTTCATCATCGGGATGAGGCTGTGACCACCGGCAAGGACCTTCGCTTCTCCCCTGTACTTGGATAGGAGGCTCGTCGCCTCATCCACAGAGGTTGGAGCAAAGTATTCGAAGTTACTTGTAACCATATCTAAGCCCTCCGAACTACTTGGCAGCGCGGGCTGTTGCACGCGCTGCTCGTTGTGTTTCTTTAGCGTCTTGGATAGCTCGCCACACCTTTTCAGAAGTGGCGGGCATGTCCATGTGCATCACACCTAGGTGCGCAAGTGCATCAATGACGGCGTTCATCACTGCCGGGCTGGCGGCAATAGTTCCAGCCTCACCGGCACCCTTGACCCCTATCGGATTAGATGGAGATGGTGAAACCGTGCGATCCAACTCCATCATCGGGAACATGTCCGCGGATGGCAGTGCGTAGTCCATCAACGACCCGGACAGTAGCTGCCCGTCGTCGGTGTAGACCGCCTGCTCAGTCAGCGCCTGGCCGATGCCCTGCGCCACGCCTCCATGTGTCATGCCGTCCACAATCATCGGGTTCAGCACGTTTCCGAAGTCGTCCACTGCCACGTAGCGCTGGACCTCTACCTTGCCGGTATCCTGCTCGATCTCGACGACACAAATGTGCGTGCCATTTGGCCATGCGAAGTTTTGCGGGTCGAAGAAGCTGACTTCTTCGAGTCCCGGCTCCATGCCATCAGGCAGGTTTGCGGCGGCGTAGGCTTGTCCAGCTACTTCCTGGATGGTGAGCGTCTTGTCTGCGATGTCTTCGACGGCGAAAGTGCCGTTGCTGAACGTCACAAATTTGGGGTCTGCTTCGAGCAAATGTGAGGCGAGACGGTGTGTCTTGGCCTTCACTTTTTGCAGGCTGTTGAAGAGTGCAGCGCCGCCGACAGCCAGGCTTCGACTTCCGAACGTGCCGGTGCCAAACTGACCCTGGTCGGTATCGCCGTGCAGGACTTCAATGTCCTCGATCGGGATCCCGAGTTCGCTTGAAACGAGCTGCGCCATTGTCGTCTCGTGACCCTGTCCGTGGGGAGATGTGCCGATATAGATCGTCGCTTTACCCGTCGGGTGGACCCGGACGTTGCTGCTCTCCCAGAGGCCCGCACCAGCACCAAGGGATGATGCGACGGCGGAAGGCGCCATGCCGCAGATCTCAATGTAGGTAGCGATGCCAACTCCAAGGAGCTTGCCGTCGCGCCGAGCGGCCCGCTGGTCTGCTCGGAACTGCTTGTAATCGAAGATCTCCAGCGCCTTGTTAAGGTTGCCCTTATAGTCACCGGAGTCGTACATGACGCCGGTCGTGACTTCACGACCGTTCTTGTGCGCCTGAAGCATGTTCTTCCGTCGTACAACGATCGGGTCACGCCCAATTTCCTGGGCGAACCGGCTCACCATGCGTTCTACCAGATACGCCGCTTCCGGGCGACCTGCGCCACGGTATGCGTCGACCGGTGTCGTGTTGGTGAACACCCCGTGGACCTTGCAATCGATGTTCGGCATTTTGTAAACGCCGCCGAGCATTAATCCGAACAGGTATGTCGGAATCAGGGGGGCGAAGGTAGAGAGGTAAGCACCCAGGTTTGCGTACAGGTCCACCTTGATGCCAACGATTTCGCCGTCTTTTTTACCGGCAATCTCTGCGTCACAGATGTGGTCACGTCCATGTGCCGTGGAGACGTAAGCCTCGGAACGAGACTCGATCCACTTGACCGGACGTTTGACCTGTCGGGCTACGATTCCGGCTACCACTTCTTCTGCGTACAGGTAAAGCTTGCTACCGAATCCTCCGCCGACATCGGGAGCTATTACCCGGACCTTCTGCTCAGGCCAGCCGGTGACCAACGAGAACAACAGTTTGACCAGGTGAGGGATCTGAGTGGAGGTGTAGAGGGTGATGTTGCCCTTGCCGACGTCATAATCTGCAACGACTCCACGGGTTTCCATAGAGTTCGGGATCAGGCGCTGGTTGACGATGCGCTCTTTCACCACGATCACATCCGGGTCTTTGATCGCTTCGGCGTAGTCACCGCCACCGACTTCCCAGTCGAAGCCGATGTTGTTCGGGGCTTCCTCGTGAAGTTGAGGTGCACCGTCTTTAGTCGCTTCCTCACCGTTCACGACAGCCGGGAGAACTTCATAGTCGACCTCAACCAGGTCTACTGCGTCATTGGCCTGGTAAGCGGAATCCGCAACAATTACGGCAACTGCATCGCCGAGGTAGCGGACCGTTTCATATGCGAGAGGGGGGTGGGGCGGCTGCTTTAAGTCTGGCAGCATCCAGCC
>JAPKBN010000041.1 GCA_026421215.1 Dehalococcoidia bacterium
ATCCCCGAGGAATGAGGGTCTCGAAGGCTGTTGAAAGCTGGTCGCGTGTGTTGCCAGATTCGTGAGTTACGAAAGCGTTTTCACGATCCAGAACGTTCATTAGATCGCTGTAAACGCGATACGGATTTATCGGTTTCTCATCCGAAGCCATTGCTTCGCGATAAACCGCCATCCCAGCGTCTTTTGCTGATTTGACTTCTGATACAACGCCATCTCGACTCTCGATAGGTTCACTGTCGAGTTCAGCTATCAGTGATTTCAATGTCGCTTTTGCATCACCAATGACGGCGTTCGCAGTCGGGTAAATCCTATTCACGTCGAATTCATCGATGTTGCACTGGATGATTTTCTTGTTCACGCCATCGGGGATCCCGTGTCCGAAACGTCCCGGAGAGATACTCGCGCCGATAGCAAAAATGAGGTCTGCGTCCTCGATGTACTTGACGACATGATCGCCCCGGGTGCCGACCGAAAGTGGATGGTTCTCCGGGAACACGCCTTTTGCTTTTAGCGTGGTTACCACAGGCAGGTTGGCCTTTTCGGCGAACTCGCGAAGTTCAGCCGAAGCATTTGAGTAAAGGACGCCCTCACCGGCGAACAAAAGAGGACGCCTTGCTGATCTAAGCGCGTTCGCTGCACTGGCGACATCGTCAGGATCTGGAAGAGTTTTCCATCCTTTTGGAGACGTGTATGGGTCTAGCGTTTCGTCGTACGTAGCGTGCGCATCAGGCACCCCCAAGACCACTGGCCCGGGTCGACCGGAACGAAGCATGGTGTAGGCTCGGCGCATCATCTCTGGCACACGTTCTGGTGTGTCGATAGCCCCGTACCATTTGGAGACGCCTCGTAGAGCGGCAGCCTGATCATATCGAGTACTTTCCGCTGCACTCACTGGCACCGCATCCACTATGCACAAAACAGGGGAACCGTCTTCGTAAGCTTGGGCTATTCCGGAATATGCAACCTGTGCTCCGGCGGCGTTTGTACCTCCCGAGAAAGTGCAAACGCCAATGCGTTCACCGTTTGTCACCCGGGAAAACCCGTCGGCAACCGCCACCGCGTAACGGTCATCTCGCATCATCAAAAGCTTCAGGCCTTCTCGCCCAAACGAGTTGTTGACACCGCTAACCGGGAAGGTCGATACCCATGGGACGTTTTCCTGCTTGAGAATCCTTGCTATGCCGGTTGCTACATCGATGGTCAAATCATCACCTGTGGCTTTCGTTACTTCGTCCCGGAGTTTCTACGTGATCCATACTTTTCTATTCAAAATAAAAGTTTCGGGAAACCTAACACCTGCCCGTCTTTAACGCCATATTGCGATCCGGGCAGTAGATAAATTGCGGGTGCATTCCGGTACGCAGTAGGGGACCGGAAGTAAGTGAGGCCAGCTCGGCTACCCATTTAGCTATGTCTCGCCTGGCGGCGAGGGAGGGAATCGGACTTCCGTCGGTGATGTCCACACTGCCGACATCCAACAACAAAGTTTTCGGGACGTTGATCGTCGCAGCCAGAGATCGTGTGCCTACTCGGATCCTGAATTGACCTTTCGGTGGGCTCCTGATTTCAGCTCAATTAACTTGAGCTTATCGACCAAACCGCCATCCGATTTGTTTTATCGCGCCAGCAGGCTTTCAATTAACCCTGCTACATAGCCGGGCTGCTCGTCCACCACCATGTGCGCAGCGTCTGGTACCACGTGTACAGCGGCGTTTGGCATTTTTGCGGCGAAGCGATCGGCGTATCCCGGCGGTATGACGCCATCCTTCTCGCCCCAGATAATTAGCGCCGGCTGGGTCACACGGTGGAGGCGTTTGGACAGACCCCGGTTCGGGATCGGCCACAAATATTTCGCTGCTGTCGACATCGATTTTGAACGTTCGACCAGATAGCTTATGGTTTCCTGACCCTCTGCCGTGTCCGGGTCGACCTCTGTCATACGCGCGGAAGGCGCGGTTGCCACGGCCACGGCGGGTTCCGATTCGACGTTGGCGTACATACCAGCGGCGAGTTCCGGGAGTGGGATAGAGAACAGGTCCGGGATCTGGTCGGAGTCGTCCCAGAGCCCGAACGGTGCTGCCAGGGCGACGTGACTGAAGCGGGCCGGTTGTATAGCGGCCAACTCGGCTGCGAACATACCACCTAGCGAGTGGCCGACTAGTGGCAGTTTGTCAAGCCCTAGGTCATCTAACAGATCAAGGTAGAAGTAGATCAGGTCTTGCAGATCCTGCAAGCTTTCTGTGCCGGTGGTCGCGCCGAATCCAGGGGTGTGCGGAGCGATCACGGTGTGACCATTCGCCAGTTGATCCAAAAACGGTGTCCACTGAAGTCCGGCGATGCCGTGCAAGTAAAGAAGCGGGTCGCCGGAACCGCCTTCTAAGACGTCTACCTGGAAATCACCGTTTCGGACTGAGACCGATCTTTCGTTCATTTATTTCCTCTTGTGGAAGTTTGTTCTGGGAGAAGTCAGTGTAGGTATCTGTTGAGACTGGAGTTGTGAGTTAGATCAACGCGCTGGCGCATTGTCCTTCTCCGAAGGATCCGCTCACCGTACTCCTCACCCGATTTAAAGAGGGGAATTAGTTACACCCCTCGTAAAAATCCGCCCCGAGGCCCTTCAAGCGTGCAGGGTTGGAGTGTCGGCGCTAGTCCGCAGACGTTGGAGCTGCTGTTCCTTCCCTGACGATGGCGTTTTGCGGCCACCAGTGGTCTTCGTACTCGGACCACATGTCACGCAGGTTTGGAACGACTTCCTGCGCCGTTCGCCGGATGTTTTCTTTGGCCAGCTCGTGCGGGATAGAGCCGAACTGGTTGAGCAACATCAGGTGGCCGATGTGGAGATCTTTGGCGATTTCCCGTAGCTGCTCGGTCACCTGAGACGGTGTTCCTGCAACAACGTTGCCGGCCTCACGGAACTCGTCGAACGTCAGTTCCTTTGTGCTACCGCGTCCAAAACTTGTTGTCTGGGACAGTAGCCCTGCCTTGATCGTGTCAGCCGTCCGGTATCCTGGCGGATCAGCGAAACCCGGGTAGATGTGCAGCATCTTGTTAAAGAAGTACTCGGTGTGGGCAGCGTACTTGTCGTGAAGCTCCTGTTCGTTATCCGCGACGCAGACAAGTTGCAGGAAGCCTGCGTGGTAGGGGTTATCCACGCCGGCCGCGTTGGCAACCTTCCAGAATCCGTCCATGACCTGTTTGCCACGCTTGTAGCCGCTGTAAGAGAGGTAGGCGTACAGGTGTCCTTTGTCGATACACGTGTTCCACGTCTCGATGGAACCCGCTCCAGGGACCCATACCGGAGGCCGGGGATTCTGCATCGGCCGTGGCCAGATGTTGACGTAGCGGAGCTGAGTGTATTTGCCGTCAAAGGCGAAGATCTCTTTTTCGGTCCAAGCTTTGAGGATGAGCTCCTCCGCCTCGGCGTACTTGTCACGAAGAAGTGCCGGGTTGGACCCGTAGCCGTACGCCGTGTCCATAGCGGAACCGACCGGAAACCCGGCCACCAGCCGCCCGCCACTGATGCAGTCAAGCATGGCGAATTCTTCTGCCACACGGATCGGAGGGTCATAAAGGGCGATCGAGTTGCCCATGATGATAATCGCCACGTCCTTGGTCTCGCGTGCCATGACTGAGCCCATAAGGTTCGGCGAGGGCATCAGGCCGTATGCGTTCTGATGGTGCTCATTCACGCAGATGCCGTCATAGCCCATCTCCGCCGCGTACTTCAGCTCGTCCAGCGTCTCGTTGTACGTGCGGGTAGCAATCTCGGCGTCGAACAAATGTGAAGGCACGTCCACCCACACGCTGCGATTCTTCTCCCGGAAGTCCTCCGGTAGATCACGGTAAGGACAGAGGTGGAACATCTCGATCTTCATGGATTAGTCCTCTATTTGCCGATGTTGGATGTGGGAACGTCGGATGGTTGGTTATTCAGGCTGAAAGGGATGCGGTGAGACGACCTGCCGCCTCAGCAAGCGCCTCTCGTGAGCGGTCGAAAATTCCTACACGACCATTGAAGCCATGGATCATTCCGGCGTAACAGTTGTAAGTGACGTCGTTGCCGGCGGCCTTCAACGCGTTCGCGTAAGCCTCGGCCTCGTCAACCAACGGGTCGTATTCTGCGGCGATGATCGTTGCAGCTGGCAGATCGGTGAGACTGTCGGCGCGTATCGGAGAAGCGTACGGGTGAGACCCGTCGCCGTCCGGTCCAATGTAGTGGTCCCAGAACCAGATCATAGAGTCCCGGGACAGCATGTAGCCTTCGGCGTTTGATGAGTAAGAGGCGGTGCCGTAATCGTGATCTATCACAGGACAGAACAGGACCTGGTGCGAGATCTTAGGGCCGTTACGATCACGAGCCATAAGGCATACGGCGGCCGAAAGATTTCCGCCTGCGGAGGTTCCAGCTACCCCGATCCGTGATCCGTCGGCGCCGAGTTCCGTGGCGTGTTTGTGCGCCCACAAGAGGCCTGCGTAACAATCTTCCACTGGTTCGGGAAATCGAACGTCCGGGGAAAGGCGGTAGTCGATCGAAACGATCACCGAGTTGGTGGCGTTTGAGATAACACGGCACGCCGGGTCCTCGTTGTCCAGATCACCGATGACCCAGCCACCGCCGTGGAACCACACGATCAGTGAGTGATCGGTGGCCTCAGAGGGTGTGTATATACGTACCGGCAGATCGCCGCCCGGGCCGGGAATCACGGTGTCCCGCACGCTGTGCACATCATCGTGTTCAGTTGGGGCCGCGGCGGTGTTCACCTTTGCCGCGGCACGGGCCGCCTCGGGTGTCTGCGTGTTCAAAGCCGGCAGATTTAACTCTTCTGCCATTTTTAATGCTGACGCTACCTGTGGATGCAGAGCCAAAGTGACCTCCCACTGCCTGTCACCGGTATTTGACCAGTTGGCCGCATTGTACGAGCGATGAGATGTGTCTGCACCGGGGAGGGCGTTTACGACTTGTTACTTTGTGGTGTATTACCTGCGAAACTCTTCTCATCGTCCGGTACGGGGTTCCGATTATTGAGTCATGGAGATGTCGAATGCAGACCGAGATGTTCAGGTTGGACGGCAAGAGCGCTCTGGTGACAGGGGCGGCGCAGGGCATCGGGCACGCGATCGCGCTGGCCATGGCCTCGGCCGGGGCGACGGTATCTGTCACGGACGTACCTTCCAAGGAATCTCAGATCGTTTCGGTATGTGAAGAGATCCGATCTCGAGGTGGGACGGCATTTGGGTACGGTTTCGATGTGACGCATACATCCGTTATTGCCGAAGTGTTCGAGAAGGCCGCGGCGGATATGGGCGGGTTCGATATCCTCGTCAACAACGCCGGGATAGCGGTCCGTGGGCCTGCAATGGAACAGACCGAAGAAGATTGGGATCGGGTGCTGGGTGTGAATTTGCGAGGAATGTTTTTCTGCGCGCAGGCCGCAGCTCGCTATATGAAGGATCATGGGGGTGGACGGATCATCAATACCGGTTCGCAGGTAGCAGAGTCGGCACGCGTCTGGAATGCGGCGTACACGGCGAGCAAAGGCGGTGTGGTAGCTATGACGAGGGCTTTGGCGGTGGAGTGGGTTGAGTACGGCATCAACGTGAACGCCGTGGGTCCTGGACCTGTCGAGACGGAGCTCGTCGCTGATACGCCTGACCACATAGAGGCCCAGGTGGCGCACCGGTCACCCCTCGGACGGCGGCTTGATCCCGGCGACATTGCGGGTGCGTTCGTGTACCTTGCGAGTCCAGCGGCTTCAGGGGTGGTAGGGCATCACCTTCTCGTAGATGGTGGCTGGGTGGCCGGATAGCCCAATTCGATGAGGCATATTGCCAGAGCCATCGTGGGCGCGTGGTCGGGTCGAAAATGACGTGAAACATGGAGGCGACAGGCGTGGATTTTGTAGATATAAATGGCGTGAATCTGGCTTACCGGGAAACAGGGTCCGGGTATCCACTTGTGTTCGCTCACGAGTTCGCCGGAAGCATGGAAAACTGGGATCAACAGGTCAACTACTTCGCACGTAAGTACCGGGTGATTGTTTACAACGCCCGTGGCTACACGCCTTCGGATGTTCCGGAAAACCCCGATGTGTACAACCACAAGCAACAGGTGGCTGACCTGAAGGGACTACTGGACCATCTCAGCATCGAGAAAGCCCATATCGGTGGGTTGTCGATGGGTGCATACACGACCATTGGTTTTGGACTAACGCACCCTGAGATGTGCAGTTCCTTGATCGTTGCAGGCGCGGGTAGCGGATCCGACGATGTTGAAAAGTTCCATCAAAACTCCTCCAAATACGCAGATCTGATGGAATCTGGTGGCATGGAGGCAATGCGTGCATACAGCACCGGGGACACCCGGGCACGTTTCAGGTTCAAAGACCCCCTTGGGTATGCACTGTTTGAAGAGCTTTTCCTGTCGCATTCGGCGAAAGGTTCTGCGAACACGTTCCGCGGATTCCAGGGAACCAGACCTTCCATCTATACATGGGAGGATGATCTCAAAAATCTACGCGTTCCGATGTTTGTTATCAACGGAGACGAGGACGAGCCTTGTCTTGAGCCGGGCTTGTTTCTTAAGAGGACAGTTCCTACGGCTGGCATGGCGGTCGTTCCGCAGACCGGGCACGCCGTTAATATCGAGGAGCCGATGGTCTTCAACCAACTTGTGGCGGAGTTTCTGTCGCTGGTGGAGCTTGGGACGTGGCTACCGCGTGATTACGGCAGCGGAGACGCCTGGTAATTCTCCGCTGAACTCGGTGGTAACGGGCTGCCGTATTCTTCTGTTATCCCCCACAACGACCAACCACAGAATGATGAGGCGGGTCGATCTTTAGCTCGACGAGACTCTCACCGTTACTCATCCACTGCTGGTCAGGTCGAGGATGACGTATCGGAACCCATGGCGGACGAGCTAGATTCGGTTGGCTGACGTACCGGCGATAAGGTGGGCGCTTCAAGCCGGAGGAACACGACGGCCGCTGCGAGCATGAGCACGCCTCCCGCGATCAGGACAGGTGTGTAGGTGCCGGTCCAGTCGAAAACGAAGCCGGCTGCAACGGGCCCGACCATCAGTACACTGTTGTAGAGCGGGGCCATCATGCCGCGGATAGTCGCGAAACTTTTGCGCCCGAACATGTCGCCTACCAGCGCCCAATTCAATGAGCTTCCCGCTTCTGATCCGGTGAATAGCAATAAAGCAAGGAAAAGCGGAATTGTGCCTTCAGTGAACACGACAATGAATAGGCTGATCGCAGACATGGCGTAACCCAGCGACAGGATCTTCGTCCGTCCAATTCTGTCGCCGTAGTACCCGGCAAGCAGTATCAGCGGGACGGCTACCAGGGCCAGCCCACCGACCATGTTCGCAGCAACTTGTCGGTCGATGTCCTTCCAATCCAGGATGGCGATGAGATGGACGAAGATGGTTCCGTGGGCTGCGATACGGAGCATAGTGCCGACCGATAGGATCCAGAAGGCACGAGTCTTTAACGCCTCCTTTGTAGTCCAACTATCGTAGGTTGCGATGGGAGCTGGATTGTCTCCATCTGTTGGCAATGGATCTTTATGCGGGTCCGGGTCCCCATCCGGGTTGAGACCGTAAGCCTCTGGAGAACGCCGAAAGAAGAGCGCCATCGGCATCACGAGGAAGATCATCATCAGCCCGATGCCGATCGACGCGTTCTGCCATCCGTACTTCAGAACGAAGATGGACAGGATAGGCACCATCGCTGCGCCGCCAAGCCGAAATGCAGCGGCGTTGACAGACATCGCAAGGCCTCGTTTGCGGATAAACCACGAGTTGATGCCTGCTGTCGTCGCCTGCATGAAGCTGGTCGACGCGCCTAAAGAGATAACGAATATGTAGACCACGAGAAAGGCAATGAAGTTGTCCGCACGGGACAGAAGCAGATAGCCGATTCCGACGATAAGGGTGCCCACGAACATGAGCGGTCGGACACCGTATTTGTCGATCAGCCATCCTGATATTGGCCCGATAACACCGTTCTCAGCACGTGCGAGGCCGAAGGCGAGGGCTGTTGCCCCCAACCCCAGGCCGAGACTTTCACTTACCGGAAGAAACAGAACCGTGAAGCCCTGCCACTGGAGTGCCCCACCGGTACCATTTGTGATGGCCGCCGCGCCAACGATCCACCATCCGTAGAAAATTTTTCCTCGCCTAGGCGAATCTGGTTCGACTCGCGCCTGGTTTCTATGGAAAAACTTGATATTAAGAATCCAGACGTGAGAGGTGTTGACGGCGAATTGGAAGAGGGCCACGCAATAGTGGCACACTCACGTGGTGCCTGCATCCTCGCAGACCACCGAGATTACTCTGAGCCCATTCCGATCGGACATGCAGGGTCAAATACGGGTTCACATAGGGGCCAGAATTTTGGAAGCAAGAGAAATTCTCATTGATGCCTACACACGTATCCAAGAGTTGGTTCATCGCTCGACCGAGGGGCTCACGCAAGAGCAGTTAACGTATCGACCAGAAGAAGGTTCGAACTCGATAGCGTGGTTGGTATGGCATTTGACCCGCATCCAGGACGGACATCTGGCGGCTGCCACAGGGAACGATGAGGCGTGGGTGACCGATGGATGGGCAGAAAAATTTGGGCTGCCAAGTGATCTTTCGGTCAACGGGCAGGGGGATGGTCCAGCCGAGGTGGCGGCGCTTCGGCCAGATGGCCCGGACGTCTTGCTCGGGTATCACGATGCGGTAGTTGCAAGGACGAGGGCTTACCTCCGGACCGTTGACTCGGCTGAGTTGGATCGGATTATTGATCGGTCCTATGCCCCGCCGGTGTCCGTGGGCGTGCGACTGGTGAGCGTGATTAGCGACAACAGCCAGCACGCAGGGCAGGCGCGCTACCTGAAGGGGATGATGGATCGACTGGGCAAATGACTTTAACGGGGTTGTGGTGTGGGAACCCTCTCTGATGGGGTCGCAGGGCAGAATTGCACGGACATGCGGAGGATTAACCGGCAAACTTCCAGACTTCTGCGGGGGTTCCACCTTCAGGTAGTCCGAGCGGGAGTTTGACATCTATCAGGTAAGGCTTCTGTTCGTTAATGACGACGTCTAAACCGTGTTTGATTGCATCCTGAAGTTCCGACTCTTCATCGACCACGATACCGTCCATACCGAAGCCTCCCGCTATTGCTACAGGATCTATTCCTTCAAGGGCAACACTGGCATATTGACCGGTGTCACTCATCACCTCTCCCGCCCGACCAAAAGCTCCGGCCACGACGCCGTATGAACCGTTGTTTGGGATTACGTAGAGCACCGGGATTCGGTGGTGTACTGCGGTCCAAAGACCAGAGTCTGCGTAGAAGGTAGACCCGTCTCCAACAAGGCCTACAACGGGCGTATCCGGCGCTGCCAACTTGGCACCTATTGCAGCGCCGATCCCATAGCCTTCAGACCCACCGGCAGAACGAATATAAATATTGTTTCCGCCGCCTTCTTTCGACTGAACACAATCAAACGAGGTCGACGGAGATTCGAATGTCATTACGCCGCCGCCGATAAGTTCGAGTTCTTCGTCGAGGGTGTCAAGGAGCACTAATGGCCGTACTTGCCCTGCTTGTTTTGATGCCCATCCAGTGACTTTACGTCTCTGTTCTCTGAGTGCTGTTGAGTGAGCCTCTGTAGCAGTTCGCCGCGCGTCATACTTCGAAGCAGGGAATGTTTTTGTGGCAATTTCGAGTAGCCGATCAATAGTTCTTGCTTCATCAGCCAGAACTTCGAGCGTTAAATCCGGGAGGTTCTGAAAGTTAGCGACTCCTGAACCGACTGCAATGATGTTGCTTGCTGTGGCCAATGAGTCGAAGTCATCGGCTTTTCCATTTCCTCCATGTCGTACCCCGAAGCAAAAAATCTGATCAGGGTTAATCCTTTCGGCGGCCGTATCAATCCTCCCGCAATGCAGTTGGTGAGCGACTGGAACGCCTCGGGCATCGGCGAACGGTATGGTTGTTACCGCGGCGCCGTAGTGCTCGGCAAGAGCGATGAGTTTGTTTTCGGCGTTGCTTTTCCAGACTCCATCTCCGATATAGAACATTGGTCGTTCGGCGGCATCCAGAGCTGATGAAATCGTTTCTAGATCATCGTCGGATGGGTACCCGGCTCGTAATTCTTGGATTTCGCCATCGATGATGTGTGTCGTAACCAGATCGTCTTCAAGAAGACGATCGTAGATGGCAAGATGTACCGGTCCGAACGGTGGCGTCTTTGCTACCCGTATCGCTCGCTTTAATGCCTGTGGCAGCCCCTCCGGTTCGATAATCGCCCAACTCGCTTTTACAAACGGTGCAGCGATGGATGTCGGTCCAAATGTATGGCTAAGGTCCAACGAGACACGATCAGCGAAACTACCGGTATCGCCAGCAAAAGTTATGACCACCACTGGGAGACTTGCGGACCACACGTTGATAAGTTGTCCGAGGCACTGTGCCAGTCCGGCTCCCAGGTGAACGACCATTACCGCGGGATCGCCCTTGACCTGACTGTACCCACCGGCGGCTGACGTGACGATTCCTTCATGAAGTGCAAGGACGCCTTGAATGTCCGGGTTGGCATGAAGAGAGTCGAAGAACCGCGCCTCTCGTGATCCGGAGTTGTAGAACACATAATCAATGCCGGATGCGACCAACTGTTCGACCATAATCTGAGATGCGTTGGCAGTGATTGGATGAGTTGACATCAGAAGAGAGGAGTCCTTTTTCGAAAGGTTTTTTTTCTAGTAAGAGTGTCTTCGTAACCTGTCTGAATTTATCCAGAGAACTTCCAGACTTCTGCCGGTGTGCCGCCCTGTGGGAGGCCGAGCGGGAGTTTGACGTCGATGATGTATGGACGCTTCTCGTTCATGACAATGTCCAGTCCACGCGCAATCTCGCCGGCGATTTTTGACTCGTCATCGACGGTCACGCCGTCCATCCCGAACCCACTTGCAATAACGACAGGATCTATTCCCTCAAGCGCTACGCTGGCATACTCACCGGTGTCAGTCATCACTTCACCCGCGGCTCCAAATGCGCCCGCAACGATGCCGTAAGCGCCGTTGTTTGGGATTACATACAACACCGGTATGTTGTGGTGAACAGCGGTCCACAATCCGGAGTCGTGGTAGAAGGTTGATCCGTCTCCTACAAGCCCGATCACCGGGGTGTCCGGAGCAGCTAATTTGGCGCCGATGGCCGCGCCGATTCCATATCCTTCTGATCCGCCTGCGGGGCGGATGTAGATATTGTTTCCGCCACCGTCTTTGGCTGGAATGCAGTCAAATGGAGCAGCGAACTGTTCCGTAGTTATGATGCCGCCTCCAACGTTTTCAAGGGCCTTGTCCATAGTGTCAAGTAACACTAGTGGGCGAACTTGGCCGTCCTTTTGTGGCGCCCAACCGGTGACCTTGCGTCGCTCTTCGCGGAGTTTGGCGGAATGTATGCGAGCACTGTCCCGGCGTTTGTCGTACTTGGAAGCTGGTCCGCTACTTGATGCGAACTCTTCTAGTCGTTCCAGTGTCCTGAACTCATCTGCAAGCACCTCAAGGGATAGCCCGGGGAGGTTCTGGAAGTTTTCCACTCCAGATCCAACTGCCATGATCCGGTCCGCAGTTGAGAACACGTCGAAATCGTCGGTTTTGCCGTTCCCTCCGTGGCGAATCCCAAAGCAGAAGATCTGGTCAGGTTTAAGACTATCGACGGCGAGATTGATCCGGCCGCAGTGGAGGGGGTGTGTGATCGGAAGGCCACGGGCATCGTCAAAGCCGGTAACCACGGTGGCTCCGTAGTGTTCGGCCAGAGCTAGGAGTTTATTTTCAGCACCACTCTTCCAAATGCCGTCACCGATGTAGAACATGGGCCGCTCGGCTTCTTCTAGTGCGGATGTGAGGGATCGCACATCTTCATCGGACGGGTACCCTGCTCTGATTTCCGGGATTTTCCCTTCAATGATGCTTGTCGTAACGAGATCATCTTCAAGGAGACGGTCGTAGATGGCGAGATGTACTGGTCCGAACGGTGGCGTTTTGGCTACCCGAATTGCTCGCTCAAATGCCTGTGGAAGGCCTTCAGGCTCGTATACCGCCCAGCTTGCTTTCACAAACGGGGCTGCGATGGAGGTTGGCCCGAAGGAATGGCCAAGGTCCAACGAGATGCGGTCGGCGAAGCTACCGGTGTCACCGGCAAACGTGATCACCACGACGGGAAGGTTGGCAGACCAAATATTTATGAGCTGGCCTAGGCATTGTGCGAGGCCGGCTCCCAGGTGGACGACCATGACCGCCGGGTCGCCCTTGACCTGGCTGTAGCCGCCGGCCGCGGCCGTGACAATTCCTTCGTGGAGGGAGAGGATGCCCTGAATGTCTGGGTTGGCGTGAAGTGAGTCGAAGAACCTGGCTTCCCGTGAACCGGAGTTGTAGAAGACGTAATCGATGCCAGAAGCCACTAACTGTTCCACCATCACCCGGGATGCGTTGGCGGTTATTGGGCGTGTGGGCATTGGTTTATGTCTCCTTGTGAGGATTTCATTCGGTTGTGCTGAGCGTATTGCGGGATCATACATCCGAGCATTCGATCGTGTAACGTCTACGACGAGTCGCTCAACGTCTTAGGTTGGCGGCATCCTGATTCTGGCGCGGGGTGGTACTTTTTGCGCGGTAGGGATTGTCTTATTGGTGGTTGTCTGGTCATTGGATGACGACGTTCCTAGTAATCTGCAGAGGGATGATGCGTTAGCCATGGTGTCAAGTACTCCCTCGTGTATCAGGCAGTAGAATCACAAATAAGCCAATAGAATCTGTTTTCGCTCTGTAATTTCAATGACCCGGGTACATGACAGACAGGGAGAACGATATGACACGAATCGCTGAGCTGGCGGAATCGATAAGCACGCTGCTAAAGGGTCGTGAGGAGACTGTTGGTGTTTCCGAGTCGTCAACTGGGGGTCTGGTGTCGGCCGCATTGCTGGCCGTACCGGGTGCATCTGCATACTTCATGGGCGGTATGGTGATTTACACGGGCGCTGCTCGGGACGCGTTCGCCCAGATCGACCTGAACGACCATCCGGGTGTGCGATCAAGCAGTGAACCGTTCGCTTTACTTTGCGCCAACGCCGCACGTACGAGGCTAGGCACCACATGGGGACTCGCTGAGACAGGGGCCGCGGGACCGACCGGCAATCGCTACGGTGATGATGCGGGACACACATGCATAGCAGTGACCGGCCCATCGGCCCATGCCGAGACATTGGAGACGGGCACATCGGACCGGGTAGAGAATATGGACCTGTTTACGGAGAAGACGCTAGAGGTCTTCGAACGCGTGTTGAAGGCATCTGATTAGGATTCAGGCTACTGCAGGGCAGCCGTAACTCCGCCATCAATCACGAGCTCGGTTCCGGTGATGAACGAGGCATCATCTGAGCATAAAAAGAGGATTCCGGCTGCAATCTCTTCGGGTTCACCCCACCGTTTGAGTGGTGTCCTGTTTATGCGAATCGAACTGGCTGTTTCATCGTTGAAAAGCTGGTCGGTGAATGGAGTATGAGTCCAGCCTGGCAGCACCGAATTCACCCGGATGCCGATTGGGGCGAACTGGACAGCGGCCGAACCACCGAATGCTACGATTGCTGCACGGGACGATGAGTAGGCAGCCCCATACTGTCCCCCGTAGCGGGCGGCCATAGAGGCCACGTTTACAATGGCACCGCCGCCCGATTTATGCATGGCTTGTGCAACAGATTTGGCGCCAAGGAACATTCCTCGACTTGAGACGTCCATAACGGTCTGCCATGTGTCTTCGTCGGTGTTGAGAATCGAACCGCGATCAGACGCCCCTGGCACGTTTATCAGGATGTCCAATCGTCCGTACCGGGCAACTGACATGTTGACCGCCGCGATCCAGTCATCTTCCCTGGTCACGTCCAAGTGAACGTATGTGGCGTCCAGTCCTTCGTCCCGCATCTGAGCGACGGCCTGCTCGCCCCGGTCGTTGGCGATATCTGCGATCATCACGCGTCCGCCCTCACGCAGTATCCGCCAGGCCGCACATCCGCCAAAGCCCATGAGCTGGCCTTCGACCGCGTTGGCGGCCCCGGTGATCAGTGCGACTTTGCCGTCAAATCTTGGCATGTTATTTGTCCTGTGTGGAGAGTTGGATCTGCCCGATCGCACGCTACCTTATCGTGTTGCTCCGTTTTGCAGGGGGTCGTATTGGTGGGCATAAATGCCTATGACTACCTAGGCCGTTCATTTCATGCGTACTCGCGGGGATACGATCGATTCCGCGGGGTCAAACGCGTAGTAGTAAAGACGGCATGACTCAAACTCTTGCCACCAACGCTTTTCGATAAATTCGGCCATTAGTCGGCCGGGGCGCCCATCAAGTGGTAGATCTCGACGAAATTGGCGCAGCCGCAATTCCTTGATGCTCGGGCTCTCGGAGAAGTGATACAACGCGTCTCACGGCTCCGGAGGCAGCCTTGGAAAGACGAGGTTGGAATCAGTCGTGTGGTTCCCCTCCCGGATTCCTCGTTTCGTCAGGTTATCGTGCCTGCCGCGAAAGGCGTCATAATGCCGAACAGTGAAAGTCGACAAGGGTCCGTACACCGAGACAATATGAGAATGGGCCGATAAGGATTGCGGTTACAGACCTGACGGAACGCATTGGGTCGCTAATTCTGCCAGATAAGAGGATTGTGAAATGCTTCTGACCATCGGAGTGTTGTTTCTGGTGCCCGGGACCATTGCGGCGGTCATTGATGACCGGAAGAAGGTCAAGTGGGCCGCCTGGACCGCCGTATATGTGGGGATCATCCTCATCTTTTTCGGGTTCGGGGGGCCTGCGGCTGTTTGGGACGCGGTTGAGTTTGAATAGGTTTATCAAAGGCTACTAAAAGGCCGCCACCACCGGAGCGATCTCACCCGCCAGGTACTCCGGCCATTCATCCGAACCGAAGTTGAAGTGTTCAAACTGGACTTCTTCAACGCCCATATCGGCGAATTGTCCGAGGGTGTCAACCAGTTCACTGGTCAGCCCGACGAGGAAATTGTTGTTTTCGGACTTGTCCTTCCGGTACTCAGCAGGCGACCCGGTAGCGCCGCTTATGGACATGTGCCATCTCGTCATGCGGTCGAGTGACAACTGATCGCCGGCAACAAGGGCCATCGACATTCTTGAGCGGTGAACCGTCACAGGGTCGCGATCCTGATCTGCACATGCCGCCTCAAGGACGTCCACCTTGTGCTGATACAGACTCAATGGAACGTTGACGGCATTCCACTCGTCAGCGTATTTCGCTACAAGCGGTATCGTACGTTTCTCGCCCGAACCGCCGATCAGAATCGGCGTGTCCGCGCCATAGACGGGCTTTGGCAAACAGTCGACCTCCTCAACCTGGTAATGCTTACCTTTGTAGGAGGCAGGACCCGGTCCCCAGAGAGTTTTGATAACGTTGATCGCCTCTTCAAGTCGGTCAAATCGCTCATGCAGGGGTGGAAACGGAATGCCAAATTGGACGTGTTCAGGCTCGTGCCATCCGGCGCCCAGCCCAAGCAAAAATCGACCGTTACTGAGTTGGTTGATCTGTGCGGCCATTCGTCCGACATCCTGAGGAGACCGAAAGGTGATCGGGGTGACGAGGGGCCCAAATCGAATACTGCTGGTCTCCCGAGCGGCGATGGCGAAAGTAAGATACGCGTCCAGTGAACTCTTTGGAGTCCCTATGACGTAATGGTCTGATCTGAAGATAGATGGGAACTGGAGGCGTTCTGCGGTGTGCAGGATGTGAATCCAGCGTTCCCATGTCAGTCCTGCCTGACCTTCAATCATCAGTCCGATGCGCATGTATTGATCTCAACTTTCGGGCGTGTAAGTTCGCCTCAAAAGCCTACATCAAGCCCGGAACAACGGGGTCAGGCTATTCGATCAACCGCCGTGCAAACAATTAGGGGCCGCCCCGGCAGACCCTTCAATAATCGAGTTGTTGCTTTTCGGGTTACCGAACCGGCTCTGCGATGAAGACCGGGATCATGCGATCGGTTTTCTCCTTGTAATCTCGGTACGGGGGAAAAGCCTCCACCGCGAGATCCCAGAGCCGGTCTCTCTCGGCCGAATCCTCCAGCTCTCGTGCCCGCATAGGAGTCACGTTCGCTGCATCGCGTATTTCGACGTTCGGGTCCGCCTTAAGGTTGTGATACCAGAGTGGGTGTTCCGGCGCTCCACCCTTCGAAGCCACCAGAACGTAATTATTTCCGTCCGCCACCCTCATCAGCGGTGTCTTGCGGACGGCTCCGGTTTTATGCCCCCTGTTGGTCACGATGATAACCGGTAGCCCCGTGTCCTTCAGGGTCAGTCCCTCGGTGCCGTTGCTGCCCTCATACAGTTCAACCTGCTCAGCAACCCATGCCGAAGGGCTTGGAATATATTCGCTCATGGTTTTGTCCTTGATGTGAATGTGAAGGTCGCCGTGCGGGCTGTTCAAGTTAGATCGATCCAGTGGTAAACGCTACGATACCGCAATTTCGACCGACAGGATCGGGGTGATCGCCGAGAAACCCCCCGGTGTTACGGCGCATAAAAACTCGAATTGTTAAGGGACACTAGAGGCCGTAGATTTCCTAGAATCTAGGGGCGTCTCTGCTGACCGAATTCATGTTGAGTGCCCGACCACAGAGTGGAGAACCTCGCCGATTCAACCTTCCAGTTGTGATACCGGCGAATTGACACAAAGCAGTATCCGCGTCGGCGAGAGAAGCCTCGATGATACAGGTGCCACGCATGCGTGTAAGGAGCACGGTCGAAGAGCAAGGGCCATGTTCACCACTCTAGGCGCCACTCAACTCGGGTAGGCGTATTCGAATCCACCGAACGGGCTGATCGATCATCGACCTTTATCCGACATCCGCCGCTTTTATTCGTGAAATGAGCTCGGTCGTCGAAATACCATCTGTGTACCCAACTGACTTATAAATGCCCATTTCAATCGGAACGCCGTACCAGACATCCCTGACTTCAGGTACGACATCGTCGCCGTGAATTATCAGATCAATGTTGTGCTTCTCGATCCAATCGCGAGTAATTTCGAGTGGAGCATTCGGTACAACCTCATCCACGTATCGGCAGCCAGCAACGGAAGCGACACGTTCGTCCATCGAAAGAATCGGATTGCGTTTGTAGTTCGCTACGGTTTCGTCGGAGTGAACTCCGACCAGCAAGAAGTCACCGTGTGATTTCGCCTGTCGCAAGAAATTAACGTGACCGTAGTGGAACAGGTCGGCCACCATATCGACATAGACGCGTGTAATCTCGGTCACTCCTGAATTCTGGTGTTCTGGGGCGGCTTTGAGGATGGTTTCTATTGTGCGATCAAGGCGTGAGCCCGGCCCGTCGGATGCGCTGGATCGGGCGTGTAAAGATACTCGATACCTGGTTTAAGTTCTTCCCAATATAGAATTTCTTTGCTGTCACCTAATTGAACTGCGACAACGTAACTAGCTTCTTCCGGCAACCTGAAATAGACATAGCCATCTTCGTTGGTGTTTGCCTTGTCTAGCCCCGTAAGAACAGTGGTCGGTGCGAGCGTGACTTCAACACCTGTAGCAGCTTCGCCATCGAAGCCAAGTACCTTCAAGCTACCTGTATGTAGATTGGCATCACGTTGATCAGCCAACTGTAGTGAATTTTTGGAGTCGCGTGAGTCGCTGCGATCGTCCATTAGATACAAAACGTCTTGCTCGAAGTCACCCGGTTCTTTTGGAG
>JAPKBN010000001.1 GCA_026421215.1 Dehalococcoidia bacterium
GTCGCTGATCCAGTTCCCGCGGCACTTGTCGATCCGGCTGCAGCAGACATTCCAGACCTACCTGATATCAGCAGTTTCGATGCAGGAACCGCCGAATCTGTAGTGCTCAAGCCTTCATCAGCAGCCACCAGCCTTTCGGTAGTGGATGCGGGTGACTCGAATGTGTCAGGTTCAGTGAACTTTGGGGCTGGGGCGATCCCGACCAATACCAGTGTTGGCGTCCTTACCAGCATAAGTTCAGCCGGGAGCGGCACAGCGGCTATGCCATCTGGAGTGACTTCAGTTGGCTCCTCGATCATGTCGATCGCGGTGACCGACAAAGACGGCGGCGCAGTCGGTAGTAGCTACCGCCTGAATTCAGACGCAACAGTTTCGATGCAGCTGCCTCTGAGCACAGTGACAGCTGCAGGAGCGGATACACAGGGCATCTCGATTTACAAGGCGGCTACCGAAGCTGGCCCCTGGACGAAACTCTCCAGCACCGTTACTAATGTGGACGGGGTGGTGGGAGTTACCGGTCAGGTAAGATCATTCTCAGTCTTCAGGATCGGTTTCGATAGCCGAGGAGAGGTTGTCGCTGAGGCCGTTCTGCCATCTGCCGGTGATGCAGCCCCGACTACAACGCAGGCACTCCTCGTAACAGGGCTGGGTCTGTTGTTGATGATGGGTGGTGGTGTTTACGTACGCCGACAACGAAGGGCGAACCAAACGGTCTAAACGTTGACGCAGGGCGTCGACAGTGAATAGAACATGGAAAAGGGGGCGCGGTTTATCCGGGCCCCCTTTTCATTTGCACCCATATCTCTGTATCTCGGAATGTATCCGGCAATCGTTATGCCCCCACGATTCCAAGGCTCGCGGATGACCATATGAAGATTGAATCGGCGTCACGGCTAGGAATTTGGTCCGGTGCTGTGTACAGGTACCGCGTGGGCCTGATCGCACTGACGATTGCCTCGTTAGCATTCCTTCTCTACCTGCTAACACTCGCCCCCGGCCTGACATGGCGCAACTCTGCTTCAGACGGTGGAGATCTCCTCACCGCCGCGTTCACGTGGGGGATTCCGCACCCGACCGGTTACCCGACTTACCTGATTTTGTTGCGAGGGTTCTCGGCTGTGATCCCAACGGGCAGTGCGGCTCTACACGGGAATCTTTTTTCAGCGATCACTGCATCGGCCGCCATCGGGTTGTTGTTCATGGCAACGGTCCGAATTCTCCGGTCGCTTCCGCTATCCACCGGAATGACTGACCGGTATGTATTGATCGCCGCAGGAGTCTCGAGTATCGCCATGGCCGCTTCACGCGAGTTGTGGTCTCAGGCAACGGTCACTGAGGTTTATGCGCTGAATACGTTGTTCGTCTCGGCGATATTGTGGATCACACTCGGCTTGCGCGATCGGCAGAGAGATGCGGGTGTCGGCTGGCGATACGGAGCGTGCGTCGGCCTGTTATGCGGCGTTGCGTTGGGCAATCATCTGACTATCGCCGCTGTGATACTCCCGTTACTGGCGTGGGGGATTCTTGGTGGTGGGGTTCGGACCCTTCGCGTCGGCCATATCCTGCCCATCATGGTGGCTGGTGCGCTGGGTCTTTGTGTGTATGCGTACGCCCCGATTGCATCGTCACAGGCCCCTGCCCTCAACTGGGGTCATCCCGACAGCCTCCAGGGCTTCTGGTGGATGGTGAGTGGGACGGCGTACCAGGGCTACGCATTTGGAGTCGGCGGCCAGGAACTCTGGGATCGCCTCGTGACCTCAGCGGATCTGCTCTTTGCCCAGTTCGCGTTCATCGGCGTTTTACTGGGACTTGCCGGCCTCCCCATCATTTGGGGCCACAGACGACATCTCACCGTAGCGCATCTCGTTTCGGTGGCGATACTGATTGCGTACGCGGTTAGCTACCACACCGTTGACTCGTTCATCTACCTAATCCCGGTATTCATGCTGTTCTCCATCTGGATTGCAGCCGGGATCCTACGGTTGTTGTCCAACATCGACGTGATCCAGCGGGCCGTGCCCGCCCTGAGATCTATCCGGCATCGTGTGATTGCGGCCACATTTCTCTTCGCAATTGTGGCGGCCGTGCCCGGATTCTCGATCACCACGAACTTCAGTCAGCTGGACCTGAGCGATGACCACGAGGCGGCCGACTACTCCGTCGCCGCATTCGATTCCATGGAACCAGAATCGATCGTGTTCACGCGGACAGAAAACAGTGTCTTTAGCCTCTGGTACCAGTCGTATGTGGCTGAGATAGAACAGAAAGTGATGCCGGTATCGGTGCCTCACATCGTGTTCGACTGGTACTGGGATGATCTTGTGATTCAGTTCCCTGAAAGGATGCCGACAACCCGCCCTGAAAGCATGCAGGACCGGGTACTGGCCATAATCGACCATAACCTCGGCATCAATCCGCTTTACGAAGCTGACGCAGGTATGACCGCCTTGCCGGGTTTGCGGCTCGTCGAGGACGGGATCCTGTTCAGGATTGAACCCGAGTAACTAGAGCTCCGAACGTGCCAAAAGATTTTGTGCCCTGACGACGGTCGGGCGATCAATCATCTTTCCGTCCAAGGATGTAGCGCCGCTGCCCTGTTTTTCCGCCTCATCTGCGGCGGCCACGATTCTTCTGGCGTTCGTTATCTCTTCTTCCTGTGGAGTAAAAGCGTTGTTAATGATCTCGAGTTGCGCCGGATGAATCGCACACTTCCCATCAAACCCCATCGATCGTGCCACAGCTGCTTCACGGGCAAGACCTTCCGGATCCCTGAAAGCGACGTAGGGCGTATCCAGCGCGCCTACTCTGGCTGAGACCGCTGCTGCGATGATTTCGCCCCGTGCGTGGGCCACAGAAGGGCCGTTGGGGTCGTCCGAGGAGGTGGAGGCCGCCCACCCGCCAAGGTCTTTCGCTATCCCGACATCCGCCGAGAAGTCTTCTGCGCCGAAACATACAGCTGCAATGCGTGGCGAGGCGCTACAGACTTCGTATGCATGCGCTATCGCACGGGCGGTCTCAATCCACGGGTAGATGGAGATTATTCCGGGTTGAAGTCCGTTACGACGCTCCGAGCCAGTGATTATTGAGTCGATGCGTCGCACATCGCCGGCGCTTCGCACTTTACCGACCGATACGCCGACAATCAGTGGCCCAATCACGGCCTCAAGGTCTTCGTCGAATAGACCGGTATCAAGTGAGTTCAATCGAGGTATTACGGGTGTGCCGCCACACCCCAGCTTCTCCAGGTTGGCAGCAATATCACGCCGTGCTGCCGTTTTTTCGCCGAACGGCACTGCGTCTTCCATGTCTGGGAAAATTGCGCCGGCCGGCGCAATAGCAGCTTTCTCGAACATATCCGGCCTGTTTCCGGGCACGAATAGGACACTTTTCGGGACTAGCCGCATGGATCACATACTCCGGGGCGCTTGTTACAGGTCATATCACTGGTTCCGGAAGCCCAGTAGACGGCTGGATGGCGATAATGGTTGCCTCAATGGCTTCAAGCGCGTCCCCAGAACGAAAGCGGGCAGATTCCAGTCATGGTTGTCTGGCACACAAGTGAACCACATCCAACAAACATAAAGGTGCGACCGATTATCGAGTTCATCACATGTCACTCCGTATCGAGATAATCGCTGTCCCGGGCCTTCCGGAAGTGGTTGAGGGCGATAATCTTTCGAACATGATCTATGACGCCGTCCGGGGCCAGGGCGCCGATCTTGAAGACGAAGACGTGGTCGTGGTAGCGCAGAAAATAGTGTCAAAGTCTGAAGGCGCGGTCGTTGATTTGAAGACGGTCACACCGTCAAAACAGGCGCATGAGTTGGCTGAGACGGTAAAGAAGGATCCGAGGCTTGTCGAGGTCATTCTTCAACAGTCCGCACAGATCGTTCGGACTGCGCCGGGAGTTTTGATCACCGAGACGATTCACGGCCTCGTGTGTGCAAATTCCGGGGTCGATAGTTCTAACTCCGCGCAGGATGATCAGGTAATTATCCTGCCTCCGGACCCGGACAAATCAGCGCGCGAACTTAAGTCAGGGCTAGAAAAACGTTCTGGAGTTCGTATAGGGATCGTCGTCTCTGACTCGTTTGGGAGACCCTGGCGTGAGGGAAGCACAAACATCGCAGTTGGCATCGCCGGCTTCGAGCCACTGGAAGACGCGCGGGGTCGGGGGGATGACCACGGCCGGGTGTTACACGCCACGGTCGTGGCCGTTGCAGATGAACTAGCGTCCGCCGCCCAGCTCGTGATGGGGGAGTTTGGAGGCGTGCCAGCGGCGATCGTCCGGGGGGCACCGATTACACGTTCTGACTCAGCGGACGCGGGGCTACTCCAGCGCAGCCCGAAGACAGATTTGTTCCGTTAGGGACCCGTCGTAGACCCAGGGTCCGTAAGGAATCAACTGGGGTCTTTGGCGGCCTTTGCCTTCTTTGCTTCGGCGGCTTTGGCGGCGGCGGCCTTTGCAGCGCTCGCCTTCGCGGCTCCCGCTTTTCCGGAACGAGCCGTCCAAGATGGAGTGTATTCGTATGAGTTACGGAACTCGCGCTTCATACCGCAGACCGTGCATGATCCATCACTGGTCGGCCCGTTCGGAGGATCGATGAGCCACGCGTGCTTGCAATCGGATTCCGGCTCTTCGGCGACCTCATCGACGACCTCATCGACGACCTCATCCATGACCGCGGTGGCCGTCGCTGCGGCGACTTTCGCCTTTGCTTCCACTTTCGTTGCTTTTGCAGCAGTTTTGCTTTTCGCTGCTGATTTGCTCACGGTCTTGCCGGAAGTGGATGCGGACTTCTTTGTCGCCAACGGGCGTTCCTCCCAGCTGTTATGTCCACCCTGATTGGATGGGTGTCCTGCAATCGTCCATTTCGGGACGTGTCAGGTGCAAAAAAAAAGCCCAATGTCTCACGCACATAGACTCGGGCCAGCGTTCGATTCTAACAGGTTTTACTATGAGTCACTCGTCTGGACCGGATACCCATATCCTCACAGTTAAATTAGCTGTTTGGGTCCTCCCTGCGGTCTACGACTACATGGTTATCTAACTTTACTTGAACGTAACATTGGCTGGATTAGTCAATTTGCGCCCTGAAGTTAAGAACACTTCGCAAACGCCTTATGCCTTCATCATCGCCCAGAAGTTACCAAAGATAAGAACAAGGGGAGCTTAATTTGATGAGTTGCAAATTCCGGATCCGTAGCGATAAATAATCTATCTCTTTGCGCGTCCGATATCGCCGTTATCCAGGCCGCCTCCACCTCTCCGGTCGAACGAATTACCTGCTTTTCAAGCGGTGACCTCGTTTGTAAATACCTGACCGGTGGCGGAACCAGGAGCAAAGTCTCCGCGAACTAGATGATCGGCGTGACCCCATCGAGGTGCGAGGTTTGATTGAAACTCATCAACGTGGTCGGGCCGTTACCTGCGCTCACAACACTGATGCCACAATTTGAGAAGTGGAACCGTCCGAGCGCGGTTTGAGGTAGGCCCAGCAGGACGATCATCAAACATTTGAGGGAGCCGCCGTGCGCCACGATAGCCACGTCACCTTCCGCATCGAGTACCGCCGTCTCATCTAAGAAGTGCCTGGCTCTTTCGATCACATCGCCCATCGATTCGCCGCCCGGGGGGCAGAAGTCCGGATCGCCAGACGATAATCTTCGTCTCCCCAGCGGGTCAACTCCGCCAATGTCATCCCAGAGTTGACCTTCCCATTCGCCAAAGTCAATTTCTCGTATGGTTTGAGACAGTTGAATGGGACCACCAATGGCATCCGCCGTCCGAGCACACCTCACCAGGTCACTCGACCAGATCGTTTGCACATCAAAATTATCGCGAACGAATCGCCCCGACATCTCAGCTTGCGCTAACCCACGCTCGTTCAACGGTTCATCGTGATGGCCCTGGGCGCGCCCAGTGACATTCCAATCAGTCTCTCCATGGCGAACAAGGATCAATCTCGTCATTTAGTAACTCAAGCGCCAACGATGAGGTCGGCGTCCTACTTGCATGCTTTGGGTCTCGGTTTGGAATTCTACTCGGACCAATAATTCCAGAACCAGTTCTCCCACTTGAAAGTTTCTTAACATTGCACGCGTAGAACAGAGTTGAACAATGTAATTAAAGACAATCAGCTATGGCTTTGCTGCGCGAAAAGACATCCTAGAATCAATGTTGACAATACATAACAGGTATTTGACAATGATGTTTATGTTCACACATATCATTATTCAGCACTAGTAAGATGACTATAAACAGCATTAACCGAGATTTAGTAAACACCTGTGTCTCACTGCCGGTTCGTTATGACGTGCAAGGTAATCACTCGGCCAAAACCATGGCTTTTGACTGGTGGCTGCACGACAATAATGTGTCGGAATTGGCCGCCAGACACTCGGATCGGGTTACCCGGAGGATCCAAAATTGGCAACTGGCTTGAACATCATCGAGGCACAGAACATATATAAAACGTATCGATCACGGAGCGTCGTCGTAGAGGCTCTAAAAGGGGTCAGTCTATCGGTGGCTACCGGAGAGATGGTCGCAATCATGGGGCCAAGCGGTTGCGGAAAGACCACCTTACTTAACTGCATATCCGGGTTGGATGCTGTGGATGAAGGGGAGGTTGTTATCGATCACAAATCCCTGAAAGGGATGTCCGATGACGCCCTCAGCGAATACAGGGCGAAGTCTATGGGTTTCGTCTTTCAGGCATTCAACCTTCTTCCAGTCCTATCCGCTCGCGAGAACGTGGAGCTTCCCCTTGTGCTTGCAGGAGTCAAGGCAGACGCAGCCCGTGAGAAAGCAATGGAGAAGCTTAGACAGGTCGGGCTGGTTGACTGGGCGGATCACAACCCAAATGAATTGTCCGGCGGTCAAATACAGCGTGTCGCTATTGCACGCGCACTGGCAAACGACCCAGCGATCGTCTGGGCGGACGAACCGACGGGGAACCTGGATTCTGAGAATACCGTTCAGATCATGGATCTGCTCTGCGATCTAAACGAGTCTCAGGGCCAAACATTTGTACTAGTCACACATACGCCGGAAGTCGGCAGCCGAACACACCGCATCGTGAACATGCGTGACGGTTTAATTGAATCATCTGCACACATGGGCTCTTAGGAGAACTAAGAAAACTTGGAAACCCTATTTGGCGTTCCGATGTTGTGGCTGTCCATTTCGCTGGCGACGATTCTAGGGATCACCAGCCTCGTACTCATCAGTATGGCGATGCGTAACCGCATTCTCTTGAAACTCGCCCTCAGAAACATCCCGAGACGACGAGCGCAAACCATCCTGATCGTTATCGGTTTGATGCTGTCGACAACCATAATTTCTGCCTCACTGGCTATTGGAGACACGGTCACCGGATCGATTCGCGGCGTGGCTCTGGACGCACTTGGCCACACCGACCTCAGACTCCGGACACCACTAGCCAGTGGTGATGCAGAAAGTGCCGTCTTTGCCGACGACCCGGACGGCACAGCATTTTTTGTTGATCGTTACCTGAGTTCAACAACACTTGGTTTGGCTATCAAGGTCGTCGAATCTGACGGGCGCATCGATGGCGTGATGCCCCAAATACGGGAGGTTCTGCCCGTTCTGGATATGCAATCGCAATTAACCGAATCCAGGATGACCGTGGTCGGATTTGATACGTCACGACAGCGGGGGTTCGGCGAGATCCACGATCTCGACGGACAGATAGTCAAGCTGGATTCACTTTCGGATACCGAAGTATTTCTGAACAGAGCAGCAGCGGAAGAGCTTGATGCAGTAACAGGTGACATGCTTCAGATTGTGTCTCCTAGTGGACATCATACCTTCACTACAAAAGCGATCGTCCGTAACAACGGGCTGGCAGCGAACGACTATCGGACGATTATGTCGCTATCTGCGATGCAGCGGATTATGGAACGCCCGGGACAGGTCAACCGGATAGATCTATCCGTAACCGGCGGAATAACGAGCGGGGTGGATCTTGCCGGACAGGCGGCGAAGGATCTACGGGTTCAGTTGACAGATCCCTTGGTCGCACAACAGTTATTCGATGTCCTGCGTTCCCCGACCGTGATCCAGACGCTGACCGCCTACGCAAACGATACCGGCAGCGGGGACCTTTCTCCCGGAGATGCCGCCAAAATACTTTCGCTTATCGACGAACTTGTTCCTGGCGACACACATACTGCCCGCCATGCGTCGCGCATCGGGGCCATCCTCGCTTCGTTGTCAAACGACGACACAGTCGAACATTTCATAGCGGCGCTCGGTGAGAAGGTAGTTACGGCATCTTCGATCGCCAACGGAGATGCATCTCCCGATACGCCTGAACAAATTTTAGATGCCTTGACCAGGCCGAACGACGGGCTGGCAAGCATCAGCCCACTTGTAGATGCACTCTCTCAACTTAACGCCGGAGACGATATCTCCCGATACATTGAGGCGAACTCAGTCGAAATTCCTACGGCAACGGTATCGCTGCTTAAAATTGCAGGAGAAGCGCTGTCGCCTCAGCCATCGTTTACGACATCGCCTGATGCCATTGTGACGGACGAATTTAGGATGCTCGCTGGAGACTCCGAACTTGCGGCACACATCCTTGCAGCTCTCGACTCGGTTAACAGTTCTGGCCGGCCGGGCCTCGCCCTAGCTGTCACCGCGCTGTTTTCTACTCTTCAGATACTGTCCGTCGATGAGTTAAAGGGCGATAGCCTTGAGCTGGCAGAATTAGTCGGGAACATCTTCCTGACCTTTTTTACCATCTTTGGTAGCTTTTCGATAATCGTCGGATTGCTTCTAATCTTCCTGGTGTTCGTAATGCTGGCGGCCGCGAGATCAACCGAGATGGGGATCGCTCGTGCAGTAGGCGCGAAGCGCCGCCACCTCATCCAGATGTTCACTTACGAAGGTTTTGCTTACGCGCTTGGCGCCGCTCTGATTGGCACGGTCCTTGGAATCCTTGCGAGTCTTGTCCTTGTGAAGATGTTGGCCGGAGCTATCGGTGACGAAGAAGATACCGCTTTCGCCTTCAAGTACTCTTTCACACTTACTTCTGTCGTGGCCGCGTTTTCTGCCGGAATGTTACTCACGCTGATGACAGTGGCTATCTCTGCTTATCGAGTCAGTCGTCTCAACATCGTGGTAGCCATCCGAGATCTTCCTCAGGAGTTCGTAACTTCGGATACACCACCGCTTAAAACGCGATTGTTGCAGCTAGCCCAGTCAATTCTCGGTCCGTTCTATCAAGCCTTCAGGGCGCTAAGTGCGGGCAGGCGCGGGGAGGGCGCATTCCTCCCGCTGGTGCTAGTGATCATTCTCTTCATCCCCCCGGTTTGGGGATTCAGAATTGTGTGGGCAGTATTCAAAGTCTTCCAGCCATATCTTGCTATCGGTTGGCCGTTGATTGTCATCGGTGCGGCGATGGCAGGACTCGGATTGGCGACCAATCTGGCGGCGTTCTGGAGCCTGGGTATCAGCCTGATGTTAGTTGGGATCGGGCTATTTCTTCGCGGAATGCTTCGACGATCTGGCATCCGGGAGTCTGCTGCTGATCGATCTTCCTACACCTTCATTGGAGCGACCGTTCTCGTGTTCTGGGCATTGCCCTTTGACGCGCTTGAGTTCATCACAGGAACCCTTGATAGCAATTTCGAAATGTTCATCCTCTCCGGAACCTGGATGGTGGCATCCGCCGTATGGCTTGTGATGTACAACGCCGATCTGATCACGCGTGGGCTAGAAGCTTTGTTTAGTGGTTCACCGCTTATCAAAGCTGTCCTAAAACCCGCGATCGCATATCCGATGACGTCGAAGTTCCGTACAGGACTCACATTGGCGATGTTCTCGTTGGTCATATTCACGATGATGGTATTCGCCATACTGAACAGCATCGGGAGCGATCTCGACGAAACCCCCGATCGGGTGACCGGCGGTTTCGATATCAGGGCCGAAACCAGCATCAATCTGCCTGTGGCAGATATCGGGGCGGTGATTTCAAATTCAGAGAACCTGAACGCATCTGACTTCGACTTGATTGTCGGGCACACGGACATCCCTGCGCAGGCGCGCCAAAAAGGGGCCAAGGAACAAAGATTCTTAGGACTGGGCGTCCGTGGAGCAGAACAGATATACCTGGAAGAGACCCTGCTCGAGATCACCCATTTCGATCCAATTTACCTGCCGACCAGTACTCTTCTAGACAATCCCACCGCTGTTTCTGAGGCCATTTGGGATGCGTTGGCGAATGATCCGACACTGGCCGTAGTTAGCGGTGACATGCTGCAGTCGAGCGGCGGGCCTCCCATATTTGGTAAGGCGGAATTCTCTGTGGAGGGACTGTCCCAAGATGAGATCGGTCCCATCACCGCATTTGAAATAGAGATACGCCAAGCCCAAGGTAGAGGTGCAGCTTCAACGCGAACGGTGATCGGGGCTATAGATCAGTTTGCCGAGACCTCTGAATCCGACGGCGGACCAATGGCACTCCTAATCACACGTGATGACCTGTTCACCGAACTGTCTGGAAATTCATTGCCCTTCACTACGTTCAGGATTCGCCTTGGGGAAGAGGTCGATGCTGGGCGCGTTGCAGCAGCGATGGAAACGGTCTTTCTGGATAACAGTATGAAAGCCATAGATACACTCGATGAGATCAAAACAGGGATCGCGCAGAACAATGCGTTTAACAAGTTGTTCCAAGGTTTCATGGGACTGGGCCTAGTGGTTGGGGTCGCCTCCCTAGGGGTCCTGTCGTTCAGGGCTGTCGTAGAGCGCAGGCATGCCATCGGGATGATGCGAGCGATTGGTTACAAGAGCCGGATGATCCAGATCCAGTTCCTGTTGGAGTCGATCTTCGTCACAGTGCTTGGGTCAGCGCTTGGTTTAGGCCTTGGCGCGCTCATCAGCTGGAACATCATCAATGAGATCAGTAACAGCAGGACCGAAATCACGTTCGACATCCCCTGGCTGACGGTCATGACCATCGTAGGGATCGTTGTTGCAGCGTCGTTACTAGCAACCTTCATACCGGCGCGGCAGGCAGCACACATCCACCCTTCAGAAGCACTCAGATACGAGTAGTTACTAAAGGCCGCCTGGCCTGATGTCCGGCCTGACGATACCGGTAGACCCCAGCATTCGGCGCGCCTGCGCAAGACTATCCGGCGTGTCGATATCAAACAGGCTGCGGCCGTCTGGATCGAACGATTCAAGTTCGGCGTCTTCCATCACGTGCACGCCCGGATCTCCCGTCGCTATGGCGGAATTCACGAGGTCATATATCGATCTCCCGCCGGCGTCCAGTGCTGACGAAATCGTCGGCAACCACGCCTTAGGCGAATAAACGGCGTGCAGCGGCTCGAGCCGACCGGCCTTTGAGGGAACGACGGTATCAAACGGGCCTCTGATGGCGACACCTGCCATTCCCATGATCAGGTCCGCCGACAGAAATGGGTGATCAGCGGCCACGAGAAATGCCTGAGGAGTGCCCGTCGCCTTCAGGCCAACTTCAATCCCGGCAAGTGGCCCGGCATCAAACAATCGATCTGCGACAACATGCATGCCAAGCGCCAGCCCTGTGTCAGGCGTGGCATCGTCCTGGTCCGCTGCGACCACGAGTACGATCTCATTGCAAACTCGGTCGAGTGCCTCTTTGATTCGAGCCAGTAACAGCTTGCCTCCCAGAACGACAAGCGGCTTGGGGCGGCCCATTCTGGACGACGATCCGCCAGCCAGTACGACGCCGGTCAGCCCCGTATCGGGTCGGTTCCCCGAACCTTGCTGTTGCGAACGCGTTGCCACGCTACTTCCCGTCGTTCTCAGGCTTTTTGGAATCCGGCATAAGACCGCTGAGGTCTGGTCTCGGGGGCAGACGGGTAGACGGGTGGAAGTTGGTCCACGCAAACCAGAACGACAGTCCGGCTACCACCGGTTCAAGCTGCTCGCCTTTGAGCTCGCCCTCGACACACATACCGTTCGTTGCGTGCCAACGGCTTTCGGTCTCAATGTCATAAATCATCATCGGCTCGTATTCGAGATCCTCCTCATCTTCCCAGTCATCGCCATCCGACTCATCCTCATCGACGATGTCGTCTATCGCGTCCCCAAGTACGTCGTTTGACTCGTCTTTTTCCTCATCTTCGTCATCGTCCCACTCCTCTGTTTCAAACGTCAGCGTCTGGCCGTTTGAGATCTGTGCGTGGAACGCCACCACAGAAGCGCTGCCCTGCTCGTACAAGACCACGAGGGGTGTCCCTCCGACGGTCTCATTGACGACCGGCTCGATCTGGAGCCATGACATCGGAAATGCGCAAGCATCGCCCTCGATATCCACCCCGGCGACGATCTCTTTCGCGGGCCACCGTGCATCACGATGCGGGGCCCGATGCATGCCGGCACGCCCACCGGCGTAGTAATTGTCAAACAGATCTTGCGTTGGGGCGACACTATCTCTAATCACATCAGATTCGGGGTAAGCATTGAGCCACGCCCCAAGCGTCGTGTTGAGCGATGGGATCTCGGGCAAACGGGTTCCTGCGTCGGGGCCTTCCAGTGGAGCGCCGTGGTACTGGATCCAGCGCACCCCGGACCTAACGTCATACATAACGGGCGAGTTAATAAGAACTCGTCCGGTAAATCCGAACTGCGGCACAAAATGCATCTCGGAATCCGACGAAACCAGAAATACCCGTGCGGTGTAGCAAAAGGGCGACCAGGTGACAGCCAGTGGCGCGTCGCCAACGAGGTCGTGGACCACTTCTCTGTAGCTTAGAGTCGCGAGCGGGTAGGCCCGGACCTGGCCCTCGTGAACGATTCCGATCACGCGCGTCAGGGGGGTGTAGTATTCAAGCGCCTCGTCACCGGTCATCGTCTCGGGGTTATGCAGGGGCTGGACACGATCGGTCTTCAGAACCGGTCGGACCTTCTGGCGGACCTCCACCCGTTTGCCGTCTCGGTCGACAAATACAGACAGGCGATCTGCATAGAAACCTCGTCGCGCCAGAATCAAGGTCACGACCAGAGCGATGTACGTCGACATACCGGCGCCACCGAGTGTCACGTTCTCGAAGCCGCCGGAGATCAGGGTCAAAAGCGCCACCGCTATGAAAATACCGCCGATTATCGCTCGTCTACGTGGGTCCAAATTGCGGTCCCAGAACTGGCGGATCGAATTGAGTCGACTGCCGGTCGTTTCACCTTGGGCCAACGGGACCTCCGGGATGTGAATGATCGCCGACCGAGGTTCAACGTGTTTGTAGTGTCCGGGTCGGCGTAAATATGAGGGGGGGAGTTTAGCAAACGGGTCTACGGGAAGAGTGCCGATTGCACCCGTATATAAAGAGCCAGATCACGGGATCTCCCTTGCTATACTCCCGTTCTTCGCGAATTGAGGAGGTCTCCTTGCCGTCATTTAGATATTTGCACGGTAGACGGGACTGCTGGGTCTCTCTCACTGGTACGACCGGGAACCATGTTCCGGGTCATCGCTTGATTTATTCAAGGTCGAATCCCGGCCTTGTGAGTCAGCCCAGGTCACGAAAATAAGTATTGGAGCAAATGTGAGCAAACCCACCGCACATGTCTCGGACGAACTGCTCTCACAGATATTCGAGGTGTCGAACGCAACGGTCCTATCGGCGCTTCGACAGCGCGGCTATCACAAGGTGTATATGGAGGGCGTAAAGCCGCTCGCAACGGGCCGACGACTTTGCGCCCGTGCGATTACGTTGCGCAGCCTCCCGGTGCGGCCGGACCTTGCCGAACGAATCGCCACGGGAGAGCACGGCGACGGCTTCAACAACACGCCTCGCTGGCAGGCGGTCGACAGCGTCGGCCCAGGGTATGCGCTTGTCATCGACGCCATGCGCCGCTCGAACGTATCGACGGGCGGCGATGTCGTCTTCTCACGAATACTGACCCGAAAGGGCGATGGAATCGTGACGGACGGAGCCATCCGCGACGGCGCAGCAGTGGCCGAATACGGCTTCCCGGTTTACGCCGGGGGATCGACCTCGATCGTTGGCGAGGACCATATCCTGCCCTACTCGGTGAACGAACCGGTCCAGTGCGGCGGCGTCCTCGTGTGGCCGGGCGACATCATCATGGGCGACGACGATGGCGTAGTGGTTCTGCCGTCGCAGCTGGCGGAGGAAATCCTACCGTGGGCGATAGAGCACGATGAGATGGAACAGGCTGTGTTGGAGCACTCGATACGCACGGGCGAGTCTCCGGCTCCGTACTACCCGTTCAACGAAGAGACCAAGAAGTTGTGGGAGAAGTGGAAGGCGGATCGAGCGTAATGCCGGAAGGTACGGGCCGTAGGATCACGATCCCGGCGGGAGATGTGACGATCGATGGGCATCTCAACGATCCACCAACGGCGGACCTCGAGTAAGAGACGGCGTAGCTCAGTCAGGCCAGAAGCCCTGAAAGGGCAGTTATCTACAGAACCATCTATTCACTTTGTAGTCTGCGGATGTGGGGGCGCATGGCAACACACCCAATTTTCTCCTTCAACCACGCTCCAGACGATACATGGGTGTGGCCAGCGGCGATCACACCCTCACACGGTAGGAGCGAATGGCTATCCGCCTAACCTGCCCTCCTCAACAATCCATGTTTAGGCCCTCGAAGCATAAAACGTGCGATAACGTGCCCCCCCATCCTCTTGAGGGAGACGATCGAGGTGAGGGGTCACGTCCCCAGTGCAACGCAAATTAGTCGTCTGCTATCACACTCGTCCCGATACGGCATAATGCGGGCGACCGGTTACTGTCCGAAAACGTGAGTCAAAATAATGTCCAGCCTCGGGCTGGCGAGAATCTCAATAAGGCCCAGCCGTCGGCTGGCGTTAATGGCCACAAAAATCCGAGCATACCTCTTGATCGAAGCAGCGGCAGGCGTTGGCAACAACGTGCTGGAAGCGTTGCGAGCGATGCCAGAAACCGTGCAGGCCGACCGCGTTACGGGTCCGTACGATGTGATCGTGATCATAGAAACCGAGTCCATGGACGCCATAAGCTCTGTCCTGCATGACCGAATTCATCCGATTAACGGCATCACTCGTACGATGAGTTGCCTCAGGTTCGAGACGTAGCCGGGTTGGCCGAACTGTCGATGCCACGATCCCAGCACGCCTGCTCACACAAGCGTAGTGACGACTAATGGAACGACTTCTCTTCCTGTTCGCCGCGGGCGGACTCGGCACATTGGCCAGATACGGCGTCGCCACCTGGGTGCAGCGAACGACAACTACCGATTTCCCTTGGGGAATCGTGGCCGTGAATGCCATCGGTTCGTTCGTGCTTGGGCTGCTCTACACCCTGGCCGAAGAGCACAACCTGCTCACCGGCGAACTCCGAATAGCCGTCCTCGTCGGCTTCCTCGGCGCATTCACCACCTTCTCCACCTTCGCCTTTGACACAGGCCAACTGATCCGAGAAGACCGCTACATGTGGGCCGCCGGAAACATGATCCTCAACAACGCCATAGGACTATCGCTGGTGTTTGTGGGGATATGGATCGGGCGGTTACAGGCAAGTTAGGGAGACGGGGTCCCAACGACCAAGCTTAAGCGAAGATTTTCGGCAACGAGCTCAACGATAAAGTTGTGATGCCGATGTTAAGAGCCGCTTAAGGCTATCCCTGACGTCGAGTAAGAGATCGTATCCAGGCATTGCTGTGTTTTGTTTTAACAGTTCGTATCCGAGACCGATTGCATACTGGTTGAAGGCGATTTCGTACGACAGCCGCCGACCAGCGCGTCGTTCACTTACTCTCCGTGCCCACCATGTCCATGACACGAGCATAAGGGTCACCCGAATCAACTTCAGGCGGCCCCCACAGACCCTAATCAGTGCACGGAAACCATTCGTTCTGCTATGTAATCGAAGTTGATGTCTTCTCCTAGGCCGGGGCGGCTTGGCATTGGGATGTAGCCGTCTTCGTCCATCGGGTCAACAATGCTGTTGAGGTGTGCAGGGACTTCGTCGTAATCAATGAACGGGTGTAGTAGGCCCCGCTCGTACCAGGTGGTGTTGGAGATGCCTCCGATGACCGCTAGGTTTCCCGCCCCACCGCCGTGTATTTCGCAATCCATGTTGAACGACTCGGCCAAATGCGCGGCCTTCATACTGGGGCTTATTCCGCCCACGTCGTGAACCCCCACTCGCGTGATGTCACACGCCTTGCCGGTGATCCACTCCGCCCGTGTATGGAACTTTCCGTAGGCGTATTCGGGGCCGATGATCGGGATCTCAAGCTGCTCGGCAAGCCAGCGGTAAGATTCAGTCGAGTGCTCGTCCATGGGTTCCTCATACCAGTAGTAGCCAAGTGCCTGGATTCCCTTGCCCAGTTCCAGTGCCTCCATCCTTGAGTACCAGTGATTGGCATCAAGCATCAGAGGAAAGTCTTCGCCGACGGCCTCACGAACGGCCGCGCAGGCCTTGATGTCCATCTTCACGTTTGGCGCCCATTCAACCGGCGGCATCCACGTGTGCAGCTTGATCGCCTTGTATCCGCGCTCGACCATCCACTCGGCATACCTGCCGTAATCCTCAGGAGTGGCAAGGCCTCCGTCCATCTCGTCACCGCACATAGTCGATCCGTAGGCAAGAACCTTGTCCCGATAGCCGCCCAGTAGTTTCCATACGGGAGTGTTCAAAGAGCGACCTGCGAGGTCCCACAGCGCCAGTTCTGCGACGGCAAGGGTGCGATCCGTAAGGTTGTTTCCGCTCCCGCGCTGCCACTTGGCGAGATTGATCCAGAGTCTCTCTCGATCCATGGCGTCTTGACCCATGAAGACCTTCTTGATGTAGTTGTCAATCAGGTACGGACGGAGTAGGTCAGGCGACCCGAACGAGTAGCCGGAGTGGCCTTCATCCGTCGTGATGGTGAGCATCGCCTCTTCGGAATCGTGCTCGTCGCCAGGATGGGTGTGGCCGTCGGTGTCATTGACCTTTTTTGACGGGGTATTGAACACGGTGACTGAGATTTGCTCGATCTTCATACCGGGTACTCTCTTTAAAAGGGTTGATCACCGACGCGGGCTCGGACTGTGCGGGTTGTTCTTTGCGGCATTTTAAGACCGAGGCGAATTCGATGGCCTACTCACCGATGTGGACAATTCAGACGGCGCCACTCTACTCGCTAAATAATGAGCGGGGAATTGTTGAGGAGACGTCTGGGCTCGGCCGAGACCGTAAATAATTGGGAAGGTTGAATGTGAGACATACCCGTTATCTGATGGCCGCGAGTTCTCGAACGTTCTTGCTTGGTCTCGATCGGTCAACGATGGTGTTTGATAAGCGATCCACACCTATGGAAAGGGAAAACATGCACACGTTTTCCTTTGGTGCGGATGAGATGGAGCATTTGCTGAGCGGGACCGTGCCAGATCCAATTCCCAGTCACTGGGAATACCGACGAAACAACCTCGTCGAGAAAGTCGTCGACCGTGCGCAATATGGAGGTGAGGGGATTGTTATTGAGTTCAAGGCTGAAAAACTCGAAGTGCCCGGATTCACTTATGAATACTCGGATGCCTCCCCATTGATGTTTGGCTTCACACCGGGAGTTGCGCATGTCTCTGCGGTCTATCGAATGACTCAGGACGACCCGCTCACAATTGCATCCGTTAAGGTCGAGAGTCTCGCGCCTTAGTCCGTCCGACATGACCGATCTCGGCATCTGACTTTCGCATGTTGAATCTCCAAATGTTGGAGAGGCGAAAGGAGCGAGCTGCAAAGCTAATTACAGCTATCGGTTAGAAAATGGCTCCGGAGGCAGGAATCGAACCTGCGACCAATCGGTTAACAGCCGACCGCTCTACCGCTGAGCTACTCCGGAGCGTCGCATGTCGTCGCAGTTAATCCTGTCGCTTTCAAACAGGGACGCGCGTACTCGCGAACTTCAGATGGTAGCACCGGGGATTGTCGATGTCTCCGAATGATCAGGGCGAATTCTGGCAGTGTGCCACCTGAATTTGGATTCCCGATTTCTCGTAAAGGACGGAGTTTGGGTATGTCACCCGTATGGAACCACTCTTTCATCCCTTCCTACGTTAGGAGGGGGCAACTGAATCGCGGGCGTTGACGGCAGGGAGTCCCGTTGCTAGCCTCGATCCGATATGGCTGACATTAATAACTCCGCGCGCAAATCTCCTAAGACCAAATCCCGTTCCAAGCGCGGCGCTGTCGAAACGCGTCTGACGCAGGCTGCTGAAAACTATTTGCTCTCAATTTACATGGTCCTAGAGCAAGGGCTTACGGTCACAAACGCCCACCTTGTTGATCAGTTGAAGCGCACTCCAGAGTCCGAGGGACTCGGCACATCCGCGCCGTCGATCGCCGGGATGCTTCGACGCATGGAAAAAGAGGGGCTGATCACACACGGCCCGAGCCGGGAGATCGACCTCACCAAAGAAGGCAACCGGCTGGCCGAACAGATGGTGCGAAGACATCGGCTCGCCGAGCGAATGATCGTCGACATGCTGGGCCTGGACCTGGTGAATGCCCACGTGGAGGCACACCGCCTCGAGCACGCTATCTCCGACGAGCTAGAGGAGCGGATCCGGGTGACGCTGAAAAACCCGACGACCTGCCCCTTTGGCCACCCGATACCGGGGAGCGGTTACAGCCCCTGCCCGGCAAGCATGACAATCGACGAGGCGCCGGTCGGCCAGCCTTTGCGATTAGATCGGATTCCAGAGGAAGACCCGGAACTGCTGGAGTACCTTGTGAGTAACGGGCTGGTACCGGGCGTCGCTATAGAGATTCTGGAATACGCGCCGTATCGGGGAGTCGTGACTCTCAAGACGGCCGATGCTTCGCCGGTGCTTGGCGCTGACGTGGTGTCTCGCATCTGGGTATGCCCTATGAATTGCGGTCTGGATTGTGCGACGCAGGCTGCTGGCCGCTGAGTAGGTCCGGTCCATGAATAGCGCGCAGGTGCATTGTCCTTTTACCGAAGGAGCCCTTAATCCTGACTGAGAGAAGCCGCACGCGATCGCGTTCCATTTGTGGAATCTCTCCTGCATTGATATGACGCTGCGCGCCTTCCCGTCGTAAAATTGGTTGTCTGCGGTATCACCTACCGGCGCTGCCCTGTTAATAGACGAACCACAAACGGACTACCCATGAACAAGCGAAACGGACGCGTCAACTTCACGTTGCAACGCGAACTTGGCATGCTGATCGACGAGTCGATCTCCGATCCCAGGCTCGCACCGATGACTTCTGTCACGCGGGTTGAGTGCACGGCGGACTACTCGACGGCACACGTCTACATAAGTTCCCTCGGAGATCCTGAGGTTCGACATGGGAGCCTTGAGGCATTGGAATCGGCCTCAGGATTTCTTCGCCGAGAAGTCAACAAGCGAATCCAGATCCGGCACGTTCCACGCCTCGTCTTCCACCTAGACGATACGCTTGTCGAGGGTGCCAACATGCTCAAGATGATGGACGACGTGGCTCAACAGGACAGCAAACTCCCCGAGAACAAGTTCGAGGAGCCCCCAGAGGGGACCGAATCTGAGGAGTAGTGATGGGACACTCGAATGCTGATCAGGTCGAGTCAGATGCCCCACAGAAAGGCGGCACGCCCAAAAAAATGTGGCCGCCTCAGATAAATGGCGGCTTCCTGAACATCAACAAGCCGGCCGGGATGACGTCGATGGATGTGATCCGGATTGTTCGCCGGTTGACGGGTCAGCGAAAGGTCGGGCACGGCGGTACCCTTGATCCAGACGCTACCGGAGTACTGCCGATCTGCATCGGCCGCGCAACCCGATTTATCGACAGATTCGTCCAGGGCCGCAAGGTGTATGAAGCCACGGCCACGTTCGGAACATCAACCGATACATACGACGCGTCCGGCCGAGTTACCGCCGAGTCCGACCCTAGCACGATCACCCGAGAAGCCATTGAGGCCGCACTACCCGGGTTCATGGGTGAGATCAGCCAGATACCGCCCATGTACAGTGCTATCAAGGTGAAGGGTGTACGACTGTACAAGTTGGCGAGGGAAGGTAGAGAGATAGAACGTGAACCACGTGAAGTATTGGTGTACGGGCTCGACATTACGTCGTGGAAGTCGCCCACCCTCGGGTTACGTATTGAATGCGGGAGCGGCTTTTACGCGCGGTCCGTCGTCCACGATCTCGGTCAGGCTCTGGGCAACACAGCGCACCTCGGTAAGTTAATTCGATCGCAGGTCGGTCGGTTCGCGTTAGACGAAGCCGTGACCCTTGAAGGGCTGGAAGAATCGACGAAAGCCGGCGACTGGGAACAGATGCTGCACCCGATAGACTCTGCCCTATTGGACCTCCCTGCTGTTGTCGTAGATCCGATACAGGAAGAGGCCATTGGTTTCGGAAAATCGATCCAGCCCGAAATCGGAGCGAGTACAAGCGACGCGTCACAGGTAAGGGCCTACAACCGTGACGGTGAACTGATCGCCCTGATGAAACACGACCCTATACTCGGTCAATTGAACCCCGTTCGGGTTCTGGCAACCTCTTAGATCAACTTCACTGAACCCGTCATCAATCCTTTTGGCAGTAATCTGACCTCTTTCACATGTGACGCCTTCGTTGGGGCATCCTTAAGATCACGATCATGGATTTTCCTTTGCCGCTCCTAAGCGCGGCAGAATACATACTGGTTGAGGAAGTAGGGCATCTCGTTCTTCTCCTCGCGTTCATTGTTCTCGCAGCCAAACTTGCGGGCGAGATGGTGGAACGCTTCGCGTCACTGCCTTCGGTTATCGGAGAGCTCGGGGCGGGAATCTTGATCGGGCCGTTTGCGTTGGGCGGCATCGAGATCGGATCGTTCGGACCATTGTTTGAGGTTCCTAAAGCGATCGATGGCCTTGGCAATGCAGTCGATGTGATTACACCTGTTTCGCCGGAGTTATTCTTCGTTGCAGAGATCGCTGCGATCATCCTGCTATTCCAGGCCGGACTTGAAACAAACAGAGCACAGTTCTTCCGTTGGGTGAAGCCAGCGACAGCAGTGGCGGCCGGTGGTGTAGTTGTTCCGTTTGCCTTCGGGTTCCTGGCGACACTATTCTTGGGATTCGCCAGCCTTGATAGCACACAGGAAATGCTCCCGGCGCTATTCGTGGGCGCAATCATGACAGCGACATCTGTCGGCATCACGGCACGCGTCCTCGGAGACATACGACGTCTCGACACCCCGGAAGGCACAACGGTGCTCGCCGGGGCCGTGGTGGACGACGTGCTCGGCATCCTCATTCTGGCTATCGTCATTGGTATCGCAGAGACCGGCGAAATCCCGATCACGGATATCGGATTCTTTGGCACCAATATTCCGGTCCCGATGGACATCGTTGTTATCGCCACCAAAGCGATCGGGTTCTGGCTGGGCTTACTTATAATCGGAAGTCTGCTCGCAAATCGGATATCTAACGCATTTCTATGGTTCAGGAGTCCCGGCGTGCTGGTTGGGCTGGCACTGTTCCTGGCATTCCTGGCGTCGGCGGTCGCGGAGATCTACTTTGGCCTCGCTATGATCATCGGCGCTTACACAATTGGGTTGGCGCTCTCCGACACGGATCTGAAACACCGAATCGAAGAGCCGATGATCCAGATAGGCCACTTCGTGGTGCCGGTCTTCTTCGTAGTAATCGGGATGCAGGTGGATCTGGGCGCCATGAGCGCCGCGATTACGTTTGGAATAATCCTCAGCATTCTCGGAATTCTCAGCAAGGTGATCGGCGCCGGACTGCCGGCGCTGGCTGTCGGATTCAATCGTCGGGGCGCATACCGTGTGGCGATCGGCATGCTCCCCCGTGGCGAGGTCGCGCTGATCATAGCCGGGATCGGGTTATCGGCCGGAGTGATCGGACAGGACGTGTTCGGGGTCGCTATCGCCATGACCATCGTGACTACTATGATTGCTCCGATTCTCCTGGTCCCGGCCTTCACGGCGGGTGGGTCTGGTCTTCGAAAGCCCATGGGCGGTGCAAGAGCGCATCGAGACCGAGGCCGCCCAGAAGACAATTAACACGGCTGTTCCTCATGCTATATTTGAACGTCCAAAGAGCCCCCGTAGCTCAGCGGATAGAGTACCGGCCTCCGAAGCCGGGGGCGTGAGTTCGAGTCTCACCGGGGGCACCACTCACAGTCTGTGATCCATTGGGACCAACAGGCGCCCGCCGCACGAGTGATAAGGTCGGTGCGCTATGACATCACGTGAGCACCGGCAACGATGGGTTCCGCTTGGGGAGCGATTGATCGAGGCGCTGTGGGATGAAATCGCAGCCGCCCGAAGCGACGATCCACTCAGCCCCATCACGATCGTCCTCCCGTCTTTTCACAGCGCATTCTTCATGCGACGCCGACTTGCGAGCGACGGACCATTGTTCAACGTCCAGTTCCTTCGCGTCGAAGACCTTGCGGATGCCCTCGCCGGTCCCGCCGATCCCAGACCACCGCTTTCCAGGCTGCGCGCCTCCGAGATAATTCATGCGGTGGCTAACGACGAAACGATCGTTCTGCCAGAGGCTTTCGGCCGAATACGCGGCCAGGACAGTTTCCAGCGCGCTTTGCACCGAACCCTTGACGATCTCGATGCATCTGGCGTGGGTCCTGCGATCGTTGCAGGAACTGACGGAGGCCCAACCGGCTGGAAGTTCACTTCGGCGGTGCTAGGGTTGTTTGCCCGCTACCGAGAACGTGCCGGCATATTCGCGTCCGCCTCAGACGTGGCGGCCCGGGCGGCTGAATCCGTCAGGGCAAACGTCGCATCGTTGGACCGATTCGGTCTCATCGTGCTGGCGCTTATCGAAGAGCCGGCGGCGCAGCATAGTGAACTGATCACCGCGCTACTGGGCCGGCCGGCGACCCGGGTAGTCATCGGCGCAACAGGGGATCACGATAGCGACCGACTTTTGTGGCAGGCTCCAGGTGTCCTTACCTCGCCAGACGCCGAGGTCGATTCATTAACGAGATCCGGGTCCAATGAATGCAGGCTCGTCTCGACACCCGACGTGGCTGAGGAGGCGCGATGGATCGTCGGGGATGTTCTGGCGGCAGCACGAGGAGGCACGCGTTTTGCCCGAATTGGCGTGTTCTTTGAGGAGCCCTCCTATGGAGCGCGCTTAACCGGAGCGTTCCAGTTGAGCGGAGTCCCGGTCTCTGGGCCTTCGCCGGTCACCTTGGCCAACACTTCCGGCGGACGCTGGATTCGGGGGTTGCTAGCCTTCCTGGACCGCCCCGGCTCAACGGATCAGACGGGTGAGGGGGATTCGAGGTTCGCCAGGGACCGGATGGCGGCATGGGTCACGGGGAGCCACGTCGTCGCTGCTGACGGGAAGCCCGCGGCGGGCGCTGCATGGGACGTGATCTCTCGACGTGCTGGCGTGGTTGCGGGCGTTGAATCCTGGGACCGCAGACTGGGCGAACATGCCAGGCGACTGCGCGTTCGGGCGGAGAAAGCAGCAAGACAGGATGAGGACGATGATGCATCTCGGTCAGCCTGGATCACCGAGGCCAACGAGAGCGAGCGACTTCGTGAATTCGTGGCCCAGCTGGCCTCCGAGCAATTGCCCGTAGAACGAAATGCGTCCTGGGGCGGCTTCGTAACATGGCTCAAAGCGCTCCAGAAGCGATACGGCCGGGCTCCTACTTTGGAGCCAGATCGCGACGAGGCTGGACAAGCTCTGAATTCTGCGCTGGACGCTATCAGCGATCTCGACTCAATTAATCTTCCGTCACCCACGTTTCAAAGGTTTCGTCGAACGCTTGAACAAGAGCTCGACCGGCCACTCTCCCGCGTCGGGCGGCTTGGAAGCGGCGTGTTTGTCGCACCTCTGAGACAGGCCGTGGGTTGCGATTTCGACCTGATATACGTTGTCGGAATGGCGGAAGGCAGCTATCCAGCGATCGGATCAGAAGACCCGTTGCTTCCGGACATCGTTCGGAACGGGATACCCGGTCTCAAGACCTTGCGAGATGACCGGGCCAGCGCCCGACGACGTTATCTGACGGCGCTCGGCAGCGCACCCAAACGTGTACTGGTGTGGCCCCGATCCCAGCCCGGAGCAACGCGGCAGGTATGGCCGTCTCGATGGTTCCGTGAAACTGCGGAGACAGTCCACGGCAAGCCCCTTCCCACCAACTTGCTGGATACCGAGAACGGTCCAATAGAGATTGTCCCGACCCCCACGCGGCAAACGTCAGAGACCTGGCCAGCCGATCGATATGAATACGAGTTGAAAAGTCTCGCCGCCTGGGGCGCAAACGGGGGCAACCCAGAAGATCACTTCCTGTTCACCGCCCCGGGTGAAACCCTCTCATCCAGCCGAGATCTGGAGCGTGGCAGGTTCCAGACGAATCAACTGACACAATGGGACGGCGCTGTCGGCCCGAACGTAGGCCACGGAGAGACATGGTCCGCAGGGTCACTGACTGGCGTGGCTTCTTCCACCCGATTTGAGACGTGGGCCAACTGTCCGTTCAGATACTTTCTGACATACGAGATCGGCGTCGAGCCAACCGAGACACCGGAGGCCGCAGAGACGCTGAGCGCCCTGGATCGAGGCATCATCATCCATGACATCCTCGATAGGTTCGTCAAGGATACCTTGACCCAACGGGCCACAAGCGCTGCAACAGACGCCGAACGCTTGCAACAGATCGCAAACGGCCAGTTCGATGAATTTGAGCGCAACGGCCTGATCGGCAGGCCAGTGCTGTGGCGACTGGAGAAGGAGCGGATAAAGCGCGGCCTCCTCGATTTCTTGGATGTACACCGATCTCGTATAGACGAACGCGGCCAGCGGCCCGTGGCGACCGAGCTTGGCTTCGGAGATGGGACAGAGATTCCGGCGGTGAGCCTGAAGTTGCCGGGCGGACGGACGGTGCGATTCAGGGGGTGGATAGACCGGGTGGATGTATCCAGTGACGGCTCGGCGGCTACGGTCATTGACTACAAAAGCGGACGGGGTTCACGTTTCTCCAGAATTGCCAACGACCCAGTGGATGGCGGCAAGCATCTCCAACTCCCCATCTACGCCATGGCCCTCAAAGGGTGGCGGCCTGAAATCGAATCGATCGCCGCCGAGTTCTGGTTCGTCATGGATAGCGGTGGTTCGAAAACGGTCGGCACATCCCTTGAAATCGCAACTCCCAGGTTTGAAGAGGTTATTGACCAGATTGTGTCCGGAATCCAGGAAGGCATCTTCCCGGCTTACCCGGGAGAAAGGTCCATCCCGGGTCGTTCCGGCGTACTCGTACAGGAGAACTGTGCTTATTGCCCATACGACCGGATCTGTCCGGGCGGGAGAGCATGGGCATGGGAGCATAAATCTGACGATCCTGCGCTGGCGCGTTTTGTCGGGCTGGCTTCAGGAAGATCGAGCGATAGTTCAGGAGTGGATTCTTGACGACGATTGACCAGGCTGCCCGGCACCGCATCGTCAATGATTTGGACACAACATTGTTCGTGGAAGCCGGCGCTGGCACTGGGAAGACGACAGCACTTGTCGGTCGGGTGACGGCGCTGCTCAAAAGCGGCGTTCCGGTCAACAATCTGGTCGTAATAACCTTCACGCGCGCAGCGGCCGCCGAGCTCCGAGAGCGCGTGCGGCTCAACGTTACTGCGGCACGCGATGAGGCGTACATCGGTGGCGCCGAACGTGAAAAGTTGGATACGGCCGTTCGTGAGATTGATTTCGCCGTAATACAGACCATCGATTCCTTCGCACTATCGATGCTCCGTGAACGGCCGTTGGAGGCCGGGCTACCTCCCGTGATTGAACCCGTCGACGAGGTTCAGGCCGAGCTCGACTTCGATGATGCCTGGTCGCGTTGGTTGGACGAACAACCGGATACGGGTGAATTCGCCTCGGCCATCGCAACGGCGTTTCGGCTTGGTCTAGAGTCTCCGCTTGGAGATCTAACCGACACAGCCCGCCAACTGCACAACAACTACCACCTGGTCGAGAAACACGATTTCAAGGAACCGGGTGATGTCCCCCTCCTAGCAGGAAAAGAGATTGTTGCCGCCAGCAGGTGGTTGCCCGAAATGGCGCGTTTATGCCGACTTCCCGAGGGAGACAAACTGACCGCAAGCCTGGAGGCCTTCAAAACGATCGCCGACCGGCTGGAACAAATCGGGCCCGACAGTGAGGACGCCGACTGGCTGTTGGCCAGCTCGAATACCAAGATCTCACAAACCGGTGGAAAGCAGACAGACTGGGACGACGATGAGTCGGGTGTCAACGCCTGTAAATCAATTAAAGCGTCCCTGAAGAATCTCCAAAACCAGCTGAGTGTTGAACTCGCCGACCGGCGACGCCACGCCGTCGGGGATCTACTCGGCCCTCTGAAGGGGTTCGTTACCGGGTACGCCGAGAAGCGACGAAACACCGGTAGGGCCGAGTTTCACGACATGTTGACGTGGGCAGTGGCGCTCCTGCAGGACGACGACGCCCGCAGACATTTCCAGGAGCGATATACGCACGTCCTGGTAGACGAGTTCCAGGACACTGACCCGCTACAGGTAGAACTGGTTCGGGCCCTTACCGATCGTGACGGTGTCGGCTCTCCGAGCCCGGGCGCGTTGTTCGTCGTCGGAGACCCAAAACAGTCAATCTACCGCTTCCGACACGCCGATCTTCCGACGTTGAATCAACTTCGTTCCGAGCCACATGTAAACCTAACTATGATCACCCAGAACTTCCGTTCCAACACCTCTCTGGTTGGCTGGGTCAATCACATATTTGGCCACTGGATGGACGGTAAAGGCAGCCCGTACCAGGCCAACTATGTGGCGCTTGAGAGCGATATCGCCCCACCCGATGCCGAGCCGCTATTTGGCGTGCATATAGCCGGGGAGCCGTTAGATGAGGAGCGAATCGAAACAGTGCGCCGAAGGGAAATGGCGGACCTTGCGCGCGTTGCTCGTGAGGTCGGAAACGGACAGTGGACGGTGCGGGATGGCCACGAGATGCGGGCGTCGAATTTCGGCGACCTGTGCATCCTTTTCCCGCGTCGAACGTCATTGCCCCTGCTGGAACGGGCGCTCGAAGATTCCGATGTGCCGTACACGGCATCTGGCAATTCTCTCGTGTTCGTTACGGAGGATGTCAGAGACCTTTTAAGCGCTTTGACGGCCATTGATGACCCAACGGACCAGGTTGCCGTTGTGGCGACGCTCCGATCAGCAGCATACGCGTGTTCTGACGCAGATCTATGGGCTTGGGCACAGGGCCGGCACAGTTTTAATTACCTGGAGGGCAGCCCTGGCCCCGACGGACCCATAGCAAGAGCATTCAATTCTTTGAGGACGTTGCATAATGAGCGCTTGGATACGTCGCCCGGAGCGCTGATCGAGCGTTTCGTCCGGGAACGAAGACTGCGTGAGTTGGCCCTCGCCGGGGGGCGAGCCGAGGAGCGATGGTCGCGTATCCAGTTCCTCGCCGAGACGGCGTTACGCCTAGCCGACGCGGGCCGCCCATCGCTCCGTGATTTTGTGCTCTGGGCGAGACAGCAGGCCGAGCGGGATGTACGAGTGCCAGATGTGGCATCTAACGAGCGATCCGATGTCGTCCGGGTTATGACAGTGCACGCGGCAAAAGGACTCGAATTCCCGATCGTGATACTAACTGGCCTGAACTCAGGCAATCAAAATCACACCGAGAAGGCAATGTTTGATCACAGCACCGGGGCCACTTCGAGCATCGGCGTAAGAATGGGATCGGCAAGCGCCCCATTCGAGACAGGTGGTTTTGATGCGCTCCGGGATCAAGAGAAGAACGCCGGAGATATGGAAAATGTTCGTCTCATGTACGTTGCGGCCACACGAGCTAAGGACCACCTGGTCGTCAGCACCTACCGGAAGGTCAACGATAAAACATCCTCCGCTGCGGTGTTCGCCGAACTTTCGGAAGACGTCCCACAAATGTGGTCTCCTGTCATTCCGGTTCCAGAGCCCCCCAACGCCGGTGGGTCTGTTGCGGAACCTACACATAAGGTGGTTATGTTGGACAATCCAGATGCGTGGGAACGCGAACGAGATGCGATGATTCGCCAAATGTCCGACTCACAGATAGTCTCGGCGTCCTCACTCCATGACGCGGCAGATCCCGTCGAAGACGCCAAGAAAGGAGACGAGCAGGTCGAATCAGATCCCTGGAGACGGGGGCGTGCGGCGAGTTCAATCGGGCGTGCTGTACACGCCGTTCTGCAGGACATTGATCTAACCGATCCATCTACAGCCGAACTCGGTGTGCTGGCGGCCAAACACTCGCGAGCACACGATGTCGCAGGTTTCGAAAAGGAGATCTTTAGACTGGCGCATGCAACTCTTGAAACACCTGTGATGCAACGCGCCGGAGAGGCGCTGGCGAAGGGCCGGGCGTGGCGCGAATCATACGTCAGTGCTCCGGTTGGCGACTCGGGTTTGATCCTGGAGGGGTACGTGGACCTAGTGTTTGAGGATGATGGATCGCTGGTGATCGTCGACTACAAGACTGATCGGACGACCGGTGCCGCCAAGGCATATGAGCTGCAACTGGGAGCGTACGTCGCCGCCGTCAGGAAGGCGACAGGACTCGCTGTCAGTGAGGCCGTTCTGGTGTTTTCACGGCAGGCTTCCGAAGCGCTGAAGAATAGCTCCAGCCTTGAGGATGCACAACACAGTGTTTCCGACCTCGATCAGGCCGCGGACCTAGCTATCAAACGAGCTGAAGAAAGGTCGTCCGCCGAATGAGAGTGTTTCCTCTGCTCCCGCGGATCTTGATCGGCACTCGGACCATATTCGCGATAATCGCGCCCGTTATTGTCCTGATTGCAGCGGCTTGTGGCGGCGGATTGAGCGACGAAGATCTGAGACTGACGATCGCCGAGGCCCAACAGGCTGCGGTGGAAGAGGCCGTGTCTACTGCAATCGCCGGAATACCGGCCGTGCCCACCCCTGCGCCAACAGCCACACCACAACCCATCGCCACGCCAGCCCCAACAGCCACGCCCGGTCCGAACTTCGCACGCATCTACCGGGAGCAGGTGTTTGGCGTATTCCAGATCGATACCGAGGGCAACAAGGGCTCCGCATGGCTCATCGACGAAGGCGTGCTCGTGACAAATCAACACGTGGTCGGCGATAACTCGGTTGTCCTTGTCAGGCAAGCCATCGACGTGCCGTTCCAGGCGGTGGTGGCGACCACTGATTCCGAAAGGGACCTTGCGTTGCTGTTCTTCGATCCAGCCGCTACGAATTCTCTCCCAATGCTCACTGGCTCACTGACGGCCGACGACATCGCAGAGCCGTTGATGGCGCTTGGTTACTCAGAAGGCTCTCCTAAGCCGGACGGATCCGTTGGAGCGGCGCGCGTAAAGATGGGTGTCTTATCCCAGATGATCGACCTCGGTCCTGTCGGTATCAACCTGACTATGGATGCCGCCATCGACCCGGGTGAAAGCGGCGGACCCGTATTGAACAAGTACGGCGAAGTAGTCGGCATGAACCGCGGTATCCGGGTTACAACTCCGGACGGCAGCAGCCCGGTTTTCGGGACTTTCTTCGCCCTGCATGTTGACGACATCAAGTTCTGGTACGAGACGATCAGGACAATCCTGTCCCAGGCCCCAACGCTTGCGCCGACCGGTCCCTAGACGGTACGTATTTTCGGGTACGCCAGTAACGCCAGGACAACGATCGCCAGGCACATCCCACCCAAAACCAGGTACCCGGCAGATACTCCGGCACTATCCGCTGCCGCTCCGGCGATGATACCGGCGACGGGCGCAAGCGCCGTGTCCAGAAGCGTGGCCGAGACGATTCTCCCGCGCAGATGGTCCGGCGTGTTTTCGAGCAGTGTCGTGGTATTAGCGGACCTGAAAACGGTCTGTGAAATGCCGATCGCGATGATGAGCGGGAACACCATCACGAGCATGCTCACACCGGCGAACAGGAGCAATGTCACACCGTAAGCAGTCGCCGAACTAAGCATGATCACGCCCTTGCGGCGCAGATCCACCCGGGACGCCATGTAGAAGCCACCGGTGATCCCGCCGACACCGCCAACCGCCATGATGAATCCCATAATCGCAGCGTCACGCCCCAGTTCATCCACGACAAGGGCAGGTAGCAGTGTCTGGTGTGAGAATCCAAACGCGAGCGGCCCAAGTCCGAGCAAAACAAGCGCCAGAACAAGGCGGTTCGTGGCTATGTAACGAAACCCCTCGATCAACTGGCCGACCAGTGATCCGTGTTTAGCAAGGACGCTGATCGGGGGCATAGCAACGCGTGTCGTGGTCCAGATCACTATTCCGTACGCGATGGTGGACCCGGCGTAAGCCGGTCCAACGCCCCATACAGCGATAACAACTCCGATGATCGCCGGTCCTATCAATCGCGTTGCGTTAATGGCGATTGAGTTCAGCGCCACTGCGTTTAACAGTTGTTCTTTGGGAATCAACTGAGGAATTATCGACGTGCGCACGGGTTGGTTCATCGCCATCCCTGAGCCGAGCAGAAACGCGAGCACGTATATGTGCCACATTTCGACCCATCCGCCTATAACGATGATGGCCATGGCCGCGTTCAACAGCAGGCTCCACACCTGGATGATGATCAGGAGCCGCTTCCGATCCCACCGATCTGCCGCAACTCCTCCGAATAACCCGATTAACAACATCGGAACGGCCCGTGCCACGTTCACACCGGCTACCGCAAGTGATGACCCGGTAAGTTCAAATACGAGCCAGCTGCGCGCAACGAGGTCGGCGTGCATAGCAGTGGCGGCTCCGACCTGTCCGAACCACAAGTATCTGAAATTACGCTCGGTTAGTGACGCGAATGATCTCGACAGACTCGACGGAATGAGGCGCGCCGCACCCGTGCGGGAAGCGGCTGAAGACTCACTATCTGCGATGTCGGGTCTGCCCAATTCATTCCCTGGCCGATGCCCACCGATAGCCATCTCTACCGTTTGGGCAAGAGAAGCGCTGCAATGGTTGTGAGCGTGTGTGGCCGAATGGTACACCAGCGACGCGCGGGGTCGAAGCAGCTAACCATCTAAACGCATAACGGGTAGACATTCTTTACGGAAATTAACGATTCTTTGCCCCGCCATCGTTAGACTTGTCTCTAATCGACCAGTGAGTCGATAAGTGATATTTCTTCGCAGAAAAGGTAACTATTGCGCATTTACGCGGCTGAAGTCGTTGGAACATTCCTGCTAGTGCTTTTCGGCACCGGCGCGGTCGCGTCCGCCGTGCTCACCGGTGCACACCAGGGATTGTGGCAGATAGCAGTTGTATGGGGTTTCGGCGTGACGCTGGCTATTTACGCCACGGCCACGATATCTGGCGCACATCTGAACCCGGCGGTGACACTGGCGTTCGCCATTTTCAGGCCCCATCAATTTCAGAGGAAACTTCTCCCCGGTTATTGGGCCGCTCAACTGGTCGGCGGGGTGCTCGCAGGACTGGTCATTCTTGTAACGTTTGGGCCGTTTATCGACCGATTTGAGGACGATCGCGGGCTCGTTCGCGGTGAGTCAGGCAGTGAACACTCGGCCATGGTATTCGGCGAGTACTTCCCCAACCCGGATATTTTTGGCACCGACTCGGTGGCTCACGACCTCGTGTCCCCACTTGCTGCGATGGGCGTCGAGGCGCTTGGGACCGGGATCTTGGTGTTGATCATCTTTGCACTTGTGGACCCGCGTAACGGCCGGCCAGCCGGCAAGATGACGGCGTTATTTATCGGTTTCACCGTCGCCGTGTTGATCTCGCTTTTCGCTCCGATAACGCAGGGTGGATGGAATCCAGCGCGTGACTTCGGGCCGCGCATAGTGGCGTACTTCGCCGGTTGGGAAGACATCGCAATCCCAGGGCCGCGCGACGGGTTCTGGATTTACATAATCGGGCCATTAATCGGCGGACCAATCGGAGCTGCCATCTACGACTACGTCTTACGTCCTGCGTCGCCGGAAGAAACCGAGTAGGGCCGTCGGGCTTTTATTTTGACGATGAGAGCAGGCCTCATGACGGTTCGCAAACTCATCTCAAACACTTAAACACCGATAGACTGTCGTTCATCACGCTCTGCCCTGTTCCCAGACCTCGGGACGGAGCGAAATGAGTACCCATAATTTGGGTCAAATCACGAACGGAGAACATCTATATGGGATCTCGCGGCGGACTGTTGAAGGAAAAACTTCAAGCCGGCGAAACGGTCATCGGTCCTTTCGTCATCGTGCCGTCGATGACCATGATCGACACACTCGGTTATGCGGGAATGGACTTCTGCATCATCGACTCTGAACATGGTCCGATCAGTATGGAGACGGCTGCGGACATGGTTATCGCAGCGGACGGCACCGATGTTGCGCCGATCATCCGTGTCGGTGATAACGATGAGCGACTCATTCTTCGTGCGTTGGATATCGGATCATCTGGCGTGCAGGTACCCCAGATCAACGACCCGGATGATGCCCGGAAGCTCGTCAACTCCGCCAAGTACTCGCCGAGCGGGGAACGAGGGCTTTCGATATTCACACGCGCCGGTGACTATTTCAAAGACGGCGCGCCCGGCCACACAGATCGTCAGAACGAAGAAACGGTCGTTATTGGTCATATCGAGGGCAAGCGCGGGCTGGACAATCTGGATGAGATCATGGAAGTGGACGGCATCGACGTCTACTTTCTGGGCCCGTACGACATCTCTCAGTCGCTGGGCATCCCCGGCGACGTACGAAACCCGATCGTCGAAGAGGCTCTAGTTGAGGCTTGCGGCAAGGCTAAAGAGGCCGGCAAGTCGGTCGGTTCATATGCACGTGACATAGATATGGGCCGCTGGCTTCTAAGCAACGGCGTGCAATATCTGGCGTATAACGTGGATGCCACCGTTTACATGGAAGCCTGTGAACGGATTATGGGTGAGTTGCGGGCCTGAGTCTGAAATGCTGACGGATGGGACTCCGCGTCCCATCCGTCTAAACGCCTAGAGCATATCTTCGTTCAGATGAACACCAAACCCGGGCGCGTCCGAGGGTGCGATGTAACCGTTCTCGGCCGTCGGCTCGCCAATCCACAGATCATCGCGATCGCCGTCGCGTGTCCCCGGTAACACCTCCGCCAGGTCCATACAGCCAGAAGCGGCGATCAGATGGAGGCCCCACACCTCCCCTCCACGATGGGGAGCGACAGGGATACCCGCCTCAGCGGCGACATTCAGTATTCGTAGACCCGCCGTGATGCCTCCGCACCAGGTTATGTCCGGTTGCCACAGGTCAAGCGCGCCTACTCTTGCGATCTCGGCGAACCCGAAGTGAGTAAACTCGTGCTCCCCACCGGCAATCAGGACAGGCGCGGCAACAGAACGGAGTTGCGCCTGTGCGTCTAGCTCATCCGGCGTACAAACGTCCTCAAACCAGTAGATATTAAACGGCTTCAGTAGCTCGGTCATACGCGTCGTGACTGTTGAATCCCACGACATGTAAGTGTCGATCATCACCAGTCCATCGCCGCCCATCACTTCACGGGCGATGGTCGCACGCTCTACCGCTGAATCGTAATCGGCCTCCTCGGTCCACCTGTGCGGGAATTTGGTGGCTGTGAAGCCAAGTTCGCCGTACCAGGACTGGTCAGCCCCGGTGGCATAGGAACGGATGTTGCCCTTGCTCGCGCCACCAAGCAGATCGTAGACCGGCTTTGCTTCGGCCTTACCAAGTGCGTCCCACAGCGCAAGGTCCAGTCCAGACAGCGCCATCACGGCGACGCCTTTTCGCCCGTACGGCAGAGACTCCGCATACACGTGGTCCCAAATGGTCGATATGTCGTCTACCGAACCCAATTCGCTACCAACAACCAGTTCGGAGAAGTGCCGGTTGACCACTTCTACGGCTGCCCGACCACCGCCTCCGTACCCAAACCCGGTCACACCGGCGTCCGTCTCGACCCGGACAACGATCTGCCAGAAATGGGTGCGCCAAGAGGCAGGTACGTTGCGGTAGTTCGGGTAGACAGCTGAAATGGCGGTGATCTTCAAGTGGCGTACCTCTCCAGTGATGCTTTGTAATCAATCGCGCTCGGCAAATGAACCGAGCAGGCCACTGGAGATTTTGCATCAGTATGGCCCGATGTGCTCGCTTATGAGACTTGCGAACACGGACATGCAGGCACAGCGATATCACAAAATAGGAACCTACAAGTAGCAGATCCCTATAAATATCTTCAGGCGGATAACGCACAGATCCGCATGACGCCACCGAACCAGAAAGGACCTGTGGTCGGTTACTGCCGGTCCGATCCCTGAGATAGCGCGGAGGTGCCGGTTGCCCATTCATGTTGTCGCGCGTCTCTCACCCACGTCGATCAATCTCGTTGTTACTCGGCGACTTCTACACGACGATCTGCCATTGAAAGGATTCGCCACGGTAGCGGTTCTGGAAGGACATAGCCTGTGAGCTCAACAAATCCGTCACCCGTTATCGGACTACCCGCCTGTGTGCCATTAATGGACACTTTACCCTCCCAGTAAATCGCTGATTCTGGCCTCGTCGAGATGATCTCCTGATCATCGACAACAGGATAAATCTCAATGTGCAACTCTTCCTCTGGCAATCTAATGACCCACCCAGACGGGTACTCAGCGCCGGTGTGCGGACTTGTCCAAAACCCCTCAGTTGTCAGCTCAAGTTCACCCGGGTTGGAACCGATCGACTTGAGTGAACCGTCCATTTCGATAAATGATCCGTAGAGAGCGTCAATGTCTCCGTCGACGTTTCGTGTCTGGGTGACCATAAGCTCGGTCCCATCGTCCAACTGGATCCCAAACCATTGCCATCCAGCCGGATTTCCAAGTACAAAAAACTCACCCCACTGGTGGTCCATCCACACGTCACCACTAACGGTGAATCGTTGGCCATCCAGTTCCAAAGTCCCTTCACCGGCCATACGCGGACGTGAATAGTAGTAAGTCCAGCCAGTGCTGGGACCCGCAAGCCAGCCGATTTCGTTATGCAGAGCAGGGGGATTCGTTGGGGTCATCGATAAGGACAACCTCACGCCATCTGTTCCGGCATCAATCGCGTGCAGGTCCGGATTGGCACTGAGGCTCCAATCAGCAACCTGAAATCCACTCAGTCCGGGGCCAGATTGCGGCTGTTCACCGCGGGAAAAACGGGCGTCTTGAATGTGCCTGCCTGAGCCCACACTCGTAAGCCCAAATTGCGCCGCGTATGCGGTTCCTAGGCCGTTTCCCAAATCCCGGGACGCAAGAGAATCTAGCGATTGGAAGACGACGAAGTGGAAGCCGTACTCATCACCCGCTTCGTCCTGCAGGTGTCCACTGTAGTACCACCACTCCAGCCGGTTCTCGTGCGGGCCTTCGTCCTGCGGGAACGCGAGGGGTACCGGCGCCGGTGTCGGTGACAGGGCTGCAGGTGTGGGGACCGGCACGGTCCGATCCGTGTCTGCACATGCGAGGGCCAGAAGCGCTACTGTGCTTATCACTATGAAAGTGAATCGTCCCCTCATGGCGAAATATCGATGCGCGGCAGGATCCGGTCAAGCCAACGCGGTATCCACCAGTTGAGCGGTCCGAGCAACCGCATGATGGCGGGAGCAAGCAAAGCGCGGACGATCGTGACATCGACAAAGATCGCTATCGCCAGCCCAAGCCCTATTGCCTTTACCAGCACAACATCGGCAACTAGGAAACTCAGCGACACCACGATCAATATCGAGGCAGCACCAGTGATTATCCGTCCGCTTCGCTTCAACCCTTCGGCGACGGATGCCGCGTTATCTCCGCTGCGCTTGTACGCCTCTGAGATGCGTGCCAGTAGGAATATCTCATAGTCCATCGACAAACCGAAAATAATGCTGAACAGCAATATCGGAGTAGTGGCCTCGATGACGCCAATCGGCTCAAAATTAAGCAGGCCGGCGAAGTGTCCGTCCTGAAAAATAAACACCAGCGCTCCATAGCTGGCAAGAATGCTCATCACGTTCAGCAGTATGGCCTTGATCGGCAAAACTACAGACCTGAACAGAATGAGAAGTGAAAGATACGTCGCGATGATTACGATTCCTGCCACGATCGGGAATCGGCCGTAAAGGCTGTCTACAACGTCCTTGATTTCGGCCGATCCGCCGTCCACAAACAACGCGACGTCTGGCCCCGGATCAAACGCGCGAATGTCTGAAACGAGGCTCGACGCCTCGGGGCCGAACGGTTCTACATCCGATTCCACAAGAAACAGCACGGCTCCGTCCCTGATGCTGTCGCGCAGCAGGGTTTGCACAGTCAGATCAGTCACGGCTTCCGGCACTCTGTATAACGTGGCGTATGTGCTGGTATCGAGGTCAGGCGATACGTTGACGATGCTGCGAACTTGCGTTACCTCATCGAGCCCCTCAAGCGCTTGCCCAAAGGCGTAGAGCCGCTCCAGGTTGCCCGGCGATAGCGGATCAGTGTCTTCGGCCTCATCGAACACGTAGGCAACCGGGATCTCTGTCTGGTTCAACAGTCCGAATTCGTCACGAAGGATGTCGAACCCGCGCCTCGACTCAAGTTCGGGCGGTAGGATCGTGGCGTCCACGGTGCCCAACCGAATTCCGCACACCGGAGAGGCGAGCAACAACAAAAACAAGACGGTAGGCACCGCGACCATCAGTGGCCGAGCCATAACCCAGCGAGACAGGCTGCCCCACGCGTCACGATCGGTACGACTCAGGATTGACGGGATGACCCGAAAAGCGTTGACCCGCGGACCCAGTATTCCCAACATCGCTGGCATCAGCGTGAGGGCAGCGAAGATGGCTGCGATGATAACGATCACCGCCCCGATGCCCACGGACTGCAACATCATGAACTCAAATGCAATCAGGCTGGAGAGGCCGATGAGACTTGTCACTCCTGAGAAGAGAATCGCACCGCCAGCAGTAGCCTGCGCAGTAGCTACTGCCTCTTCTACCGAGTCCCCGGCGGCAAGTTGTTCTCTGAACCGGCTTGTGAAGAAGAGTGAGTAGTCGATACCAAGCCCGATCCCGAGAAGCGTAACGATGTTCAGCACAAATACGGACATGTCCACGCCGCGTGAGATAAGAGCAACTGCAGCAAGGGCCAGTATTACGCCAACTCCGCCGACAGTCGCCGGGAGGAACGCAGCGATGAGCGTGCCGAACACCAACAATAGGGCAATGGTAGACAACGGGAAGGCGAGTATTTCCGCACGACGGACGTCGCGTTCACTGCTCAAACTGATGTCAGCGTAAAGTGGTGGGCCGCCGGTGAAGGTCAGCCCCAGAGCCCCGGGTTCAATAAGTGGCCGAGCCGTCTCAAGGAACTCTCGGGCGTCCTCAAGATCCAGGTTGAGCCCGATTGTAACGTGTACCGAAAGTCCGTCGGGAGATACCCGGGCAGGATCATCCAGATGTGTGATGACTCTTGTTACTTCCGGGCGTGTGCCGATTTGAGCAAGCGCGGCCTGAAGATCGCTCGTAAACTCATTTTCGTAGGCCCCGTAGATCTCACTGCGAAAAATTAGCTCAAACGACATCGGCGTCAGGTCAAGCTTGTCCCGAAATACGGCGCGAGCCTGAGCGGACGGGAGGTTGTCGTTAGAGAACCCGCCCGGCTTCAGCGCGTTTGTGGCCCTAGGAGCGAGCGGGAGAGCGATAATTAACAGCACCGCCCAGAGCACGAGGACCGTCCAACGCTTCCGATAAATTGTGAGGCCTAGTGAATACATCAATGTCGCGTACTAATGTACGAGACGGACGGTGTTCGCGGGTTTGATTACGGAAGGAACCGGAGAGTTAAGACGCTCCTGAACGCGGCCCAGATCGAGATTTTGCAACGTCCAGTGGGTCGGCAGGCGGTCACAGGTATAATTCTCTACCTTACGCTGAAGGCTCCGCTTGCCGGGACCTCTCGGCACTCAATTCAGCTTTTTTGAGGCTCACCGTGGCACTTCTGCTATCGCGCTCCGACGTACAACACCTACTTCCCATGTCAAAAGCGATCGACGTGGTCGAAGGCGCATTCTCGGAACTCGCAAATGGCAGCGCAGAGATGCCAGACCGCACGGTCATCACTGACGACGAGGTCGGAGGATGGATCGCTTACATGCCCGCGTACCTAGGATCATCCGGCGCGTTGGGAGTAAAAGCCGTGACCGTGTACAAGGGCAATCCTGAAAAGTACGATCTGCCAACTACCCTGGCGACAATCATCGTTCAGGACAATCAGACAGGTAAGACCCTTGCCGTCATGGACGGCGGCTTCCTGACAGCAGTCCGCACGGGTGCGGTCACCGGTGTGGCGACGAAGCACCTGTCACGCGCGAACTCAAGTGTGGCTGGCATTCTGGGCACGGGCGTTCAAGCGTACACGCAGGTCACAGGCATGGCGGCAGCCCGGGATCTCAAGACGATTCTTGCGTTCTCGCTTGACCCCGATGACAAGCGCCGAGCTTTTTCTGATTCCCTCACGGAAGAGACCGGTGTCGAGGTTCGCCTGGCAAGCAGCACGGAGGAGTTGCTTGCAGAGTCCGACATCGTTGCTCTGGCGACGACCGCCCCAAACCCGATCGTAGAGGCCAGCTGGTGGAAGTCCGGAGCCCACATCAACTCGGTAGGATCGCACGCACCGGCCCTTCGTGAGCTGGACACCGCGTCCATACAACGAGCGAAAGTGATCTGCGATCAGACCCAAGCCTGCCTGCTTGAGGCCGGAGACATCATGATCCCGATCCAGGAAGGCGATTACTCGGCAGCCCAGATTCACGGCGAATTAGGAGCCGTAATTAACGGCACGACGGTTGGCCGGGAGAACGATGAAGAGGTGACGCTGTTCAAGAGCGTGGGACTCGCCATCCAGGATCTTTCCTGCGCTCGATTGGTGTACGACCTGGCGGTTGAGAACGGCGTTGGGACCGAGTTCGAGTTTTAGAAGAAGGCTCTTACGCGGTAAAATGAGCGTAGACGTGAGGCTTTGGGCCTTTGAGGGCTTCAGGACGCTGCACGGGTTAGCGTGAAGACGCCGTCAAGTCCAGACCCTGACCGTACTGTAGGGGCGTATAACAATACGTCCACCTCGGACACATCTGCCGACGAGTTGGCTACAGATCAACCGCAATTCGCTGTCCGTCGTAAGCGAGTTGTACGTCCAGACCTTCTGATTCTTTGAGCTTCGCCAGTTCAATGTTCGCCGGTACGTGATCAAAGTCGTGCGTCATATCTACCAACAGCGCACGTTTTGGCCGGAAGCGCCGAAGTTGCTCTAACGCCTCCTCGAGGACGAAGTGGGAGCCATGCGAGCGTGCTGGCCTCAACGCGTCCATCACCATGATCTCAGTGTCTTGCATCAGCTCGGCCGTGGAATCGGGAATACCGGAGGCATCCGAAACGTACACGACATCGCCGAACCGGTAACCAAACGCGGTGGTTCGTGGGCCGTGTTCGACATGTAACGGCGTGATTTTAAGTCCGAATACGTCAAAAGGCCGTTCGTCGATGATTTGAAAGTCGAGTTTGGGTACCCCGCCGGGCGACGCCAGACTTGTGTCTACAAGCCAGTAAAACGCCTTTGCCACGTGATCCATCTCGGACTGACGCAGGTAGAGCGGGATAGCCTGCTGGACGTTGTTCGTCCAATCACGGAGATCGTCCAGCCCGCCAACGGCGTCCGCGTGCTGGTGCGTGAGAATCACGGCGTCTAATGTCGTCACCCCGACCTTCGGAAACCAATCGATCGCTGAGTGGTAAAAGAACTTACCTACATCGATCACAACGTTCTTTTCCGCGCGGTCCGGCGACCTGTAACGGATCAGCAACGACGTATTACGACGCCGATTGTGTGAGTCGGGTAAAACCGCGTCCGGGCACACTTTGCAAGTCTGCGGTTGGCGGGTCAGACAACTGACACGCGGCACGCCTTCGGACGTGCCGGTGCCGAGGAATACGATTTCGCTATCAGACACGGTTCAATCTTTGGACATGAGGACTTCGCCGGCCATCGTCTCGACGCGTTCAAGCTCGATAATCACAGCAAATCCATTTCCGTCTTGATCTCGGTCGATTTCAGCCTGGACCGTGCGCCCCTTCACAGCTTCCCGGACATTTCCGGTTTCGTGAAGTGTCGCTTTCCCGAAAAATTTCCACGCCTGTCGGGTCGCGGGATTGCGGTACATCACGATCACGTAGGGACTGGTTTGGATGTTTCTCAGGCCCCCGCGTTTGGCTCGTTCCCAGTACGCCAGGTTCTGGCCGTCGTAGGCCATTACGCTGCCACGGTAGCCGATTCCAGGCATGCCGTCCGCAGATGCGGTGGCGAGGATACAGGGCACTTGATCGGCAAGTGCATTGTCGATAGCGGTCTTCATCTCGTCGGTCAGATCGATCAAGGACATTTCCTCCTCAAAGCGGACGCCAGGGTAAGTTTCTTCAAGAATTCCGAATCGCCCCACTAACGATTCGAGGACCCAGCGTTCCGACCATGGCGCGGGTAATCGTACATCGGAGTCGGCATTTTATGGCACGGCTTGCGGGAATGAGTGTGAGTAGATAGAGGTCGACGACGATTCGTTGGCTGACCAGGCATCGAGTGTAGCGGCGTGGCCGTTAATAGGGCTGGCAATGAAGAACCCCTGTTGTTTTACTCGTAACCCTGACAATGATGTTGACGGGAGAAGCGATGCTGCTAGCCTCCTCTGTAACCAATGCGTCAATTCGAACGGCGCAGCAGATCATCCACCGTTGGAGGCCTCGCTATGAGCGACTCAAGCACCGGGAAAATTGTCGATATCCGCCTGAACGTCGCACGCCGACAACCGATGCGCGTAGTCGAAAGCGCAGAAGTAAAGGCCGGCGAGGGTCTAGTCGGGGACCGTCATTCGAAGGCCGGAAGCACGCGGCAGATCCTGATGATGGATCGAGCGATCATGGACGTGCTTGAAGTGGAGCCCGGCCAGCTCCGGGAGAACATCACCGTCAAGGGCATATCGCTATTTGGCCTCGAGAAAGGTCAGACCTTGAAGGTGGGCGACGGGCTGGAGTTCAAGATCGGTGAACTGTGCGATCCGTGCGAGAACATGAGCCACATCCGGCCAGGGCTGCGAGAGAAGATCGAGGGCCAGCGCGGCCTCTTTGTAACACCGTTATTTGACGGCACGGTCACAGTTGGGGACGACGTCAGCGTTAGCTAGACCTCACAGGACTCTACGGAAAACGACGGCGTGCCAAACGCATCAGCCGTATCAGGATTGCCCGCTCTCCCCCTCCGCCAGAGAGGCAGACGTGCATCAAAGCGTGGAGGGCGACGCGACGCTAGTCGGCCCCATCCGCAGCAGCCATGACTATCCAAACAGCCCTTCACGCTGAAACACGTCTGCCAGGATCTCTATGCCCTCGCCGATCTCTTCTGGCGAGTTATGGCTGTAGGTCAGGCGCAGGAAGTTGTGGCCATCTCGCTCGGCCCTAAATACCGGTCCGGGGTTGTACTTCACGTCTGCTTCCACAGCGGCCGGAAGTGCCGCGAGCGTATCTGCACCTTCTGGCAACTCCACCCACAACATCATCCCGCCGTCTGGGGTGCTCCACGATGTGTTTGACGGGAAGTGTTTCGAAAGCGCTCCCAGCATCGAGTCCCGACTGGCCCGGAGGGACGACGCAACGTCCGACACGTACTCCTCCCGGTTGTCGGTCATGTACTGGTGGACGGCCATCGAGGCGAGATGGCTGGGGGCGCCACCGAAGCGGATTTTCCGGAGGGTCTCCATCACGGGTTCCGGCACGACCCCGTAGCCGAGTCTCAGGCCGCAGCCGAGCAGCTTGGTGTAGGCGGAGACGTACATGACTCGGTTTGGGTCACCCATACCGAGCATCGCCGGCGGGATCGGGTCTCCGTCAATCCTGAAGTCTGCGTACGACTCATTTTCAAAGATTGGTACGCCGTACTTTCCCGAGATCTCGAGCATGTGCCTGCGTCGGTTCAGGCTCAGGGTTACGCCCATCGGGTTCTGGTAGACGGAGATGGTGTAGATCATCTTCGGGCGTTTCCCCTCTGCGATCACCTCTCCAATAATGCGGTCAAGGGCGTCGGTGTCCATGCCTTCGTCATCGGTGGGGACGTGTCGGACGTCTGCGCCGCGCTCAAGTAGCATCTTCATGGTGCCCAGGTAGCTGAACTCCTCGACGAGCACAACATCACCGGGGTCGACGAATACGTCGAGGATGGCGCCGATCGCGCCGCCTGCGCCGCTGCTCAGGAATATGGACTCGGGATCGATGTCCGGCGCTCCGCGTTGCCCAGCGAGGTTACCGGCGATCAACTCCCGCATCCCGAGGTGGCCCTGAGGTGGTGGGTACTGGGAGAGGGTCTGACCGTCACGTCGAATAGCTACGCTAAGGGCGTCGATCAAGCCTTCCGTCGGAAACACACCCTGGTCGGCGTAAGTGACAGAGAAGACGTATTTGGTGTCCGCCATGAGGCCGACCGGCATCTCGACCGGCAACGGCATATTTGAAGAGAAAAGCCCTGAATAGTCCATCGAGTGAACACTCCCGCTCACGATCAACTCCCGTTGTTGGCGCTTGTTGTGCATCACGCGTGTGCGCCGGGAACAGTGTACTGGGACGGGGCGCTGACAATATTAAATTTCGTCACTGAGCGGTGTAAGAAACAGTTACAACACTCTATTCTGCAAAGTGCGGCATTACCTCTTCTTTGAACATTCGCATGCCGTCTAACATCTTGCCCTGATCCAGGCCGGCCGCTCCGAAGGCGCATCTGATTGAATTGATACCGAGGGATCGCAGGGTTTCGATTCGCTCGATTACGACCTCTGGCGTCCCTATTAGCGGGAGGATTCCTGCGTCTTGAGCGCGTTGTGAAGCCACTGACCTGTCTCGATCCCGGTGCTCCCAGTGCTTGTAATCGTCAGGTGTCTTCCCATCGGCGGTTCTCGGGTTGCCGACCCGTGCAAAGTCCTTCTCGATCACATCTTCCAGCCCTGCAATATCAGACTCCGCCTGCTCCTGAGTCGACGCGACATAGACGTTCACCGCCACCGCCAGATCGATGTGCTCGTGGGGATTCCCGTAATGCTCCATTCGCCCATGCCATAGTCGAAGCACTTCCGGGACCTGACCCATGGTCGCGGTCGGGCCTCCGACGATGATCGGCATATTCTGGCTAGCTGCGAAATCGACACTCTCGGGGCTCGTGCTCACCGCTATGTGGATCGGGATCCCGCCCTCTTGAAGCGGCTTCGGGAGTACATTGACGTCCTGGACATCGACAAATTCGCCCTTAAAGGTCAGCGGTTCGGGCTTCCAGGCCTGCTCAATGACGGCCAGGTATTCGCGGAACTTTGCACGGGCCTCTCCAATGTCCAGCCCGTAAGCCTCAAACTCCATGCGTTGGTATCCGGCACCAACCCCGAGGGTCAGCCGTCCACCCGAGAGGATGTCTACGGTTGCGGCTTCTTCGGCGACCTGTATCGGGTTACGGAAGGGCAGGACGACGATCGCGGTACCGATTCTTGCGTTCTTGGTACGTGCGGCGACGTTGCCGAGCAGGGAGAAGATACCGGAGACGAGGCCGTGGCGCGAAAAATGGTGCTCTGCGAGCCAGATCTCGTCCATTCCGATCTCGTCGCCGAGTTCGATTTTCTCCATGGCGCGACGGATGCTGTCTTCGGGGGTTAAGTCCTGGTGCCAACGGACGAGTTCGAACTGGCCGAATTTCATAGTTAGTTTGTCCTTACCTCTTTACTTATTGAGGTCCCGTATTACCGCACATCTTATGCTCGTGACGTGACTGCTGCTGTGGCTCTCGTGCCAGACGCGGGTTTACGCGAGCCGGATGGTCCAATGGAAGGCGATACCTCACACCCCAGAGGCGGTATTTTGGTGGAGCTGGCGGGATTCGAACCCGCTACCTCTTCAATGCCATTGAAGCGCTCTCCCGAGTGAGCTACAGCCCCACTTGCGGCGCTCGACGTAGGTCGGCGCACTGCGTCAGGAAATCGTATCACGGGGCTCGGTGTATAGGGTGACGATTGTTGATGGTTTGCGCTGTGGGTGGTTGGGTGCTAGGGCTCGGGGGTGAGCCGGAAGATTCGTCGTCTCGGGGTCAGGATCACAAAGGTTTGCTGCCCTGCTGCTTACAGAGGTGTCTAGAGGGCAGGCCTGCGTGAATAGTCATTCGTCCTTACGGTGTTTTTGCCGGATTGCCTTCCTCAATTATTGAATCGCGTGATTTCGCAGGAGGATTGTTTCGATTCTTGCCCCTTCGGCCTGATGTTTCTTGGGCGATGAAGGCGAGGATAATTCCTATACCGACAAGGAGGAAGACGTTGATGTGGAGGGCGGTGGTCATACCTGATGTTTCTGCGATGAAGCCGAGAGCTATCGGGCCGATTACGAAGCCGAGGTCGCCGAAGGTGCGGTAGAGACCCATCGCCAAGCTGGTCTGGCCGGGTGGCGCCAGGTCTGCGATGTAGGCGGCCGGAGCCGGGCCGGCCACGCCGGTGCCGATTCCCATGATGATCGCTGCGATAAACATCATCGTTACGTTCCCAGCGAGGGCGAACAGCAGCAAGCCAATTCCGGCAAGCAGGATCCCCGGCACCATAACCGGTTTGCGCCCAAACCTGTCTGCAAGCCACCCGGCCGGGAACACGATGAAGAAGTTGATAGTGGTCATCACAAACAGCATCACACCCAGCATCGTGAGGCTCATCTCTATCTCGTCGACGGCAATTATCGGGACCAAAGTCTGGCGCGCCCCGGTCCGCGTTAAGAACACCATCAGCGTGAAGAGCCCGACCACGATGAAGGTCGGGTTACTCAGCATGGTCCTCGTGCCTGATCTGGCACGAGGCTGGCTCCTGACCTGTGATGCCGCCACGGAAACGACGGGAGGGCCGTCCGGCGTCCAACCTGGCGGTCGGTTAGGCAACCGGAACACGGTCCATACCGCGGCGGCAGCGGCCAGTCCACCAGCCATGAAAAAGGGCCAAGCGAGTCCCCAGGTATCGGCGACAAAACCACCAAGTGGCGGGCCTATATCAACGCCTAATAAAAGCGCGCCCTGCTGGATGCTCATCAACTGGCCGCGATTTTGTGAGGTCGATATGTCGGCTACGTACGCCATCGCGCCGGTCATGAACATTGCAGATCCGGCTCCGGCGAGCACGCGCCATGCGATCAACTGGATGATCTCGGGTGCGAACCCGCTACCGACGTTACCGACGGCGGTTATGGCCAGTCCGGCGGACATCAGAACCGTGCGACCGTATTTCGCCCCGAGGACCCCGGACGGAATATTCAGGAAGAGTCGTGAAAAGCCAAATGCTGCAACCACAAAGCCGATGGATGTGGTCCCGACATCAAAGTCTTGTGCATACGCTGGCAGCACGGGTGCAACCACACCCTGCCCCATCATCGAGATCGTCGTGGCAAGTGCGATGGCCGTCATCGCCCGGTTTTCACGGAAGAAGTGAATCGTCCGAATTACAATGCCCGCAGGATGTCGGTTATTACGAGTCGTGTTCGTACTCAGACCCGTATTCGCATCGGTTTCCGTACTGCCATCAGACCTCAATCCGAGTCGATCACGGCAGGCTCAGAGCCGCCCACGTTTTCAGAAGATTCGATGGGCGGCAGCCCGTTACCTCGCTTACCACGCCGGACAACGAAAGTCTGCCAACTTACAAACAAGGTGCCGCCGATAACAATAATGCTGATCCAACTGATTGATCTGTCGACTATCGTCAGGGTTAGCGCCTGTGTGTCGTCCAGCCCCAGGAATATCAGCATGCCGGTGAGTCCCCCTTCCACGAATCCAAACCCACCCGGGGTGGGAATCGTCGATAGAACTGCGATGGTCAGGGCGGCGGACATGATTACGAAGAAGCCAATGTCCAACCCGAGGCTCTCGGCGACAAAGTAGACCCGGCCGATTTCTAGTGCCCATCCGATCATGCCAAGCAAAAACTGCAGCGGCAGTTGGCGGGCCTTAAAGCTGCCGAGCGCTCCGACCTGTAAAGGGTGATAAATCTCTTCGATTCGGTCCGGAAGGTGGCGCGCCAATCGTTCGCCGTAGTTGCGCATGGTGATGAGCGCTAGGAGTATGGTGGCGGATACGACGATAGCGGCGATGAGCACGTAGATGGGCAGGGTGATTTCGCCCGTGACCAACAGGCCGACAGCTCCGACGACGAGCAGCAACAGCACGATCAAGATGTCCTGAGCGCGCTCCCCGAGCAAGGTGCCCAGGGTGTTGGTAAGTGGAATGCGTGTTTCTCGATGCAGGGCGTAAGCGCGGTAGGCGTCTCCAAGTCGGAAGAATGCGACAGAGTTTGCAAACCAACCCATGAGGATGATCGCCGCGTATTTTGCATTGCCGGCTTGGACGACACCCGGCTGGTTGTCGACGCCGGACGCACGCACTATCAGCCGCCAGCGGATACCGCGGAACCAGAAGCTGATGTAGTAGAAAACTCCGGCAAGTAGGTATGTGAGCGGATCGACGCCTTTCACCTGGTCCCACATGTCGCCCCAATCGATATCGAAAACCCGGAAAGACGTGACCGCTAAAATGGCGATCGCAACCACGCTTACCGCAAGGGTCCTTTTGGAGAACATCCGGTCGCTGAGCCGGGGCCTGTCTCCATTTGCCCGGATTTCAGGATTCAAGAGCTCCGGTTGGGCTGGCTGGTTGCTCAAACAGTGCCCTCGTCAGTGTTCAAAACTGGCTTCTTTACGCTGGCAGGGTCTGGCACGCCGAGAGGACGCTTATGGGGGATCCCCGTGCGTCTAGGAAAGCGGGCCGGGGTGTTGGAGACCTTGCGCCATAAGACGGCGGTGTCAGGTTCGGGTCGTGGTCCGAGTGCGACTGATCTTAACAACGCCGTTGAGGCACCCATCTGTGCTGCAGCGGATGCGGCGCTCTTCGCTTCTTCGTCCACATTTGCGCCCTTCAAGGCTAGCGATATTCCACCTACTTTGCAGAACGGAAGCGTTAGTTCGGCCAGTTCTGGCAGAGCGGCGAGTGCACGGGAGGTGACGATGTCGTAGGACTCCCGGTGTGCGTCATCTCGGGCCAGTTCCTCGGCCCGGCCATTGACAACTTCGACGTTCCCAAGCCCCAGCGCCTCTACGACAACAGCAAGAAAATCGGTCTTCTTTCGTGTTCCGTCGAGGACAGTGACATGTGTAGTCGGGAACACTATCGCCATCGGTAGGCCCGGGAATCCGGCTCCGGTTCCGACATCCATCAGACGCTTGCCATCTCCTAGGTATCGCCCGCGTTCGGCAGGCGTTAGGGCCGCTGCAATCTCCAGCGAACGCACAAACAATTCATCCCGAACCCGGTCCGGGCCCGTGATAGAGGTAAGGTTGGCCCGCTTGCGATGCTCTTCCAGCAGCTCGTGATAGACGACGAACTGTTCGCACTGATCCTGGCTGATCTCGATTCCGGCACGTCCGGCTTGATCAATTAGGCGTTTCAGGTGAGGGTTCTCCTGTGATGATTATGGTGAACGCGTCCAACAATAACCTTGTCATTCCGACGAAGGTCGGAATGGCGGTATTTACGATGCAAAGGGTGGATCTAGTGATCCTTCATTAAGGATTACAGCAGTTCAGGATACGCCCGCGGCACCGTTAATCCGTGCATCAAGTGGACCGCCGTTCAGGCAATCGATGTCGGTAGCAGGTAATTCAGGACCGTTCGGGTATCTACTTAGCTTGACATCCCCGATTGACTGACCCTAAGTCCAGTGATATTTTGGAGTCATTGGAAGTCGCTAATGCGGCTGTCATGGCACGACCTTCACCCGGTGCGATCTGCACCGCGGTTAGTCACACTGAACACGAGTTGGAGAGGTGCGGTTGGCGCTTCGAATCGCAGTTTGCGTGAAGCAGGTACCGGACCCGGAAACTCCCGCATCGGCGTTCAAGGTTGACGAATCCGTCAATCGGATCGTCCCAGCCCCGGGTATTCCACCAGTTGTAAACGGCTTTGACCTTCACGCGGTCGAGGCAGCTCTACGCATAAAAGACGCCGGAGACGCTGAGGTCATCATCCTCGCCGCCGGTAACGACTTCGTCATGGACGTGATGAAGAAACCGCTGTCCATGGGCGCCGATGCGCTGGTCCTGGCGGAAGATCCCATCTTTGAGGATATTGACGCCGTAGGCACAGTCAAAGTGCTAGCGGCCATGATCGAAAAGACCGGGCCATTTGACCTGATCCTAGGCGGACGACAAGCGTCCGATTGGGATCAGGCGCACGTACCACTCGGTCTTGCCGAGAAACTTGGGCTTCCGTCCGTGACGCTGGCACGAAATGTTGAACCACAGGACGGGGTGGTCCGGATTGAACGTGCGTTGACCGACGGTTACCAGGTCGTTGAAGCCCCGATACCGGCCGTGGTCACCGTCAGTAACGAACTAGGTGAAGCGCGCTACCCGACGCTGCGTGGCATCATGGCGGCATCTCGCAAACAGCCAGAACGGTTGACGTTGGATGAGCTCGGTCTAACAGCTAATGACCTGAAACCAGATCTCTCACTCCGCAGGTTGTTCATCCCAGAGAGCGAGAGTCAGGTAGAAATTATTGAAGGCGAAGATGAGGCGGATGCAGGCCGGAAGTTGGCCCTTCGTCTCAGAGAGTTGAATCTGATTTAAATGGCTGGAATTCTCGTAATCGGAGAGATACAGGACGGCGCAATTTCCGCCGTTTCTGGCGAGCTGCTGGCGGCAGCCGGCAAACTTGTGGCCGAAGGTGTTAGTGGAGGCGTAAGCCTTGCCGTTATGGGCGACGATCTGTCAGCCATCATGGCCGTTCAAGCGCCCGGCGCTGACCGCGTAATCCGTATGTCCGATCCCGCCCTCAAAGATGAAGGTACCGGCGGCTACGACGCACCGGTACTCGCTGTGGCCGCGCTCAACGAAAGCATCTCCCCAGATATCATCCTGTTCGCCAAAACAGACTTCGGCGCAGTCGCCGGACCACGGGTGGCGTTCAAGCTTGGTGTGGCGGTGGCGCAGGACTGCATCGACGTAGCGCTCGATTCCGAAACCGGACGCGTTGCGGTGACGAGGCCGGTATTCGGCGGCAATGCGCTGGGCATATATGACTTCAATGGAGATGGCACGCAGGTAGTGACCATACGCCCGGGCGTATTTGATCCTGTAGAAGGTGAAGGCTCCGGCACGATCGAGGATTTCGACGTGTCCGACGCTGTTTCAAGAGTGCGTGCGGTTCTGGTCGAGACGATAGTCCAGGATAGCGAGGGTGTCCGACTTGAGGACGCCGACGTGATCATCTCCGGCGGACGCGGACTCGGCGGCCCGGCGCCGTTCGAGCAGCTTCAAGAGCTGGCAGACCTCCTCGGTGGAGCGGTTGGCGCGTCTCGCGCAGCCTGCGATGCGGGGTGGGTCGACCACAGCTACCAGATCGGTCTGACCGGCAAGAGCGTCAAGCCGACCGTTTACCTGAGTGTCGGTATTTCCGGCGCTTCGCAACACATGGCAGGTCTGTCCGGCGCACGCAACATCGTGGCCATCAATAAGGACGACAACGCCAACATTTTTAAGTCAGCACGGTTCGGTGTCATTGGCGACTGGGAGAAGGTTCTCCCGGCGTTCACGGCCACCGTACGGGACCTCGCAGGTTAACTAACCCCCCAAGCACCGATGAGTGAGCCGCAGGGCTTAGACTCACCGGAGAAACTCGAAAGGTAGGGTGGCAATTTGGACCGCGAATTCGGTTTGGATATTGACACCATCGTCGGGCATATCGACAGCGCTCCGACGCTTTCGTTCTTTTTCCCTCGTCTGAGGCGATCACTCGTCCTGGACATGAGGCAGGGGCCAGAAGACGGCCCCTTTATCAGGGTGTTGCCTATGGCACGCGGGCTGCACGAGCGGCTCCGAAGCCTAAAACGGGCACGCCCGCACCTCCCGAAGGCAACAGAGATCGTCGCCATCCCATGGCCGATCTATGTCGAAAACCTCGTGCGGTCTGGCGTATGGGCACGAGTGATGAAGCGTATCGAGTCGACCGGCTCACAAGATGCAGTGGCGTCAGCAGAGGCCGCCCTCAATGAGCTCCGAGCCTTGGAGAGTCAGGAACTGACGGCCCTGATCAAAGGCGGTCAGTACGAGACGATCTGGGCGCGCGAGTAGAGTTCAGTTTAGTACACCTATTAGAACAAGAGGCCGGTCCTGATTGGGACCGGCCTCTTTGTTTGTTCGCCGTTGGGCGCAATTTGGGCGTACTTGTGGAACACAACCACGCCCAAACCCACTGCTGCATTAAGAGTGGGCCGTTTGTAGCCTCCTCCCCAAGAAGGAAAGAGGTAAGTCGCGTGGCGCGTCAGCGCCCCTAAGCGACCTACACGCCTTCACCGTCATCTTGGGCCGACGGTGAAGGAACTCAGGACTAGCAATCCGACCGGCAAATCTACCCCGATTACTTGACTCTGGATTCCCGACTAATCAGGAATGACGCTACTTATATGAACATGTGGGGGCGGATCGCTATCCGCCCCTAACGCGTGATGATTTACAAGGTAAATGCCCTTAGCCCAGCAACACTAGACCCCACACCAGCAACACGCTCAGAAGTGCCACGAAGACGGCCGCTGAAGCAAGGTCCTTTGCGCGGGCAGATAGCTCGTTGTGCTCCGTCCCGATGCGATCTACAACCGTCTCAACAGCGCCGTTCAACAACTCAACGAGCAACACCAACAACAACGGCAAGATGAGCAAGGCACGCTCGACCCCGTTATCGCCCAACCAGACGCCAATCGGAGCCAGAATGAGGATCCCAACAAACTCCTGTCTGAACGATGTGTCGTGGACCAGCGCATGCCGGAAGCCGCTCGCCGTGTAGCGCGCGGCTCTGACAATCCGAAGGGGGTTAAAAAATCCTTTCCCCTGATTATCACTGGGATTCTGGCTGGGCTCAGACACGTATCTACCCCCTACTCATACGCAGTCACGATGGCTGCTTTGAACGCGTCTTCTTCGATCACCAATCCGTGGCCCGAACGATCCGGCAGCGTGATCGTTCCCGTTGCTTCGTCAAACGTAATTGGTTCTTGGAAGAGAACCTCAAGGTCACTACGGGGACCCGTGTACTCGTGCGGTCGTTCCGGGTGACGAAGCGTTGAACAGAACGCCAGTGACACAGCGTTGCCTATCGACGGCTGCGTCATGTGCGGGATGATCTGCATGTCTGCTACCTCCGCCATCGCGCCGATACGGATGATCTCGGTGATCCCGCAGCACTTCGTCACGTCCGGCTGCAGAAGGTCAGGGCGGGCAACCTCGATCAGATCACGGAACTGCCAGCGGGTGTACTCCTGTTCGCCCGCAGATACCGGCACATCCAGAGCGTCAGCCACCTCACGCAAACCCTTGTAGTTGTAGGGCAGCACCGGCTCCTCGTAGTGGTAGATGCCAAGCTTCTCAAACTCTTTGCCCTGCGAGATCGCAGCGCTAACCGAATAGCCGTTGTTGACGTCAAAACTCAGAGGGACATCGTCCGGCAACCACTCTCGGCAGACTCGGAACATCTCGAGGTCGCCCTTAAGTCGCTTATCCTGATGGTATTGCCAGTCCATGCGAATCTTGAAGGCACGGAAGCCCTGGTTGTAGCCGTCCTCGACCTTCTGACGCATCTCTTCGGCGGTGTCCCGAGAGCCTCCGCCTATGCTTTTGTACATCTTGAAGGTCTTCTTCGTGGCCCCACCCATCAACTGGTAAAGCGGCATGTTCGCCGCCTTGGCCTTGATGTCCCACAGGGCAATATCTACCCCGGAGATGGCGTTCGGTCCGGCGCCCATGCCGCCGATTTTGAAGGTGCCGAAGTACATATCGTCCCAGAGCCGATTCGTGTCCCTCGGGTCCTTGCCGATTAGCAGGGGTTTGAGGGCCTTCTGGACGTATACAGCGGTCACGTCCGATTGCACGACCGGGCTGCACTCGCCCACCCCTTCGATACCCTCATCCGTGTAGATGCGGACAAAGACGCTGGTGGTATTGAGGACGTAAGTTTTGATGTCTGTGATCTTCAACGGTGATCCTGTCTGTTTCGGATTGGTGTGTAGTGATGGCATCGGCAGCGATGTTTAAGAATCAGAGATTTCTCCGTCACTTCTAAACCATTGGCCCTCTACCGCTGGGAGCGGGAACCTGGTGTAGGCGCTGGTAGGTATTAGAAAGCGGCCTTCGCTTCCGCGAATGCGTCTTCATCCAGTACCAGGCCGTGACCAGGTCTGTCCGGCAGATCTATGAAACCGCTTTCAGGGATTATCGACTCTTGGAACAGTCCTGCGACAGCGTCGAGCGAGCCGCTGAATTCGTACGAATATTCGTGCGGCCGGACTGCATGCTGGTAGGTAGCGTACAGGTTCAGACTGGCGGCGCTTGAGATGCCCGCAGAGGGGCAGTGCGGCATCATCGGTTTGTTGTACGCCTCGCATAGTGTGTACACCTTCCGCAGGCCCGTAATGCCGCCTGCCATGGCGATGTCCGGCTGCACAATATCGGGGTCTCCGATGGTAATCATGTCCCGGAAGTTGTAGAGCGATCGCTCGTTCTCGCCGGAAGACACCGGCACCCGGAGCGCTTCGACAACTTGCTTTAGACCTAGGTAATCGTATTGCGGAAGCGGTTCCTCGAAGTGGGTCAGTCCCTGGCTCTCCATGTAGCGACCCTGTTGAATGGCCGTGGACACGGTGTACCCGTTGTTGGCGTCAAAACTCAGTGCAGCGTCATCCGGCAGAAAGCTGCGGCATGCGTCGAAGAGACGCATATCCTTTGCCGGATCGGAGTCGAGCCGGTTGTTGTACCAGTCCATCCGGATTTTGAATGCGCGATAGCCGAGGTCCCAGCCCTCTTTGACCCGGTCCAGCATCTCATCGGGAGTTCGCTGCCAGCCGAGGCCGGAGCTCCAGTAGACCGGGATGTGAGTACGCACCGCACCTCCCAGGAGTTTGTATAACGGCAAGTTCGCCGCCTTGCCGGCAATGTCCCACAGCGCGACGTCGATGGCACCCATTCCTGTGCTCTGGAGGCCTCCTGGACCAAGCGATTTGGTCTCAGTCCACACGGCATCCCAAACGGTCTGTGTGTCACGCGGGTCCATGCCGATGATCAGGGGTCCAGCGATGTCTTCGATGAAGGGCTTGAGGGACTGCCAGTAGCGGCCGCTGCACTCGCCGATGCCCTCGATGCCTTCATCAGTCTGGACGCGCACGATGAGCGGCACTGAGGAACTGGAGACGTTGTCCGAGCTGAACCTGATAGGGGTGGCTATGACTGATGTGATTTTCATGTGAGTGGAATCTTTCTGAAAGAGGTGGCGTGGAAGCAAAATACAGCGGACGGACGTCCACTACCTATCAATCCGATAAGCCTCAACCGCTTCACCAACCGCAACCAGACCGTGGCCCGGGCGATCTGGTAGATCAACGAATCCATCCTTCGGAACGATCGCTTCTTCGTAAATTCGTGTGGCATTCTCAAGACCGCCGTTGAACTCCCAGCTGTACTCATGCGGAAGCGTGGCGTTCACCTGCGTTGAGAAGACGTGAAGGCTGACGGCGTTCTGTATTCCCGCGCCCGGTCCGTGCGGAAGGACCGGCTTGTTGAACGCCTCGCACAGCGTGAATATCTTGCGTAGCGGTGTGATCCCGCCAACGAACAGCAGGTCCGGCTGAAGGATATCGGGATCACCTATCTCGATCAGGTCCCTGAAGTTCCAGAGGGTATGCTCAAGCTCGCCGGAAGTAACAGGCATGTCCAGCGCATCGACCACCTGCTTGAGGCCAGCGTAGTCGTACTGCGGCAGCGGCTCCTCATAGTGTGCCGCGCCCATGTCCTGTAATTTCAGGCCCTGTTCGATTGCCGTCGAGACCGAGTAGCCGTTGTTGATGTCTATGCTCAATCGGCATTCGTCGCCCAGAAACTCTTTGCAGGCCTTGAAGCGGGTGAGGTCGCCTTCCGGGTCGACATCTTGTCGCTGGTGCATCCACTCAAGTCTTAGCTTAAAGGCCGTAAATCCAGCCTCTCGGCCCTCACGCATCCGTTCGATCAGGGCATCGGGTGTACCGGGATCGCCTTCGACTCCTCCGCTCGCCCGAGCCTGCCATGCTATGCCTGTGCTCCAGTAGACGGGTAAGTGTGTCCGGGCTGCGCCGTTCATGTAGCGGTGCAGGGGCTGGCTAGCAGACTTGGCTGCGATGTCCCAGCAGGCGATATCGATGGCACCCATGCAGATCATCTGCATGCCTCCGGGGCCGATCCACTTGGTCGGCGGGAACATGGCGTCCCAGATGAGCTGGGTGTCACGCGGGTCCATGCCGATGACGATCTCGCCGAGCGTCTCTTCGATAAAGGGCTTCATGGACCGCCAGTAGCGCGCCTGGGCCTCGCCGATGCCTTCAATACCTTCATCTGTACGAACACGAACCAAGAGTGGTCCTGATTCGATAGGAATGGCCTCTACAGAAGTGATCTTCACTGCGATATTCCCTTGAAAGAAATGGTGGCATCATCATGGCCGTTGGCGGTGCGGCGCAAGGTTAATGCAAACGCAGTGAACACGCGCCGTATCGCGTCTGGCCTCAGGTAAAGGGTCGCTTCGGTGCCTCGTGATAGAGTGCGGCGCCAACCGAAGGTCGGAAGTCGAGGAGATCTACGGTGGCAGCAGATGCAGTACAGGCGGCGGGAGGTTTCTACAAGGTCATCGTTGAGAACGACACTGTACGAATGCTTCAGTGCCGTGGTGCCCTGGCTCAAAGACGGCGATGCCGGGTGCCCGAATGTAATCGCATCCGCGGTCACGGATTGCAAAGTCCGACTCGAATGGCGAGTCGGTGGACCTCTAACTCATAGCTGGCCGCGGGATGGAGACCCCTCCGTTTGAGCACGCCATCATCGAGATAGGCGACACTAAAGCCGTGGTGATTCTGATCGAAATCAAGGGATGATTTCACTAGACCCGGACCATAACCAGACAAAGACAGTTGGGTAATTTGCCGAGCGAGAACTCTTTCGCCTTTATTCCGGCCCATGAGCTTGCCCGCATGGTGTCAGCGCGGGAGGTCTCGCCGATCGAGCTGACCGAATGGACGCTGCGACGTATAGAAGAGACGAATGACACGTTGCACGCGTATTTGACGGTCGTAGCAAATCAGGCCATGGAATCAGCCCGGGCCGCAGAGACTGCTGTGATGCGGGGCGACGATCTTGGGCCACTGCACGGGTTGCCGTTTCCGATTAAGGATCTTGTGCCGACTGCCGGAATACGGACGACCTTTGGCTCGGCCGTGTATGCCGACAACGTCCCCCATAAGGACGATATCGTGGTGCAACGAATCAAAGCGGCCGGTGCCGTCATCATCGGGAAGACCAACACGCCGGAATTTGGGCATCTTGGCTACACGTCCAACAAGCTCGGCGAGGACTGCCGAAATCCGTGGGACACAACGCGTGAGAGCGGGGGATCGAGCGGCGGCGCAGCGGCTTCTGTTGCGGCGGGGATCACGCCACTTGCGCAGGGTGGAGACGGCGGCGGATCGATACGAATCCCATGCTCACTATGCGGTCTATATGGCATCAAGGGAACCGAAGGCCGAGTGCCGCGTTCCGGAGGAGGCGGTGATGCCGCGTGGCACCCGTACAACCTCGCGCAGAGTGGCCCACTGAGTCGGAACGTTCGTGATTCGGCACTGTTGATGTCTGTGCTTACCGGCCCCGGAGAAAACGCTGCTCCTGGGACGCTGGATGGACCGTCACCAGACTATGTCGGAGCGCTTGTACGAGGTCTTCAGGGATTACGTATCGGCTGGACTCCAGATATGGGCGGGAATGCCGTTGACCCAGACGTGGCTGAAATAACGGCACGTGCTGCACGTTCCTTTGAGGGACTGGGAGCCAGCGTCGAAGATTTTGAGTTCGAGATCGACCCCGAAGAAATGTGGTTGTCGTTCCGTAACTACTTCAATCTCAAAGCGCTTGTCGGATACGGCAACCTACTTGATACGAGCCCGGACCTTTTAACCGATGTCGTCCGGGAAGGCATGGAGCAAGCGCGAACGCTTACGGCGGTGGACCACCACGAGACGATGGCCTTCATCGCAAAAACGCGTGACTACTTTCAACGCCTGTTTAAGCGTTACGACCTGATCTTGAGTCCGACGCTGGCAACCACCGCGTTCAAAGTGGACGACGGCCCGCCGCACGAAATTGGTGGACGCGTGATGGATCCGGATCGAGCCTACTGGACCTGGAGTCCATTCACGTACTCGGTGAACATTACGGGGCATCCAGCAGCCACGGTGCCCTGTGGTTTCGATCGAAACGGGATGCCGATCGGCCTTCACCTGATCGGCGGATTCGGGGACGAAGAAACGGTACTTGCCGCGTCCGCCGCGTTCGAAGCGGATAGCCCGTGGGCGGACAAGCGCCCCCCGGGCTTCTAAGTAGTGTCAGCCGCTCATATCCATCATCCTGAATTTAATTCAGGTAGACATTCCGTTATATCGGCGATCTGAAGCATCAAACCGTATCGTCGAATCCACATAAGCTACTCACCCATGTCTTCGATCACCTGCTGCTCGACCAACGTGGAGGATTCGGTCTGACGGGTCAGGATATCCTGCGGCCACTTTGACTTGAAATAGGCACGTTCAACGTAAACCTCACCGTCACTGAGCGTGCCCCGGAATCCTGGCATCACTTGTGCGAACGGCCGGGCGGCCAGGATCCATTCGAATAGGTGCCGATAGCGGGTTATTACATGTACCGGGAAAGACGGCCATTTACTTAGTCCGCGGGCTCAGGGATCCGGTCCCGACCGCTATCGGAGCCTGATACGGGTCTGGAATCCTCACCCAACAGGGGTAAATCGGTCGGTATTGCTGTGAACTGTTCTACGTATAACTGCCTGAACAGGCCGGAACGCGATACCAGATCATCAAACGTGCCGCGATCCACAACGCCCCCATTCAGCACGACCAGTATCTGGTCTGCGGCGATAATGGTGGACAGACGGTGGGCGATGGCGACGGTAGTCCGGCCGTCCATCAGTTCGCCGAGCGCACGCTGAACCATCCTCTCTGATTTCGTGTCCAGGCTGCTAGTAGCCTCGTCCAGTACCAGAACCCGGGGATTTGCCAGCACGGCGCGGGCGATCGCTACCCGCTGGCGTTCGCCACCGGAAAGGCGATATCCGCGTTCCCCGACTATCGTGTCAAACCCCTCTGGCAGGCCCGAGATCGTGTCGTAAATCTGTGCCGCCTTCGCCGCCCGTGCCAGATCATCGTCGGTGGCCGTGGGATCACCGTATCGCAGGTTGTCGGCGATAGACGCGTGGAACAGGAACGGATCCTGACTCACCACACTGACGAGTGTCGACAGATCACGTAGCGCCATATCGCGCAGATCCACGTCGTCGATCCTGACGCTTCCGCTATCCACGTCGTATAGCCGTGACATCAAGTAGCCGATCGTGGTCTTCCCGGATCCGCTCGGGCCAACCAACGCGGTCAATCGCCCGGCAGCAGCCGTAAAGTTCACATCCTCCAACCCGAAGCTGTCCTCGATTCCCCGAGCAGCGTCGTACTGGAAGTCGACATTCCTGAACGCGACTTCTCCTTTGACCGTGGCCGGGTTGACCGGTACAGGATCGACCGGGTCCTTGATATCAGGATCCAGATCCAGGTATTCAAATATCCGCTCGAACAATGCCAGAGCGCTTGTCACATCGACACCTCGGTTCAGCAGGCCGGCCAGGGGGAATAGAAGCCGAGTTTGGATAGCGGTGAAGGCGACGATTTCACCAACGGTCAAGCCTCCTCGCTCGTTGAAAAGTAACCAGCCACCGAAGGCCCACACGATTGCTGGCGCCATACCGAAGAAAGTTTGGACCAGAACGAAGAATCCGCGCCCCGTCATTTGCTGCCGCACCGAGACCCGCGTCAGTTCTTCATTGGTGGCGTCAAAGCGCTCTAGTTGCTCACGTTCACGTCCAAAGGTTTTGGCGAGCATTACGCCGGACACCGACAGGGTCTCTCCCGCGCTCGCCGTCAACTCTGCGACGGCCTGCTGTGTCTCACGGGTCAATCGTCGTCGCCGGCGCCCCACCTTGACTGTGAAGAAGACGAATATGGGTGTTACACCGAGCGCGACCAGCGAAAGTTGCCACGAAATGATCACCATCGCAATCACAGACGCGATCACGACGGCGGCGTTGGAGACGATGGTGCTTATCGTGTCGGTGAGGACCAGCTGGGTGTTCGTGACGTCGTTGGTCAGACGGGACTGGATCTCGCCGGTCCGGGTGCCCGCGAAGAACGACACAGGCTGACGCTGGAGGTGGCTGTACAGCCGGCCCCGAAGGTCCCGCATCACCGACAAACCGACCCTGGTGTTCAGGTGGGCCTGCAACAGGTTGAACCCGCCGGACGCAGCAGTCACACCGAGCATGATCGAGACGATCGTAAGCAGTGTGTGCGTATCGCGGTTCGGGATCGCATCGTCGATGATGGTGGCGACAAGGAGCGGCGGTATCACGCCCAAGCTGGCGTTGACCAAGACCGACCCGATGACGCCTGCGAGGCGACGGCGGTAGGGCCGATACAGGGCGAAGGTTCGCCACAGCGTGTCTCGTTTGACCAGACGTTCAGGCGCGTCGGGCGGAGGGCGATTGAATCCCATTCGTCCCCCTCCGCCGCCGCCGTGTCCTGTTTGCATCGTCATAGGTGTTCATGGAGCGCCGCAGGTAGGTCAATGGCAGTCGTCTGCGGAGCGGAGCCTCGTATACAAGCGTAACCGCGTACCGCGTGTCAGGTATCGCCCTAGCTTCATCTAATTTGCAGCAAGGTCCTCGTATCGACAATGTCTTTTCTCCCAATTCCCAGATACCCGGGGTTTATGGCAGAAAAGTAACGCCCGGCGATGGCAACAATGTGCATTCACACGATTGATTGGAAGAGCCACAATGCGTCGCACCAAATCGCTCATTTGCGGGCCCTTATCGGGCCAGTGCCATAAGCCTTTTAGCCAAAAAGACCCTCACCAGCGTCCAGAGGCACGAGTTGTCCTTGCCGACACAACAATTGCAACCTCAATCCACCGGTCTGGGCATTGATCTGGTTCGAACCTGGCAGATATCGCATATCCACGGACCGTTCAACGCATATGCGGCCGATTATGGTCGCTGGCGACGGATCAAACTTCCAGATGCATTAATCCCTATCGCAAAACCATCATGCTCTATGTGTAGGAAATGATAAGCTGCGATTCGTGGTCTCCAGGAACAGACAAGTGAATACCTGTGGGTAATTGGCCCCGCCGCGGAACGTGAACATGCTTGCATTGCGCAGATCTACCGATGTAGCTAAACCCGCCAGCATAGGCGGTCGAGTAGCTTCATGGCAGGGCGCTACCCACCTGCGAGAATTTGGTATCGTGGGTGGCGCTTACCTTCTTTACATGCTGATCCGACAGATTATCGCAGCAGATATTAACGCCGTCGCGTTCATCCACGCCGAGAACGTGATGAACCTGGAAAAAGATCTCGGTTTCTTCTGGGAGCCCGCTTTGCAGGGCTGGGCGATCGAGACGTCTGATAAGTTGGTGGTCTTCTTCAACTGGGCGTACATCCTCACGTTTTACCCGATTATCGTCACGGCATCGATCATCCTGTATATGAAGTCTAAGCATCGCTATCGGTACTACCGTAACGTTGTCTTCCTGTCTTTCGTGTTCGCTCTTGTAGCCTTTGCCATATTCCCGTTGGCTCCTCCCCGAATGCTTACAAGAGAATTCGTTGACACGATGGCGATATTCGGGCCTGCGATCTACTCCGGTGCCGAGGGTGCCAGTTTCTACAACGCGTTCGCAGCGATGCCCAGTTTGCACTTCGGCTGGAGCGTCCTGTTTGCAATGATCTTTTTCCGCTCTGGCAGCCGTTTCTTGCGGATCTTCGCTTTCATCTACCCGTCGATGATGCTTTTTACGATCGTAGTCACGGGCAATCACTACTTCCTGGACGCCATCGCTGGTGGATTTGTGATCGCCATCTCGTTCGGTACGGTTAACGTAATTGGCGCTTTCCGGCGGGGTGAGTTAAGCACCAGTCAGCTCATCCCGACGACGAGCCGATCACTGGTGACTATCGGGGAAATGTGTCGCCTACAGCCGGACCGGGGCATGTTGACTCGCGGGTCACAGCCAGAGCAACAGGTTACCGGCCAGCGACAGTACGATCGGGACTACCAGCACTCGGTCTACGTCTCTACGTTCATTTAGGCACGGCCGGGACCAGCGATCCAAGGGATTTCGGGCAATGCTCAATCCCAACCTCCCGCACGGTTCAAGGCATTGGACGAATAAAGTTCTGCCGAGTGGAGCTTTTCAATTGTCACAACGAGTCCCGATCATCAAACCTTCCACAACCTGACGCTGATATCACCGCAATACGTGCCATCGGCATCCACCGCACCCGTTGACGATTGGCGCACACCCCAGCGACCATTCCACTTCACTGGGCAGATGGCGTCCCGATCCTGCCCCGGGACGCCGTCACGGAGCGTTAATCGATTCGCCGTAACGATTCTTAAAACAGCCAAATTAATGGTGTTCTTGGCGTTCCTGTAATTGAGTGTGCACAAACATTTCGCTATGGGCTTCGCGACGCCGGTCCATCGCCGGAGATAACAAAAAAAGGCCCCCGCCGAAGCGGGAGCCAAAATTTAGCTGGTAGCCCCTACGGGATTCGAACCCGTGATCTCCGCCTTGAGAGGGCGGTGTCCTTGGCCGCTAGACGAAGGGGCCTTGTGGCTGGCGATCCAGGATTCGAACCTGGATTGACGGATTCAGAGTCCGCTGTCCTACCGTTGAACGAATCGCCATTGACGGTCCGATTTTATCAGGGTCTGACGACAGAGCACATCGTTAATTCCGCTATTTTCAACTCGGTCTTGATCAACGGGGCCCGCGACTGACTGAATCATCACCAAATCTATCTCGAATTCGGTCAAGTGTCGATGATAGAGTCGAGACATCTTTTACGGTTGAATCAAGCAGAGACAACTGGGCAGCGGGTTCGGAAAGGTTCTCCACTCCGACACCAATCAGACGCACCGGCGCGTTGCGTTGCTTCAACGTAGCGTCCAACAAAGCCGTGGCGATCTCCACAATACGGGCATCGCCATCGAACGACACATGTGGCGTGTTGTGCCGTGTGAGCGTCGTGAAATCGTTATAGCGCAGCTTCAGGCTCACGCTACGAGCATGCTTTCCTGTACGCCTGAGTCGCCTACCAACCCTCTCGGAGAGATCAGCGACCGTCTTGTCCAGGAAGGCCCGATCGGTCGAATCGGCATGAAAGGTCGTCTCCGAAGAGATCGATCTAGATTGGGTTTCCGACGATAGCTCAGAGTTATCAATTCCTTTTGCCCGTTCGATCAATCTGGAAGACTGGTTGCCCATCTCTCGGCGGAGCGGTCCTTCCGGAAACGCCGCAAGTTGCCCGAGTGTTTGGATGCCAAGTCGAGCCAGTTTCTCCGCGGCGCGAGGGCCGATTCCCGGCAGTTTCCGGACTGGCATCGGTGCGAGATAAGCAGCCTCATCACCCGCTTGTACGGTGAACATGCCGTCCGGTTTACGTTCATCCGACGCTATCTTGGCAACAAGCCGAGAGGGGGCGATGCCGATCGACGCCGTCAATTTTAATTCTTCGCGCACACGATCCTTGACGGCCCGGCCGGCCTTCTCAGGTGGACCGTAGAGACCCTCCGTGCCGGTCATATCCATGTAGGCCTCATCTACACTCATCACCTGCACATCAGGCGTGTAGTCTCGGAGAATGGCCATGAACGATTTCGAGATCTTGCCGTAAAGGTCGTGACTGCTGTTCATGACAAGCGCATTCGGGCAGAGTCGTAAAGCTCTTGACATCGGCATGGCGGATCGGACCCCGTAGGGCCTGACTTCGTAAGACGCGCACGCCACGACTCCCCGCCCCCCGGTGCCCCCAATGATCAGTAGTTTTCCGATCAGGTCCGGGTTGATCGAGCGTTCTGCGGCGGCAAAAAATGCGTCGATATCGACGTGGAATATGGTTCGTTCGACGGCCACCGATGGCCTCCCGTACTCGTGGCGGGACGTGGTACAGCGTAATTTCACTGGACACGAGCGTAGCACCGGCACTTTCGCTCTCAAAGTCCGAGTGTCCGGATTCTCGAGCGTCTTGGGTTCTCGCGTCCGGGCAAACTACGCCGGCTGCGAGCAGTCGCCCACTTCAAACCAGTCACGGCTTCGGTGCAGGTCGTTATTTCCAGACCATACGGATGAAGGTACGGCTATCACCTCGCCCGGGATCACAAACCTGATGCCGTAACGCTTTCCAATCGGGCCTTCCGGGAATAGTCCGATGGCGGTGACCGAAGATTTCCCCCCCGACGCTAGGTCGATTTCACTCTCAAAGAAGATCGAAATCAGACGTTCCTCGTCGACGAGAGCGATGCAGTACGGAGTTTGCCAGGCGACTTTGTCCAGATTTTCAAATTCGATGTTGAATGAGCTTTGCCCACCGCCGACGTGTTTGTTGGCCTCTCCAGAGATATTGACGATTCTGTCTGTTTCAAAGGTCCATCCAAACCTGAAACTGGCGTCTGTGTTGGCGCAGGACACTGCCAGCAATATCACCGTCATCGCTGTCGCTAGAATAATGCCGGAGGGACGATGCATCAGGCGTCGTTCAACGCACGCAGTAAGTTTGCCATTTCCACGGACGCTTCTGCGTACCCTGAGGCATGGCCGATACGTGCGTAGGCCTGGTCCGTGGTGTACGTAGTCTGGACGCCGAATATCACCGGGACTCCGGTATCGAGGGACAAGCGGGCGATCCCGTCTGCGGATTCTTTCGAAACGTACTCGAAATGGGCCGTCGCGCCTTCGATCACTGCGCCTATGCAGATCACCGAATCATAGTTGCCCGAGCGCGCCATCGCTGCTGCCGTAACCGGTAACTCAAACGCTCCTGGTACATGCGCGACCGTGACATCGGCATCCGATACGCCAAGCTCCTCGAGCCTCGCCAGTGCCGATTCCAGCATGCGGTCCGTGATGTAACTGTTAAAGCGCGCAACCGCTATGCCGATGCGTAAGCCGGACCCGTCGCCGTGGCCGTTCAATTCTCTTGGCATAACGCCGGGAGCTACCCGTCCAACCCAGCGCCGGACAGTGTGTGGCCCATTCGGTCCCGCTTCGTCTTCAGGTAGCGACGATTCTCGGGGTTGGAAGGCGCTTCTAGCCCGACCTGATTGATCTCAAGTCCGTAGCCCTGAAGACCGACTACTTTACGGGGGTTGTTGGTCATTTGATTGAACTTCTTCACGCCTAGATCGACCAGGATCTGAGCGCCCACTCCGTAGTGACGGAGGTCCATGGCAAATCCGAGATGCTCGTTGGCCTCGATAGTATCGAACCCCTCGTCCTGCAACTGGTACGCCTTCAGTTTGTTGTGGAGGCCAATTCCACGGCCCTCCTGACGCATGTAAAGCAAGACACCCCGTCCTTCAGCGGCGATGGCCTTCCGAGCCATTTCAACCTGGATGCCACATTCACAGCGAAGGCTTCCGAAGACGTCACCGGTCAAACATTCTGAGTGGATTCGGCCAAGGACCGGGTTTCCATCTGAGACATCTCCCATCACCAGAGCAACGTGCTCGTCATGGTCAACGAAACTCCGGTACGCGATGACGGTAAATTCGCCCTCCGGGGTTGGGAGCCGTGTTTCGGCGACCCGCTCCACAAGCTTCTCGTGCCGAAAGCGGTACTCGATGATGTCTGCAACGCTAACGATCGGGATGTCGAACTCGGTGGAAAGCAATTCCAGCTCCGCCCGGCGGGCCATCGTGCCGTCCTCGTTCATCACTTCACATATAACTGCGGCCTCGCGCTGCCCGGCCATCCGGGCCAGATCCACGGAAGCCTCTGTCTGTCCGGCACGCACGAGTACGCCACCAGCTGCGTACCTGAGGGGGAAGATGTGACCCGGGCGTGCCAAGTTTGCGGGCACAGATTCCGGGTTTGCAAGCAGTTGCACCGTATACGAGCGGTCTGCGGAGGAGATACCAGTCGTTATACCGTCCGCAGCGTCGACCGATACGGTGAACGCGGTGCCTAGCGAAGCCGTATTCCGGTTGACCATCAGCGGGATGTCCAGTCGCTCCAGGTCTTCGCCGAGCATCGGAACGCAGATCAGGCCGCGGCCAACACTAGCCATGAAGTTGATGGCTTCTGGCGTGATGAAATCGGCCGCCATCGCCAAGTCACCTTCGTTCTCGCGATCTTCGTCGTCAACGATGATGACCATACGACCCGCTGCATACCTCTTTATCGCGGCCTCAACGCTTCTGGTCGATTCATCTACGCCGGGTACGTTATTGGCGGGGTCAGCTTCCGGTGTGGTCGGCAAGCAACTTCTCCAGATATGGGCGGGCCATCTGCTCGACATACTTTGCGGTAACGTCGACTTCGATGTTCACTTTTGAACCCGCTGTCCGCTCTGCGATGGTCGTGTGTTCGTACGTATAAGGGATTATCGCGACGGAGAAACCGTCATCGTCCCGGTCCACCACGGTCAGGCTTGTGCCGTCGATGGTGATAAACCCCTTCGAAACGATATAACGCATTATAGATTCGTCGGCGATAAATCGTATAACGATCGAATCCCCGTCTTTCTCCACAGCCGAGACCTCGGCAATGCCGTCGACGTGGCCCTGCACCATGTGGCCGCCGATGCGCCCACCTTCCGCCAGGGAACGCTCCAGGTTGACGCGGTTGCCCGTTTTCAGTTCGGGCAGGTTGGTACGGCTGAGTGTCTCCGGAACGACCTCGACAGACAGTTCACCTTCTTCACCGGCGACAACGGTCAGGCAGGCGCCTGCAACGCAAATTGATTCCGATTCCTTGAGTCCGGCCGTGACATATGGCGCGTGGATAGTAAGTTTCATCCCCTCGAACGAGAGGACTTCGCCAACTTCTTCTACTATTCCGGTAAACATGCGATGCGTTTAGATGTGTTGTGTTTACGCTGCCGCTATTGCGGCGCGTATCCCGTGATGAGAACATCCGGTCCAATTTGCTCAACACGCATACGGTCAAGTTTAAGCGCGCTCGACACCTCCGATACACCAATTCCACCGACGGCGGTCAATGCATCGGCACCACCGATGATGACGGGAGCTATAAAAGCTGCCACTTTGTCAGCCAGCCCGGCGTCGATCACAGAACCCGTGAGGGCGGCGCCGGCTTCCATCATTACGTTGATACATCCCCGTTCGCCAAGGAGGTCCAACAGGCTTTTGACGTCAATCCCGCCCGACTTGGAACGAGGAAGCTGAACTGCCTCGAGGCTGGGTGCGTCTAGCGTTAATTTACATCCTTCTGCCTGGACCCACAGTACGTCACCCGGCTCGGCCAGTAACGCAGCCGTAGACGGCATCCGGCCGTCGCTATCGACGATCACCCGGAGCCGAGGTCGACCGGTCACACCCTCCAGTCGCGCCGTCAACCGAGGATCGTCGGCAAGCACAGTGCCTATTCCGGTGATCACCGCGTCGGTCTGAGCACGCATCAGGTGAACTCGCTCCCGGGCCTCTTTCGATGTGATCCACTGGGAGTCACCGGTCCTTGTCGCGATACGACCGTCAAGGCTGGCGGCGAACTTCACGGTAACGAACGGTCTCCGTGTCGCCATGTGGTGTAAAAACCCTTCAAGTGACTCCATCGCCCTTTCGACAAGGTCCCCTTCAAGAGGCATAACGACCTGTATTCCGGCCTCCCGCAGTTTACGGAACCCTTCACCATCCACGCGCGGATCAGGGTCTCCGACCGGGCAAACAACTCGATCAATCCCGGCTGTGATAAGCGCATCTACGCACGGACCTGTGAAATGTGTGTGTGAGCATGGCTCAAGCGTCGTGTAGATGGTGGCTCCACGCGCCCGCTCGCCGGCCTGTTGGATGGCGACGACCTCGGCATGCCTTTCGGGCGCTGGTTCAGTTCGCCCCTCACCGACTACTTCGCAGTCACGGACTATTACGGCGCCCACGGACGGGCGAGGCGACACCTCTCCCAGTCCGGCACGGCCGAGTTCGATGGCCCGTTCCATGTACCGTCGTTGATTCGAGACTCCCGATGCCACGGCTAATCTTTCTGGCCCGTTCGACGCTCGTCGAAATCAATATGCAACCGGGAAGTGGTGGGTTCTGACTGGCCCTGGTAACGGCTGCCAAGTTCGCTCGAACCGTACGGCCGATCAACCTCAGTGCTCATCCGTTGGAACGATATTTGGCCGATCCGCATGCCGGAATAGAGCGTGATCGGCAGGCGTGCGACGTTCGTCAATTCGAGGGTCAGATTACCCTTCCATCCCGGATCTATGTACCCGGCAGTTGAGTGGATAACGAGGCCTATACGTCCGAGCGAACTCTTGCCCTCCAGTCGTGCCACGATGTCGTTCGGCAGTTCGATGTGCTCCATCGTGCCGCCAAGCACGAACTCGCCCGGATGTAGGATGAATGGCTTGTCGTCAGGAATCTCTTGTCGTTCCGTCAGGTCAGACAGGTCTTCACGGACATCGATATATGGCTTGCTGGAGTTCCTGAACACAAGGATAGGTTTATCGAGATGCAAGTCCACGCTGGCAGGCTGAATATCGCGTTCGTTCAGCGGTTCGATAACGATTTGCCGGGCTGCGAGTGCTTCCTTGATTGAACGGTCGCTAAGGACCATGTGGGTTCCTGATTCTGTTTGTGTCGGGTTGTGAAGTGACGTGACACCCGGGCCGGAATTCTACTGGACTGGGCGTGAGCGCGATGCCGCATGTAATCGTAATCGCGCGATGGGCGGAAATGGTTATGAAGTCACTAAGTGTTCATGCAGCCATGTCGTAAGAGTCGATTGGTATCGACCCGAAGGCGGATACCAACCCAGCATTACGGTATCGACGCGCTAAAAGTGCTTCTACATCTTGTCATTCTTAACGCCAGAGAAAGAATGACGGTTTGCTGGATTCCGGGTAAGAAGCACGGGTGCTTTGATCTCTCGAAAACGCGTTTACAAAAAAGTAGGCTCCCATCCTTGACGGGAGCCTACAGGGGAGGAGGGGTAGCAGCGTTTACGTACTGCTTACTCGGTTGTACGGACTACTGGGCTGCAGGGATCACAATTGCGAAAACTGCCGACACGCTAGCCGTCACGTCCACATCGCCGGGGCTGACCTGAGTCGGGGCAAAAGAACGAGCCGAATCACCAAAAAAGGCTGCCTCAGCAACGGCGAAAGTCGGAGCTGGTGAGGTACCTCCGGTCTCCTGCAGGTACACGATCGGCCCGAGCTCAACCCCGAGTACCCGTGCGTAAAGCTCAGCCTTGTCGTAAGCGTCACGTGCAGCGAGGTCCCGAGCGGTGGCGCCGTACAGGGCAGGGTTGTCCAGACCGAAGCTAATCCCGTTAATCCGGACCTCGTCGCCCGCTGCCTCGGAAACCTTATCGATCACGTTTCCGACCTCGTCGAGATCACGAATGGTGACCTCTACCGAGTTGGAGACGATGTATCCGATGATGACAGATTCGCCGTACTTGCCAATCGCCGAGTCACGCTCCACGTATGTGGTTTGCGGCTGGATGCTGAAGTTCCGGGTGATGATGTCATCCTGGGCAACTCCGGCGTCTGTGAGGGCGTTACGGGCGGAATCCATCGCCTCGGCGGCAACCTGGCGGGCTTCACTGACGGTGGTCTCACGCGCTTCCACCCGGAGGCTTAGCGTCGCAATGTCCGGGTCAACGGCAACCGTGCCACTTCCTGATACGGAAATCCCGACCTGCTGGAACCCGCCGCTGACCTGGCTGGCCGCAACCCGTGCGAAGTCATTAAATCCAGTGGGAATCGCTTCGGTGGACGGTGCATATATCGTCCCGGCGGGCACATTGGTGATCTGACCGATCGGGGCAACCGGCGCCAGTCCGTCTTCGCCCCCGGCTTCATTTGAGTCCGAGCTGCAAGCCACGATGGCGACCATCATCAGCGCTATGGCGCCGCCAATGAAGAGGGATTTCCTCGTCCGAATCTTCTCCAGCATTGTTTTCTCTCCTGACAGCCGTATTCGGCGTCTTTATACGTGCAGATAATTTCGGGTCGTTTGTCTTTGAATCGACCCTTCACAACTACAGACGTTCGGGGAAGCGACGCGTACAACCACGAAGGCGAACACAGCGTACTCTTACCTATAATCAGCTAGACAGATTCAATAGACCGCTTGGTTCTTGATCTCGCAGCTTCCCAACTTCTCCCTGACCAGCCTGGAGTTTCCTGGGCCCTTTGAAATCAATACGTGATATATCTGAGACCACCATCACGGCGGTCCTCATCTTCGTGATCCTCCAGATCTCCACCCAGTCTTTTCGCGTGGATGGCACGAGCATGGACCCGACGATGGCTGACGGCCAGCACGTCATGATCAATAAATTCATCTACGCAAGCGCGGATCGCAGCATCTTTGGCGACATTCTGCACGCCATTAAGGGCGGTGATGACGGTGAGCGCGCTTACCTGTTCCACGCACCGCAACGTGACGATGTAATCGTATTTACCCCGCCCACCGGCCCGGTCGCGGAATTTCTTGTAAAACGTGTAATCGGGATCCCGGGGGACGAGATCGATATCCGCGGTGGCCAAGTCTGGGTGAACGGAGAGCCTCGAGACGAGTCGTTTCCAGTAACCCGTGAAAACGGCGGAGTTTATCCCCTCACAGTCGATGCCGACAATTTGTTCGTGCTGGGCGACAATCGTGGCAGATCTAACGATTCACGCACTTGGGGACAACTCCCGGCGAGGAATGTGGTGGGGCGTGTCTGGTTTGGATACTGGCCGCCGGAGCAGATGAAACTGTTCTCGTCTGTCGGATCAGCCATCACCCAGATCAATCTGGGCGCCCCGGTCGGTTTGCCAAGGTAATCACGGCCCCACAACGGGGCCACTTGCATGGGCCTTGAGCGTCTTACCTAGGTCGTGAGCTTAGGGTAAAGTTGGCCCATCCCATACTGGTGATCCGTACTTCGATCAATATCTGTCTTGCAGACGGTCGGATGGCGAATCCAAATTTGTGACGAATTCAGGAGGATCCGATGGTGGATGAGCGGCTCACGACGATGGCCCACCTGCTCCGACGTGCAGGGTTTGGCTCTTCACGTGATGAACTTGAAGAGTACGCGGCACGGCCTTACGAAGATGTGGTCGATGATCTCGTGAATCCCGAGCGGTTTGAGCCCCTGGACGAAGACACTCTCGAACGCTTCTACCCACACATTTTCTCTAACAAGGATAACCCGGCCGTTTGGAATGGCAGGTGGTTCTGGAGGATGGTCAACACGCGACGTCCTCTTGAAGAGAAGATGACCCTGTTCTGGCACCACGTATTCGCCACGGGTTGGACCAAGAGCGAGCACACGCCGTCTATGGTCAGCCACATAGAGATGCTCCGGAAGAACGGCCTGCAGAACTTCCGAACACTGTTACTTGAGATATCCAAAGACCCGGCCATGAGCTTCTGGCTGGACAACTCCGAGAACCACGGCGACGCCCCGAACGAGAACTACGGCCGGGAGTTGCTTGAGCTGTTCTCGATGGGAATCGGCACATACGACGAGCCGGACGTGAAGGACGCAGCGCGCGCCTTTACCGGCTGGACCTTCGAGCAACCGCTCCCGCTCTACCCGACCGGTCACTACAACGCCAGATTCCTGTTTCGTCCGGAAGACCACGATAACTCTGAGAAGACGTTCCTCGGGGTGACGGGCAACCTTAACGGCGAAGACATCATCGATCTCATCGTCAAACAAGAGGCGAACGCGCGGTTCATATGCCGCCACATCTACAACTTCTTTGTTGCAGACGAGCCTCAGATCCCGGCCTGGAGCGTGACGCCACCACAGGACGAGGCGGCAATAGACATTCTTGTGAAGTCGTACATGGATTCGGACGCGGACATCCGAACCGTGATGAAGACGCTGTTCCTGTCCGACTTCTTCAAAGGAGCTCGTGGTAAGCGGGTCAAGTGCCCGGCGGAGTTCATCGCCGGCACTATAAAGCTCACCGGCGAGTTCCGAGAGATCGAACCCGGACTACCGACGCTGGATTCGGCGAGCATCGTGATGGGCCAGAAGTTGATGGATCCACCGACGGTCGAAGGCTGGCACACGGGCAAGGAATGGATCGACGGAGGGACGCTCACAGAGCGCATCAACTTCGCCACCGCCCGCGTCGGCAACCCGGAGATGCCGGGTACAAGAGCGATCATAGATCGACTTGCCGGCTCAGGTGATCCGATCACGCCGTCCGAACTCGTTGACGGCGTCCTGGACCTCGCCGGTCCCATCGAGGTGACGGAAGAGACACGCACGGCGCTGTTGCAGCTCGCGGGACTGGATGGAGACCTCGAATTCGGCAGTTCATCCGACCGTATGAAGAGCGAGGACCGAATTGCTCGAATGCTGGCACTCGCGGTCGCATCCCGGGAGTACCAGTTCGCTTAATCGAATCAACGGCCTGCCTCCACAACGAGGCAGGCACTTCAAATCAGTCGCATCAGGAACCGCAAACCACGGGAGGACCGATCAGACATGACGACCAACGGAAACAGCGCCAATGGGACCAAAAAAGATCCCGTACTGGTTGTCGTGCAGCTCTCGGGCGGCAACGACTTCATGAATACCCTCATCCCCTACACGGCCGGGATGTACTACGACAACCGGCCGCTCGTCGGGATCCCGGAAGACAAGTCCCTCCCCATCAACGACACGCTGGCATTCCATCCGTCCGCAGCGCCATTGAAGAGCATGTTTGAGGATGGCAAGGTCGCGATCGTGCAGGGGATCGGGTACCCCAACGCCTCCCGATCCCACTTCCGGTCGATGGACATCTGGCACACATGTGAGCCTGAAATCATCGCAACCGAGGGCTGGCTAGCCAAGGTGATCAAACAGTTCGACCCCAACTCAGCGAACCCTCTGACGGGCGTCAGCTTCGGACGCGGTCTGCCGCGTGCGATGGCCGCACCGGGCGTCATTGCCACATCTGTGGACGATCTAGACAATTACGGTCTGATGACCAGCATCGAGGCTGACCAGCGGCGCGCCGAGGACCTTGCGATCTTCAAGCGTATGTACACGCCTGCCATCGGTTCAGGGCTCGTCATGGATTACTTCAGCGATACTGGCCAGAGCGTTCTCTCCGGGGCAGACCTGATCAAGGTCGCACCACAGCGATACACGTCAACTGTTGAGTACGGGAACAACCCGATCGCCAAATCCCTACGGGACGTCGCACGGGTCCACACGGCCGAACTCGGCACCCGAATTTTCTACACGCAGCACGGCGGGTATGACCACCACGCGCAAGAAGTGCCGAGTCACGCCCGACTGCTCGCAGAACTGACCGGCGCGATCAGCGACTTCTGGCAGGACCTTCGGGAACACGATGCTGCGGACAACGTATCCATGCTTGTGTTCACCGAATTCGGCCGACGCATCAAGGACAACGGTTCCGGGACCGATCACGGCTCCGGCGGCGGTGCTTTCATCATCGGTGACAACGTCGATGGTGGACTGTACGCCGAGTACCCGTCACTTGCGCAGGCGGACTGGGAGCGCGGCGAAGATCTGGCCCACACGTTCGACTTCCGCGGCGTCTACGGCACGATGCTCCAACAGCACCTGAACGTCGACCCGGAGCCCATTGTCGGCGGCGTTTACGAACAGCTTCACCCCTATAAAGAGACGGTGAACGCGTAGTAAGACAGCCACCTGAAATGCCCTTTAGAAAAACCCGAAACCACAGGGGACTCGGAGAACGACCATGACCACATCGGCAACAAAGCCCAGTAGCCCGCCATATGCCCTTCTGCGGGCTGGCTTCCCATTCCTGGCGACACTTGGCATGCGTCGTGTCACCACTTACCCAATGGACATCGTCATAGGAGACGATGACAAGCTGTTCGTTCTATGCCGGGCTGACAGTCCCGGGTTGGGTGGCAGCAACATTCGACGCATCAACTGGGAGGATGAAGATCTGGACACTTTGGGCGGCGGGAAGCTGCTCTGGCCGGTACAAATGATTCGTGACGCCGCCGGGACCCTTTATGTTTCTGACGAAGGCAGCCACCAGATTCTCAAGTTCAATCAGGACGGCACCGACGCCGGCGATTGGGGTGAGAAAGGGTCCGCAAGAGGCCAGATCAACCGCCCGTCCGGAATCGCATTTGATGCTGACGAGAACCTGTTGGTCGTGGACACCCTGAACCACCGCGTTCAGAAGTTCAACAAAGACGGTAGGTACATTTCCGGATTCGGAACAAAAGGGTCTGGCCCAGGTGAATTCGACATGCCGTGGGGCATCGCCGTGAACGGCGAGGGCAACATTTTTGTCGTGGACTGGCACAACGACAGAGTGCAGAAGTTCAACGCCGACGGCGAGTTCATCATGGAGTTCGGCTCGTCCGGCTCAGGCGATGGGGAGTTCAACCGGCCGGCCGGTATCGAGATAGACCACCACGGCGACATCTATGTCGCCGACCGAGGGAACAACCGAGTCCAGCAATTCGCGCCGGACGGTCGTTACGTGGATAAGTTCATCGGCGATGCGACGCTCTCCAAGAGCGGTGAGACTTACGTCCGGGCCAACCCGGCCGTGCTCCGAAACCGTGAGATGGCCAATACGGAGCAGCAGAAGCGGTTCCGGGGACCGGCCGTGCTGAGGTTTGACAACGATGGACGGATGTACGTTCCGGACTTTGGAAGCCACCGGATTCAGGTCTACAAGAAGCAGGCCTATCCACTGACCCCAGATGATATTGCTCCGGTACCGAATCACCCAACTCTTTACACGGTCTAAGGCCAATTACAGGCCGCTAAACGAGGGGCGCCCCGGTATTAACGGGACGGCTTTCTTGTTTAACCCGCAACAAAAGGGAGATGAGCCTTTTGCCGATGATGTACGGCTTCGCACAGCAACGTAAGCAGTTGCTTGAGGTGGAGTTGGAACGGCTCAAAAGCGAGATGCCACAGCTCGGTGCAATGCGGGTCGCGCTAACGGGCGATCTGGCGGTGGGGCAGGTCACGCCTGAGACGCCGCTCGAGCTTGTTGTGGTGCAGATGACGGACGAACCATTCCACCGGAGAGCCGATTTCTGGACGACGCACCTCCGGCCGCGGATCGATACGAGTTTTTTCGTTTACACGCCAGAGGAGTACGAGGAGCTGGTAGACAGCGATCCTGTTCTCGTGGCGGTGGAACGCGACGGAGAGGTGATCATTGGCTGATTCGGCAGCGCTCAAGAACGCCGGCAGGTGGATGAAGCAGGCCGGAATCGACCTGGCCGACGCAGAGTTCGTCGCCGCCTCCGGCAGACATGCCCTGGCGTGCTTCCTGTCGCATCAGAGCGCCGAGAAGGCGGTGACCGGCTATCTGCTCGCTCGCGGTGCCGAGATGGTGTGGGGGCATTCGCTGGCCGACCTGTGCGAGGACGCGATGGCGGTCGAGCCGTCGTTCGATTTCATGAAGTCGATCGGGCCCCTACTGGACAAGCACTACCTGGGCGCTCGCTACCCGGGCGGACTGCCGGGAGGAGTTCCGGCGGAGGTGTACGAGTCGTACGACTCTGAACGTGCGTTGGAGATCGCCCGGGACATCAATCAGTTCGCACAGGAACGGATCGACCAGCTACCGGACTAAGATTGATCTGCTGAAACCACTATCTCTGCTGCCGCATGGGATTAATCAATGGCGAAATATGGCGAGGGCGACCGGGTCGTCTTGCACCCGAACATTACCGGACAGCACGGCGACTACGAGGGCCGCATCGGCGTCGTGCTCAATATCGAGGCGGACGTGTTGCACCACCATCTAGGCGGCGTGGCACAGTACCGGGTTCAGGTCGAAGATGAGAACCCGGTCGTCGCAATCTCCGTATCTGAGAAAGAGCTGAAGCGCGCAAGGCGCGACGTCAGCAGTAGTTAATACGGATACCTGAGACAGGCCACCAATGGGCGTATTGCTCCGCATCCTGGTCCCGATTTTGCTGTTCCCGCTCTTGCGGTGGGGCGTGCCGCGGTTCCTGTCGTGGGTGGGCCGGAGATACGACATAAAGCAGGCGGAGAAGCGCTCCGGCGGGCCTGTGATCGAGGGACGGATGACGGACGAGGTGTTCCCGACGCGCGATTTGCGATACGTGGAGTTTGATCAGTAGAGGTGGTCGGGTGGGCGGAGCAAGCGCAGCGCAGACGGTGCGGGACGTTTGGTATCTACGGCAACCATTGTGTTGTCATCCTGAGTCCGAGGCGAAGGATCTCCCGAGTATCCGTGCGTCTGGCCGTCTATTTGTGATCAGTTCGCTCGAATCCCCGTTCATGGTGCGGCTGCGGCAGGACCGGACGGATGGTCTTGGATGCGGAAATTCGACGTTCATTTTGAATTACCCGGGAGATCCTCCGCCTCGACTCAGGATGACAATCGCATGTGGGTGCGCGTAGACAGGGCGTGATCGCTCAACGGGCGGGCCGCTGCCCGCCCCTACGGTGTTGTCGCGAACAAACTCTCGCGTGGGCTGCGCCCTCTCCCGGTCGGGAGAGGGCGCAGGGTGAGGGGTGTGCCGCTTGAAAAGCGGCATAACGCCAGCGCGTTTCAGTTGCGATCAAGATCCTGTCAGCACAGGCGGGCGGAGCAAGGGCCGCCCTTACGGTGTTTCTGCTAGACGCCTTGGACCATGAAGGATTTGGTGTCTGCCGCGCGGTGGCGAATTTCCGCTATCGGGGCGTATTCCGGTGAGGTCGCCCACTTTTGCAGGGCCTCAGCGTCCGGGAATTCGAGGATTACCACCCGGCCCGGGTTCCAACCGCCTTCTCCCGGAGTTACTTCTCCACCACGTACGAGATATCGACCGCCGTACTGGGCGATGGTTGCTGGTACAAGGGCCTGGTATTCCTTGTAGGCGGCTTCGTCTTTGATGATGATCTCGCCGATCGTGTAGACGGACATATCGGGCTCCTTATGTGATGTGCTGGGGAGTTCTGGACAGATATCGGTAAACGAGTCTAGACACCTTCGACCTTGAACGATTTCGTGTCGGCAGCCTTATGCCTTATTTCGCCGACGGGCGCGTATTCTGGCGAGGTCCTGAAGGCCACCATCGACTCGTCGTCCGGAAACTCCAGGATCACGACCCGGTTAGGCGTCCATCCGCCTTCGCCCGGTGTCACCTGACCGCCGCGCACGAGGTATCGGCCGCCGAATTTCTCGACCAGCGGAGCTGCGAGCGCCATGTATTCCTTGTAGGCATCCGGGTCCTTGATAGTGATGTCTGAAACAGAGTAGACGGACATTCGTGGGTCTCCTTGTGGGTCGGAGTTATCGAGTGTGATTAGAAGATTTACGGGTCGATCAAGACGCCGGGATTGAGGATGCTGTTGGGGTCCAGCGACTTCTTCGCCGCCCGTAGTGCAGTGGCGAAAGTCTCGGGCCGCTGTTTGTCGTACCAGGGCCGGTGGTCACGACCGACTGCGTGGTGGTGTGTGATAGTCCCGCCGGCTGCGATCAGGGCCTCAGAAGCCGCCGTTTTGATCTCAAGCCACTGGGACAACTCCGACCCGGGCGTTCCGAGCGCCGTGAACGAGTAGTACGGAGCGGGACCGTCCGGGTAGATGTGCGTGAATCGCGCCGTGATCATGCCACCGCCGCAAACCCGGTTCATGGCGTCCTGCACAGCCCCACGAACCGATCGATCGAACTCCGGCCAGCGGTCCCATGTGATAGCCGTCTCAAACGTATCGGCGATAACGCCCAGGCCGGTGAGGTCGTTCCAGTCGAAAGGCAGGCTAATGAAAGCATTACGCCACGCACCGACTGCGCCTTGTCGTCCAGCAGCATCGCTGCTCGTCTTCGCTCCGGCTGGCGCGGGCGAAATCACAATCTCGTCGTCATCAACCTGACCTCCGGCATCCCGGGCGATCGATACGGCCTCTTTGATAAATGCGTCCTGCGGCACGTCCGCCGACTCAAACCCGATGATGAGGATGGCGGTGTTGCCGTCCAACCCGGCCATCGCCGCGCCCTCCCCGGGATCAAGCACCCTGAGGTTGGCGGGCCAGAGCTTGGCCTGTGCGATGCCGCGTGCGGCCTCAGAGACCGATTCTAGCGACGGGAACGAGACGCCTGTAGACGCCCTGAACACTGGTCGTCCCTGTATGCGCATCCACGCCTCGGTGACGATTCCCAAGATGCCCTCGCTGCCAAGTGCCAGCCGGTCGGGACTGGGGCCCGCTCCGCTCCCGGGCAGCCGGAACGACTCCCATGGGCCGGACGGAGTGATCATGCGCACCGATTCAACGAAATCATCGATGCGCGTCTCGTTCGTGGCGTAGTGGCCGCCGGAGCGGGTGACTATCCAGCCACCTACGGTCGAATACTCGAAGCTCTGCGGGAAGTGGCGCATCGTGAAGCCGTGCGGCTTCAGTTGTGCCTCGAACACCGGACCAAGAGCGCCGGCCTGTACTCGCACTGCACGAGATATGTCGTCGACCTCAAGTACGCGGTCCATGCGAGTCATATCGATCGTGACGAGGCCGTCGTAGTCCTCAGGCGCTTCCACGCCACCGACTACCGACGATCCGCCGCCGAAAGGTGTGGCCGCGTATCCGGCGCCGCCGCACCAGTCCAGCAAAGCAACGACATCGGCTTCATTGCGCGGATAGGCGACAACGTCTGTCGGGTTCGGGAAGTCGCCTTCAAACTTGCGCACGCGATCCCGGAAGCTGTGGCCGTATGTGTGGAAGGCACGCTCGTAGGTGTCTGTGGTGACGATCTCAGACAGGGAGTCCGGGGCCGTGATGCGGGGCGAGCGCAGATCGAGTTGGTCGATGGAGCGTGGCTGCACGGTCTTGAGCGATACGCCGAAGCGTTCCGACATCGTCTTCGCTGCAGATTCACGTTTCGCGGCGGTAGGTTCCTGGGACTCCATGCCCCATGCCCAGAAACTTCGGCGATCTGTCACGTGTGGTCCTTTTGTTGGTCGTGGGATGAAGGGTGCGGCGGCAGAGGAGAAGTTTAGGTGGTTTTGGCCCCCGCAGGGAGAAGGAGCTGCCTCACCGTCTGCCTGAACTCCACCCCTGTCATGCTGAAGTTGTTTCAGGATCGGCCGCTACAGCGCCATCGCCCGCAGAGTCCGTAGCCAAGAGTCTCGATCCCGCCAGCTCGCCGTCGAGCAGGGACTAGCAGATCCTGAATCGAGTTCAGGATGACAGGGGGTAGCAGGAAGGTGAAGGCGTTCGGATGTTGAGAAACGACAAGACTTCTCCCTCATCCCAGCCTTCTCCCGATGGGAGAAGGAGTCGCGTCGAACAAGTTAAAACCCTCGGTCCGCCCCGATCAGCGATCGCAATCTCGGCGCGACCGATAGCCAGCCGGGCAGTCTCGGGTGCACCCACATGGCGATCAGGAGGAACGGCAGCGCAACGAGATAAGAACCGACTACGTCCATCGCCCAGTGATCAAGTTCGATTATTCGGGCCGGGCCCATGGTGACGATGAGCGATACCAGGAATATCCGCAGTGCCAACCGTGCCCGACCCGGCTTCATGTAGACGCCGGCCAGGTGGGTGAGTATGCCAAACACGACCACTGCGTAAACAACGTGCCCGCTCGGATATCCGCCAGACCCAAACACGGCTTCCGACCATTCAAGCTCGGCATTTGGACGTGGCCTTGACACCAGGTCCGTAATTCGGGTCAGCGCGGCTATCCCACCGGTGCCGAAGTAGGTAAGCGCCGCATATCGGCCCCACGCGAACCACACGATCGGGATGATCAGCACAAGTATCACCGGAGCGACGGTGTCTTCCGAGATGAAGTCCAGGAAGTCGACGACCGTCCGCACCCCGACCACATCCAGCTTGCTGAACCAGCGCGTAAGAGTTTGCTCACCAGCGAGGAGGTCGTTGCTCCTTATGACAAGCGTGAAACCGGCCGCCACGAGCGCCAGGATCGCGGTAGGCAGCAGCCATTTGAGCCAGTCAGCCGGGACCTGCTCGCCTGAGTATTCTGAGGACGCAGCCTGATTCGGCCCCTGGCTCATACTGCGGCGTGCTCAGCGGCGCCCGTCCCGGCGATCTTGCCGAACACAAAGCCGTTCGTGATGCCGGAGCCGCCCGGGTAATTCTCGTAGAAGATGCCGCCGACCAGTTCGCCCGCTGCGTACAGACCGGGAATGGGCTGGTCCTGGGTGTCGATGACGCGCCCGGTGGTATCGATCTTGAGTCCACCGAACGTGAAAGTGATCCCGCAGGTGACGACATAGCCGGTGTATGGAGGTTGATCCAAACGCAGCGCCCAGTTGCTCTTTGGCGGCGTGATGCCGACGGTGCCCTTCCCGTCCAAGATCGCCGGGTTGTAGTGCGTGTCTTGAACGGCGGCGTTGTACTCGGAAACCGTGCGTTCCAGCGCGTCGGCGTCGATATCCAGTCCCATGGCCAGTTCCCAGATCGTGTCGGCCTCGAACTTCGTCGTCTCGCGTATGTGGTATTCGTCCCGCAGCATGTCCGTGACCTGCGAGTCGAATATCTGGACGGCAAGGCGTTGAGGTTGATTCAGGATCTCTTTGCCGTACTTGGCGTATGTGTAGTTGCGGAAGTCAGCGCCCTCGTCCACAAACCGATTGCCCTCGATGTTCACGATCAATCCGAGCGGATAAGAGTGCTTCTGGAACAGGTCTGCGATGTTTCGATCGCCGCCTTCGTCCGGCGCCCCGGCGTCCCATGCCACGGCGTGACAGCCGCTGTAATGGCCGTGCGAGCGTGCACCGATTTCTAACGCCATGCGGATGCCGTCGCCGGTGTTGTAGCGGGTGCCGCGGACCTTGGCGAGGTCCCAGCCCGGGCCGAGGTATCGGGTGCGCATCTCGGCGTTGGCTTCAAACCCTCCACAGGCGAGGACGACCGACGTCGTGGCGATCTCCGTGAGTCCGTCGGGACCTCGTAACGCAATGCCCCTGATTCCGCCGACCTGGTCGATCAGCAGGTGATCGCCCATCGTGGCGTAAGCGATGTCTATGCCCAGATCTACGGAGCGGTCGAAGAGAGAATCGACCAGGCCCTTGCCGGCCCCAACGGTCTCGCAAGCAAGTCCGCCCCAGAACTTGTAGACGCCATCAACGAGAAACGACTGGCGGCTGTACATGAGTCCCCAGCGAACGCCCTGCTCACGGAGCCATACGGCGGTGTCATGGGCGTTGTTGACGAGAACGTCCGCCAGCTCCGGGTCAGACTTTCCGCCAGTCACGCGCATCAGGTCGTCATAGAAGGCGCTGCGCGGGTACGTGCCGACGTCTATCTTTGCGCGCTCGGCGTCCGAGATTTCGCCGAGCAGCGGGATCAGATCATCGAGATCTTCGTACGGAAATCGAACAGCGCCACCGGTGACGTACGAGTTGCCGCCACGCGCAGCCTCGGGCGCTTTCTCAAGTACGAGGACTTGTGCGCCATCCAGATTCGCTGCGATCGCAGCGCTCAGAGCGGCATTGCCCGCGCCGACGATAACAACGTCGTACTTGTCTTTCAGAGTCGGCATTCAGTTCTCCGGGGCTGGTCTGGATGATTGCGGCGGGGTGGAATCTCGGGATGGAGGAAGTGTACCGCCGCCCGGGGGAGTATTGCTGCGCATCGTCATTCCCGACTACTCGGGAATGACGATGCGGTTTCCGTCCCCAACCCCATTTCACGCGCTATCACAAATCCCTGTCATTCTGAACTTGTGTCAGGATCGGCTTTTATAACGAACAAGCTCACTCCCAACCAACACACGGACGCCAAGCAACGTCCCCGTCCATCTCAAAACGCTATCGCCAAACAAACCGATCCTGAATCGAGTTCAGGATGACAGTAAGAGTCACCTTCTGTGGCCGTTAACAACGACACCGAGTTGCGATTCCATTAGCTCCCGGAGTCACGCTTCTTTGTCGCAAGCGCGCTGATCGCTTCGAGCACGACTCGGTGCGCCAGTTGCGCCGTGATGTCGGACGAGTCGTATGGCGGCGACACCTCGACGACGTCCATCGCGACCAGGTGGACGTCAGAGCCGACGATGCGGCGCACGGCGCGCAGTAGCTCTCGACCGGACAGACCGCCCGGTTCGGGTGTGCCGGTGCCGGGCGCAAATGCTGGGTCCGCTACGTCTATGTCTACCGACAGGTACAGATGGTCTGCGCCGTCCAACGCCTCTGAGATCGCTTCCGCTATCACCTCGTCAAAGCCGCGTGTCTCGATCTCCGACATCAGGTGCCAGCGCATGCCCTGTTCCCGCATCCAGTCAAACGTGTCTTTCGGCGGCCAATAGCCGCGAAGCCCGACCTGAACGAAGTTCTTCCCGGGCACTGCGCCTGACTCGATCAAGCGCCGCATGGGGTTGCCGTGGGCGATCAAGACGCCGCCGTAGCCGGACTCGCCGGTGTCTGCGTGAGCGTCGAAGTGGAGGATACCGACGTTACCGTGGCCGTACTTATCTGCAACAGCCGTGGCGGATGGCAGAGTGATGGAATGGTCGCCCCCGAGCACGATCGGCAGCGTGTCTGCATCCAGGGCTTCCCCGACTTTCGCCTTGACCGCATCGTGGCTCAACTGGAGATCGGACGGCGGGCAGTTAGCATCGCCAAAGTCGACCACCTTCAAAAATTCGAGCGGGTCGACATCCAGCCCGAGGTGATACAGCGTTCGCGAGGCTGTGAAGTAGGAAGCGTCGCGGATGGCGCGGGGACCAAAGCGCGTGCCCGGTCGGTACACAACACCCATATCTACGGGCGCGCCCAGGATCGCTATGTCAGCGTCAGACGACTTCAACTCGGCGGCATCCCGGGCGAACGGGAGGTGCAGATAAGTCGGCAGCCCTACAAATGCGGGATGGGGATCGTCGCCGTGGAGGTTTGTCATGAAATGTCCATTCAAATCAGAGTATGGCGGTTCATCCACATCACGTGACGGTAATGCCGCCGTCCACCACGTAGGTGCCGCCTGTGGCAAATCCGGCGTCGTCTGATGCCAGGAATGCAACCCACGGAGCAATGTCCTGAGGTGTACCGAGTCGCCCAAGCGGGGTTGCAGCCAGCATCATATCGCTTCGTCCGTCTGGATCAGGAAAATCATCCCAGTCTGGCGTTCGCTCCAGCGCGCCGGGGCAAATTGCATTCGATCGTATGCCTTTGTCACCGTAGTGAACGGCGATGTGGCGATTCAGGCCAAGCAATCCAGTTTTGGCCGTCATGTAAGAGACATTGGGCGTTCGGCCGATTATCGCCGTAATCGAACTGATGATAACTATCGAGCCACCATCACCCTGTTTGATCATTTGCGCCAATCCGTGCTTACAAGTCCGGAATACTCCACGCAGATTCACGTCCTGCGTTTGCTCCCACTCCTCTTCTTCCATCTCAAACAGATTGACGTCCGTGTTGTGGCGCTGAATTCCAGCGTTTGCGACAACTACATCAAGCCTGCCGAAGACTTCAACGGTGCGCTCAACAGCCGCCTTCACTTGGCTGTCGTCGGTCACGTCAACGATCACCGCTAGCGCCTTGCCTCCGGCCGAGGTAATCTCCGCAGCAACGTCCTCGACTCCCTGTGCAGGGATTCCCGCCAACGTTACAGACGCGCCAAGATCCACCATATAGCGAGCGCTCGCGGCACCGATTCCGCTGCCAGCGCCGGTGATGAGCGCCACCTTACCGTCGAGTCGCATAGGTCCTCCAGATACGTGGGTCGCGTGGCTTCGTTCTCAAGTCTGGATGCTAGTTGATGGGCGTTCGAAATGGTGGCGAATCAGGAGGACCGAATGGCGTGTCGCCTCCTACCGGTTCAGCTTCACGTAACCTCCAACTTGCTGTCAGGCTGAACTCGATTCAGGATCGACTGGTCCTAAGGCAATCTTCTAATTACCCGCAAACGGAACATCCTTTGTCGCCAGAAAATCACCTGAAGGTAAGAGGAACGGATCCTGAATTAGTTCGGGATTACGGTGGCCTCAAGCCCGGGCGAATCGGGCGTCGGGAGCGTCTGGATACCAGCGCACCGTACTGATACTCTGCCGCGAATATGACAACGGCTGAACATAACCCTGGCCGTACAGCTGATGTTTTAATCGTCGGCGCTGGCGCTTCCGGCGCAGCTGTCGCCGCATCACTGTCCGAGGCCGGCTTCGATGTGGTCTGTATCGAACAGGGCCACTGGCAGGACTCATTCAAGTACCCCACGGCCGACTCCGACTTCGAGTTCAAGGCGATGAGTTCCTGGTCGATAAACCCGAACAAACGCCGCCTTCCCGAGGACTACCCGGTAAACGTCGAAGACTCGGCGGTCGATCCCGTAATGTTCAACGGCGTTGGCGGAAGCACCATCATGTGGGTGGCGCACACACCGCGCCTGCACCCGTCCGATTTCCGGGTCAAATCTCAGGACGGTGTGGCCGATGATTGGCCGATTTCGTACGAGGACTTGGAACCGTGGTACGACCTGAATGATCACGTCATGGGCTGCTCCGGAATATCTGGAGATCCGGCTAACCCGCCCCGCTCAGAGAGACCAATGCCACCCATCCCGATCGGACGGGATGGCGAAATGATCGCCGGCGCTTTCGATCGGCTCGGCTGGCACTGGTGGCCGTCCGATGCCTACATCAACTCAACTCGTTACGGACAGGGACGCGACGCCTGCAATTTCTGCGGGCACAACATGATGGGTTGCTATCAGCGCGCCAAGGCTTCGACCGATCTGACGTACTGGCCACGGGCTATCGACCAGGGCGCCGAGCTTGTGACCGGCGCCCGTGTCAGGGAGATAACAACCGACTCGGTGGGCAGGGCTACCGGCGTGAACTATCTGGACGCCGAAGGTAACGACCGGCATAGAACAGCAAGATCCGTGGTGATGGCGGCTAACGGCATCGGAACGCCTCGTCTCATGTTGCTTTCCGACTCAAAAAATCACCCTGCTGGCCTTTCAAATTCATCAGGACTGGTCGGGAAGAACCTGATGTTTCACATGTTTGGTGGGACCTTCGGGGTCTTCCCGGAACATATGGACCCGTGGGTGGGTCCGGTTGCCAACATCATTCTTTCGCAGGAGTTTTACGAGACGGATCCCGATCGTGGGTTCCTGCGCGGCTACACCTTCCAAATGTCCCGTGGGCAGGGACCGGGCTCGATCGCGCGAGGTGTGGCCGGCCATCGCGTGCCCTGGGGAGAAAACCATCACGCGGTCTTGGAACGACGTTTCCGAAACACATTAGGCCTCGGCCCTATCGGCGATGATCTGCCTGAAGAACATAATTCTGTGACGCTCGATGAACGTTTAACCGACAGCTCGGGCCTCCCGGCGCCGAAGATCACGTACAGAGTCAGCGATAACTCACGCGCCTTGCTGGATCACGCCATCACACAAGGGACAAAAGTGCTGAAAGAAGCGGGCGCGACCGAGATTTTGGTCAACCCGCAATCACGAGAGACCGGCTGGCACTTGATGGGGACGGCACGCATGGGCGATGACCCGGAGCGGTCCGTGGTCGACAAAAACGGTCAGTCTCACGATATAGACAACCTATTCATCGTGGACGGCAGTGTTTTTGTAACCGGAGGCGCTGTAAACCCGACGCCGACCATACAGGCGATTGCGCTTCGCACTGCCGACTACATCACGAACAATCGGGGGGACCTGAAAGCCTAATGGTGATTAAGCCCGATACCTATCTTCTAACGGCCGCCCTTAACCGCGTCATTCCGCCAGTCGGTGACCTGCCTGGCGCCGGTGGAATGGAATTGGCGGAAGAAGTGATCAAACGATCGGCGACCGATTTTCGATTTCAAGACGCGCTGACCAGAGTTCTTGGCGCCCTGCCATCGCCGAACGATTTTCTGGCGCTAGATGACGATGGACAAGACGACGCGCTTCGCACCGCTGAGTCTTCTCACGCGGATGCTTTCGGGCTGTGGTTGGACGTCGTTTACACCGTCTACTACATGCACCCCGAGGTGCATCAGCGCCTAGACTGGCACGGTCGATCTCCCCAGCCGGAGGGCAATGTGATGCCCCCATGGGACGAGTCCGTGCTCGGCCTTATTCGCAAGCGTGACCCGTTCTGGCGGAAGGCGTAGCTGGCGCAGACCCTTACGGGTTCGCCTCGTAAATCGGCCTGAACAACCGGTTCCCACAAATCGTCGTCTGATGCCGACAACGCCGCTCACAACCCCTCGCCCAAAGAACTCAGGCGGTGCGTGCGCACCGGAAGCCCAAGTTTCCGGTACTACTGTCTGGCGTGTTGCTCGATCGTGCGCCGTTCCGGTAGCGATTGCAGTACGAGGCGTGGCACAGGTACGAGCCGCCCTTCATGACGCGTGAAGCGCCCTCCAACGGGCCGAGCGGGTTGTCTCTCAAGGCGTCGGGTTGCTGGTGGAACGTCGGGCTCCAGTTATCGGCACACCACTCCCACACGTTGCCGGACACGCAGTGAAGGCCGAACCCGTTCGGCTCGTAAGACGCCACGGGGGCTGTTCCTGCGAACCCGTCAAGCTCACGATTTTCATCCGGAAATCGACCCTGGAAAATATTGCACATGTACTTACCGTCTAGGACGAGATCCTCGCCCCACGGGTACATCTGTTGTGACACCCCCCCCCGCGCTGCCATCTCCCATTCGGCCTCGGTCGGCAACCGCTTGCCTGCCCAGTTGCAGTAGGCCGCTGCATCAGTCCATGACACGTGCGTCACAGGATGATCCATTCGGCCTTCCAGAGTCGAATCAAGACCATCAGGGTGCAGCCAGTCGCCGCCATCAACGCGACGCCACCACTCCGATCCAACGACGGCCTGATTCACGGTCTTCGCCGTTTCTTCAGAAATGAAGTCCTGGAACACGAAGGTCCATCCAAAGCGCTCGGCCTCCGTCTGGAATCCGGTCGCGTCGATAAACTCCTGGAATTGTTTGTTGGTCACTGTGGTGGCGTCGATATAGAACGGCTCCACGCCTACCTCACGAATCGGACCCTCCCCGTCTAGAGGGAAGCCACGTCCGTATTCGGTGCCCATCAGGAACTGCCCGCCCGGGATCTTGATCATGGAATCATCGAACGGCGCCTTGGGCGCGTTTGAGAGGCGTTGCGATTCCGCGCTAGAGGCGGCACTTTCTAGATCAGATGGACCTGGCGCATTCAGGTTCCCTGCATGCATGTCGGTGTCCTGTACCGGTACCGAGTGCCGTGACGCCGCACAGCTGACGCAATCGTGAGCTTCACTCATGCCTTCACGTCCGTTACCGGGAACGGGTACGGCCTTGAGCGACCCTCGTATCCGAACTCCGCCTGCATCGCCATGCCTCCCAGGTCCGCCAGCCGGTCGTGCATCGACATCCGCATCGAGCGCATGATTTCCTGGTCCAGTTCCGCGCTTAATCGATCTCTGAGTTCACGGTGCGATGGGTGATCAGCCAGATTGATCTGCTCTTGTGGATCGTTGTGCAGGTTGTAGAAGGTCACTTCTCCGGTTGAATATCGGGACAGCCGCCACTCACCGTCGAAGATCATCCAACCGTCCGAGAGCATGCCATAGATGCGTTCCCGCGCCGGCTCGTCGGTCAGTCCCAACCCCGGTAGCGGTCGTGAGTCCATGTGCTTCGGGATGGCCACTCCGGCTGCCGACAACATCGTCGCCGTAATGTCCCGGACCTCTACTAGATCGTCCGACACCTGTCCGACGGGCAACCCCGGTCCCTGGATCACCATCGGGATGTGGATCGCCGCCTCGTAGAACGACGCTTTACCGATCAAACCGTGGTCACCGAGATAGTCGCCGTGGTCGGTCGCAAGTATCACGACGGTGTTGTCCAACAACTCGTTGCGACGTAGCGCGTCAAGCACCTCGCCGACCTCGTGGTCGACCTGCTTCACCAGCCCGGCGTAGTGCGCCCGTACCTTTCGTTTCTGGGCGTCCGTGAAGTTGGCAATATCGACGCCGTTCCAGTCGTTCTTGTTGACGTCGATATTGCCTTGTCTCAACTTCGGCGTGTCACCGGCGTCGGGTGAAGGCACCGGCATGTCATCGGGATCAAAATCCCATGCATCTTCAAAGTCTGCTGCCGGGTCGTACGGACAGTGAGGTCCAGGGAACCCGACCATCATTGCGAAAGGCCCGTCGGAGCCGTATTCGTCGAGGAAGTTGACCGCCTCTCGTCCCACAAAACGATCCCACGAATGCTCCCACGGCAATTGGTGGACGATGGCGCCCTGGTTCTCAAAGTAGCCCGCGTGCTCGTTACCGTGGAGCTTCCTCAGCCCGCGCTCCCGTAAGTAGTGGAAGTAGTCGTCCCGGACGTTGAGCCAACGCTTGTCTTCGCAGATCACCCGGTGCTGAAAGCCAAACCGGGCGTCCCAAGGGTAGAAGTGCATCTTGCCGATGGCCGATGTGTAGTAACCGGCGTCGCTCATCAGCTGCGGCCAGGTTTGAATGCCAGCGGCCTGGTAGTCGAGCCGGATACCGTGGTTGTTGTCCGTGATGCCGTTACGGATGGCGTTCATTCCGGACAGGAGCGCATTACGGGCAGGAACGCAGATCGGTGACTGCGAGTACGCCTCGTTGTAGCGAGTGCCGTTCTCGGCGACGGAGTCAATATTCGGTGTGTCGATGAAGTCCGCGCCGTAGCACGACAGGAAGTCGCGCCGAAGCTGGTCCGGGAATAGGAAAACGATGTTGGGTCGGTCGGCCAAAGTGGTCTCCTGGAGCGAGTTCGTGAAGGAGGTGGTCAAGGCTCTTGCACGATAGCCAAGCCCACACTCTTCAAGCCTGCTGAGATGATAGCGAAATCAGTCTCACAATTCCGGAGCCTCAGCAGCGACCCTATGTGAATGGGCCGCAGTGCAGGAACTTACGACGCGTTGAGGTACTATTCTGCGACTCTCGTCGAAATATTGCGTAACGTCCAGTCCGCGCCCGTCTTGGGCATCAGGCACGGTAACTGCGAGTCCCTAGCCCGACAAACCTAGGGCCGGGGACTCTTGCGTTTCAAGTGTTCGGTACCGCAACGCGGAGGCTATAAAGTGCGCGCCCCAAACGTCTTGTTCATCATGTGCGACCAGCTCAAGGCGACGGCGCTGAGCGTTTACGGGAATACGGTCTGCGAGACGCCGTCGCTGGAGCGGTTGGCCTCGCAGGGCGTGACGTTCCAAAACGCCATCACGCCGCACCCGTTATGCGTCCCGGCTCGTACAGCGATCATGGCGTCACGCTATCCGCACCAGTTGGGGACTCGTCGCAACGAAACACTGATGCCGGAGGGTGTGACGCACGCGTTTGGTGTGTGGAAATCGGCCGGTTACACGACGGGGCTGATCGGCAAGAACCACTGCTTTGACCGTGAGGAGGATATCGACCTGCTGGATGTCCGCTGCGAGCTATGGCATCGAGGCCTGCAAAACCATGCGCCGCTCAAGGGCATGGAATGGTCCCGGCCTCAGGCGGACATCCACGCAGCCGAAGCTGTACGCGCCAATATGCCCCGCCAGAGTCCCCATATCTCGTACGCCGTGACCGACTTCCCAAACGAAGACTACGGCACGTCCGTCATCACCACCACGACGGAAAAATATCTTGAAGATCATGCCGCAGCGGATAACGGCGGGGAACGCCCGCCCTTCGCACTCTGGGTCTCGTTCCCCGATCCGCACGAGCCGTACGAAGCGCCCCGCCGATACGCCGACATGTTCTCGCCGGAGTCGGTCGATCTACCGCCCCGGCGCTATGACGAGTTCGATGAATCGGCTCCCGAGCGAAATCGCATTCTGCATCGGATTCTTGGTCTCTCAGACGAGAGCGAAGAGGATATTCGGCGCTCGATCAGCATCTATTACGCGATGACGCGTTTCGTTGACGATGGGATCGGTCGAATCCTGGACACGCTGGAGGCCACAGGGCTTCGTGAAAACACGATCATCGTGTTCACGGCCGATCACGGTGATTTCATGGGCGAGCACGACATGATCGTGAAGGGCGGCGTGTTTTACGACTGCCTGGTCAGGGTGCCGCTGATCGTGTCCTGGCCCGGCCACGTACCGCAGGATGTGAGAGATAACAGCATGGTGAGCACGATCAACATCGTGCCGACGCTGCTCAAGTTGCAGGGCATCGAGGCTCCAGTTGAATTTCAAGGCGAGCCACTCCCAACAGCCACAGACGCCAAACAGCGCGACGCCGTGTTTTCGGAATACGGAAGCGGCGGTCCAGCGTTCACGATGTCGGACCTGGAGGCGATGCCCGAACCTTACGGCTACGAGACGCTCATTGGCAGCCTTCAGTGGCGCGAGGCGGAAGGCGACCGACGGATGGTTCGAACAACCCGATGGAAGTACGTGCACGATCCGCTAGCTGCATCCAAAGAGCGTGACGAGTTGTACGACCTTGAATCAGACCCTTCGGAGCTCACAAACGTAGCTGCAGATCCGTCTAATGCCACGGTGATTGCTGAGATGCAGGCCCGGCTCACTACATGGCGTTCGGATACCGGAGACGGACCGGTTGTTCCGCTGCCGACGGCGGAGCATTACACCGCGGGTGGGTACTTCGGGTCGCGTGTGCAGCATTGAGGATCCACCACCAACGTCGTACGACCGCGCTTCCTGCACCAACCCGAGCGCCTTAGGCCGCTCGAAAGACCACATTTAGGCGCGAACCTGCTCGGCATTTGCCGCTTTTCAAGCAGTAACCGCCAGGACCCTTGATACCTCTGGCCTTTCCTGACCGGGAGAGGAAGTTGCGCGCAACTTTGATCGTAAACGTCGTCGTTCGTTTAGTGGCCGCCCCCGACTCCACCTACTCCGGTTACCGTCACCCTGTACGAGGGATCAGCCTCCGGGTCTGAGTCGACTATCACATTCGCCTTCTCAAGGATCCGCTGGCAGTTCTGGCTCAGGTGCAGGAGATGCAACTGTCGGTCGGCGCGATCGTATCGTAATGCAAGCTCAACAATCGCCTCCATCCCTGAGTGATCCCATACCCGTGAGTACTGGAAATCAATCACAACTTCCTTCGGGTCCGTAGCCGGGTTAAACAGATCGCGGAAAGTGCTGACAGAGGCGAAGAACAGCTGTCCATGGAGCGTGTAGGTCCGGCGGTATGGCTGCTCCCCGTCCTCAGCATCGGCGTCTTCAGCTATTACGTAGATTGAGCGGGCCGTATTCCAGGCGAACACCAGGGCGGAAACAATCACCCCGACGACCACTGCGATCGCCAAATTGGTGGCGACCGTCACGCCGGATACAAGAACCATGATCAGCGCGTCGGAAAGAGGCACTTTCCGGATGATACGCAGGCTAGACCAGGAAAAGGTACCGAGCACGACGATGAACATCACGCCGACCAGAGCAGCTATCGGAATCCGTTCGATAAGCGATGAAGCGAACAGGATATAGACGAGCAGAAGGATCGCCGACACAGCGCCAGACATACGCCATCGAGCGCCGGACTTAATGTTGATCATGCTCTGGCCGATCATGGCACATCCGCCCATGCCGCCGAAGAAGCCGGTGACGATGTTGGCGGCGCCCTGTGACATACATTCACGATTCTTTTGACTCTTCGTCTCCGTGATGCCATCGATCAACGATAGTGTCAACAAGGATTCAATCAGTCCGATGCCGGCCAGGATCAGGGCGAACGGCAGAATTATGCCAAGGGTCTCGAACGTAAAGGGTACGTCCGGGACGCTAAGAGACGGCAATCCACCGGAAATACTTGACAGGTCACCAACGGTCGGAGTGTCGACGTTGCCGAAAATCACAATGCCTGAGACGACTAGTATTCCGGCGAGCGCGGCGGGGAATTTTGAGGTGAGCCTTGGGACCAGATAGATAACCGCCATCGTGAGTGCGATCAGCCCGAGCATGATCCCGAGATCCTTTTCCGCCAACCACGACTCGGAACCATCATGATTCTCGACTTTGAAGCTCTCAAGTTGCGCGAGGAAGATGACGATCGCAAGGCCGTTTACAAATCCCAACATAACCGGGTACGGAACCATGCGGATCAGGCCGCCGAGTTTCAGCGCCCCTATGGCCACCTGGATGACCCCCATAAGGATCACCGTGAGGAACAGCATTTCGACGCCGTGGTCGCTAACAAGTGCGACCATTACAACGGCGAGCGCGCCGGTAGCGCCGGAAATCATCCCAGGACGGCCACCGGTCAGGGATGTGATAAATCCGACGATGAACGCGGCGTACAACCCGACAAGCGGGTGAACTCCAGCCACAAAGGCGAAAGCGACCGCTTCGGGGACGAGGGCGAGCGAGACGGTTAGTCCGGCCAGTATTTCCGTACGGATCTGGCCCGGATTTCGCAACTGTTGCATTAACACACCGGGAGCAAGTGAAAATTTTTACAAACGCGCTCTGTTTTACACCAGATTGCCACCAAAGGGTCGGTTTTCCGTTACGATTTTCTGCCAATCTGTTGGGAAATATGACGGTATCGACCACAGGGGCATATGGCGAGTATGAACGAAAACAGCCGTGAAACTTACATGCACGGACACCATCCGATTGTTGTGGATGAGCATGCGAGGCGAACTGCAAAGCGGAACGCCGCCCACCTACTGCCTCATCTAACACCCGGGATGTCCTTGATCGATATCGGGTGCGGCCCAGGTAGTATTACCGCCGGTCTCGCGAAGGCGACTGGTCCCGGGCAGACAGTCGGCGTAGATACGTCTGAGACGGCTCTGGAACGCGCGCGGGCCGACGCCGCCAATGCCGGGATCAAGAATCTCGAGTACCAGATCGCCGATGCTTACGATCTACCGTTCTCGGACGGGTCATTTGAAGCAGTGCATATGCACCAGGTGTTGCAGCATCTATCGAAGCCCGAGCGTGCTCTGCAGGAGGCGGTCCGGGTGTTGGCTCCGGGCGGGGTGATAGGCATCACCGAGGTAGACTGGGACACAGCAATCTTCTGGCCAAGAACATCCGCAACGGACCGTTTTCTGGAGATTTACAACGAGGTCGCCATCCGAAACGGCGGAGACCCAGATATGGGTCGTCGACTGCGCTCGATGCTGGAGCCTTTGGAGCTGGAACGGATGGAAATCGGCGCGCTCGCCTGGTCGTTTGGAGACGCGGAGGCTACGGCGCAGTGGGGCGATCTCTGGTGGTCTCGGACCCAGAAATCGAACATCGCTACGGTCGCGGTTGAGACCGGGATTTCAACGGCCGAGGAACTGGCCGAGGTCGGCGCAGACTTGCACGAATGGGGACAGGCGCCGGACGCGTTTTTTTCGATAACGCACGGCGAGGCGTTGGGCTGGAAGTAAAGACGTGGGGTGACATTGGCCTTGCAAATGATCGCGCCGATGAAATATGAATGCCTACGAAGAGATCTAAGCAGCGCGCAAGATCGGTCATTCCCGAGTTGTTGGTAATCAAGGAAACGCATGTCAGCCACATGTTTTAAGTTCAGGGACCAACGGCGATCACGTGATCGTTTACAAGACCCTGACCACGAAAACGAACCTACTCGCACAGCACTGGATTCACACCTTCCGGCACCCCTTCACCACCCTCGTTGACCCGCCGTGTCTGTTCCGCTACAGTCGTTTCCCTCTTAGAAAACTGAACATTCGTCCGACCCGGTGCCCCCGATATCATGTCAGGGGAGAATAGGGAAGGCGGTGAAAAGCCGCTGCGGTAGCGCCACTGTGAATCGGGAATCAACCCCCGAAAGCCAGGAGACCTGCCAGGTCAGACGACGGACTGCTCCTCGCTCACCAGGGGGTCCGTCGGCATTGAATCTTTATCAGAATCATTGTCGCCATGGGCTTTGCCGCCATGATGGAATCGGCACAAGCCAGCTCGATGAGGCCGCAGAAGTGCGCGCCAACGGGTTCCCCTGAAGCAAACAAGACCAATGCTGAAGGGATGACCGCTCGAACATGGCGCTCGGAATTGTGACCCGACTCAGACCACCCCGTGAAGCCGCGCTCGGCACACGCCTGATTGCGGGCGGCGGCGTCCTGACCACTCTATTGATAGCGATAATCCTGTTGTCACTCAGCACCGGACCGCTGGACATACCGGTGTCGCATGTTGTGTCAATAATCGTGGAACCCACCGGACTACATCTGGCCGATTACAACCACACCGAGGAGATGGTTGTCGAGCGGATTCGCATGCCGCGAATCGTCGTCGGGGCGCTTGTCGGCATGGCCCTCGGGGTTGCCGGTGCCGCTATGCAGGCCCTGTTCCGTAACCCACTCGCTGATCCGGGCACTATCGGCGTTGCGTCCGGAGGAGCGGCCGCGGCTGTGATCGCCATCGCCACCGGCGCATCATCGTTGTTCTTCCTCGCCCTGCCCTTGTTTGCGCTGGGCGGTGCAATCGGCACGGCCTTTCTTGTGTATGCGATCGCGATCGCAAGCGGCCGATTTTCCGTAGCCACGCTGATCCTAGCCGGTGTGGCTGTGAGCGCTTTCATGGGCGCGCTAATCACGCTCGTCATCATCGCCCAGCCAGAACAGGGCACCCTTAGGGGCATACTCTTCTGGCTGGCCGGCGGGCTCGACTCTCGATCCTGGGACCACGTGTGGTTATCCGGACCACTGATCCTCGTGGGCGGTGGAGTGATCGTCGCGTTCGCCAGAGATCTCAACCTACTGATGATGGGCGAAGACGATGCGAGGTCAATGGGCGTCAACGTGCGTGTGGTCCGGCCAATGTTGCTTACCGCGGCTTCCCTGATCACCGGCGTCGCCGTGGCGGTCAGCGGGATGATCGCATTCGTCGGTTTGATCGTCCCACACATGCTCCGGCTGGTGTTTGGACCTGACAACCGGGTCCTTATACCCCTCAGCGCCCTCGGCGGAGCGGTATTTGTTGTGCTGGCAGATGAGATCGCACGAACCGTCATTTCACCGGCCGAGTTACGTGTAGGGATCATCACCAGCTTCATCGGCGCGCCCTTCTTTTTGTTCCTGCTACTCCGACACAGTAGACGTGTGTCGTCATTGTGAACCGGCTAATTAAATTGCAAGCGAACAGGCCTAACACCGGAGGAAAGACTGTGAAAAACGGATCGCCGAACAGCCCTGACCAGCCCTGGTTCGGAGAGAGAGCATTGGCGGTTATCGCCGTGTTGCTCACTGCCATACTTGTGTTGGCAGCCTGTCGATCCGACGCCGACGTTGAAGGCGCGCTGGTCGGCGTTGGAGGAATCATCGATCCGACCAATCTTGGTTGGCCGCGTGATGTAACCGGGCTGAACGGCCCCGTGACGATACTCGAAAAGCCGGAGCGGATAGTGACGATCTCACTCGGCCACGACGAGGTCACCTACGCATTGGTGCCACGGAATCGTGTGGTCGCCACCAACATTTACACCCAGAGTCCCGAGCAGTCCAACGTGGCTCACCTTGCAGCGGGTCTCCCGGAGATCACATCGGACGCTGAGGTCATCGTCGCCCAGTCACCGGACATCGTCATCGCTTCGCCGTTCACATCGCTTGAACTTATCAAAGCGCTGGAAAACGTAGGTATGGTTGTGTTGCAGACGAACTTGCACAACGATGCTGACGGACGGCATCAGGACATCATGCTGTTGGGCTACGCGTACGGCGAAGAGGGGCGCGCTGTGGAAGTAGTTGAAGAGGTTGAAAAGCGTGAGGCCAGCCTCAGAGCCCTATGGGAGAGTAAACCTGAAGTTGAGCGCGTACGGGTACTTTCGGCGACTCTGTACGGGGACTCGCTCTACACTGCCGGTGCCGGATCCACCGAAGCCGAGATCATCAACATCGCAGGCGGGATAAACGTGGCGGCAGAAGCGGGTTTGGAGAACAATCCTGTTATCAGTTACGAGAGCCTGATCGCCATGGACCCGGAGGTGATCTTCATACCGCAACCGGTGGAGTTCGGCGGTGAAGAGTTCCGGGACGCCATGCTCGCCAATCCAATGCTGGCAAGCGTCGCTGCCATCAGGGACGGCAGGGTGTTTATGGCCGATCCCAAATACTTTACGACGCTATCGTTCTGGAATCTCAGGGGGGCGGAAGAACTGGCCCGGGATCTGTGGCCCGAGGAACTCGCGGACACGACCTTTGGACCGTTCAGTTTTCCTTCTGAATAGTTGGGCAGACAACCAGACAGAGTAGTTTCATGACGGACATTGTAGAGCGCACGGAACGACGACTCGAAGCACGCGATGTTATATACGAGGTCGATGCAGCGCGCCTGCTTGACCAGGTCGATTTTAATGCTGACAAAGGCGAGTTAGTAGGCCTGGTAGGCCCGAATGGCGCCGGTAAGACCACGCTTCTCCGAACCATCGGAGGCCTTCTCAAGGCACGTGAGGGCGCAGTACTGCTGGACGGCGACGAAGTAAGCCGGATGGACACAAGTCAACGCGCGAAATCCATCGCACAGGTCGCCCAGCTTGCTCCACTGGCGCAGGGATTTACCGCCCTCGAGGTGGTCATGATGGGCCGCTATCCGCATATGGGGCGGCTGCAATCGGAACGCGCTGTGGATCGTTACGCGGTGCGGCGGGCGCTTGATACGGCAGGAGCGGGCGCCCTGGCCGATCGTACGCTGGAGACATTGTCCGGAGGCGAGCGTCAGGGTGTGTTCGTGGCACGGGCGCTGGCTCAAGAGCCACGCTTGCTACTACTGGACGAACCCACTTCCAACCTGGACATCAATCACCAGGCTCGATTTTTCCAGATCATTCGCGGGCTGGTGGATGATGGTATGACGGCGGTGGCGGCGATCCATGACCTCTCGTTGGCGGCACGTTTTTGCGATCGATTGGTGTTGCTCAACAAAGGCGTCGTAGTGGCTGAAGGGCTCCCTCGAGACGTGCTTACCCCAAAAAATATCGGGGCCGCTTTTGGGGTGAGGGTCATCGTGTCTTCAGATCCGGCGAGCGGCGTGCTTGGCATATCCGTCATGGAGGCGGGTTCGGTCGGGAATAGTGCCGGCGCTGGGACGCGCGTCCATGTTGTTTGCGGTGGCGGGACGGGCGCTCGATTAATGTACAGACTGTGCGAAGCCGGGTTCGTCGTGACGGCGGGGCCGCTCGCAAACGGCGACACGGACCGGTCCGCGGCCGAGTCGCTAGGTGTCGAATTCGTGCCTGTGCAGGCATTCGGAGATATCGACTCCGTAGCCCACAACAAACACCTCCGGTTAATTCGAGAGAGTGAAATCGCCGTGCTCAGCGATGTGGCGTTTGGATCGGGCAACGTGCGCTCACTCGAGGCGCTCGTAGAAGCATCTCTGATCGTCCTCGCAACCATGGAACCTATCGCCGGCCGTGACTTCACAGACGGCGATGCGACGACTTTGTTTGATCAGCTATCTCCGGTCGCCGCATGGTCTGATCTGGAAGCACTTGTGACTGGATTATCTGGCCTCGCCCAGAATAATAAAGGCACCCAGGAAATCGCTAACAGTTCTCGGGAGAATCAACAATGATCGATTCACAGCCTCCGAAGGGCCTTGTGATCATCCATACGGGCGACGGCAAGGGAAAGACGACGGCAGCGCTGGGTCTAATGGTACGAGCGTGGGGGCAGGGCAAAAGCGTGAAAATGTTCCAGTTCCTGAAGCACACAGGCGCACGATTTGGTGAACACCGGGCGGCCGAAAAGGTCGGCATTTCGATCGAATCACGAGGCGACGGATTCACCTGGCTGTCAAAGGACATGGACGAGACGACGGCCATTGCGGTCGACCAATGGGCGCACTGCAAAGCGGCGATTGAGGCCGGCGAAACCGACCTAATCATTCTTGATGAGGCCACATACCCGGTCACATACGGCTGGCTAGACGTAGACGAGGTAGCAAATACGATCACCAACCGTCCGTCCCATGTACACGTAGTTGTCACGGGGCGTGACGCCCACGAGAAACTTGTCGCCATCGCTGATGTGGTGACGGAGATGGAAGACATCAAGCATCCCTACCGAGACCAGGGCATCAAAGCGCAGCCAGGATTGGATTTCTAACTATGCCCGACGAATTTCCAAGAGACGATCCCGGAGTCACGCCAGATGGCCCAGAAAAATCAGCGCCGGCGCGAAAGGGAATGCTGGTTGTTTATCACGGCCCCGGCGCAACCAAAGAAATCGCAGGACTCGGCGTGCTGTTCCGTGCCAACGGACGAGGGCTGCCGGTCCGCCACATGAGCTTCAAGCAGGCTCAGAAAGCCGGACCTTCAGGCGACGATCTGGCCCTTGAAAAACTGGGCATCCCGTCACACGTTATTGATGCACCAACCGAGGATGCCGCCCTCGAACTCTGGAGCAAGGCGGTCCGCCACGTGTCGATCGTTCAGGAGGGAGTGCTGGTACTTGAAGGATTGCTTGATGCGATAGCTGAAGGTTGGTTATCCGGAGCACAGGTTTCCGAAACCCTCTCCGGCAAAGATTCATTCCTTCACGTGATCGTCACTGGCAGCAAGGCGCCGTCTGAACTGATGGAATCGGCAGACCTTATCAGCAACATGCGAGCCATCAAACAGCGTGGATCAGATGCGCCGGTCATCGCAGGCATCGATTACTGAATGCGAACCGATCCCGGAAACGAATCCGTGCACTAGCCATATGGGCTGTTCACCGGCGCGCCGCCACCCGGGCCATCGTTCCGCAAGCCTTTCATGTACTGCTCGAGCGCTCGACCTGACAAGCCTTGTCCGCCCGTTCCATTCGTATCGGTACGTCGCCATTTCCGCAAGCTGACGACCTCTCGCGCTGGTTCAAGACGCGAACCAAGTCCGTTGTACGACACCTCTGCGACGTATATCGAACCTTCGGAATCAACCGCGATCGCGTGCGGCGAGATGAACTGATCTGGCGCCTGCCCAGACATTTCGTTGCCGATACTCACGAGCTCGTTCAGATCACGATCCAGCACAGCGACCCGCTTGCCGAGGCGGCGCACTCCCTCCATCACCAGCGGTGGTCGGCCCTCTGCCACATAAATATTCATGTCGTCCCCCGTCCCGGCGAACAACCCTTGCGGCTTGTGAACTCGCTTCTCCAAGATGAACTCGCCGTCCACCGTGAACATTTGCAGGCGATAGTTCTCACGATCAGCCACCAGTACGCGGTCTTCACCCACCATGCAGATGTTGTGCGGTAGGGCGAACTGGCCGGGGCCGCTGCCCGATTCTCCCCACGACATGATGTGCTTCCCGGCCGCGTCAAACCTGTGAACGGATGAGTTGCGATATCCATCAGACACGAACCAGTCCCCATTACGGGGATCGATCGCGATGTGTGTCGGACTGTTGAATGGTTCGCCGGTGTGGCGCGGCTTCTCCACGCCACGTTGCCCCAGCGTCATCAACACCTCACCGCTCGGCGTACGCTTTTGCACAAAGTTGGCGTCGTCAGCCAGGTACATGTTGTCGTTGGCATCAAACGAAACGCCATGGGGCCTATTAAATTCACCTGCACCCCACGCATCCAGAAAGTTGCCCTCTTTGTCGAAGACAACCATCGGCCACTGCCCGCGGTTGAAAACGTAAACGCGGTCTTGCGAGTCCACGCCAACTGAAGTGGCCTCATGCAGAAATATGCCATGCGGCACAGCGGGCCAGCCAACAACGGGTTGGTATGTAGTCTCCGTGTTCGCCGGTTGCGCCATCTCGTATCTCCTGTTGTCTGACGCCCTACTCCGGGGCGGTCAGTGAATATCCGTTGTATGAGACCACGAGTTTGACATCAAAGCGCCATTGATGGACTTTGTGCCTCTCAGACAAGTTTCTTGCAACCATTTTTCGAATCAGGGGAGAGCATCTTGGGCAGGTACAGCCAGATCGAGTACGAGACCGATGGCCGATTAGCCTACGTCACTCTAAATAGACCCGAGAAACTAAATGCACTGACCAACACGCTACGCGCGGAAGTGATGGATGCCATGCGCGAGGCCGAGCATGATGATCAGGTCGGCGTCATCATCCTTCGCGCCAACGGGCGCTCTTTCTCTGCCGGATACGACCTATCCCAAGCACGGGCAGAAGGCAATTCTGAGCTGGCAGGCCGGTCTGGCTTGCCGGACACCGGGACCACCCATCCAGGGGACAACCAGTGGGCGCGGAGCGTGGTCATGACTAACTGGATTATCTGGGAGCTGGCGAAACCGGTCGTCGCCCAGATCCAGGGTCATTGTCTAGCCGGTGGCACCGAGCTAGCCACGGTATGCGACTTCCGCATTGTGGCCGAGGACGCTCAGATCGGTTATCCGCCGGTGCGGGCTATGACCACGATGGACATGATGTGGACGCCCTGGTTCATGTCGCCGGCCAAAGCGCGTGAGTTCGCATATCTCGGCGACTCGATCTCGGGTACGGACATGGTAACGGCCGGGTGGGCCAACTACGCTGTTCCGAAAGAAGAACTCGGTAACTTTACAGAGACATTCGCCCGTCGTATGGCCCACATCGACAACGAGATGCTTATGTACTCCAAGCGGGCGGTGAACCGCCAGTACGAAACAATGGGCATCCGAGAAGCGCTGCACTCAGGTACCGAGATTCAGGCCCTTTCCTCGGCACGCTCCGCCGCTTCAGAGTGGCGCACCCGGGTTCAGGAAAAAGGCCTCAAAGCTGCGCTTGAGTGGCGTGATGGGCCGTTCCGAGATTTTCGTGGCGCTTATGCCAGCGCTCCCAAGGATCGTCCCGTGGCCGGGATGGAGTAGTTCGAGACCGTGTAGCAAGGAAGTCTGGTGGTGAGTCCCGAACTCGACAGATTTCATAATTCCCACGCCAACGGGCACGACGGTTCAGGGATTTTCACATCCCATGGGCGTCTACGCCCGCTGCTATCATTCATTGCGAATGAGGCTCCCTATCCTGATATTTTTGGGGGTCGTTCGTTTTGGACCCCAATTTTGGCCCGGAGCACTAAACATTGACCATCCGCGATCAGATGCAAGACGCCCTCACAGGGCACGGGGCGGACTTCGTAGAGATCCGTCTGGAAGAATCAGACTCGTCACGAATCCAGTACAGGGCCCAGGAGATCGAAGAGATCGGCCGCACCTCCGGTCGAGGGGGTTCTGTAAGGGCAGCCGTGAAGGGAGGATGGGGGTTCGTCAGCTTCAACGATACCGACGATCTCAACTCGCGCGTAAAGTTGGCCGTCGAACAGGCACGTGCTGTTGGCGGCGAAAAGACTACTCTTGTGGAGACCGAGCCACAGGTAGCCGATGTGCCGCCGGTGCTGGTCAACGATCCCCGCAATATATCTCTATCCGAAAAGAAAGCCCGGATGGATCACTACAATGATCTGATCTGGTCCACCCCCGGAATACAGAGTTCGACCGTGATCTACGGCGATAACCGCAGACGAGTTCACTACGTGAACAGCGAGGGCGCCGCAGTCGACCAGGAGTTCGTCCACGTAATCTGCTACATCGCAGCGGTCGCCCGAGACGGCGGGGATGTGCAGCAAGCCGGTTTCTCCATCGGAAGTCTCGGCGATTTTAACCTTATCGAAGGGTTAGATGATGAGATCCGCGCCGTTGGGAAGCGTGCCGTTGACCTGCTCAAGGCGCCCGGAATCGAGGGCGGCGAGCGCACCGTGATCTTGGACCCGGTGCTCGCAGGCGTATTCGCCCACGAGGCGTTTGGCCACCTGTCAGAGGCAGATCACGTTTACGAGAGCGATCAACTCAAAGAGATCATGGTGCTTGGCCGACAATTCGGCCAGCCGCATCTGAACATTGTCGACGGCGGCGCCATCCCGAGCCTGCGCGGCTCTATGGAGTACGACGACGAAGGTACGCCGACCAAACGCACGGATCTCATCCGGGACGGCGTGCTTGTAGGTCGGCTGCACTCACGTGAAACCGCCGCAAAGATGGGCGAAGCGCCTTCCGGCAACGCCCGAGCCATCAGCTTCAATCACCCACCAATAGTCCGCATGACCAACACTGTGATTGAACCGGGCGATGCTTCGTTTGAGGACCTACTTGAAGATGTTGACGATGGTGTATACGTCCGTAACTGGTACGGCGGAATGACAGAAATGGAGATGTTCACCTTCTCGTCTGGTGAGGCGTACAGAATCCGTAATGGGAGAATCGAGGAGATGGTGCGCCCGGTGAAGTTGTCCGGGAACGTGTTCAAAACGCTGCACCAGATCGACGGAATCGGCAACGATCTTGGCATGAATCAGGGTGGCGGTTGCGGCAAGGCGGGACAGAGTCCCCTTCCTGTCTCCAATGGGAGTCCGCATATTCGAATCCAAAATTGCCTTGTGTCGGGAGCTTAGCCGGTGGCCGATCTTCTACAGAATGCAAAAGATGCCGGATTTGACCAGGCTGAGATCTACCGAATCACCAGCCAGAGCCAGCCGATTCGTTTCGAAGCGAATCGGCTGAAAGAAGCTACCCGGCGTGACACGTCCGGGGCTGCCTTACGCGTCATCCATGACGGCAGGCTGGGCTTGTCCGCAACAACCGATCCTGCAGCAGAAGGCAAACTGCCGGCACGCGTCAAAGAGTTGACGCCATTTGGCGCTGAGGCTTCGTTTGAGTTGCCGGGACCGGGGGATTATCCGCAGGTCCAGATATATGACGAGGCCATCGAGTCGTTAACTTTCGATGCGATGGTCCAGACCGGCCAGACGTTGATTGATGCCGTCCGTAAGACATGGCCTGAATTGAACTGCTCGGCCAGCGTTTCGCGCGGCGTGCACAGGCAGAGCCTGATCAACACGGCCGGGTTAAATGTGGCCTTCCCGCAGACCTCCTACTCGGTCGGATTTGGCGGCGAGTTGGTCCGTGGTGATGACATGCTATCCGTATGGGAAGGCTTTGGTGCTTCCCGAATGTTCACGGACACCGACTGGATGATCGAATCCTTGGTCCAACAGCTCGAATGGGCGCGTGACACCGCCGATACACCGACCGGACAGGTTCCCGTTATCTTCACGCCACGTGGCGTATCGGCCGCACTACTCAGGCCTCTTCTCGGCGGGTTCAACGGCAAATCTGTCATGACCGGCAGCTCTCCAATAGGAGACCGGCTCGGCGAGAGGGTGATAGACAAGCGGATCTCTATTTTTGACGACCCGACAATAGACGGTGCGATCGGCAGTCGGCCATTTGACGACGAGGGCATATCGAGTCGGCGCATGGCGTTAATCGACCGCGGCGTTGCGAGCAACTTTCTGTACGACCTGCAGACGGCAGGGCGAATGAACGCCACCAGCACCGGTGCGGCAGGACGCGGGCTTTCCACGCTACCGGGCCCAGGTACCAGTGTCCTGGACGTAGCGCCCGGCGACACGCCGTACGACGATCTGTTCCTCGGCATCAAAGAGGGTATCGTGGTCGAACGCTTGCTCGGAGCCGGACAGGGCAACGAAATGGGCGGCGATTTCAAGGCGAACGTCTCACTTGGATATAAGATTGAAGATGGAAAGATCGTGGGCCGCATCAAGGACACGATGATCTCCGGCAATGTGTACGACGCACTGAGCAAGGTGGAGGCGGTATCTGACAAAGCAGAATGGGTCTACGGTAGCCTGCGCACGCCGGCGATCCGCTGCCTTGGAGTAGAGGTGGCGGCGGCGGGATAGGCCACCGGCCAAACAGGATGGGCTACAAAGGAAATCCGACTTGGGACTGCCCGAATTTCTACATAAAATCGAAGAAGAACCGGAAGAAGTCGAAGACGCAGAAACGATCCCTTACTCAACTTTGTCCGAGTTGTCCGGGATCGACAAATCAGACGCCCAGGAACTCACCGAGTATTTAAGCTTCTGGAAGCCTGAACAGATCCGCGACCTTTACGCGCGCCTGACCTCGCTGATCGAGGGCGACCTCCAGATGGAGTTTGACTCGATATTCATCGAGGGCCTGCATTCAGACGACGATGTGACGCGCTCTCTCTCGGTAACCGGTCTCGCCGAGAGCACCCACCAATCTCTATTGCGAATTCTTCTCCGTATGCTGCGGAACGACGACTCGGAAGATGTCCGGATCGCCGCCGCTCTCGGTCTATCACGTATAGCAATGCTGGCACACGAGGATAAGGTCCCGCCGCGCCAGGCAGTCGATCTACAGGCGATGTTGACCGAGAGCTTCAACGATGAGTTGGAGACTTCTGACGTGCGCCGTCGTGCGCTGGAAGCCTTGGCGATATTCCAGGGCGAGGCCATCGAGGCGTACATCGAGATCGCCTACGAAGAGGGCGAGGACGACGAGGAAGAAGGTACCCATATGCGTGAATCAGCCATCCACGCGATGGGACGCAACTGTAGTCCCAGGTGGACCGAAATCCTCGTGGAAGAGCTGGACAATGCCGACGCCTCTTGCAGGTTTGAGGCAGCCATCGCCCTCGGGAACCTCGGAAACGAGGAGCATCTCGGACACCTGATGGAGTTGATGGACGACACGGACATCGAGGTCCAGACGGCGGCCGTCCGTGCGATCGGGTTTATCGGTGGAAGCCAGGCACAGCGGACGCTCAGGAACCTCTTATCAAGTACCGAGCCGGCCGTCGTCGAGGCGGTGAAAGAGTCGCTCAGATACGTCGATGTCGAAGATATGTCTATGTTCGAAGAGAAACCGCAAACGGTCGAAGAGGTGACCGAGGAAGCAGATCCCTTCCTGCCAGAGGACGAAGAGAACCTGTACATCGACGACGTTGATCTTGAAGTGCAAGGGTTCCACTCACCAGGTGAACGTGATACAAGCCTGGACTGGGTGGGCGAAGAAGAGGACTGGGACGACGATCCGATGACGATCACGGACGAGGACCTAGATCCCAACGACGATTAGGGGGCGAGTCTTGCTGGAGTGGTCTCGAAGAACAGGCGTCTCAGGTGGTCATGCCCCGTCACTCGATGGCTATCACGCTTGTCTTAGTTGGGATCCTTATGGATCGGCTGTAGTGCGTTAGCCAGATCGTGAGTCAGCAAGATCAAAGGCGTGTGTGGCCGCCCCAATGAGGCTGACATCATCGCCAAGTGGCGAAACGTAAAGCGGCACGCTGTCCTTGAAGTGCGGCAGAGCTTTATCTTCGACCAGAGCCTTCAAGTCGTCCCAGTAAGGCTGTAGACCGCCGGTTACAGCGCCTCCCACAACGAGGTACTCGGGGTCGAGCGTGTTGAGTATGTCGGCAAATCCGGTGGCAACGGCGTCGATCACGCTCTCAACAATCTCTCTGCCAAGAGCATCGCCGTTAGCCGCGGCCTCGAAAACAATCTGCGCACTCACGGCCTCGATGTCTCCACCAGCCATATCCGACATTGAAGAGGCGCGCCCTGCGCTCATGGCAATCGTCGCAGCACGTGCGATCCCTCCGCCAGACGAGATGCCCTCAAGACAGCCGTCACACCCAACATTGCAGCTCTGGCCCCCCGGTCTCACCAGCAGGTGCCCAATCTCTCCTGCATGGCCGTGGGCGCCGGTAACCATCTGCCCGTTGGCGATAACTCCACCACCAACCCCGGTACTCAAGGTCACGTAAACAAGGTGTTGCGCGCCTTTTCCGACGCCATAACGCGACTCCGCAAGCGCTCCGAGCGTGGCATCGTGCCCAATCGTGACTTGCAAATTTAGCGATGTCGCCAGTCCGGGCTTCATCGTCATGTCGTGCCAGCCGGGAAGGTTGGGCGGATGAACATAAATGCCGCTGTCGGGATCAATCGGACCGGCAGACGAAATTACGACGCCTCCGACCTCATCTCGCGGGACACCAGACGCCACCTCTTCAAACAGGGCCCTCAGATTCTCTTCCGCCTGCGGCAGTCCGAGCTCAGGTTCTGTCTGGCAGGTTCCTCTCCCAATTAAAGTCCCGCTGCGATCTGCAAGCGCGGCACGCATGTTGGTGCCGCCGATATCGCCAGCAAAAACGTAATTGATTTGGCTCGACATGGGCAGGATTCTAACGGAGCCGGACGGGAGAATTGGTGGGGTCGCTGATATCATCAAGGACGGCGATCACCCTGTCACACTCTCCGATCACCCTGTCACACTCTCCTCGGAGGAAGTGACGGTGAGGAATCCTTTCAAGCACCTTCATGGAACAAGCCTTCACACACAGAATAGATCTTTCGCGCGTAACGCACCGCCACGGGCAGTCTCCAGATCTCGAACCAAAGCGCCAGCGTGCGTGGGATCGGCTGGATGATCGGGAACGTCGCTACGTCGTGTCGGTGTACAACAAGCCTGTCACCGATTGGGACCTGCCCTTTTCCGAGGTCAGCAGTGCGTACGAGCGCGTGCTGTATGTCCTGGTCACAACGGACCGAGCGCTGAGCGCTGAACAGATTGCATACCTGCTGGTCGCACGCCACTATCGCAACGCCGATATCACTTCTATACGAAAACAACTCGCCATTGGGGTTCGCCAGGAGCATCTCCGGCTTGTCGGTCACAACCGATACGGGTCGACCGAGGACGCCGACGAGAAGCTGAAGGGAATCGAACAACAGTGGCGTGCCAGGCGCAATGCATCGCGCGTCGCCCGCGTGATCCGTGCGGCTCACGCGGCCGGGATCGAATCTCCAGATCTCTCGATTAGCCCGCCTGAGGACGAACAGTCTGAAGAATCAACGACGGAGTTTGCGCCGGACACTTCGCCGGAAGAGCGATTCCCAGGCCTGACTGGTGAGTATGAGGGCGGCCCTGAAAGCGACGTTGCCGAAAGATTTCCTGGGATCTCGGTAGAAACGGACGTTCGCGAAGACCCCGAGGACCAGCCCTAAAGCGAGTCTCGGTAATCTTCTCCGTTGTCCTCCGGCCTGTATCCAAGGACGTCTCGGGCGTGGTCGATGTCCCAGAATCGCCACTTGTTGTTCGAGACGCCGTAGAAGATGTCGAACTGTAGTGGCTCGACCTCCAAGCAACGATGGATAAGCTGAAGCAGGTCCCGGTGGCTGCACCACGTCGCTAGGTGTCTAACAACGACCGGCCGATTGTGACCGTTCACGGTCCCGATGCGCAAACAGGCGACCTCAAGCCCAAAGTTTTCCGCGTAGTAGGCGCCGGTCGCCTCCCCGAACGCCTTGCTGATGCCGTACTGGCCGTCCGGACGGATTTGGACCGTGTGATCGATCTGGGGGATGTTTTCAGGATCCAGCGCGTCGTAATCGCCTACACGGATCCTGCTGTACGGATCGTCCAATTCGTGCATGCCTACGGCGTGGTTGGAACTTGCGTATACAACGCGCTTCACCCCGGCGTCCTTGCATGCCTCGAAGACATTTCGAGTCGCTATCAGGTTGTTCGGTAGGACACTCTCCCACGGGGCGTTCTGATTTGAGTCGGCGCCCAGATGAATTACACAGTCCACGCCGTCAAACGCTTTCCGGACGCTCTCCATGTCCGAAAGATCGCCCACAGTGATCGGCACCTCCGGGTTATCCGACGTGCCAACATCCAGTCCTGTGAACTCAAATCGATCCCCAAGTTCACGAAAAAGCGCCCCTCCTATAAGTCCACCTGAACCGGTGACCAGAACTTTTCGTACAGGAGTCATATACAGCCTCTGAGTTGTTTTAGGGAGTCGATTGGGTCACGCCCATCACGGCAGGCTAGGATAACGGCCTTGACGCACATGGTCTAAGCATTTCGACGATTCATTCGCCCCTCTCTACAGCTAATAAATATCTTACTTGTGCCGGAGACCTGTTCTACCTGGAAGGCCCGCTGATCTACCGCCGACCACACCCAAAGTTGGCATTTCAGACTAGTCAGGCATCGCGCCGGGATTAAGCTCTTCCACTGCTGACCACAGGATTGCAGCGCGCTCCTCTCCGGCCGCCTCAGAGGTATCGATCACGCAGCGACAGGAACGTGTGTATGAGCCGATCGTCTGAAGTTCGGTACGGGCTGGATTCCAGTTCCATCGGCCGCCGTCCGCGCGCCTGAACACGCTCTCTGCAAGGGACCTATCGACCGGTACGCCGTATTTGAGGCGCATCGATCTATCCGATCCACCAAATACCCAGAACCCATCCCAGTTCTCAGACGGATCGTTAAACCCCCGCCTTACGTGGGCGTTTGTTCCGTATCTTTTAAGTTCGGTTTCGGACGGCTCGTTCCGTACTCCAGACAGAATCGATTCGACTTCGAGGAATCCTGCCAGGTAGAAGCCGAAATGGCCCGTGAATGCACCATCTTTCCAATCAGCGAGCCGCGCTATGAAGAACATCATGTCTCGTGGCTGAACGCCTTTTAAAGCGGCAGCGCGAGCATTTCGCCCTACATGGTCGCCGTATGTGAGAGTGGTGAACTCTGGGTCGTAGTGTGTTGCGACGCCGAGAAAACGCTCTGGAACCCATCTGCCCAGTGTCTCGACCGAGTTGTTGCCAGCGGTGTTAAAGGCGGGTACATCTGCGAACACGACCGAATGGGGGCCGGCGCCCGGCGGCGTTTCCGGTATCGGCAACAGCTCGAATGTGCCGTCCTCAAAGCGCGGACTGAAGAACGGATGGGCCGCGTTGGCACCCACATTTGCCAGCCAGATTTTGGAGGGCCGAGGACCATCCGAAGAAATGTTCATATTAACGTCGTGACTCACCCGGCAAGATTACCTTGCCCAATTCAACAGGGCGCATGGTGACGATAGGCGGCCGACCCTGTGCGTCTCTAGAATAGGAAGGATATGGCTGAATCTCCGCAACCCTTCCAGGCACCCCCGGATCCGACTAACCCGGAGCCCGCCCCTCGCGACCCCCACATCCAGTCGCCTCTGGACATTGAAGTCTTCCGATTTCTAGGGCTCGTGGGTATCGCACTTGCGCCCGTTGCGTGGGTATTCGGAGCGTTCGGGATCGACAACCTCTGGTTCGGATTACTACTCGGACTGCTCATTATCTGGTTGTTGTACCTGGTGGCCAGGCGGGCACTTGTTCTCACTCGGGACCAGGATAGATCCGTAAAACCCGGCGAGGGCTCGGGCGTGGTTGACGCCATCGGATGGAACTGGCTGTACTTCGGCGCACGCGGCACACATCTAGGGCTGATAGTGATCGACGGCGTCGACTACGGCCTGTCGCTAAAGGCTCTCCGCAAGCTCCGCCCCGGCGCGCACGTACGAGTCATCTACTACGCATCTTCAAAGCACATCATCCGTATCGAAGAGATCGCAGAGAAGTAGCGCGTTCCCTTGCAGGAAATATTATCTGTAAAGTCAGGATTCCCTGCAAATACAGATAGACCATTTATTATGTTGTAAACGTAAATAGTTGGTTTATGTCGTCAACGCCCAGTAGGGACCTACCAATAACGAGTTTTCGACGGGTACCTGTTACCATTCCGGTTCGACGACACCTGATCTCAGTACCATGCGAGGGGTCATATGCCGGTTATTACTATCGAAGGACGAGTTGGAGCGGGGGGGCCCGGTGTGGGCCGCCTGGTTGCAAAAGCCTTGGACCTGGATTTCGTCGACCGACTGTTACTGTCAGAAATTGGCCGCCGGGTCGGCGCAACGGTTGAGGCGGTACAGGATTCAGAGCGACGCCTACCATCACGCGGTGATCGCTTCATCTCCTTCATACAGCGCACGCTAGAACGCACCGGCAGCGCGGGAGCGGGTGATCCATACTTCGGTCCCGGGATGGAAGTCTTGGTTTCCCGACCGTATCGGGATTTTGAAGCAGCACCTGCAACGCGCGCAGAAGAGCTTCACGAACAGGAGTTCATTGACACGACAGCGGAGGTGATCGGTGAGATCGCGGCGGCAGGCGATGCGGTCATCCTCAGCAGAGGCGGCGGTGCCATCTTGCGGGGCACGACCGGAGTACTCAGGGTGGGGCTCCTCGGCGAGTCAGAAGATCGGGCACGCCGCATACACGAGCGCGAGCAGTTGCCGAGCCTCGAGGCGGCAAGAGAGTTGATCGAGCATTCGGATTCGGCACAGGCCAGGTATTTCGAGAAGGCATTTGAGTCCAGCCCGATAGATCCTTTCCTGTATCACTTCATGCTGAACACATCGGAGATCAGTCTGGAGTACGCAGCTGGCGTAATAATTTACGCCGCAAGGCAGATGGATGAGCAGGGACTCCTCGCAGCCGAGCACGAAGCGCTGGAGTCTGAAGAGCCACTGACGATTCCGGGAAGCTCAGACTAGGGTCACCCGGTCGGATACTTGACCTGACCAGTCTCACTCTCTTCACGCAGGTATGGAATTCCCGCTGCTTTCGGGCGTCTCTGGGAAGAGGGCTGTTGCAGCGGAAGACATGTGCCCGTGGGACGGACCAGTGATCGTGATCTCGCCTATTTTCAACTGGCCCAAATCGATCCTTTCAAGATCGTAGTCCAACGCGTCCAGCGTAGCGGCGGCGACGCATGATTTCACGAGCCTTGGAATGGCCAAACCACACCATTTTGCCGCTCATAGAGTTGGTCGACTCCGAGTGCATATCCAGCTCAGCAAAGAACTTCATAAAAAACAGGCTCGCCCCACGCCCGGTCATCGGCTCCTGCTGCGCTACAGCCACCGGCGCAAAAGTCTCTTCGCCGACTAGCACCTCGGAGCTGATGTCTGGATCTGCTGAATCCCACGTGCACATGGCAAACAGCTTTGTCTCACCTGAGAGGCTGGCCTGGAGTGCACTCCAGCACTCTCCGGCAGACGGTGATTTATCCGCACGCGCTGCAAGGAATATGCAATTGAAATCGTCCGCTGACTTGATTGCGGTCGAGATGTCGTCCGCTCCGGCAACGACAACGGGCGCCCCGCCGACCACCGGAATGTCCCGCCGAACCAGGCTCGCTGCGATCCTCTGAGTAGCCTCGGCCTCCCAGCCACCCCGGTCTGCAACGGCGTCAAGCACGAGCACACGCGGACGCCCCTGCACGGTCACTTCGCTCCAGAACAGTGATGGACCGACGCCTTTTTTTAGGGACGTAGCAAACCCGCCGGCACCCGGACCCGGGGCACCACCCCGTCCTGTCGAAGGGCCAACCATTAGGCCAGCGCCTTCTTCAGTGCGTCCACATCGTTGTCGTCCAGGAAGTACTCGAGAATCGTGTTCTGCCCGAGTTTTGAGAGCGAAATAATGAGCCGCAGCTTACCCTCATCTGTCCGTTCGATTTCCATCGTCTTCGGCGAATGTTCTGACAAAAAAATAGTCTCCATGTGCTGAATTCCTCCCTCGAAACCACAAATATTCCAATTATGGTCCGTGCTTACTCCCCCGTTGGGAGAAGTCGAATTATTTCAAGGTGTAAGGGCGAAGAATCTCACACCTGACATTTGCCTTGCGCCTAAGCCTCGTCGCGCTCAGCCGCCCACCTTCGGTATCGTTCCTTGGTCTCTTCTGATATTGGGTAGTAGCGGCCGGGCGGTGCTTTTTCTGCGTCGATCAGACCGATCACGAACTCTTCCGCCTTGTCCTGTTCTTCGATCCAGTCAATCACACCCTCAGCGAGCTGGCACGGCACAACCACCACACCGTCGTCGTCTCCAACGATCACGTCACCTGGAAATACGAGCGCACCTCCACAATTGATCGCCCCATTTGCCTCGTACGCCTCGATCCACGGTAGATTCCCGGCGGGAGAACGGTGTCCTGCAAAGACCTGGAGACCGTAATCCTCAACGATCATGTCCAGATCCCGGATGCCGCCGTCGGTCACGATCCCGACCGCGCCGTTGTGCCAGAGCTGGCGGGCCTTCATGTTGCCGACGATGTTAGCCTCGGGCTCGGCAGCGTGGGCCTCAACCACAAGAATGTCGCCCGGGCCGCACGTGCCCATCGCGACGTACTCCGGCGAATTCTCTCCCTGACGAGTGATCTCAAGCAGGTCAGGCCTCGGCGGGACAAATCTGAGCGTCCGCGCACGTCCAACCATCGTCTTGCCGTGCGTCATCGGCAACACATTTTTCATCAGGCAGCGCTGCCAGTTGGCCGATGCGAACCACTCGCTCCCCTCGACCGGATGCCGCCACACGGCGCTGTAGACCGTAGCCGAGGTAACGCGCCGAAATCGCTCGAGAATTTCGTCGGTGACATAAACGCTAGGTTCCATCTATCGCCGTCCTTCCGAGAATATTGGGGCCTGCAAATTGCAGAAGGGGGCCATTGTCTCAGGAGGAAAGCATGAGGTGGCACAACTTATATGGAACTGATGTCGGCGTCGTAAGTGCGGATGGATATCCGACCATGCCCTGGTGCTGGGAGATGCTTCAGAAGCAAGCACGACACCGGGACTGTCATTCCGAGCCGGACCGAATCCCCTAGGTCTTCGACCAATAACAGTTGCAGACGTATTGCCATACGCCCCTATAGTTTTCCTGTTAATTACGCCGCATACGCCGTTCCCGCGGCTCTCAGCCCAGTTCATCGGGCCTCAGCACGCGCACCTGCCCTCGTTCGCCAGTCAAACCCAACCGCCCTGCCTTCAGCTCCAGAGCGTCGTTACCAAATAGCTCACGTCTCCAGCCCTGGAGTGGGCGCAGATTCTCGTCGTTCGAGGTCGCGATTCGGTCCAGCTCATCACGTGTTGCAACCAGTTTCTGTGCGACGTCGTGATCCTCACATCTCAACCTCAAAAGGGTCTGAAGAAGGGCCACCAGCGCCTCATGACCTTTGATCGGAGGCCGGCGTGGCGGGATCTCTGGCCACTCATTCTGGGGCATATTCAGCGCCTGCTGAACCGCTTTCAACAACGACTCTCCATCACGACCCTTCGCAGCGTTGCCACGCAGACCACGCACTCGACTCAGATCCGTCACGTTTTGCGGCGCGTGTGTTGAAATCTCGACCAGCGCATCGTCCCGAATCACCCAATTTCGCGGGAGGTTCCGACGCTGGGCCGTCTCTTCTCGCCAAGCAACAACCTCTCGCAACACGGCGAGGGCTTTTCGGCTGGGGCGACGTATCCGGACTCGGCGGTACGCCTCACGAGGGTTCGGCTTGTATGACGAGACGTCGGTAAGGGCCGACATCTCTTCGGATACCCACGACATCCGGCCGCTCTCTTCAAGCCGACCGTCGAGCTCTTCGTAGATAGTGCATAGATGTGTGACATCGCCCAATGCGTATTCAATCTGGCGATCGGACAACGGCCGCAACGACCAGTCGGTCAGTTGAGACGACTTGTCCAATGTGACACCTACGATCTGAGACGCGAGGGTCGCATATCCAACCTGCTCGCCATACCCGGCGACCATTGCAGCGACCTGTGTATCGAAGATCGGCTCCGGCACGCGGCCCGAGACGCTGAAGAACACTTCCATGTCCTGAGACGCAGAATGAAAAACCTTCATTACGTCCTGATCGTCCATCAAGTCAAACAACGGATCGAGGTCGATGTCACGCGCCAGCGGGTCGATCGCCGCGGCGTGGTCACCGTACGCGACCTGTATGAGGCATAGTTTCGGCCAATAGGTCTTCTCTCGAAGAAATTCGGTGTCTACGGCAACGTAGGGAGCGCCCTCAAGCCGCTTGCAGAATTCGGCGAGGTCGTAGGATTCGGTAATTAGCACGCCGAGAGTATGCCGGGAACCGCCTCAACGGCACAAGCCGAGGTCGGCGAGAGCGCCTACCTCAACCGAAACTGGCCCGAAAGAATGCATTCCCGTTCTCTCGGAGCCGGTTTCACTGACCGGTCTCCCCAGTCCTCTGGGCCCATGCGTCGGGCACCTTCGCCCGATCAGACCTCAGCTTGCCGGTCTTCTCAAAGCCAACACTAACCACATCCCCAATTAAAGGGTGTGCGCGTGTAGGATGCGCCACGCCCAGATATCGAAACAGAGCCTCCGACAGCCAAATTTCCGGGAGATCACCGCATGTCCGATCACACAATTCCGACGCGCGCAGACGTCGATTCTTACCTCAAGGATCGACGTAACTGGGGTCGTTGGGGCGACAAGGGCGCTGCCGGGGCTATGAATTTGATCGATGATGCCAAGCGGCTTGAAGCCGTTTCGCTCGTCAAAAAAGGTCGCACAGTTTCACTGAGCCGGCCGTTCCCTGTCACGCCGTCCGCCGAGAACCCGAAGCCCGCGGTCCAATTCCTGATGAAAGGCGACCGGCCACATGGGGGTGGCGCTGCGACCGACTATTACGGCGTCGCATATCATGGCACGTCAACTACGCATATCGACGCACTGTGCCATGTGTGGGATGAGAACGGTGGTTGGGACGGCAAAGACCCGGAAAAAAACATCCTGTTCAGTGGAGTGCAGTACGGTACGGTCGACGAGTGGTCAGACGGCATCCTCACGCGCGGTGTTTTACTCGACGTGGTGAAGCACCGGGGCGGCGCCCACGTGACACTGGACACGCCGGTACACGGCTGGGAGCTTGAGGAGATCGCCGCGGCACAGGACATCGAGATCCGGCCTGGTGATGCTTTGTGCGTCTACAGCGGTCGAGAAAAATTCTCGGCCACAAACGGCGGCGTGTGGACACGAGGGGCGGAACGACCCGGACTCCACGCCTCATGCTTACCTTTTGTAAGAGACAACGACGTGTCGTTGCTCGTGTGGGACATGATGGATGCCGCCCCGAACGAGTACAACATCCCCTGGACGATGCACGGAGCGATCTTCGCTTACGGAGTGTCTCTGGTCGACAACTCTCTGTTGGAGCCGCTGGCGGACGTGTGTGCAGAGGAAAATCAGTACGAGTTCATGATCACCATCAACCCGCTAAACGTCATCGGCGGGACCGGTTCGCCCGCAAACCCGATAGCGGTGTTTTAACGAGGCGGAGGTGTAGCGGCGGATACCGATACACCGACGCCGATGTTGGAAACTCACCCTATAGGCGAATGAGTGCCCCCCTGCACGCGTGAAAGGACGGCTTAACACCGCGCCGGTCACTCCTCCAGACCGCGCTCTCCGAACCGTTGCATGATTAGTGCGGCATGCTTCGCCCCGTACAGGAAATCCTCTTCCGTGATGTTCTCGTTGGGAGCGTGGATCTTGTGCGACGGGTGGTCCACCCCCGACGTTGCGATCGGCATCCCAAGGATGTCGGCGAATTCGTACATGGGACCTGTTCCGGCCATCGTCGGGGCGATCACGGGCTTGCGGCCGTAAATCTCCTCCGCCGTCTCTGCCACGAGCCGAACCCAAGGCGAATCAATCGGCGTGCGCGCCGGGTTAACCCCAGCCAGATACTCCAGCTCGATATCATCGAACCCCTGACGATCAAGATGGGCGCGTAACTTCTTGAAAATGTCCTCAGGGCGCATGTCTGGCACCAGCCTGAAGTCCATCTTGGCTTTCGCCTCTGCCGGCAGCACTGTCTTCATCCCTGCGCCGTTGTAGCCACTTTCGAATCCGTTGATGTTGGCACTCGGTTCGAACAGCAATTTTCGACGCAGATCTTCGCCCCCGACTCCGCCGATAAACGACTCCACTCCAAAGGTTTCTTGCCATTCGAGCGACTCGTCTGGCAAAGACGCTACAGCAGCATTCTCGGCGTCCGTCGCCGGCCGAATATCGTCATAAAAGCCTGAGATCAGGCAGCGGTCGTCTGAAGGGTCTTTTATCACGTTCAAGGCCTGGAGCAGTCGCCAGGACGCGCTCGGCAAAATTGGAGCGTACGAAGAATGGGCGTCGCCGTGAAGAAGCTTCACCGACATCCCTATAGTCAGGACACCCTTCAGCCCGAGGTAGATGAAAGGATCGCCCGAGAGGTTCCGTCCACCGCCCTCCCAGATACAAGCGTCCGCCTTGAACTCCTGCCCCCGGGTCTCGATCAGGCCGCGCAGATTACGGCTGCCGATCTCCTCTTCGCCCTCCACGAAGAATTTCAGGTTGCACGGCAGGCTGCCACGCACCTCATTGAACGCCCGAATTGCTGCAAGCCGGGCAACGATGTTGCCCTTGTCGTCAGAAGTACCGCGGCCGTAGATCCGGCCGTCCCGGCGTGATGGTTCAAACGGTTCCGAGTCCCACAGCTCTAACGGCTCCGCTGGTTGGACGTCATAGTGTGTGTAGAACAACAACGTGTGCTCACTCGCGCCCGGTTTTGACCCGAACACAGAAGGATGCCCATTGTTAGGAACGGGCACGATCTCAGCATTCAGCCCGACCGAATCAAGAGCGTCCTTGACCAACCAGGGAGCCTTATCGAAACCCATGTCCTGCGCCGAGACGCTGGGCTGCTGGACAAGCCGGGCCAGCAGTTCCATCGACTCGTCCAAATGCCCCTCGATGTGGTCATAGATGTCTTGAATGTCTGACGACCCCCATGAAAGCCACGATCCCCCAATTGGTTGGATCGTGATCCGTGATACTGCTGACGTCGGAACTCCAGTAACCGACCTCGTCTGCAGCCTAGAAAAGGATCACGCAACGGCCTCGGGTTCCTCCGGCTTCGAGTCGTATGTGAGCCTGTGACACATCCTCAGCTCGGTAAGTCGCTATGACGCGGAGTGTGATGGCGCCTGCCTCCGCTTGTTGCCGAAGTCCATCCAAGAGATCTGACCGATGGTCGTAATCGCGCACCATCGTTCTATGGAAAATAATTCCCCGTTCTCCCGTACCGCCCCATCCCCTCACAGATGCGAATCCACCTCCATCACGCACGGCCCCCACTGCGAGCTCACCCTGGACAGCGCCGTCAGCCAGTCCATCCACTCCGCCTGGAGCCACCTTGCGGATCTGCTCCGCTATGTCGTCCCCTCTGGAGACAACCACATCCGCTCCAAGGTCCTTGACCAGTTGTACATCGGCGCTTGACGCGTCAGCGATGACCCGAAGCCCGTCCGCTTTCGCTAGTTGTACGACGTAACCACCGTAGCAACCTGCGGCACCTGTGACCGCCAACGTCTTACCGGGCTGCAATGAGAGCTGATCAAGAGACTGACGGGCCGTAAGTCCGTTCATCGGGAGGGTCGAAGCTTCAGCATGGGATACACCTTCAGGCGCTCGGACTACCGAATCAGCCGCCAGCACGATGCTCTCTCGGTAAGCGCCATGGCTCCCGCCCGGTATGACCATGGCCATCACCAGATCACCGACAGCAAGGCTGGTCACGGTACCGTGACCCACCTCGTCGATGACTCCGGCGGCATCCATTCCAGGAATGTAGGGCGGTTCAATCTGCGCCATGGATACAGCTCTGGACCCATTCCTAAGGCCGGTATCCGTCGGATTTACCGTAGCAGCATGCACCCTGACTCGCACCTCACCTGCTCCAGCATGGACTTCGGGAAGATCGACTATTTGAAGTTGTTCGGGTCCTCCGAACTCAAGCACTCCCACACCTCGCATCGCAAGGCTCTCCTCTCTAGGCCAATCCACACCAGCGGCGCGGTGAGGATTCAGGCTAACTGATTAACTGAGCGCAATTCTGACCAATGGACGAGTTTCGGCAAATTCTTTGTCTCGAATCTTGCCAGAAACGGCCTAGGATCAAAGACCTAACATCGGTGACACTCCATTTGTACCATCCAAGTCGATGTAGATGGTGAGTATCTAGTCGCCGCCGAATTATCATGGCGGATTTACATCGCTTCCCTGACACTGCGGAATGCCCCTAGCATCGACGCTTCTAAGACCGTTTCGATTCAGGTGAAGACCAATCAGAACAACCGCCGAGACTGGCATACAAACTTGATCGGGACTTGCAGGCAGCGCTCCTGTTGCGCAAAGGATCCCTCACATCATGACCGAAGACCGACACTACATAACGGTTCTGGAAAGCCAGTTCGGAGAGTTAACGCTCATCGCCACTGACAAGGGACTCCGAGCGGTGAGGTGGCCCGCTGAAATGGCTAATCGGGTGCCACTACCAGATGAAATCACATATCAACCGGACCATCCGATATTGCTCGCCACGCAGAATCAACTACAGGAATACCTGGGTGGCGAGCGAAAGTCATTCGATCTGCGATTTGATCTACGTGGTACCGAATTTCAGGAAAAGGCATGGCTGGCGCTCGTCTCTATTCCGTACGGAGCGACCACGACTTACGGTGACCAGGCGGCACTGCTCGGAAGGCCGAAGGCTGCCCGCGCAGTGGGCGCCGCAAACGGTCGAAACCCGATCTCGATCATCCTGCCCTGCCATCGCGTCGTAGGTGCGAGTGGGCACCTTGTCGGATTCGCGGGTGGCCTCGATACCAAGAAACAGATCCTAGCGTTCGAAAAAGAGAATGCCTTTCTCTGTCGAAAAACTAAATGAACGATGACACTCTGAACGTGATCTTTATCCGAATGGAGTCAGCGAAACCTTGACCATTACAACGGACGCCGTCGTAATCGGTGGCGGTGTCATGGGCACGAGCATCCTTTACAACTTAGTCTCGCGCGGCATGCAGAATCCCGTACTTCTTGAGCGCACGACCCTCGGCGCAGGCTCCACCGGACGTTCATCTGGTGCCATCCGCATGCACTACTCGACGGAGGTGAACGCTGCCCTCGCGTGGGAGTCCTTGAACACTTATGAGAATTTTGATGAGGTCGTAGGCGGCGACGTCGGATTCGTAAAAACGGGTTACATGGTGTTTGTGCCAGGAGACGCTGTCGATGGGCTGCGCCACAATATCGCACTGCAACGGGGCGTCGGCATCGACACCCAGATCATTTCGCGCGAGGACGCGCACGAGCTTGCGCCGGCGTTCGCGCAGTACGACGACGAAGTCTTTGCCTGGGAGCCGCGCTCCGGCCACGCCGATCCCTCAGGCACCGGGACTGCATATGCAACCCGCGCCCGTGAGTTGGGTGCAACGGTGCTGCTTGAGACGCCCGCTACCTCGGTAGAGATAGAAAACGATCGCGTGGTAGCAGTGACCACCGCTAAAGACCGCTACATCACCGATACAGCGGTCGTGGCCACGGGTCCGTGGTCGAAAAGGTTCATGGCAGGCATCGGGATCGATCTGCCATTGGAAGCCACCCGACACGAGGTGTTCCTGCTCAAGCGAAACCTCGAAGAGCTGCCCTTCCATCCCGGCGGGGCGGATATGGGCAACATGACCTATTTTCGACCGGAAGGAGCCGATCTAACGCTCGTAGGTAACGGCAACCGGGAGGAGAACGCTGACCCAGACACCTACAACCCGCGGCCGAGCATGGGCTACCTGGAGGATGTGTGGCTCCGGCTGTCGAAACGGCTCCCCGGAATCGCCGGAGCCGAGTATTTCACCGGGTACGCCGGGCTGTATACGTCAACGCCTGACCTCCACCCTGTGATCGACAAGGTCGACGGTATAGAAGGTCTCTACATCTGCACCGGCTTTAGCGGTCACGGCTTCAAACTCGCTCCTGCGGTCGGAAACGTGATGGCCGAACTAATGCTTGATGGTGCTGCCTCCACCGTGAACATCAGGGCGCTCAAGATGGATCGATTCAAGCGTGGCGAAATGAACACCACGTCCTACGACTTCAAGGTGATCGCTTAACCGGTGGAGCGAAGAGCCTCTCCCCCAGAGGTTGAGGGCTGGGATGAGTAAGAACACTAGTCGTTCAACCAGCTCTTGCTGCACATCAAGCGTGTCCTGAGGCCCCCAAAAAGACCAGCGGTCCGGGTATCCGACCCTACACAATAACGGTGGAACAATCACGTTAATCCAACCGCAATCGGGTTGCCCCAAACCGAACCCTGATGCCCTCCAGCCACTCAGCGTACCGGTCTCCCTTTTTCGTGCTATTCACGCTTATCCACCAGTAAAACCCGAGGTTCTTCATCCGGGCGAATAGCGGTAGTTCTTCGACCCATGTATCGGGAAACTCTCGAACCGCACGATAGCCAGCGAGGAACGCATCAAAGAGGGGGTCGAAGCGATCCGCGGGCAGTCGGGCGAATTCCAAAAACGGCCGCATAATGTCAGACGCATACCAGTGATAAACAGGCTCATCGAAGTCAATAATACGGACCTGCGCACCGTCCCACACCGCGTTCTCCGTGCGGATATCGGTATGCGTCAGCCCGTACACGGCCGAAGTTTCCGGCAGCGAAACCAGCCAGGGAGTGAGCTGCTCGTACTCTTCCCAGACCGGTTCACTGTCCTCCCGGTCCATGCCGTCGCGCGTCTGATCCCACAGGTTTTTCCAGGTCAGATACGTAAGTTCCGGAGAAGGCACGTACGACTCGGCAGCCCGGTGCATTTTGCCTAATGCAACGCCCCAGGCCCGAAACTCCGCAACGGTCGGGGCATCAAGCGATATCGCCCGCCCCGGCACCTCATCGGTCACCCAACCAAGGAAGACATTGCCCCCTTCCCAAAACTCCTCGATCAGTCTTCCATTCCGGGACAAGACCGGTGCACAAACCTCTGCACCGTTGCTCGCTAAATGCCGCAAATACTCCGCCGCGGCCCGTTGCTCCGTGATCGAGCGGTTGGCGGCCGCGCACACCTTCAAAAACATGCCGCGACCACACACTTCGAACCGGTAAACGATGTTGATATTGTCGTTCACCAGCCTGAGAGAGCCAGGATCGGCGTCCCAGAGTGAGGCGATCTCCCGACCTGAGCGCTCGCGATCTAGCTCTGCATTGCGGTCAGACCAGGAGGTCATTACGTTATTAAGCCTTGGGGCTTTCGAGAAGAACCGTAGCGCCCATCCCGATGTACTTGTCCCGCAGTGTCCAGTCGTAGTTACGGATCATGAGCTTAGTGTCCGTACCCTCAAGCACCTTCACCGCGTACTCCACACAAGCATCGTCTGACACTGATAGCGGGTGGCTGGTATTCGCCTCGCGGTCAAACGTCAGATCGGCCGGTCCCCATGAAATCAGGTCCACGCCCGGGCGAATGAGTCGTGGGATGTTGCAGATCGCCTGAATCGACTCGACTTGCAGCATCAGGACGCCGTAATTGTTCCAAAACTCGGCGTAGTCAAGCCGCTCCGGATTCTCGGCGATCCCCACACGGGGTGCGCCACCCCAACTACGGCGACCAAACTGCCGGTAGTAGAAGTAGTCGACGGCTTCCTGTGCAGTCGCCTCTGTCTCGGTTTGCGGAACCTCAATCAGGCTTGGGCCAAGGTCCAGCCAGTTTCCGATCTGCCAGGTGTAGTACGTGTTCTTGATCCGGAAGTGAACCGGGATACTCAGGTCCTGTGCAGCCTGAGAGACGGCCACCAGATCGGTCTCGTTCAGCGGATTGTGCTGACTGTCGACCGAAATGTAATTGTACTGGTCGTCTTTGCCATAGATGTCTTCGATCTGGGACTTAGTGGCGTTGTATGGGACCTGCACGCCGATTGTTGTTTGGCCGCTCCGGATTCGTTCCTTGAGATTCTCTTCGCCCGCCATATGGCCTCCCGAACTGATGTAGGTTGCCTGAAATTCTTTCGTGGACGCCAAGATACGCCTGAGCAGCCATGGATACCACGCCCGTCGCATCACCACACCCTCTTACCAGCGACGACGTCTCCCAAGACTGCCATTCAGCGTCCGAGGAGAAGAATGACAGGACAGACAGGTTCGAAAATCCAAGCCTCACTCCGTAGGAGCGAATTACCAACCGCCTTCGGGTCGATACCAATCGACCACTACTACCGCCTCCACATCGGTGCCATCCAAACGAAACGACACACATCGCTCGACGACTTACAGCTGGTAAAACTTCACTGCGTTGTCGTGGAAAAGCCGCCTGCGATCCTCGTCCGGCAGCCCGCTTGTGATCTCATCGTACGCCGACCATATGGCCGTGTAGTCGCTCGTCAGGCTGTCCACAGGAAAGTTGGAGGCGAACATGCAGCGATCTACGCCAAAGATTTCGATCGTTCCCTCCACGTATGGGCGAATATCCTCAACGGTCCATCCCGGCGTCGCCATCCCAAGTGCAGATATCTTGACCGAGACATTGCCTGTGGCGGCAAGCGACCGCATCCCAACATCCCATTGCCTCCGGCTGGCGGCGTTGTTCGCGTACGGCATCCCCGTGTGATTCAGGATCACAGGCACCTCGGGGACATCGGAAGCAAGCCGGGCCGCCATCTCAAGCTGCCAAGGCCATACCTGTAGATCGAATGACGCCTCGAATTTCGCCAGTAAGCGGTAACCATCCCGCCAAACAGGGTCGTCCATTGCGTCACCGCGATCGATAAAATTCAACCCGGGATTGTCATGCGAGTGGTTCAACATCTGACGAATGCCCCGGAAGTTGGCGTGCGCTGCGTGTCGTTGCAACACGTCTTCAACATTGGATGAAAAGAAATCTGCGTTCCCGATAATTGCCGAGACCAGCCCGTTTGACTCAGGGGAATCAGCGACCCCCTGTAACCACGCCGTCTCGCCGACAGGGTCCCTGTCGTGATCCCACTCGGCCTGCACGTGGACTGACTTGACCAGCTCGTACGACCCGACAGATGCATCAGCGATTAGATCTTTGACCAGGTACGTTTGCCGAATTTTTGAGTATTCGCCTGCAAAGTGATCAATCGGCGTCTGAAGCCACGGGTAGCGGTTATTTTCCAGGTCCCACAGATGGTGATGCGTATCGATAATTTTCATCCGGTCTCCTAGGGAAGAGCTTGGCGGGTGCCAACACCCACATCCGGACCGTCAACAAAAATCTCAGGGCCACTGAGGCGGTTGTCGTTGATGTAATCCCAGTTGAAATCGAAGCCCAACCCGGGTCCGTCTGGAAGGTGCACAAAACCGTGTTCATCCATCGGGTCACATGGCGTGTTCAGGTACAGGGGCGGCACATCGTAGTCCACACCCGGATATAACAGCCCGCGCTCGAAGAACTCACAGGTTTCCTCAGTTGTTGCCCCGAGAATGGCAGCGTTTCCGTGCCCACCGACATGCATCTCGCACGGCACCCCAAACGATTCGTACATATCGACGGCCTTCTTACAAGCCGTGATTCCGCCAAAATTAACGTCGATACGCCCGATATCCGATGCTTTCTGGAGCAGCCATTCCGCCCGGCTGTAGTGCATACCGTCAGTCAACTCCGGAGAACACACCGGAATATCCAATTCCTGACACAGGCGGCGATAAGGTTCCGTCCTTCGCTCATCCATAGGGTGCTCGTAAAAATAAAAGCCAAGCCGTTCCAGTTCACGACCCACGTACACCGCCTCTTGGTACGAGTAAACGCCCCAGGGGTCATGCATCAGCATCATGTCAGGGCCAACCGCGTCCCGCACAGCCTCGCAAATCTCGACATCCTCACGCGGCGAGGCGGGCTTTCCTGGAGTTGGCGTCATTGTTCTTGGGTCCATGAATATATAAGCGTGAACCTTGAACGCCTGATAGCCGCGTGTTTTACATGCCCGCGCCAGACGGGCGTACACGTCCGGGCCACCAAGGTTCGGTGCGGTACTGCCGTACGCCTTCACCTTTGTGCGAGCGCGACCCAGCAGCTTCGCCACAGAAACACCCGACGCTCGGCCAGCCAGATCCCACAGCGCCGAATCGATGTTGCCGAGCAGCCCCTCCGAGATACCGCGATGCTGCGCCATCCAGTTCCAGAGCAACTCCCTGTCCCATGGATCCTGGCCGATCAGCATCGGCTTGATGATCGACTCCACCTCTGCCGAGGTCGCTCCATAGAAGTAAGAGTGCACGCCTCCGGTCGAGTAGCCAACGGCGCCACTATCGGTCGAGATACGGGTAATCGACTGAACGCCATCATGTTCAGCAGCAACCTCTCCGTAACCCCACTTTGTGCCCTGACTACTCGTGGGCATCCGAAACGAGATGACCTCAATGTCCGTGATCATTCCAGAATTCAAAAGGGCACTCCTCGTAAGGATTTAGCTGGCGTTACATGGTCGAAGGTCGTGAGGGTAGCCGATTTCGACCGGTTCTGGCCCTCCCACAGGTTTACGCCCGCGTGATGACGAGTAACTCCTCGTCTCGCCTCCTGGTCGCATCGCGATTCCAGCCTCCGCAAACCTGTTCCCGGTAGGCCCGGCATTCTCGAGGGGGGAACGAACTTTTCTCTCAGACCGGAAATGCAGGAAGGTCCATGCGCTCGCCAGTTGGTATGGCCTGCAGATGCTCCGGCGCAACAATCGGTCCGGCCACTCCAACAAGCGTTATGTTGAGCCTGTTAGTTGGGCTTAATTCCCCTATCCAACTGGTAATTACCGCTGCTGAACCACTTCAATCCGCACATCATCAGGTCCCTGTACAAACGCAATGAGGTTGCCGCCGGGCACATCGATCGGTCCCTCAAGTAACGGAGCGCCCAGTGCGCCCAGCCGCTCGATATCCGCCAGCAGGTCATCGGAGTTGACGCCGAAATGCTCCAGTCCCCAGTGCGTCCCAGCGTCTCCCTCCGCCATCGACTCACCGTCGCGGGCGCTCGATATGTTCACGATCAACCCGCCCGGAGATTGGCAGTTCAGACGACGATCGCCAAAAGAGCGAACCGTATCGCTGAGGATCTCAAACTGGAACGCCTCGACATACCACTCAGCGGTACGACGAGGGTTCTGTGCTTTCAAATGAATGTGGTTTATCTCGAATGCCAACTAACGTCTCACTATCAATGGGTAACAAAAGACGCCCGAGCCTCTATGCTCGGGCGTCTTTTATAAGTTCGGTTGACTGCTAAGGCCGCTGGATAAGCTCGATCCGGATCGGGCCAGGAACTGAGATAAAAGCGATCTTCAATCCGCCCCCAGCGTCAATCGGGCCTTCCTTGAGCTCGGCGCCAAGGCCGGTAAGCCGCTCAAGCTCGGAGTCCATGTCGTCGACATCGAACCCAAAGTGCTCTAGGCCGAAGCGAGGCTCGGCACTAGCCGCGTCCAGCTTTTCGCCAAGCTTGTCACGCTGGCCGGAAATGTTGATGTTGAACCCGTTGCCGTCGTAACAGCGCAGGAATCGGTCGCCCCCGGCCTCCCGCAAGTCGTCCGCGCGAATCTCGATGCCGAACGCCTTAACAAACCAGTCGGCGGTCTTCCCCGGGTCTTCAGACTTCAGATGAACGTGATTAACGATGTGTCCCATGAAATTCCTCTGGCAGTCTTAGCTGCCACCTGTTTCAAGTGTTATCAGTAGCCGCACGAGATTATGCCCCGCACATAAGCCGGTCAAGGAGATGTTCATCTGCATTGTTTGATACCAACTTGCTCGGTCGGAAGCGTATTGACGTTGATGATCGATCGCAGGACGTACAGGCATATCAAATTCGCGCTCTTGACATTATTCAAACAAAACCCGCACGCGGGCTAGATACCGATCACCTCAAACATGACACCATAGTCCACGCCGAGTCGCTCTCCGGCCGCCGCTGCGCCCCATGTGAGGAACTCCTCAGGGTCGAAATCGAACGACAAGCCCTCGATGTACCTCTTGTGCTCCTTCAACGAAGCGATACCGCGCGGAAGCGAGTCCGTTACATCCACCCCGTGCGTCGGGCTCCCGGATCCACCGGTCAGTACCGAACGAATACCATCCCAGGGTTCGTAACCTTCTGCCAGTAGCTCAGGAAATATCCATCGATTTCCAGCATCTCGCGCCGCGTCGAGCACTCCTAGCCCCGCCCAGCGATGGTCCGCCATATTCAACTTCCCACTCGGGAATAACAGTCGGTGATTTCCGCTGATCACGATGTCCGGCTTATACTTCCGAAACGCCCGAGTGATGTCACGACGAAGGTCCATGCCGTACTCAATGACGCCGTCGGTGTAGTCCAAAAAGTCGACCACCGTCACGCCGACTTGCGCAGCCCCAGCCACCTCCTCCGCCTCGCGTAGAGGCCCTGCATCACGTGGGTGCATGCCATCGATTCCCGCCTCCCCGCGTGTGAGAAGCAAATACGTGATCTCTTTACCCTGGTCTGTCCAGCGCGCGATCGCCGACGCGGCGCCATACTCGAGGTCATCCGGGTGAGCGGCCACGGCAACGGCGCGATCCCAGTCCTCATCCAACGTAAGTAGCTTCTGCGGATTATTCGTGCTCATGTCTTATCTCCTTCAGATAGCAGAGTTATCAGTTGGGTTATTCCTCAAAATTCCGGAGGATGAGGCGCCACGAGACTGCCGGGAAGTCACCGCATTAACTCCAGTAACCCTTCATGTGCAGCGGGCCATGCTGTGATCATTACGGGCCAAGCGTCTTTCGTGCTCCAGTCCAACGCATCTCCAGAGCCATCAGTGACCTTCAACCCAAGCTCCTGAGCAATCGCCAATCCAGCGGCGAGGTGCACCGTCCCGACGTCATACGCAACAACTGCGGCGAGCCGTCCGAGACATAGCTGGCTAAGCGGGTACGCCATCGATGCAAAGGTCGTCGTGTGTTCGACTCCACGTACCCAGCCCAGACTGCCATCGCGCATCTTCTGTGCCGCAAGTTCAGAGCCGTTGATTTCAAGGTCAACAAGCTGTTCAGATAATTTTCCGAAAGGCGGTTCAGGAGACCATGGCTTGCCATTTCGGGACACACCTCGACCAGATACGGAGGTCAGCGTCTCCCGCATCGTGGGCACAGTGATGGCGCCCAGCAGAGGATCGGATCTATCCATCAACGCCACATTCACACCCCAGTGGCCCAACCCGGCGGCGTACGGTGCAGTGCCACACAGTGGATCGACCACCCACCGTAGTTCCGAGTTTTCGGAGCCCGCCGTACTCTCTTCAGACTCTATTCGGCCCGTGACATCGTATGTCCCGAGCGCCTCCGCAATCGCCTCATCTGCTGCAATATCGGCGTTTGTTACGATGCCCCCGTCCGATTTAAAGCAACGCTCAAGAGTGGTGTCACCGGCATCACGAAAACGCGCCAACAGGACCTCGGCCGCCGCGCCACATGCCGTGATCGCCGCCAGTAAGGCGTCCCTGCGATTGAACTCCGTCAACGCGGTCAAACAGCCGTGGAACTGAGCATTTCACGTCCCACTCGGAGCATGTTGTCGGTGTTATCCGCCATGTACCTGGTAAGCATCTCGTTTGCGCCGTCCCTGTCGCCGGCGTCGATCATCTCTCGCCCCTGTGCTGCCATTGCGTAAGCCGATCCGAACATGCCCTTTTGAAGATCCCACCAACCCTCGTGAATCTCCTTCATTCGGTCTGGCCCAGCGGCAAAACCAACCTGCCCAAGTGCGTGAAACATCCACCATGGGCTCTCTTCTGAGTGGGTGCTCCCACCGATCGACAACGCATCAGGTAACTCTCCCTCTATGAACACCGGGAAGAACAGCGCCATGCACGGCGAATACATTGCACACCAGTAGACCGGGAGACGTGACTCGTCAGCACACAGATCCGCTACGAGGCTTGCGGCCGTCACACCGCCCTCGTGCTGCGGGTGCGTGCAGATCCCACGGAGGTCGCCGGGAATCGACTCGAATTGAGCCGGGTCTGATTCCGGGGCACCGTGATCAGACAACGTGAGCATCAGTTTGCCGAAATCTATCCCGCCATCATGATGCCCAAGGATTGAGGATGAACGGGACTGTCTACGCGCTCCGGACTTTGCGTTATCGACCGCGGAGTACGCAGCCGACCATGAGAAATCTGCCCTGCTACCCGGGTCAAACAAACGGTGGTGTATCGCCGTAGTCTGTGCGCCTTTCGATATTCTTGCATCGCCATTCATTCGGCTGACGTTGCTGATGCTGTGTACGCCGGACACCTGCCAGACTGCCCAATCATGGCCAATAGCTTCGACGACATATGCCTCGCCGGGGTCAACCACCATGTAGATGTTGTCGTAGGTCCGCACCCCGGCGTTATTTGAAAATTTTCCCTGGCCATGCTTTTCCACGAGGCCCGTGATCACGTTCACGGCCTCTTGCGCAGTTGATCCACGCTCCAGCGCTAGCCGCACTATCTCCATACCGACCAACTTCGGCTCATCCGTCTCCGGGAGAAGAGTGGGAAGCGCCTCGTTACCGATCACCACCTGATGTTCGTTGAACCCGTGTTCATACCCCCAGCACCAGTCCGGACGGGAGCCGATATGCCGATATGCCGCAGCCGGACCATCGATCTCCACAAACTGCGTTCCAGATACAACGGAACGTTCCGCCGCATGTAACTCAAGAGGCTGCGCTTCGTCCGACGGGCGATCACTATTCTTTGCAAACAGGGTCCCGCCGCCACTCGAAGAGGCGCCCGTAGAGACCATCGTGTCGCATCCCTGGTATACGACCGACTGATGCTCGCCCTTATCTGAATGAACAACACCGGAGAGATTCAATCCTAGTTTCATATTCCTGTTTCAATCTGTGGATTCAGTTCGGCCCGTGGGTGACTGTCGCCGGGCGTCTACGTTGAAAAACAAGGCAATGCTACACAACGACCCGGCCTGGATACATATGCAGTTCTTCAGACCGTCGCCCCAGTGACAGTGCCGGATGCGGAATTGGCCGAACAACGTAAAGCGGTAACCTAGGGTTAACCCCGCGAGTAGGTTTTAATCGGTGCATTGACATCTTCTAGCAGAGCCTCGTTATCAGCCTTGAATTCAAGCGTACGATCCCTTGTACCGGAACAGATTCCTGCTGGAAATGCTGCTAAACAAAAATCCGTCGAAGACATTGCGGCCGCCTGATACGTTCCTGACACCGTGCTGTTTGTTAAGAGTCCACAAACCCGTTAACCGATGACGCTAGCCGTACGCTCCAAAGCGTCATACCAGCCCGCTATAAGGCGTGCCCGCTGCCCCTCCGCCATGGCCGGATCGTAACGCGCTCCAGTTCGTAGCAGGCGCGTGAGCTCACCGTCGCTGCGCCACAGTCCGATTCCACGTCCGGCCAGGAACGCCGCCCCGATCGCCGTGGTTTCAGCGATCTCGGATACCTCTACTGGCCTATCTAGGATGTCTGCCTGGAATTGCATCAAAAATCGACTCGCCGTCTGTCCGCCATCCGCGCGAAGCGGAGTAGAAGAAGTCCGGCCAGACGGAGACATCGCGTGTATTACGTCCCTCACTTGATAGGCCGTCGACTCCAGCGCCGCACGCGCCAGGTGCTCAGCGGACGAACCCCGGGTCAACCCGGTTATCGTGCCCCGCGCACCCGGATCCCATCTGGGCGCGCCTAAGCCGACGAACGCAGGGACCATATACACGCCGTCGTTGTCGCCCAGCATCTCCGCCATATCGTCCGTGTCAGATGCCGAACCGATGATCCCTAGCCCGTCCCGTAACCACTGCACGGCCGCTCCCGTAACGAAAACGCCACCCTCACTTGCATACGTCCGTTTGGAGCCAACCTGCCAGCCAACCGTTGCCAGTATTCCAGATTCCGGAGATGGCACCCTACCCCCGGCATTCGTCAGTACAAAAGCGCCCGTCCCATACGTACACTTTGTCATCCCACTCTTGAAGCAAGCCTGCCCGAAAAGCGCCGCGTGCTGATCCCCGGCAACACCTGTGACCGGAATCTCCCCACCAAACTCCGAGCCGTCAGTGATTGCGAAATCTCCGGCAGAGGGCCGCACCTCCGGGAGGATCGCCTTCGGCACGTTGAACAATGCCAACATGGCCGGATCCCAATCAAGGTCATGGATATTCAGTAGCATCGTGCGGGATGCGTTGCTAACGTCCGTGACGTGGCTCTGCCTGCCGCTGAGCCGGTACATCAACCAGGAATCGACCGTGCCGAAACAAAGCTCTCCGTCCTCCGCCCTGCGCTGACCATTCGGGATTCGATCGAGCAGCCATCGAAGTTTTGTGGCGGAGAAGTACGGATCCACGACGAGGCCCGTGCGACCACGTATGTCGTCCGCGTGCCCGGCACGAATAAGTTCAGCGCAATCATCGGCCGTACGCCGGCATTGCCACACGATCGCGTTCGATACAGGTTCGCCGGTAGATCGGTTCCACACCACGACCGTTTCGCGCTGGTTGGTGATACCAATCGCCGCGATTTCATCCAACCCAAGGCCGGATTTTTCAACCGCGCGCCGGGCAACGCTTACTGCGCCCCTGTATATCTCCGACGGGTCGTGCTCCACCCAGCCCGGTTGCGGGAAGTGCTGCTCAAGTTCAACCTGGGCAGAACCTACGGGGCGCGCCTCATCGTTAAAAACGATGGCACGCGTACTGGTCGTACCCTGATCGATCGCAAGAATGTGTCGACCTTCAGGCACCTGTTACTCCTAATTTTCTAAAGAGGGACTAAGGGATCAGAGCTACCGAGTTAAAGTCCACGCCTTCGTGGAAGGTTGCCAACTCCCGGTCCGGGCGTACCCGGCAGAATAGCGTCCAGCTCCGTCATCTCCTCGGCCGTAAGCTCCCATTCGCTCGCAGCAGCGTTCTGTTCAATCTGCTCGATACGAGTCGCCCCCGCAATTACGGAAGAAACCTCCGGGTGGCCAAGCAACCAGGCGAACGCCAACTCGACCATTGTGTGGCCGTGCTCCCCCGCGAACGATTCCAAAGCCTCTAGCACGTCAAAGTTAGCTTCCGTCAGCTGTGCGTCCGCCATCCGCTGCGTCGAAGCGAGACGGGTACCCTCCGGGAGGTCCGCGCCTCGCTTGTACTTGCCGGTCAGGAATCCGGAAGCGAGCGGGAAGTAAGGCAGGATCCCCGTCGAGTACTTCGCGCTCGAGTGGATCAATTCCGTCTCGGCGTCACGCTTCAGCATTGAATACTCGGGCTGGTTGCTGACAAACTCCGGCCAGCCGTACCGGCGAGACACATGGATGGCTTCCACCATCTCCCATGCCATGAAGTTTGAGCATCCAACGTAGCGCACCTTGCCGGCCGTGACGATGTCGTCGAGGGCTCTAAGGGTCTCCTCAATCGGTGTAAGCGGGTCGACTATGTGCATCTGGTACAGATCGATGTAGTCGGTCTGAAGGTTTATGAGGCTCTGGTCCACCGAATACTTCAGATGGGCTGCGGACAAACCTTCCCGGTTTGTTTTGCCGGCCCATGGCATCCCGGCCTTCGTGCCGATGATGACTTCCTGCCGGTAGTCCTTCACGGCCCTACCGATGAAATCTTCAGATATACCGCCCGAGTACGAATCGGCAGTGTCAATGAAGTTGATGCCATTGTCGCGACAGGCGTCCAATGCCGCCTTGGCGGACTCGTAGTCCATCCGGCCGAGCATCTCGCCAAAGTTGTTCGTCCCGAGGCCGATGGTGGACACGAGCAGCCCGGAACTGCCTAGACGTCGGTACTTCATACGTTCGGTGGTCTCCGTAATTTCGAGTGGTCGATATATGACGCCCGCGGTTTAAGTCGCGCATTCTCTTGGGCGTTGCCGGATTGTAACTCCGCTTTCCCATCTTGCACGTGGCGCGAGCCGTCTGGCGGGAACTTTTGTCAGCAAAACGTCGTCTTTATAATTACATGGCGACTAAAGTGGTTGCTGACTGATGGAACTCCCTGACTGGATGGATCTGAACTTAATGAACGCGCCTCACGTACAACCCAATCAGGTGCCAACTCGATGACCGACGCCGAAGCCGTTCGCAAAGAGTACGAGCGCGCGGAAGACCTCCGACACCGTGGCAGTGACTCAGGGGCGGAAAAAGCCTTTCGCCAGGCGATCGAACTGGGCCGCATAGTTGAAGATCGAGAAGCGCTCGCATGGGCCGCAGCGGCGGCATCCGGTCTGGGGGTGGTACTTCGCTATACGGGTCGATTCGGTGAAGCCGCAGCGGCCTGTCGTGACGCCATAGCACTGGGAGAGACGTCCGGGCCCGGTGATGGAATGGCATGGGCAGCCCGGGCAGCACACAATCTCGGCGTTCTCCATGCGGATAGTGGACGAAACGCTGAATCGGACAGATCGTGGCGACAATCTATCGAACTGGGTCGATCTTCCAAAACTGAAAGGGGCTCCGTCTGGGCGGCCCGCGCATCCCATAATCTTGCGGCATTGCTGCTCGAGGTCCGCGTCCCCGAACAGGCAGAAGCCGCCTGGCGAGACGCCGTGGATTTCGGGCGCGCAGCTGGAGACAGGGGGCTGGAAACGGCGGCGCGGGCAGCGCAGGCCCTCGGCGTTCACTTGGTGCAATCCGATCGCCCAGCAGAGGCAGCAGACGCATGGCGTGAAGCTATGGCATTCGGTACGGCTTCCGGTTCACCACGGGCACTTGAGCGCGCCGCTGTTGCGGCATATGGACTTGCGACGAGTCTGGCAGATCTGTCCGATCCCAAACTAGAAGCTGCCTATAGAGACGCCGCCACGCTTGGCAAGGAATCCGGATCTCCAGACTCTTTAATCATCGCCGCCGTCTGTTCATACAACCTAGGCGTTCTCCTGCTCGATAAAGATCGCCCCACAGAGGCCGCTGCGTCGCTAGACGAGGCCATCGAGTTTGGCAAACGATCCCGGACGGCAAACGGAATCGTTTTGGCCGCTCAATCGGCCATTAGCCGATCTGAACTCGAAGTTGCAGCCGGAATCACCCCCGCCGCCAGAGACTCACTCCAGGAAGCAATCAACCTGGGACGCTCAGCAGGCACACCACCCGGACTGGAGACGGCAGAGGTGGCCAGCAAGAAGCTGGAAGCGCTGTAAGTGAAAACCGCTCACAGTACCGCTACTGCCCGTCGAGTGCCTTGATCGGCCCGGTCTCATCCACAATCATGGGATGGCCATCCCGTTGACTCTAGAATTCTCGTTTTGACGGCTTGTGTCGCCTTTTCCGCCATGACGCGAATGCATGGATAACCATCATGCTCCCAAATACCGACAGCGACTACGCTGAGCAATTAGATTATCAATGCTTGATTGCTCTCAAACGCCTCGGTTTAAGGAGTCCTCAGGGATCGCATACGATACCGGCAAATCTATGCACAGCGCCGGATTCTTACATCATCACCATGGCCGGCCCTGCACGCCCACACGTAACGGCCTCTGCTACCATCGCACACCAACCCGGCTAGCGTAGTCGGAGCGTCCGGCAAGAAAAGCACACGCAAAACACACACTTCGAGGTCGATACATGGTCGGGACCGCAGAACAGATCAACCTATCAGGCGAGAGACTGGCAAAGGTCGACGCCCTCCCCAAGGTCACCGGTAGCGCCGAGTTCGGAGCGGATATCGACCTTCCCGGCCTCTTGCAAGCGAAGATTCTTCGCAGTCCTCACGCGCACGCCAACATCAAATTTATAGACACCTCGGCCGCAGAGGCCCTCCCCGGTGTTGAAGCCGTGGTCACAGGGGCCGACTTCCCTACGATCGAGGCCGGCGGTTCTGCTGGCACCGGCGAAGTGGACATTTCACTTCGGTACCTGTCCGAACTGGTGATCGCCCGCCGCAAGGTTCTGTTCCAGGGCCACCCGGTGGCGGCGGTCGCCGCACGAACGGCCGACATCGCCGAAGAGGCCACCAACCTGATCAAGATCGAATATGAAGTTCTAACTTCAGTCCAAGATCCGGTAGAAGCGATGGCGCCCGGCGCACCTCTGTTGCACCACGACATGCTCACCAAGTCAATCGGCGGAGAAGCGGACGCCCCAAGCAACGTCGCCCTCCACGTCGAACTGGGAAGAGGTGACGTCGACGCAGGATTTGCGGCCTCAGACCACATCGTAGAGCAAACCTACAAGACATCTATTGTCCACCAGGGCTACATCGAACCCGAGGCAGAGACCGCCTGGTATCACAGCGACGGGACCATAGAGGTCTGGGCGAACACTCAGGGCATCTTCGACCACCGTACCCAGCTGTCCAACATCCTCGAGTTGGAGCCGGGAAACATTCTCGTGAGAGGAACCGAGGTTGGCGGTGCGTTTGGAGCGAAAGCACAGACCCGCATCTCGCCGCTTTGCATCTTGCTATCGAAAGGTTCCGGAAAGCCGGTCCAGATCGTCCTGAGCAGGACCGAGGTACTTACGGCCACGGGCCCCGGCGCAGCCGCAACCGTCACCGTAAAAATTGGTGCAACGAACGACGGCAAGATGAAGGCCGTACAGGCCCGATTTGTGTACGGAGCGGGAGCTTTCCCGGGCGCGCCTGTGGCGATCGGCTGCCTCTGTTCATTCGCCCCTTACCAGCCGGAAGCCGCCCGCATCGACGGCTACGATGTAGTCACAAACACGCCACGGGTCGCCGCGTACCGTGCGCCGGGTGCAACGGTGGCGTCCTACGCCGCCGAATCCGCAGTCGATGAGATGGCACAGAAGCTCGGCATGGATCCGATCGATTTCCGGCTCGCCAATATCAGCAAAACCGGCGATCAGAATATGAACGACATGGAGTTCACCGCCATCGGTATCGAGGAGATGCTGTTGGCGGCCAAGGCTCACCCGCACTACACCGCGCCGCTCAAGGGCAAAAATGCCGGGCGGGGCATCGGAATCGGGTGGTGGCCAAACGGCATCGGCGTTTCGAGTTGCAGGATGATCGTCAACCAGGACGGCACAATCTCCCTGATCGTGGGGACGATGGACCTTTCGTCCACCCGGACCGGCTTTGTACAGCTTGCGGCGGAGACGCTCGGACTGAACCCGTCCGAGGTCCAAATAACCACCGGCGACACCAGCAGCATTCCATACTCCGGAACCGCCGGAGGGAGCCGCGTCACGCGATCCATGGCCTCAGCGATTTACGACGCATCTCAGAATATCGTGGACCAGATCAAAGAGCGCATCGCATCAAAACTCGGAGTGACGCCTGAGTTCGTTGAGTTCTCGGACGGCGAATTTGCCGCTCGTGACGTGCCGGACAACTCGATGTCCTTCCGTGATGCGGCCAGAGAGGCTGCATCTGGCTCTAACGACATCGTGGCATCAGCTTCAAACGATCCCAACATGCGGGCGGCAAACGGCTACGCCCTGAACATCGCAGACGTGGATGTGGACCCGGACACCGGCAAGCCGACATTGACCCGTTTCACTGCGTTTCAGGACGTCGGTAAAGCGGTCAACCCGGACGCTGTGGAAGGACAGATCCAGGGCGGAGCAGTACAGGGCATCGGCTGGGCGCTGAACGAAGAGTACGTGTACGACGACACCGGCGTGCTCCAGAACGCCAGCCTGCTCGACTACCGAATGCCGACGGCACTTGACCTACCGCGGATCGACTGCGTAATTCTCGAGACACCGGCGGACGAAGGTCCGTACGGCGTTCGCGGAGTCGGCGAGCCTCCGATTATCCCACCAGCTGGAGCGATCGCCAACGCCATCCACAACGCGGTCGGCACAAGGATGACGCAACTACCCATGAGTCCGGAACGAGTGTTCTGGGCCATGCGAGACGCCGCAAACGGTAGCTCGGAAGCCGCCGGCGACTAAGCCGGAGTTTCCATTTATTAGAGAATTAAAAACAATCCCACCGGTCTAATAATCGGCGGGGTTGTCTGTGTGCCCCGTACAGGCGCGTGCCAGTACTCTTCCGACTGTCTTCAGGCGAAGTGCAACTTACTCGTTGACACTTCGTAGTCGCGCTCATAAAATTCACTCTCTTAGCACTTGGGTCGCCCGAGTGCCAATTCCGGTGGGAAACACAGACGGGTTAATCAAAAGCGAATTCGCGCGGGTCGTTCTGCTACGTTTCGAGGTTTATCTCAGAACGTCCTACGACCAAGTCTTCGTTAACAGAAAGACTCAAATAAATCAGGAGGAAACTAAGAGTGGCTGCAAAGGTCAAAATCAAGCCGCTGGCTGATCGTATCGTGATCGAGCCGAGCGACGACGAAGTCTCACAAACCGCGGGTGGGATATACATCCCGGACACCGCAAAAGAGAAGCCCCAGACCGGCAAAGTAGTTGCCACCGGCCCCGGACGAGTTAGCGAAGATGGCAAGACCATCGCCCTGACCATCAAGGTTGGCGACAACGTCATCTATTCCAAGTACGCGGGAACCGAGTACACCGAAGCCGGAACCGAGTACCTGGTCGTTCGAGAGAGCGACATCCTCGCCACCATCTAGGCCCTTGCCCTTCAGAGGACGGGTTACCAGCACGCCGAGCATATTGGCTCGGCGTACGAAGAGGAAAATATGCCAGCAAAAGAACTCAAGTTCGCAGAGGATGCTCGAGCCCGACTCAAGGTCGGAATCGACATGCTCGCCGACACCGTAAAAATTACGCTCGGTCCCAAAGGCCGCAACGTGATCGTTGACAAGAAATTCGGTCCGCCACAGGTCAGCTCCGACGGCGTTTCGATCGCCAAAGAGATCGACCTGGAAGACCCCTTCGAGAACATGGGGGCACAGCTCCTTAAAGAGGCTTCCAAGCAGACCAACGATGATGCCGGTGACGGCACGACCACCTCGACGGTCCTCGCGCAGGCGATCATCAACGAAGGCTTCAAGAACGTGGCCGCAGGTTCCGACCCGATGGCCCTCAAGCGCGGCCTCGAGCTCGCAGTCGTGTCAGTTCGCAATAGCATTTCGAAGCTTTCCACCTCGGTCGAAGGCCGTGACCAGATCGCGCAGGTTGCGATCCTATCCGCCCACGACGAGAAGATGGGCAACCTCGTTGCCGACGTCATCGACAAGGTCGGCAAGGACGGCGTCATCACGGTCGACGAGTCCCGTGGACTCGATGACGAAGTCGACTACGTTGAAGGTATGCAAATCGATCGCGGCTACATCTCGCCGTACTTCGTGACCAACTCTGAACGCATGGAAGCCTCGCTTTCTGACTCTCTCGTCCTTATCACGGACAAGAAGATCTCCGCCGTCTCGGACATTCTCCCGGTCCTTGAGAAGGTCTTGAAGGTTTCCAAGAACCTCGTCATCGTCGCAGAAGACGTTGACGGTGAAGCCTTGGCCACCCTTGTGGTGAACAAACTGCGTGGCACACTTAACGTGCTCGCGATCAAGGCCCCGGGCTTCGGAGACCGCCGCAAGGAAATGCTGCGGGACATCGCCATCCTCACCGGTGGACAGGTCATCTCCGAGGAAGTCGGACGGAACCTGGACTCCGCAGAGGTTGAAGACCTTGGCCGGGTGAAGAGCATCGTCTCCACAAAGGACGACACGACTTTCGTAGAAGGAGCCGGCGACGCGTCGGAAATCCAGGGACGAATCTCCCAGATCAAGGCCCAGATCGAAGAGACGTCGTCCGACTACGACCGCGAGAAGCTTCAGGAGCGCATGGCCAAGCTCTCCGGCGGAGTTGCGATCATCAAAGTCGGCGCGTCAACCGAGATCGAACTAAAAGAGAAAAAGCAGCGAGTTGAGGACGCACTGTCCGCAACACGAGCAGCCGTCGAAGAGGGCATTGTCCCCGGTGGCGGAACCGTCCTGATCCGTTCAGCTGTCGATCTTGGGAAGGTCAAGGCGAGCGGCGACGAGCAGACCGGCGTGGACATCCTTCGCCGATCGCTTGAAGCCCCGATCCGGGTTATCGCAACGAACTCCGGCGCCGAAGGTGCTGTGGTTCTGGATGCCGTCGGCAAGGGCAAGGGCAACTTCGGCTTCGACGCCCTCGAAGACAAGTACGGCGACATGATCGAATTCGGTATCGTAGACCCTGCAAAGGTGACCCGCGCAGCGGTCGAAAATGCAGTGTCAGTGGCAGGAATGATCCTGACCACAGAGTCGATCATCACCGAGACGCCTCAGCCAGAGCCTCCCATGCCTGGTGGCATGCCCGGTGGCGGGATGGACTTCTAGTCTTCCGGACTATCCGGAAGCGCTACAAGCTTCCCAAAAGCTTCAAGAAAAGGGGTCGGGCCTTCGGGTCCGGCCCCTTTTCGCGTCATATATCTTCGTTCCCGTGACACAAGCCCCCTGAACTCCCCCGGCTCGTTGCTACAATCGGCGCAACATGCAACCGTTCCGCTTCGTACACGCCGCAGACCTCCACATAGACAGCCCTTTCAAGGGGCTGCTGAAGTACGAGCCGCTAATTGCGCAGCGGCTCAAGGAGGCGACATTTGAGGCCTACGAAAACCTGATCGACCTGTGCATCGCACAAAGCGTCAACTTTCTCGTGATAGCTGGCGATGTATACGACGGCGCGGACCGGAGCGTGCAGGCCCAGATGAGGTTCCGTGACGGGCTGACTCGCTTACACGAGCATGGCATCCAATCCTTCGTGGTCCACGGAAACCACGATCCGCTTGACGGCAGACTGTCACGTATCCGGATGCCTGAATCTGCCCACACTTTCGGCTCCCAGCCTGAATGGATAACGGCCTCGACTGCCGGTACGCTCATCGCCCAGATTCAAGGAATCAGTTACCCGACGCAAGAAGTACACGACAATCTCGCGCTCAAGTTCGCTTCTCCACCAGAAGGACTCTTCTCCATCGGGCTGCTCCATTGCAACGTCGGAGGGATCGCAGAGCACGACAACTACGCGCCGTGCACGATCGAGGATCTTTCGGGAACGGGGATCGATTACTGGGCGCTTGGACACGTCCACACGCGCCAGACCTTGAACCCAGAAAACCCGATGATCGCGTACCCGGGCAACCTACAGGGTCGACATCCGAACGAGTCTGGGGCGCGGGGCGCACTGATCGTAGATGTGGATGAATCTGGACGTCCGACCTCAACATTTGAGCCGCTGGACGTGGTGCGCTGGGAATCACTCTCGGTATCAATAGAAGGGCTTTCTGATCTCGACGCGCTTCTGGACGCAGCACACGTCACAATCGACGAGGAACGTGTCCGTGCAGGTGGACGTGACCTCGTATGCCGAATCTCCCTGTACGGACGGGGATCTTTACATGGGGATCTATCAGCCGAAAACGCCATCTCTGACTTGTCGGACGAACTACGAAGCAGTTACGCGGCAACGTCACCAGTCGTCTGGGTGGAGCGCATATCGGACCGGACCGGACCTCAGATCGACATAGATGCCCTCACAGACCGTGACGACTTTGTAGGTGCGGTCATGAAGCGCAGTGTCGCCGTACTTGAAGAAGGCTCCTCGGGCGCCAAACTGCGAAATTCGCTCTCCAACGTCCTGGCCCAGAGACGTTTTTCAGGGATTCTGGAGATGCCGGACGATGCGTTGTTGGCGGAGATCGTGGACGCCGCTCGCTGGGAGCTGGCCGAGTTGTTCGAGCGCGAGAAATAGGATGCGCATTACCCGGCTAGAAATGGACAACTTCGGACCGTTTAACGGCAGGCAGGTGGTCGGGTTCTCTCCCGGACTGACCGTCGTTCACGGGGAGAACGAGGCGGGCAAATCCGCCCTCCGCGCCTTCATGCGGGTCGTGCTGTTCGGCTTCCCGCGGCGTCGCACGGAAGATCACGATGACTACTATTACGAGCCTGCCCTTCCCGGGGGCGCGGCCGGCAGTGTTCACATCGAAGACTCGTCAGGTGACCCGTACGTTATCCACCGTGCGGAAGGCGTACGTGGAGGCCCGGTGACCATCTCCGGCACCCGTGACGGCGGCGAGGATCTGCTGAGGGAGCTGATAGGTAGCGTGGACGACGCGTTCTACCAGAACGTATTCAGCATCAGCCTGACGGAATTACAGTCATTCGAGGATCTCGGGCGAGGAGAAATCACGGAACGGATCTACTCGGCAGGACTCGGGATCGGCAATATCAGTCTCCGAGAGGTCACTCGTCGGTTGGATGAGCGCATCTCAAAATTCCGCCGCGTACGTTCCGGTTCGTTGTTTGATCTTGAGAAGGACCTCCGCCAGGCCCGCAAGGAGTTGAATGAACGGAGGAGCGAACTCGCCGGGTACGGGCATCTCTCGGACGAGTTACGGATACTGGAAAACAATGCGGAAGAACTCAATGGGCAGTTGGCGATCCTGCGGGCCAGCGCCACACGTGTCCAGCGGCTTCTGGAGATCCGCGGCCCATGGCTTATCCACCGCCGATTACAGGACGAACTTCAAGAGTTACCGGCAGACAACGCCATCCCGGCCGATGGAATCGACAGATTGGACAGCTTCGAACGAGATTCGCTCGGCGAAGAATCGCAGATCTCCGAGGGTGACAGGGTTGACCGGGAACGAGAGCGACAGGCTTCTGATCTTCCGGTGATTGAGGCATTCGCCCTTCGGGAGAATGACGTCCGTCGTGCAATATCCCGGATCGACTACTACCAGAGGGCCGTTCAAGACTCACCTAGGCGCGAAGCAGAGGCTGACGAGATCGAAAACGGTGTCGCCCGCGATTTGGACGCTATCGGACTCAACTGGACCATTCAACGCGCCGGGGATTTCAACGAAGCCGCCGGGACTATCGCCCTTATACAGGCGACCGCTGACTCCCGGGCCGATGCGTCCAGAGCGGCATCAAAGGCCCTCGACGATCTCAACACCGCGGACGTAGAGGTTAAGGAAACGGCTGAAGAACTGCGGCTCGCAAACAACCGGCTCCAGGCCGCTCCCGAGGCGCCGACCGAGACCCTTGAGGAGCTAGAACACAAACTAGGGCGGCTGAACACCCTCGAAGGCGCACTCGCTGAACTCGACTCGTCCCATTCCTCGAGAGCTTCGGCAAGCAGTTCTCAGTCGTTTTCGGGAACGAAGCTGCCAGGAGCCGTGTTGGTCCTCGCAGGGCTGATCGGGATCGCATGGGCATTCGCCACATCCGAAATTACCGGCGCCGTAATCGGAATCGTGGCGGTCATCGCCGGTGCTGCGTTCGCCATAAAGTATGGCACCCAAAAAACCGCCGTTACAGGTGAACGCGCAGCACTGCCAGACGTAGCTGCCGAGGTAGCGTCGATAGCTCGTGAGCTCGACCTATCGACGCCCTTCAGCGCCCGCGATGTGGTTGAGGCGCGCAACGCTGTAGGACGCGCTATCTCGAGAAAGAGCGACTCGGCTGCCTTGACCGAGGTCGCCGACAACGCCAGCGCAGCGTCCGTCAACGCAGAGGTTCACCGGAAGGATTCATCAGACCTGATCGAGCGATCAAATGCGGATATGTTGACCGCCGAAAAAGAGTGGGCCGATCTGCTGACGAGCCTCAACTTACATCCTCATTTTGAGCGCGACGATGCCCTTGGCGCTATCAATAATCTCGGTGTCCTATCGGGGCGCGCACAAGAAGCGACAAGACTTCGAGAGCGCGTGGCCGGTATGCAGACCCAGAACGCCGAGACCGATGATTTGCTGGGTTCGATATACAGCGATGCAGGCCTGGAACATGCGGGGACCGGAGAAGGCCTCGTGGCGCTCCATGAACTCGAGCGTCTCTGGGAGGCCCATGTCAGAGGGGTCGATCGGCGCCAGGCCCTCAAACGAGAGTCCGCCGGTTGGAAAGACGCACGAGAAGGTCTGATCCAGGCTCTCAACAAATCAAAAGACGGCATCACCGGGTTACTTGAGGGAGCGGGTTGCGAGAACCCCGAGGCGTTCCGTGGGCTCGCCACTCAGTCCGAGATCAGGCGCGCCCTGGAAGGCGAACTGGAGGCCATTAAGAGGACGGCCCCGGACCTGTTCGGCGAGCAGGCATTTGAGATCGACAGCGCTCTGGAGCAGTCTGAACCGGAGCAGTTTCAGGCCGAACTCCAGGCCCTCCAGGAGAAGGTCACGCAAACCGGCGAGGAGCGTGACACAGCCGTTGGTCAGGCCGGCCGTGTTGAGGCTGCACTGAAGCAGATGGAAACAGAGGCGGAAGTCGCACGCCTGCACTCCCGTATCGACGAACTCACCGAGCAACTTCAGGAAGATGCTCGGCAGTGGAGCGTACTGACGGTCGCTCGCTCGCTCCTAGATCAGACCCGCGAGGAGTTCCAGGAACAACACCAACCGTCCCTGTTGCTGGCAGCCTCCCGCTATTTCAATCGCATGACGCTTGGCAGGTACGCCAGCGTGAGGGCGGTGATCGGCGAGGAGCGGTTCGAAGCCGTCACCGGCGATGGTCGGCCGGTTCCGCCGGAACGCCTGAGCCGTGGTGCAGCCGAACAACTCTGGCTCTCCATACGGTTCGCCCTGGTCGATGAGTACGGCTCCGGGTCCCAACTACCGGTGATCCTCGATGACCTGCTCGTCAACTTCGACCCTCAGCGCGCAAGGGCGGCGTGTTCCGCTATATCTGCATTGTCGGAGCGCCAACAGGTCATTTTCCTCACATGTCAGCCTTCGACGGTCTCGATATTGGAAGAGGCTGTGGGAGCAAATCCGGCGGCCATCATGTCGCTAATCAACCTAGACGACGCGGGGAACCAACGTGTCGACGAACAATTCATTTAACCGGTGGGTCGCTATCAAGCCGATCGCGTCGGATATCGGATCGTCAGGGTCGCACGAATCAGTGTTCGCTTCGTCGCACCGCGACCGCAGAGTCTTTCAGGTACCAGCCGATGAAACCCATCCACAATCCGGATACCACATCGTCGGTAATGGCGATGAACACCCCTCCGCTAATCAGAAGCCATCCGAACCCGATGCCAACCATCGATGCGATCGCGGTGGCGCGTGACATGCTCCCGGTGGTGGCCCAGACGATCGATCGCAACACCCGCCCGCCGTCCAACGGGAACCCAGGAAGCAGATTGAACAACCCCACGAGGAGGTTGGCGAGTGTGAAGTAGATGAGGATCCCCTCCACCGGAGAGCCGCCTCCACCGACCCCCGCCCGCAATGCCAGGAATCCGGCCAGTGAGAGCGCAAGGCTGCTCATCGGGCCAACGAAGGCGATCAGGAACTCGTCCCTTGCGGATCGAGTCTTGCCGCCAATGTCGCTCACGCCTCCGAATATAAAGAGCGTGATTCCCCGAACAACATGCCCCCGAGCGATCGCCACCAGCGAGTGCGCCATCTCATGAACGAGAAGGGAGGCGAACAGCAACAACGCCGCCAAAATCGCTGTCACCCAGTAGGTGTACGCATGCCAGTGAGGGTAGTCAGACGGAAACCAACTGCTCGCAAGCGTCCAAGTGATCAGGGCGAACGCGAATAGCCACGTGTAGTGGACGCCGATATCGACACCGGCAACCGTCGTGAGTTTGAACACACCCTTCATGGGTTCATCTTTCCTGAATGGATGTTTCCAACGCCACTGAAACACTCTTCTGGGCCAAGCCTAGACCCGATCTTCAAGCTCTACTATGTCGCCATGGACTTATACCTTGTCAGGCATGGCGATACCGAGCTCGGCCCGAACGGCCTTTATCCAGACCCCGCTCACCTGAGTGAGCTCGGTCAAGCCCAGGCCAGCGCACTCGCACCAAAGCTGAAATCGATCGACCCGCACGCGGTGATTACGAGCGGCCTCGATCGGGCCAATGAAACGGCTGCACCCTACATCGCATCCTCTCAGATCCAACCAGAATTCGTTCCTGAGTTTGACGAAATCGGCATCGGCGACCTCCGCAGCCGTGACCTTACGGTAGTGAAGGCGAAACTCTTCCGAAAACCATTTATTGCCGACTTCTCAGAGTATGACGGTGAATCTTCAACAGAATTCGCGGGACGAGTAATCAACGCACTGCAAACCCGGGTTCTAGATCGTTTCGACAATCAGCAACGCGTCGCCCTTGTCATACACGGCGGGCCTATCAACGCGATCCTCGATTGGATCGAGCACGGCAAATTCACCGGTTTGCTCACATGGAACATAAAAACAGCGTCGATAACGTTGCTGAGACAAAAGCCGGCAGGCTTTGAGATCGTCTACGTCTCAGACACGTCACATTTCACAGACGTGACCTATCCGCCCCCAGACTCCCCGGAGGCCTGATCGCCGCCGCTCTGGCCGAGAGACTCCATAAGTTTAGTCATCCCGTCGAACCACTTCTGTTGTGTCGTGACATCCCAGTTCGGATCAAAATCCGGGTATTTTTTGAGGACCATCTCGGCGATAGAGACCCCCGCGGCCGGCGCTGGAGCGGGCACCACTACCGGTGTCGGCTGGGACGAGGAACGTTCTACCGACTGCTGACGGGATCTGATGGATCCGCTTGAAGCTCTTCTCGATACATGCCGTCCAGCCAGAACGTATGACGAAAGCTCAAGGCCCGCGTCCTGTGCCGCCTGGATAAAGAACGCCTCACATTTGGCGAGCACACCTTCCTTGGCGCCGAAATTTCGAAACGCCTCTCTGAACTGCGCCCTGGTTGCCCGAGTCAGATCCAGAGCGAACACCGGCGGATAGTGCCGTCGCAACAGCGTCGCCAATGTGGAGCGCCGCTCGTCACCCTCCAAGCCCGCCAGATGTTCAAGGTCCTCAGTCGGTCGACTATCGTCGTCCACAAGCTCCAGAGCACGGAGCGCCGTCATTAGCTGGATACCCGTACTTCCGGATGCCCGCTGCCCCCAGACGCTTCTATCTATCCTCGCAGGCATGCCTTCGCTAAGAAATTCCAAGAAATTACGGAATGTCCGGTAAGGGACATATGGGGGTATCGTGGGGGAAGGAGATGTCACGTTTATCACGATGGGAAATCGGGAAGGGTTTAATCGTAGCGACATCAAACTATCCCAGCCCAATTCCAAAGTCAATGCATATTCGGAACGTCACCATTTTAATTCTGGACAGTTTTGGAAACTACTCTTTCGACCGTTCAGAATGTTCTCAGTTCGACTCAGTTCGACCGGGACCTCCTCACATCCCAATCGGGGAGCGAGATAACCCGGCAAACACATCATCAAAAGCGGGAGGCTGGCATGCTCCTACCGGTCCAATCCATAATTCCAGACCCCGATCAGCCGCGCAAGCTGCCCCGTAAAGGGCGTAGTGCGAACACGTCGGATGACCTGCGCACATTGGAGTTGCGTCAACCTCTCATCGTGAGGTTCAACCCCGCTTGCGATAGCGACCTGGACGCTGCCCCCTACGTCATCGTCGTTGGTGAGCGCCTGTGGATGGCGGCGCGCAGAGCCGGACTAACTGACATCGACGTACAGCTCCGCGCCGGCATCGATGAGCAAGAACTACGGGAACTGCGGCTCAGCGAAAATTACCATCATGAGAAAATCCCGGCCATGCAACTCGGGCGCGCCTTCCTTGAATACAGGGAGGAGCACTCCGTCACGCAGCAGGAACTTGCCCGCCGTACCGCGATCACACCGGGGACGATTCACCACTATGAGAGTCTGATCCGAAACCTAGACCCGGAGCTCGGCAAGAAAGTCGATTCCGGCGAACTCACTTTTAAAGAAGCTCGTAGCATCGCAGACATTGACGACTACGCCCGCCAACGTGAGATCGCCGGCCCATTCGTCTCCGGGCAGTTGAGTTCCGTATACGTTGAGCGGATCGTCGGGCGCGCCAAAAACTTCCCGACCAAGTCCATCGATGACCTCCTGGATGAAGTGGTCAACGGCGCGAAACCCGCCCCAGAGCCTGAGCCCGCACCTCTGCCCAGAGCGCCGGAGCCGGTGATCCATCAGCGGAAAGACCTGGAGGGCATGCTACTGCAACTGGCAGGACAGCTCGATAGCCTCCCGCTTCAGACGATCCCGGAGTATCGACGCCTCAAGCTGGTATCGACACTTCGGATCCTGGATAGCCGAGTTCAGCTTGCTCTGCACCACCTGTCCGGTGCGCAGATCGCAGGCGCCGGCATGCCGCCAGGACTGGTGGGAGCGGCGTCCCGGAGATAGAAGAATACGACAAACCCAACCGGCGCTTCTCGGCACCCCCCAACCCCCCCGTTGAAACGCCGGACCCTCGACCCCTCCCCACCGCCTCCGGGGAGGGGTCTTTTTTCACAGGCATCTAAATTAGTGACGGCTCACTGAGGTCAATACTCTTAAAAAGCGCCCTCGATAAAGCGACGCGGGTTGTCCACCATCACACTCTTGATATCGGCGTCCGTACCGCCCATCTCCTTAAGATATGGCAGCGCATTCCGAGAGATAAACAAGAACTTGTCCGGGTTCTGGGCCATCCGCTCAGCAAATGCCTGCTTAGAAGCGATCCGCAACTGCACCTGAGCGTCGTGCCCGAGCATCAGACGATCACCGTAACCGGCATCCATAAGGGCTTTTGCGGTCTCGGTTCGGGTGCGCCAGTCAGGCATACCCGGTCTGGCCACCGGGTGATACCGGTCCATCCCAATCCACACGCCCTTATCAAGAAGCCCTTTCAGGTAATCCATGTCCGTCGTGTCGTTACTGTGGCCCACGCAGACACGATTCAAGTCGACACCCTCGTCCTCAAAAATCTTGACCTGTTGATCACCCACCCGTTCCGGCGCCCAGGTATGTGTATATATAGGAGCACCCGTCTTCTGATGCGCCCGCGCCGCCGCCCGAAGAACGATCTCGCCTTCCGGCGTGACTCCTCCGACGTCGTTGGCGACCTTTATGATGCCGGGCTTAATACCTGTCCCCTCAATCCCCTCCACCAACTCACGCACATAAAGGTCCGCAATTTCGTTCGATTCCGCCGTCCAAAACACTCGCGGGATGTCACGCCAGGTTCCGGTCGCTGCGATGATGTTGACGCTGCTTCCGCGCGATACAGCCTCGATCACACCAATATCGCGTCCGAGGTCGTGCGTCGTAAGATCAAAGATCGTCCGTAATCCGCCTTCGTATGCATCCTTAAAAAGCCGGATCCCCTCGGAGATCGCCTCGTCTCGGGGAACAAACTCCGGAAAGGTCGTCTGGATGCCTGCCGACGTGATCAGAACGTGTTCATGGGACAGGGTGACCCCCATATCCGAGGTATCTATCGGCCCAAGTACTGAATTGACCGTCGACATCCATATCCTCCAGAAATAATTTGCCGGGGCCGTTTGTGGCGCCAGTACGGGCGCCACCAGCCAAAGCGTTGCAGCGAGTTAAATACGTCACACCTTCTCGCAATTACCTACATGGATGGGCGTTGGCGCGAGACTGTGACCCTCAGTCTGGAGTCTGTGACGTGGCAATTTCGGGAATTCTAGTCCCCTTGGATAGGGTAGTGATATCGGCAAGCGATTCTACCGGCGGTAGCATCGCTTGCCCGCCCGAAAACTCCTTCCCCATACCCAGAACAAATTCCGTCCCATAAACAGGAGCAACACACTTGGCTGAATACCGCATAAACAAAGCTAAAGAAAAGCTCCGAGCCGGCGGCGTGATATCGATCGTGAATGGCGTGAATGATGGCGATACCGTCGAGATCTTCGGCAACCTGGGTTTCGACGCCATCCTGGCAGAAGGCGAACATGGGCCAATCTCATGGGACGCCATTGGTGACATCTCACGCTCATGTGATTTATGGGACATGGCATCGATCGTTCGGGTACATAGAAACGACCCAGCACTTGTGACCCGAGCGCTGGATCGCGGCGCAAACGGGATTATGGTGCCACATGTGAATACTCGGGAAGAGGCGGAGCTTGTGGCCCGTTCGTCCTACTATGGCCCCGAGGGCAACCGCGGAGCGTTTGGCGGACGTCGGGCGCTAGGAATCACCGATTACCACCGGAAGGCCAACGAAAATACGCTAGTCACGATTCTCCTAGAAGACATCATTGCCATTCGCAACATGAAAGAGATCGTCAAGGCAGACGGCATCGACGTGTTCTACGTTGCGCCCGGCGACCTCGCACAGAGCATGGGACACACCGGCGATGTGTCACACCCCGAAGTCCTACAGGCGGTCGAAGACGGGCTCGGCATCATCATGGACGCAGGACGTGTGGCCGGCACTCTGGTCAATGACGGTACGGTGGAAGCCTACATAGCGAAGGGCGTCCGATGCGTCGGTATGGCCTGGCAGCCCTGGCTTGCCGCAGGTGCAACCGGGTTTTTAGAGCGGATGGGATCTCATGACCGATAACACTTCCAATCGAGGCGATTTCACCTTCATGCAACTCGCCGATCCGCAGTTCGGGCTTTTCGCCCGATTCAGCGGCCAAACAGCAGAGGCGATAGCCGGGTTCCAAGCACGCGGGCTCAACATAAAACCGGCGCCTCAAACGAAAGGATTCTCCGACGAAACCCGATTGTTTGAGGCCGCGATCAACATCGCCAACACCCTGCGGCCGGCATTCGTAGTCGTGTGCGGAGACATCGTCAACCAGTGGAACGACACCGCCCAGGCCGAGGAGGCGTTGCGAATAGGCAAACTACTCGATGATGGCATCGATCTCCACTGGGTAGTCGGGAATCACGACGTAGGAGCCGATGATGGACACACGATCCCGACCCACGAGAGCCTGGCACGATATCGCGCCAATTTCGGACCGGATAATTACGCATTCCAGCACGAAAAGGCCAGTTTCATCGTGCTTAACACAGCGGTCTTGCAACATCCGGAAGAAACATCGGGTGAACTCGAAGCGCTGATGAAATTCTTGGAAATAGAACTACGCGCTGCCCGGACTCGTCAGAGTCATCACACGATCTTATTTACGCATCACCCGTTTTTCCTGAAGCAGCCAGACGAAAATATAGCGAGTGAAGCACATCTCACGATCCCGATCGAACGACGACGTCCCGTGCTTGAGCTACTTGAGAGATACAGCGTCGACGCCGTTTTCGCCGGACACTGGCACAGGAATAATTACGCCGCCGGTGGAAATATGGAGATGGTCACATCCGGATCGGTCGGATACCCGTTCGGTGACGACCCTTCTGGATACCGGGTTGTACACCTGAACAATGACGGGCTGAAACACGACTGGTATGCGATGGAGGAGCTTCCCGGCTTCCCTGACGCGATCAGTGCAACCTGAGCGGCACCGACCAGGTAATCGATAGGTTAACTGCCGCAACGGCGGTCATTGCGTTCGCTTGCTTTATGATATTTCGGCCAACGAGCCTGTCCTGGGTCGTTTAGACCCTCCTCCATTTTTACGCGATCGCCACGCTCGGCGTAACTAAGCTGCCCATCTATCAATTCAATAGCAGCACCCTCTCTAGAGCCCGGCGCTAGTCACGGACGTTCACATGGACCCCTTTTTCTTCATTCAACTCGCGGATCCTCAATTCGGCATGTTCGCTCGATGGGGCGGTGTATCTGATGAGGTGATCGAGGCACAACTGTTCAGGGGATTTAAGATCCGCAAAGCGCCGTCGATCACTGGTTTTGAGGATGAAACCCGGCTATTTACAGAAGCGATTTCTGAGGCGAACAGGCTCAAACCCGCCTTTGTCGTCGTTTGCGGTGACATGGTGAACAATCCTGTCTCAGAAGACGAGCGTGCCGAGGTACTGCGCGTCGCAGGGAAGCTTCACCCGAATATCCCGATCCACTGGGTTCCAGGCAACCACGACGCAGCAACCGATTTTGTGAACGCAACGCCGGAAAGTCTGCGGATCTACCGTCAGGCTTTCGGCCCCGACTACTTCGCATTTCAGCATGGCGGTGTGTCGTTCCTGGTCTTGGACAGCATCACGATCGAAAACCCAACACCTGTCCCCGGCGAGTGGGAAGCACAATTGGCATTCGTGGAAACCGAGTTAGCGGCAGCGAGATTCCGCGGCGGGCCTGTGATCGCTTTCTCACACCACCCGGCATTCCTGAAGACACCTGACGAGCCGAATGACTACTGGAATTGGCCACTCGAACGCCGGGAGCCGTTGCTCCGGATGCTGCGAGATGCCAACGCCAGCGCCGTCTTCTCCGGCCACTGGCACCGCAACAACTACTCCTCATATGGTGACATGCAGGTTGTGGCCTCAGGGCCTGTCGGCTACCCACTTGGCGATGACCCATCCGGTTACAGAATCGTCAAAGTACACGCCGATCGTGTGGAACATGACTATTATGCGTTCGGGGACGGCCCGGCCAAGGTCGAGCTGTAACGGCACTGTTTCACAATGTACATGGCCGGAAACCAATCCGCCCCCGCAACCATCATCGAAACACAGTCACCGGCGTCTTCAACAGACCTCTCCCGACGGGCTCCAGAAATAAACGCCGCATTGTGCCCTTGCGTTCGACTTCCACTCGGGCCATCCTGTGCCAGACTCGTATAAAGCACACATCACGCCGCTTATAAACATCGAATTGAGGCCCCAACAATGCTGGAACGATTCTTCGTCCCTGAAGAGGACCGGATATACGTAGACCAGCAGCAGATGCGCGCAGCCGCCGAAGCCATATTCCGGAAGATGGGGCAGACCGACGACGACGCAGTACTGTCTGCAGACGTGCTCATGCTATCCGACCTTCGGGGCTGCGAAAGCCATGGCGTTTCCAACATGCTCGCCAGTTACGTGGAGCAGTACGGCGCAGGAACCATCAACCCTAGGCCAAATGTGCGGGTGATCAGGGAGAGTGACACCACCGCCACGCTCGACTGTGACACCGGCCTCGGCCTCCACGTCGCTCCGAAGGCGATGGAGATGGCAATCGAAAAGGCTGACAAGCACGGGATGGGCACCGTGATCATGAACAATGGCCGCCATCTCGGAATGCTCGCGTATCACGCCATGCTTCCAATCAAACACGACATGATTGGCGTCTGCATGACTGCTGGAAACCCGATGTCGATGCTGCCGACCTTCGGCGCAGAAAAGCGATTCTCGACGAATCCATGGGCATGGGCCGCCCCGGCCAACAAACAGCCCCCGTTTGTAATGGACTTTGCCACCACTCAGGTCGCAGGCAACAAACTGCGCCTCGCTTCGCGCGTCGGCGCCCCGATGGCACCCGGTTGGATTGCAAAGCCGGATGGCACGCCGATCATGGAAGAGACGCCGCTACCCGCTAACCGGGACGACTATCACATGCTCCCGTTTGGCGGTACTCGAGATCAGGGATCCCACAAAGGCTACGGTTTCGCTGCTGTATGCGAAATTCTGTGCGATGTCCTATCCGGACAGGGCGCAGGCTTCCTGATGCCGCAAGCACCTCCAGGGGTCATGGGCCACTTCGTACAGGTCTACAAGGTCGACGCCTTCACGGACGTTGAACGCTTCAAATCAGACATGGATGACTTCCTGGAAGGCCTCGCTAACACCAAGCCAGCGCCGGGTCACGACCGGGTCGTCTACCCTGGCCTGCCAGAAGCAGAAGAGACCGAGATTCGGCTACGAGACGGCATTCCATACCACCGCTCAGTAATCGAGTGGTTCCACTCAATCTCCAACGAACTGGAGTTAAGCCTAGACCTTCCGACAGCGTAGCCCCCAAATCGTGGAGCTTCCGCATCCCAGGGCTCTGGAAGGGTCCTTGCCCACAACAACGCGCGCCTTCCACAACATCCACGGGGTCAGTCCTTACGGCAGACCAACCAATCCATTTAAGAAGCTGCCCAACTCAAAAAGAGAAGGACTCCCCACAAAGGGGGCATTCACTACAACGACGTCTCCGCTATGGCCTACACCATTGATCCATCAATAATTGAATGTAGTGACCTGAATATCACCATCGAAATACAGGGTGCGCTCACCAGGGGCCCGGTCGTCGCCGGCTTCTCCTGGGTCAGGTCCGAGCCCAACACGAATGTGGCCCCAGAAGTCGACTCTGATCGACTTGTCCAGCTCTGGATAGAACGTGTGATGGGAGGCCTAACTATCGGGAATGTTGAATCTTACGACCAGCCCTAAACCCCCAACGCCCGCTCCGCGTCCCCGATTGCACCGTCTACTGCTGCTGCTAGATCGTCTACCTCGCCTGCTGTGATCGTTAGTGGAGGTGCTAGCGGGACTATGTAGCTGCCTACCCGGATCCAGACTCCTCGGTCCATCAGGCCCTGCGTGATCTTTTCGCCGATCGCCGCCGATGCTGGCCAGTGTTCTTTTGTATTCCGATCCTTCACTAGTTCCAGCCCCTGCAACAAACCGATCCCTCGAACATCACCCACGATCGGGTGCTTGTCCTTGATCTCCTGCAGTCGATCCCACAGCCGTTCTCCCTGGATTCGGCAGTTCTCGACCAGGCCTTCACGTTCGATAATCTCGATATTCGCCAACCCCGCAGCACATCCCGCCGGGTGACCCGTATACGTGAACATATGTTTGAACGTGGCGTCCGGACCACCCGTAAAAGCGTCCGAGACGCGTTTAGATGCGATCGCGCCGCCCATCGGGAAGTAGCCACCGGTCAGACCTTTGGCAATTGTCATAATGTCCGGTGTCACCCCCACGGTGTCGGCCCCGAACCACTTACCGGTCCGACCAAATCCGGTGATCACCTCGTCAAATATCAGCAGCACACCGTACTTGTCGCAGATCTCGCGGATCCGCTGGAAGTACCCCGGTCCCGACACCACCCCGCCCAGCGGCTGCGACACCGTTTCCGCTATGAACGCCGATATCGACTCTGGGCTGTGGAACAGAATCGCCTCTTCCAGAGAATTGGCGCACAACTCGGCACACTCCTCCGGTGTCTCACCGCCAAACGGGCATCGGTACGGGTTCGGGTCTGCGATGTGAACCACGTGCGACGGAACCGGCTGGTATTCCTCACGCGGCAAGAACGGATGCGAGCCGAGCCACATCGTCCCCCACGTTGCGCCGTGGTACGAGCCCTTGCGGCTAATAACTTTGTAGCGGCCCCGCTCGCCCACACGGTTGTGATAGCCCTGAGCCAGCTTTAAGGCGGACTCGTTAGATTCTGATCCGCCGCTCGTGAAGAAGGTCTTTGTGAGATCGCCCGGCGTCACCTCAGCCAGCTTCGCGGCAAGCCGCACCGTGCTCGGAGTACTCCCGGCGTACACGTGCATCGACACATCTTTGAGCTGGTTGTAGATCGCCTCCGCTACCTCGTTACGCCCATGCCCGGTATTGCGAAAGTACATTCCGCCAATACCGTCTATGTAGCGCTTTCCCTCGATGTCATCGACGTAAATACCGTCGGAACCGACCAGCATCAGCGGCCCGCCCTCTTCGGCAAGTTGCGTTGCGTTGCGCGTTCCGACAAACAGGTGTTCAACAGCCGCCATGTGGAGGCCGTTGGCGTCATCGTAAGCTGGAACGTTTACCTGAGGCGGCATGGCCACGTTGCTGTCCTTGAGAACTCGGTCGTATATCTAATGCACCATAGTCTACCTACCACGCTCAGTCGGCCCCAAATCCGTATTGGATTACACTCGCGCCAACAACAACGATCGGGGTGACTTGATTTGCAGGGTCGCCAAAATTTGCGGGACAAATCTCAGGACTGGAGTTGGTGATGACGACGAGCCACAAGCCGACCGGCATTGCATCCTATCGACCGGACCTTGCGGGCAACACGCACGCCGTTTCAAGCGGGCACCATCTCGCAACAGCCGCCGGGTTCCGCATCCTTGAGCAAGGCGGGAACGCCATCGACGCTGGAGTGGCAACGGGTATCGCCATCAACGTCGTGGTCGCCGACAACACCAGCTTCGGTGGCGTTGCCCCCATTGTGATCTACGACGCCGAGGCGGATCGTGTTTTCACACTCTCTGGACTTGGCCGCTGGCCCAAATCCGCCACGCTTGAACACTTCCTGGAGGATCGCGGAGGCGACATCCCGACAGGCATGGAGCGGGTTATCGTTCCTGCAGCCCCCGACGCATGGCTGACCGCTCTATCCGATCACGGCACAATGACCCTGAAACAGGTCATCACTCCGGCGCTGGAACTTGCGCGTGACGGATTTCCTGTCAGCCGTGGTGTCGGCCGGCGCATCGCAGCCGCATTTGAAGGCTTTAGCGACTGGCCGTCCACAATGGAGATTTTCGCCCCGGAGGGCCGTCCCATCGCTGCAGGCGAACGTATGGTCCGGACAGACCTCTCCAGAACGTTCGAACGACTCATCGAAGCCGAGTGCAACGCAGCCAGTGAGGGGCGGGAGGCCGCCATACGCGCAGCGCGTGATTTGTTCTACTCGGGGGAAATCGGTGAAGAGATCGTGGCGGCTGTTCAAGAAGGTGGCGGCTTCCTCACGATGGAAGACATGACCTCGTTCCAGGTTGGCAAAGAAGAGCCGGAGACGGGCCGCTTTTCCGGACCCGAGGGAGAATTCGAGGTCTACACCTGCGGCGTGTGGTGCCAGGGACCTTCATTCGCCGAGGCCCTCCAGATACTGGACGGGCACGATCTTCTCTCGATGGGCCACAACTCCGCCGATTATATTCACGTCGTAACCGAGTCGCTCAAGTTGTCGTTCGCCGACCGTGACGCCTTCTACGGTGACCCGGACATGGTGGACGTTCCAATCAAGGGCCTGCTCGATCCCTCATATGCAGCCAACCGGCGATCGCAAATAGACCTTGAGGCTGCATCACCCGCGATGCCGTCAGCAGGTGATCCTTGGCGCTTCGAAGGCCGGTCAGCTCCGACCGGGTACGCCTATCAACCGCCGGAGCCACTGGAGGGCGGTACCGAGGGCGACACGAGCTACGCATGCGTAGTGGACGGCAAGGGCAACATGTTCTCGGCGACCCCAAGCGACACGATCGGGATGGCGCCGGTGATCAAGGGTCTTGGTTTCACCCCATCTGGTCGTGGCACCCAGTCATGGCTCGATCCGACGCACCCTTCCGCGCTGGAGCCAGGTAAGCGTCCTCGCCTGACACCTAATGCCCTTCTAGCGTTCAAAAACGGGCACCCCTGGATGCCGTTCGGCACGCCGGGAGGTGATGCCCAGGTCCAGACCACGCTTCAGTTCTTCCTCAATCAAGCCGTGTTCGGGATGACCCCACAGCAGGCCGCCGAAGCGCCGCGCTTCCAGTCAAAAAGCTTCCCGGATTCATTCTGGCCGCACGCCTACCACCCGGGGCGACTGGATCTCGAAGGACGTATCGACGACGAGACCGCAGAAGAGCTGTCACGCCGCGGGCATCTTGTGAATCGGATCGACGACTGGGCGCGCATCACGGGCGACGTTTGCGGAATTACACGTGATCATGAAGACGGTACGGTCACCGCGGCTTCAGATCTGCGCGCCGATGCGTACTCAATGGCGCGATGATTTAAGGCATCTATGACAGAACAACCAACGCCCGACAGTTCTATCGGCGCATCCACATACGACCCAGAGAACCCTGACACCTCAAGGGCTTATCGCGAGCCCAAACGCTTCTGGCCCCGGCGGCCGAGTTGGAGCGTAATTGTCGGAACGTTAATCGGTGGCGGAATAACGTTCGGTTACCTGCTCAATTCGTATTTTTTCTGCCTGTCCCAGACCAACTGTAGCCTCGCAACTGAATGGATAGTTGCTTTTGCGATAATTGGGACGAGCGTCGGAGCACTCTGCGGGTGGGTTGTCGGAAAGTTCTTCAGCAGCATGTACCAAAAGATGCGCGTCGACTGACCCAACCCCGATCAATCTCGCGAAGCCACTAGGTGGAGATCCCGAAAATGCCCACGGTCTTCGAAATGCTGGATATGAGCGGTCGGAGCGCCATCGTCACCGGCGGTGGCACGCACCTCGGCCGCGCCATGGCGAGCGCGCTGGCGGAGATGGGCGCATCCGTATTTATCGCCAGCCGTCGCGCTGAGCTGTGTGAAGAGACAGCCGAAGAACTTCAAGGGCTTGGCCTTGACGTAAGTGGTATCGGCTGTGACGTCACGGACGAAGCCCAGGTCGATGCACTGGTCGACAGAGTGATGACGGAGCGGGGTCGATTGGATGTGATGGTCGCCAATTCTGGTGGTGCATTCACGAACTCTTACATCCCGGACGCCAGCATCGATGAGTTCCGCCGTACCGTCGATCTAAACCTGACCGGGACCTACATCTGCTCCCAGTCCGCTGCACGGGTGATGATGCCGGAACGCAGGGGTTCGATAATCACGTTGGGGTCAATCCACGGTTTCCTGACCTCCGATAAGCGAATGTACGAGGGTTTGCCGACTTTCAGACGCTCGGGACCTCCGTATCAGGCGGCAAAGGGCGGCATCATCAATCTGACTCGTGGACTGGCTTCCGAACTAGGTGAGTACGGCATCAGAGTCAATTGCATCAGCCCCGGCCAGATCCCAAAAGCAACCACGGACGAGGGTCACGTCGAACGATCACGACAGGCCATTCCACTGCAAAGAACAGGAACGCCTGACGACCTAAAAGGGGCGATAGCGCTCCTGGCATCTCCCGCAGGAGCATGGATCACGGGCCACAACCTGATAGTCGATGGCGGCTGGTCCATCTGGTGACCCCGGTGGGGCTGGTTACCTACGCGTTGCCTCGGGATGGTGGCGCAGATGACCAGACTGGACGAGCCTGAGCCTCAAGTAGACACCAACTTGAAGCAGCTATTCGACGCTCTGGGTAACAGGGGTGCGGAGTAGACGTTAGGGAAGAGGAAAGCTGGAGGTAGAGGTA